>DASVQR010000164.1:0-107104 GCA_036389055.1 Longimicrobiaceae bacterium | reverse complement strand
AGAGGGTGGCGGCTCTAAGGCCGCCGGGTGAGGGCCTTCCGGGGGCCCGCCTCACCCCGCCACCTCCGCCGTCTCCCGGGCGTCCTCCACCTCGTCCCGCTCCTCGGCCTGGGGCCCCTCGAACGACTCCACCCACTCCCGCGCCTGCAGCCAGTGCCGCTCGGCCTCTTCCGGCGTGGAGCCCGCGCGCGCGAACTTCACCGCGTCCGCCTCCGCCAGCAGGGCGCCCAGCAGGCGCGCGGTGCCGCCGTCCGCGTCCGCGGTGTTCAGGGCGGCCACCAGCTCCTCCGTGGTCAGGTCGGCGCTCCAGCGGCGCGAGAGCGCGTCCAGGTAGCCGCGTAGCGCCTCGGAGGTCAGCGTGTAGAACGGCTTCCAGTCCCCGGTCTCCACCAGCTTCATCTTCCTCGCCTGGTCCAGTGTGGCCAGGGCGCGGGCGCGGGGGTCCACCGGCGGCGCGGCGGCCCTGCGGGCCAGGCGCTTCCGCAGCCACCGCCGCACCAGCACCGCGGAGGGCGCCAGCAGCAGCAGCGCGAGCAGCAGCAGGAACAGGATCAGCCGCCGGTCCCAGTCCGGGCCGATCACGTCCTTGGGGCCGCGCGGCTCGATCTTCGACGTGTCGGTGGGGAGCACGGAGCGGACGAAGGGGAGGCGCAGCGGCACCCGCAGCGTGGAGGCGCGGCCGTCGGGGTACGTCACCCGCACCGCGGCGAAGCGGGGCGGGAGCGCGCCCGGGCGCCACGCCGCCATCGGGTACCCGAAGCCGTGCGCCCCCCCCGCCGGGTCGCGCCGGTCGATGCGCGGGCCCACCGGCTGCAGCTCGGGGGCGCTGTCCAGGCGCGCGGGCGGGTCCACGCGCACGTCCGCGGGCGCCTGCACGCGCAGCAGCACCAGAAAGCGGTCGCCCACCGTCACCGTGTCGTGGCTCAGGCCCACCGACAGCACGGGCGCGCCCTGCCCCGCGGCCGGGACGGGGCCGCAGCACAGGAGGAGGGAGACAGCGAGCCAGGCGCACCGCACGGGGGTCACCGGCGCAGGCGGGTCTCGCGCCGCTGGAAGAAGGCCAGCAGCTCCGGGGCGTAGCGCTCGCCGGTGTGCAGGACGATCTCGTCCACGGCGATGCGGCGGAACAGGCGGCGGGCACGGTCGCGCTCCTCCGCCGCGGCGCGCGCGTACGCCTCGCGCACGTCGCGGCGGCCGGTGTCCAGCAGCAGCGTCTGCCCGGTCTCCGGGTCCGTCACGCGCAGCAGCCCCATGTCCGGGAGCACCTCCTCGCGGTGATCGGCCAGGCGCACGGCCACCACGTCGTGGCGGCGGGCGGCGGTGCGCAGGGCGCGCTCGAAGTCGCCCCACTCCGCGCCGAAGCGGAAGTCCGAGAACAGGAACACGATGGAGCGCGAGCGCAGCACCCGCATGGCGTACTCCAGCGCCTCCGGGGCCGCGCTCCCCCGCCCCGCCGGGCGGAAGGCCAGCAGCTCGCGGATCAGCCGCAGCACGTGGCGCCGGCCCTTGCGCGGCGGCAGGAACAGCTCGATCCCGTCCGTGAACACCAGCAGCCCCACCCGGTCGTTGTTGCGGATGGCCGACATCGCCAGCACCGCCGCCACCTCCGCCACCAGCTCGCTCTTGAAGCGCTCCACCGTGCCGAAGCGCATGGACGCCGAGAAGTCCACCACCAGCAGCAGCGACAGCTCGCGCTCCTCCACGTAGCGCTTCACGTGCGGAACGCCGGTGCGCGCCGACACGTTCCAGTCGATGGTCCGCACGTCGTCGCCCGGCAGGTACTCGCGCACCTCCACGAACTCCAGCCCCTGGCCCTTGAACACGCTCTGGTACTCGCCGCTGAAGCGCGAGTCCACGGCGCCGCGCGTGCGCAGCTCGATGCGGCGCACCTGGCGCAGCACCTCGCGGCTGACGGGGTCGTGTTGTCCGGAGTGTTCCTGCATGCGTCGTCTGGTGGTCGTGCGTTTCCGGCGGACGTGTGGCAGGAGCCGTACCCGATTTCAGAACCAAAGATTCCGGCGGGGTCGGGCGAATCCCCGGCCGATACTGCCGGCCGGGGACCGCGCTCTATTCGCCAAGCCACGAAACTACCGTGGCTAAGCGAACGGAGCCTCGCCAAACTGCCGGCGAGTCTCCGCCCTGCTGCGCACGCTGCACGTGCTTAGAGGAACTGCGGTACGGGTCACGATCGCTTTCGCGGGGATCCCCCGTGGGTCGCGTTACCCATGGCGCGTTCGGGGAGTCTTTTGCATGCTTCAGGCGTGCTGCACACGCCTCCGGCGGACTTGCCGCCGGTTCCGCCTGCCACACGGAGACTCGCCGTGAGACGAATCGCCACCTCGCTTCTCGCCCTCGCGGGCGCCGCCGTGCTCGGCGGCTGCGACCTGGGCCCGGACTTCAGCGACGCCTGCATCATCGGCCCGTGCTACTCCAGCGGGGGCGGCGGGGACGGAGACTTCATCATCGGCTTCCCCAGCGGCCGGGTGGACCGCTCCAACACCACCCCCGACGGCGGCTACCTGGGGCGCGTCGCGGTCGGCGACACGTTCACCCTCCACCTCGTCCACGGACCGGGCCCGGCCCGGCCGGAATCCGACACCGTCTGGGTGCGCCGCTGGGCGGTGACGGACGGCGCGGTCGCCGACATCGCCGGCCGCCCGGGTGGCGGAGGGCTGTTCACCGCCCGCGCGCCGGGCAGGGTCCAGGTGAGCGCCGACGGCCTCGCCGCGCAGCTGTGGGCCTGCCAGGGCCAGGGCTGCGCCCGCGTCAGCGAGATCGTCGTCACCCGCTGAGCCGCGTCGCGGTGCTCCCCCTCTCCCCTCGTGGGAGAGGGGGCCGGGGGGTGAGGGGGGCCCTCAGCGCGCGGCCAGGCGCCGCAGGACGTCCGTCTCCTCCGCGGCGCGCTTCAGGCCCCGCACCCGCGCCGCCACGTCCCGCCCGAACACTGCCGAGACCACCGGATCGAGCACGGGGCGCAGCCAGCCCCAGCGCGTCCGGAAGCTGTAGCGGAACACCACCCGCGTCACGCCCCCGCCCGCGTCGTGGAAGACCCACGAGCCCGCGAAGTTCTCGAAGAAGAACGGCCCGCGCGTGATCCGCACGGCCACCCGCTCCGGCCGCCTCACCGTCACGTACTCCACGTCCATCCGCAGGCCGTTCCACGCCCTGACCCGCACCCGCACGCCCGGCGCGGCCTCCGCGGCGCCGTCCAGGAAGCGCATCTCGCGCGTGAACGGGTCCCACGCCCCGCGCAGGTGGTAGTCCTGCGCCAGGTCGAAGAGCGCCTCCCGCGGCGCGCGGATCTCCACCGAGCGTTCGACGACGGGCATGGCTCAGCCGGGTTCGAGATCGTGAAGATCGGGCGCCGTTCCCATAGTTCCCAGAAGCTGTACGGGGGAAGACTCGCCGGCAGTTTGGCGAGGCTTCCCCCGGCGCAGGGAGACACCGGGGCAGTTTCCGGTGGCTCCCGGAGCCCGCGGAGGAGACCGGACAGCAGTTCCGTCCGGGCTCCGTAGCGGCCCCACGAACTCGGTCGAAGCGGAACGGACCTACGGCACCCGCACCGCCTCGAACACCCGGCGCACGATGTCGTCCGGGGTGACCTCCTCCGCCTCGGCCTCGTAGGTGGTGATCACCCGGTGGCGCAGCACGTCCGCGCCGATCGCCTTGACGTCGTCCGGAGTCACGTAGCTGCGGCCGCGCAGGAAGGCGTGCGCCCGCGAACAGGTGGCCAGCGCGATGGTGGCCCGCGGCGACGCCCCGAACTCGATCAGCGGCTCCAATTCCCCCAGCCCGAACTTCCGGGGCTCCCGCGTGGCCGTCACCACGTCCAGGATGTAGTCGCCCACCGTGTCGTCCAGGTACAGCCCGGCGATGGTGCGCCGCGCCGCCAGGATCTCCTCCGCCCCCACCACCGGCCGCACCGGGATGGGCTCGCCGCCGGACATGCGGCGCAGGATCTCCTTTTCCTCCTCGCGCGTGGGGTAGCCCACCCGCACCTTGAGCATGAAGCGGTCTACCTGCGCCTCGGGGAGCGGGTAGGTGCCCACCTGCTCGATGGGGTTCTGCGTCGCCAGCACCAGGAACGGCTGCGGCAGCGGGTAGGTGGTCCCGCCGATGGTCACCTGCCGCTCCTGCATCGCCTCCAGCAGCGCCGCCTGCACCTTGGCCGGGGCGCGGTTGATCTCGTCGGCCAGGACGATGTTGGCGAAGATGGGTCCGCGGTGCGGCGTGAACTCGCCGGTGCGCACGTCGTAGATGGTGGTCCCCACCACGTCCGCCGGGAGCAGGTCCGGCGTGAACTGCACCCGCTGGAAGGTGGCGTCCACCGCGTCCGCCAGGGTGCGCACGGTGAGCGTCTTTGCGAGGCCGGGGAGCCCCTCGAAGAGCACGTGCCCGCCGGTGAGCAGCCCGATCAGCAGGCGCTCGATCATGTACTCCTGCCCCACCACGCGGCGGTGCACCTCGGCGACGATGCGCGTTGCGAAGCCGGGTGCGGCCGGGGTCTCGGGGAGGCGGGGGGCGTCGGATGCCATCGGGGGTGGTCTCAGGTCACGGGCTCGCCGCGGAGGGCGCGCTGCGCGGCGTCGCGCACCTCGGGCGCCCTGTCGGCGGCCAGCTTCTGGAGCACGCCCCGGGCCGCGTCCCCGCCGATGGCGCCCAGCGCGCGCACCGCCTCCACCCGCCCGGCGGACGAGCGGCGCGACAGCCACCCGCCGGCCGCGGCGCGCTCCGCAAGGGGCTGCACGGCGCGGGGGTCGCCCAGGCGGCCCAGGGCGCGCACGATCTCCGCCTCCGCCTCGGCGTCGGTCTCCTGGCCCAGGCGCATCAGCAGCGGGGACACGGCCGCGGGGACGCGCGACAGGCCCAGCCCCAGGGCGGCGGCGCCGCGGATGCCGGGGTCCGCGTCGGACAGGGCGCGCACCAGCAGCGGCACCGACTCCTCGCCGCCCAGCTTGGTGAGCGCCTGCACCGTCTCGCGGCGCACCCGGGCGTCGGCGTGCAGCACGGTGCGGGCGAAGTGCTCCAGCGACTCGGCGCTGCGGATCTCGCCCAGGATGCTGACCATGTTGCGGACCACGAACCAGCGCTCGTCGGCGGCCATGTCCTCCAGCAGCGGGATCCCCACGCGGTCCAGCGCCACCAGCGCGTCGCGGTACGCCCGCCGCGCCGACATGTCCTGCGCGTCGCTCAGCGCCCGCACCAGCGGGGGCACCACCTCGGCGCCCACGTGCAGCAGCGCCGCCTGCGTCTCGGCGCGCTCCTCCTCCGAGCGCGCCTTTCCAAGCCGCGCCACCAGCTCGTCCACCACCGCGGGCGAGGCGACCCGCGCGATGCCCAGCATCACCCCGGCGCGGCGGGCCGGGGCGGTGCGGGCCAGCTCCTCGGCGTCGGCGCGCATCCGGAGCACCAGCGCCACGACTTCGTCCAGCCGGCCCTGCCCCGCCGTCCACTGGGCCGTCTGGCGCATCCGCTCCACCAGCTGCACCCGGTCCGCGTCCGGCGAGGTCGCCAGCTCCCGCCGCAGCGCCTCCAGGTCCTCGTGCTCGACCCGGACCGCGGTCTGCTTCACCAGCTCGTAGATCTGGTGCGCCGACCAGAGCGACACGTCGAAGTTGACGCCGGCCTGCGGCGCCGCCCTCGCCTGCGCGGAGGGCTTCGGCGGGTCGGGGGCGATGCCGTTGACCAGCACGCCGCGCATCCCCGCCGCGGAGAGCGCGGCCACGAAGCCGCCCGCCGCGCGCACCACCTTCATGGGGAGCGCCGCCGCCGACAGGAAGCGGCCCAGGTCCTCGGCGCGCGCCTCGCCGGGGCGCAGCGTGAAGGAGTGCACCCCGTGCCCGGCCAGCCGCGTGGCGAAGCGCGCCACGTGCGCCGAGCGCCACGCCGCCCACTCCCGGCCCACCCGCAGCGAGCTGGGCTCCACCTCCACGCGCAGCTCCCCGCCCAGGGCGAGGAGCTCGCGGTCCAGCCGCTCCAGCGCCTGGTCCAGCGTGGGGTGCATGACCGGGTAGAACTCGCCCAGCGAGTACGCCTTGGCGAGGTCGCGGATCAGCGACGGCGGGACGGGGGCGGCGGCCATGGCGGGGTCAGCGCTTGATGCGCTCGCCGCGGTCCTCGTGGCGGAACACCCAGGCGGCCAGCGCCCCCGGGCGGATGCGGCGGGCGCGCTCCCAGGGCTCCACGTCCCAGCGCGAGCCCACCGCCGCGTCCGCGCAGCCGTCCAGCCGCCGGCAGACGGCGCCCACCCGCTCCCGCCAGCGCGCCCAGCTGGAGGGGCGCAGGTCCACCCAGCCGTTGTCCACGGAGCGCTCCCAGGGCTCGCCCGGCTCCGGGGCCACCTTGACGTCGGCGCCGCGCAGCGCGCGCTCCCCGTCGCGCAGCAGCACCGGCAGCCCGATGGAAAGAATGGAGGTGCGCAGCTCGGCGTCGCCCAGCACCAGCGCCTCGGCGCGCTCGGCGGCGGCTTCGGGGTCCAGCATCGCCGCCGCGTCCAGCGAGCCGCCGGTGAGCCGCCCCAGGATGGCGGCCTCGAAGAGCAGCTTGGAAAGGCGCGGCGGGCCCAGCATCTCGTAGGCGACGCTCTCGTGCCCGTGCTCCGCCTCCAGCTCCTCCATGCGCGCGATCGCGGACTGCCGCAGCACCCCGGCGCGGTAGGTGGGGCCCGAGGTGGACGCGTCCAGCGCCGCCACCACGTCGTGCCCGGTGGGCTGGCCGCGGATCTCGCGGACCACGTCCTGCGCGATCTCCTCCGGGGTGATGAACTCCATCAGCCCCAGCGCGGTCAGCGTCTCGAACTCCGGCGGGGAGAACAGCCCGTTCTCCCCCGAGTCCACGTACACGCCGGTGAGCGCCTCGCCGGTGTCGCGCCAGCTCCCGTCCCCGCCGCCGGCCAGCTCGCCCACGGCGACCGGCGCCACCGCGTCCACCCGGCGGATGGGTCGGCCGCCCCGCTTCACCTCGCCGAAGCCGATGCTCTTCCAGGAGATCGCCGCGGTGGGCTTGATCTCCTTGACCGTGGGGGCACCCGGGGTGCGGGCCATCAGGTACAGGAGCAGCGTGTGCGCCCCGGCGATGGACGACTTGGCGAGCAGCACCCGCGACGGCCGCTCCTCCGAGTGGGTGAAGGGGATGTTGAGCCCCATCCCGCCGGTGCCCGCGGTCCCCACCTTGACGTACACCTCGGTCCGGGCGCGCTTCATCACCTCCAGCGCCAGCTGCACGTGGCGGATCAGCTGCGGCAGGTACATGGTCGCCAGGTGCGTCTCCACCGCGTCCAGGTCCGCCTCGCCGCGCCGGGCCTTTTCGCGCAGCGCGGCGGCGCTGTCGAAGGCGTTCTGGTACGCGAACGCGGTGGCGGTGTTGATGGTGTCCACGATCACCTCGGGCCGGTGCCGGGCGATGATCCGCCCCAGCGCCGAGCGCTCGATCACGTCCTCCGAGAGCGGCCCCAGCAGGTCGTCCAGGATCTGCGCGCGGGCCCGCGGGTCCTCCACGATGTCGCGCCGGCGGATGTCCTTGAGCTCCGCGGGGAGGAAGATGTCGCCCCACTCGGGGACGATCTCCACCCCCTCGGCGTCCGGCTCGCGCGCCAGCTCCGCGACGCCGCCCTCCGCCTCCTCCCGCGTCAGCCCCGAGACGACCACCAGCGCCGGCTTGAAGGGGAGCAGCTGGCGCGCCAGCGCCGTCCCGACCAGCCCGGACCCACCCAGCAGGAGAATGCGAGAGCCGCGGATTTCCATGTGCGAAGCGATCGTCGGTAAGAGTGGTAAGCGATCCCGGCGGGTCCGGCGCAGGCCGGGCAGCTCCCGGGGAATGCGCCGGAGCCCGCGTGAGGGATGCGAGCGCGAAGCGGCGAGACCCAACGGCAGTATCGTTGGGGCTCGCCTCCGTTACGCAGCGTTGTTTGCTGCGTTACGGAGTCGCAGCCCGACCCCGGCGCCAGCCGGGGGCACGCCCAAAGCAGCCGTTCATCCCGGCTCCTTCATCAGCCCGCGAAGCTCGGTGGGCCCTAAAACCCGCCACTTGCCGGAGGGAAGCTCGCCCAGCTCCACCGGGCCGAAGCGGCGCCGGATCAGCCGCCGCACCGGGTGGCCCACGGCATCCAGCATGCGGCGCACCTCGCGCTTCTTGCCCTCGCGCAGCACCACGCGGATCCGCCACACGTCCAGGTCCACCTGGTGCAGGCGCTCGGCGGACTCGGCGCGCGCCACCCCGTCCTCCAGCTCCACGCCGCCCACCAGCCGGCGCATCTCCTCGGAGGTGGGGCGGCCGTCCACGTCCACCAGGTACTCCTTGGTGACGCCGAAGCGCGGGTGCAGGAAGCGGTTGGCCCCGGGCCCGTCGTTGGTGAGCAGCAGGATCCCCTCGCTGTCGCGGTCCAGCCGCCCCACGTGGAACAGGTGGTGGAGCTTGGCCGGGAGCAGCTCGTAGATGGTCTTGCGGCCGTACGGGTCGTGGCGGGTGGTCACGTACCCCTTGGGCTTGTGCAGCGCCACCCACATGGTCTCCACGGCCGACGAGATCGGCTCGCCGTCCACCTCCACCGTGTCGAGGCCGGGCGTCACCTTGGTCCCGGGCGCGGTCACGGGCTCGCCGTTGACCCACACCCGGCCCTCGGCGATCAGCTCCTCGGCCCCCCGCCGCGACGCGATCCCCGACCGCGCGATGAACACCTGCAGGCGGACGGGCTCCCCCTCCGCCGCCGGCCTACCCTGCCTGCGCGCCATCCTGCCTCCCCTCGTCGTTTCTCTGCGAAAGCACCACGGGCAATTCCTCCGGCCGGGGGAGGTCCTCCGTGGAGCGGAACCCGAAGTGCTCCAGGAAGCGCCGCGTGGTGCCGTAGAGCAGCGGCCGCCCCAGCCCCTCGCCGCGCCCGGTCACCTCGATCAGCTCGCGGTCCTGCAGCGTCTTCAGCACCCCCCCGGCGCCCACCCCGCGGATCTCCTCGATCTCCGCGCGCCCCACCGGCTGCCGGTAGGCGATGATGGCGAGCGTCTCCAGCGCCGGCGAGGAGAGGCGCGCATTGGCGGGGACGCTGTCGAAGCGCTCCAGCACCGGCGCGAACTCCGGCCGGGTGAGCAGCTGCCAGCCGCCCCCCACCTCGAACACCCCGAAGGCCCGCCCCTCGCGCTCGTACTCGGCGCGCAGCTCGGCGAGCGCGGCCTCCACCGTCTCCTCGTCCAGCTCCTCGCCGCCGCGGGCCAATTCCGCCGCGCTGAGCGGCGTCTGGCTGGCGAACAGCACCGCCTCCACCACCCGGCTGGCCCTCACGCCGCCTCCTCCTCGCGCCTGCGGCGGTACACCCACAGCGGCGCGAAGGGCGCCGCCTGCCGCACCAGCACGCGGCTGCGCTTGGCTAGCTCCAGGCAGGCCAGCAGCGACACCACCGCGTGCATCCGCGTTCCCCAGGGCGACACCAGCGCGGCGAACTCCACCCGGCGCGACTCCTCCAGCGCCGCCAGCACCAGCTCCATCTTTTCCTCGATCCTCACCGGCCGCCCCTGGAAGCGGTACACGGTCTCCGGCTCGGCGGCGCGCGCGCCCAGCCGCAGCACCGCGTCCCACACCTCGCTCCACTCGGTCTCCAGCGGAACCGCGGCGAGCTGGGGGGCCGGCCTCGCCTCCACGTAGCCGCGCGACCACATGCGCGCGCGCTCCCGCTCGGCGTGCACCAGCAGCCCCGCCGCCTCGCGGAAGTGCTCGTACTCCAGCAGCCGCCGCACCAGCTCGGCGCGCGGGTCCTCCTCCTCGCCCTCCTCCGCCCGCCGGGGGAAGAGCATCTGCGCCTTGATCCGGACCAGGATGGACGCCATCTCCAGGAACTCCCCCGCGCGCTCCAGCTCCAGGCGGTCCACCTGCCGGATCGCCGCCAGGAACTGCTCCGTGATCCGCGAGATGGGGATGTCGAAGATGTCGATGTCCTGGTTGCGGATCAGGTGCAGCAGCAGGTCCAGCGGACCCTGGAAGCGCTCCAGCTCCACCTGGAACAGGTCCAGCTGCGGCTCGGGGGGGGACTGCGGCTGCACGGGGCGCAACCTATGCCGCCGCCGCCCGTGCCGCCGCGGGGGCGCCGGTGATCGGGTGTGGTTCCATGCGCAGAAGCTAGCGCGGGCGCCGTCCGGTGTCAAAAACGCGAGACCCCGCGCTTGACACGCCGGCATCCTTTCGGTATTTTTCCGCTTTCCTGTTTCGAGGCGTATCCAGGAACCACCCCCAGCATAGATCTTCCGGAGGCCAGTTTGCCGAACGTCAAGTCTGCCGAAAAGCGGATGCGGACCAACGAGGTCCGCGCCGAGCGTAACAGGGCCCGCCGCTCGCGGCTGCGCACCGCGCTTCGCAACGTCCGCAAGGCGGAGAACGCGGAGACGGCCGGCAGCGCCCTCAAGGAGGCGATCTCGCTCCTGGACCGGGCCGCTTCCAAGCGCCTGATCCACCCGAACAAGGCCGCGCGGGCCAAGTCCCGCCTGACCGCCTTCGTCCAGAAGCTCGGCGCGTAAGACGCACCGCTCCCGGACGTACGGGAGGCCCGCGGGACCAGACGGTCCCGCGGGCCTTTTCGCGTCCGGGGACCGAAGTGCGTGAGTGCGAAAGTGCGTGAGTGCGGAACGACGAGCCCCTCTCCCAGCATGCGGGAGAGGGGCTTTTCGCGTCCTGCTGTTCTTTTTTCTGAGATGCCCGGAGGCCGCTCAAACGGGATGCAGATCAAGGCGCGCGAGGAGGGGCGACCGAGACGTACTTCATGTACGTCGCAGGGAGCCCCGACGAGCAGCGTGACCGCAGGGAACCGAAGTTCCCACGCAGAGCTGCGCCCGTTTCAGCGGCCGCTACAGCTCTGAGCCGCAGATTTCGCAGTACCACAGCTGCGGCTCGTTGATGGCGCCGCACTCCTTGCACAGCAGCATCCCGGCGCGGTCCGGGTCCAGCGTGCGGTCCGGGTCCGGCATGGCGGCGGAGGGCGAGCCGGCCTGGCCCGCGGTGGGCGAGGCGGAGATGGCGCGGTCCAGCTCCTCCAGGAATGCAAGGTCGTCGGCCGAGCTGTCGTCGTCGTCGGCCGGCGCGGGGGCGGCGCCGCCGGACAGGTCCACCGTCGTGGACACCTGCTCCACGTCCTCCAGCCAGGAGAGGTCCACGCCCAGGTCGTCGTCCGCCGCGCCGGAGCCCGCGCGGTCGTCCTGCGCGAACGGGGTGAACTCGGGGACGGTGTCGTCGCTGGTGTCGCGCGGCGGGAACACGGACCGTGCCACCTCCTCCACGGGCGGGGGCTCCCTGGGCCACTCCCCCGACTCCGCCTGCTGTGCCCCGGCGGCGGGCGCGGCCTCCTCCATGAACGGGGCGGCGGCGGCGTGCGCGGCTGGCTCGGGCGCGACGCCGGGCATCTCGCGCAGCAGGGCGTCCAGCCGCTCCACCTCGGCGCGGATCCCCGTGGCCTGCGTCTCCGCCGTGGCGAGGGCGGACTCCAGCTCGGGGCGGCGCGCGTCCCACTCCCCCGCCTCCAGCTCGCCGATCAGGTGGCGCAGGCGCGCCTCCTCCAGGTCGTCCGCGGCGGCGGAGCGGCGGGCGTCGGCGTCCTCCAGCTCCGCGCGGCGGTCGTCCAGCTCGGCGGTGAGGGCGTCACGGTGCTCGCCCAGCTCCTGGGTGACGGAGCGCAGCCGGTCCTCGTAGTCACGGCGGACGCGCTCGGCCACGTGGCCGGGGACGCCGCTCCCCACCTCGCCGAGGCGGCCGAGCCAGTCCTGCAGCTGGGCGCGGCGGCGGGTGAGCGTCTCGACCGCCGAGGGCGCGTCGGTGGCAAGGGGTGTTTCCATGGGGTACTCCGGGGGTGCGGGGTGCGGCGCGGTCAGCCGCGGAACAGGTCGAACACGACTTCGGCCGCCGTCTCGGGGGCCACCGGCTCCAGCTCGGGCGCGCGCGCCAGGGCGGGCGGGGCGGGGTTGAAGAGGGCGCGGTCCAGGTTGCGGTCGTACGGGGCGAACTCGCCCGGCGCCACGCCGGCGAGCAGCGAGATGGCCGGGTTCATCTTGGAGTCCAGGTCGTCCGCGTAGTGCAGCAGCATCGCCTCCAGCATCTGCGGCACCTTTGGGCTGGCCCACTCCAGGCGCCCCTGGTGGCTGGCGACCAGGTGCTGCACCAGCAGCAGCCGCTCCGGCGACAGACCGGGGATGCCGTCCGCCTCGCGCCCCACGATCTGGATGCCGATGACGATGTGCCCCAGGAGCTGCCCCTCCACCGTGTAGCCGAAGCTGCGACCCGCGCTCAGCTCCCGCACCTTGCCTAGGTCGTGGAGCAGCGCCCCGGCCACCAGCAGGTCGCGGTCGACGCGCGCCCCCTGGCCGATGTAGTGGGCCGCCAGCCGGTCGCACGACAGCGCCACCGAGAGCGAGTGCTCCATCAGCCCGCCCAGGTACGCGTGGTGGTTGCGCTTTGCGGCGGGGTGCACGCGGAAGGTGCGGCCCAGCGCCGTGCGGCGGCCCAGGCAGCGCTCCAGCAGCGTGCGCAGCGGCCGGTCCTCCACCGTGGCGATGAGCCGGTCCAGCTCCCTGGAGAGGGCCTCGCGGTCGCGCGGGCAGCAGGGGAGGAAGAAGGCCAGGTCGTCGTCCACCACCTCCAGCGGCTCCGCCGAGAGCACCGTCACCTGGAGCTGGTCGTTGTACGAGCCCACCCGGCCGCGCACCCCGATCACGTCGTCCGGGGCCACCAGGGCGTCCAGCCGCTCCGCGTCGTCCCACACCATCGCCTTCACGGTCCCGGTGCGGTCGCCCAGGGTGAGCTGCAGGTACGGCTTCGCGGCCCGCGTCTCCCGGCGCTGCTTGTCGTGCACCAGGTAGCACGCCGTCACCTCGCTGCCGTCCGCCAGCTCGCCCACCAGCGGCCAGGGGAACGCGCCCCCGCAGTAGGCGCGCAGGTCAAGCCTGCGGGCCGCGCGCGCGTGCCCGATCCAGGTCATTCCGCCGCCTGCGCCCACACGGTCCTCCCTCCCACGATGGTGCGTACCGGGCGGCCCCGCAGCGTCCAGCCGCGGAACGGGGTGTTTCGGCTCATGGACAGGAACTTCGCCGGGTCCACCGTCCACTCCTCGTCCGGGTGGAACACGGTCACGTCCGCCGCGGAGCCGGGGCGCAGCGTGCCGCCGGGGAGCGACAGGGCGCGCGCCGGGGCGCAGCTCATCCGCTCCACCAGGGTGGGGAGGTCGATCACACCCTTCCCCACCAGCTCGGTGAGCGCCAGCCCGAGCGCGGTTTCCAGCCCCACGATGCCGTTGGGCGCGTCCTCGAACGCCTGCTCCTTTTCGTCGTAGTGGTGCGGCGCGTGGTCGGTGGCGATCACGTCCAGCGTGCCGTCGCGCACCCCCCCCACCACCGCGTCGCGGTCGGCTTTGGAGCGGAGCGGCGGGTTCATCTTGGCGTCGGTGCGGTACGGGTCCACCGCCGCGTCGGTGAGGGTGAAGTGGTGCGGCGACGCCTCCGCCGACACCCGCACCCCGCGCGCCTTGGCCTCGCGGATCATCTCCACCCCGCGCCGCGTGGCCACGTGCTGGATGTGCAGCCGCCCCCCGGTCAGCTCCGCCAGGAGCAGGTCGCGGGCGATCATCACGTCCTCGGCGGCGTTGGGGATCCCGGTGAGCCCCAGCCGCGTGGCGACCAGCCCCTCGTTCATGGAGCCGCCGCGGGAGAGCGCCAGGTCCTCGGCGTGCACCGCGACCGCCAGGCCGAAGGTCTGCGTGTACTCCAGCGCCATCCGCATGATGCCGGAGTTCATCACCGGGCGCCCGTCGTCGGTGATGGTCACCGCGCCGGCGTCGATCAGCTCGCCGATCTCGGTGAGCTTCTCCCCCTTCTGCCCCACGGTGATGCAGCCGCTGGGGAAGACGCGCGCCGCCCCCGCCCGCAGCCCCTCCGCCAGCACGAACCCCACCGAGGCAGGGTTGTCGATGGGCGGGTCGGTGTTGGGCATTGCGACCACGGCGGTGAAGCCGCCCGCCGCCGCCGCGCGCGCGCCGCTGGCGATGGTCTCCTTGTGCTCCTGCCCGGGCTCGCGCAGGTGCACGTGCACGTCGATCAGCCCGGGGCACACCACCAGCCCCGCGGCGTCGACGGTCTCCGCGCCCTCGGGGGCGTCCAGCCGCTCGCCCAGCTCCGCCACCGCGCCCTCGTGCAGCAGCACGTCCAGCGTGGCGTCCATCTTCTGCGACGGGTCGATCACCCGTCCGCCGCGGATCAGCACCGGCCTCACGCTTCCCCTCCCCGCTTGGCGGCCTCGGCTGTGTCCGGCGCTCCCCCGGCCAGGAGGTAGAGCACCGCCATGCGCACGGCGACCCCGTTGGTCACCTGCTGCAGGATGACGCTGTGCGGCCCGTCCGCCACGTCGCTGTCGATCTCCACGCCGCGGTTCATCGGCCCCGGGTGGAGGATGAGGACGTCGCGCGGGGCCTGCTCCAGCCGCGCGCTGCTCACCCCGAAGACGCGGTTGTACTCGCGCAGCGACGGGATGAAGCCCGCCTGCATGCGCTCCAGCTGCAGGCGGAGGATGTTGAGGGCGTCGGCCCACTCGATGGCCTCCTCCACCCGCCGGAACACGGTGACGCCCATCTCCCCCACCTCGCGCGGGAGCAGCGTCAGCGGCCCGCACACGGCCACCTCGGCGCCCAGCTTCTTGAGGCCCCAGATGTTGGAGCGGGCCACGCGGGAGTGCAGCACGTCGCCCACGATGCACACCCGGAGGCCGGCGATGCGCCCGAAGTGGTCGCGCAGGGTGAGCATGTCCAGCAGCCCCTGGGTGGGGTGCTCGTGCCGCCCGTCGCCGGCGTTGACCACGTTGGAGGCGATCCGCTCGCCCAGGAAGCGCGCCGCGCCCGAGGCCCCGTGGCGGATCACCACCATGTCGATCCGCATGGCCTCCAGGTTCCGCGCGGTGTCCACCAGCGTCTCGCCCTTGGACACCGAGGAGCCGCCGGCGGAGAAGTTGACCGTGTCGGCGGAGAGCCGCTTCTGGGCGAACTCGAAGGAGATGCGGGTGCGGGTGGAGTTCTCGAAGAAGGCGTTGACGATGGTCTTGCCGCGCAGCACCGGGGTCTTCTTGATGGCGCGCTCGGAGATCTCCTTGAACGGCTCGGCGGTGTCCAGGATGGCGGTGATCTGCTCGGCGCTCAGGTCCTCCAGCCCTACCAGGTCCTTGCCCAGGTACGGCCCTCTCGGGTGCGCCATCAGCCCTGCCCCGCCGCGCAGACCTCCACGCCCAGCTCCCCGTCCAGCTCGGGGACCAGGACCTCCACGCGCCCGCCCTCGGGCACCTCCACGCGCTCGCCCACGATGTCGGGCTGGATGGGGAGCTCGCGCCCGCCGCGGTCCACCAGCACGCAGAGCAGCGTCCGCCGCGGCCGCCCGAAGTCGGCGAGCTCGTCCAGCGCCGCGCGCACGGTGCGCCCGGTGTAGAGCACGTCGTCCACGATCACCACCGTGCGCTCGTCGATGCCGCCGTCCGGGAGCGCCGAGGGCCCCACCACCGGCCGCGGGCCGATGGCCATCAGGTCGTCGCGGTACAGGGTGATGTCCAGCGTGCCCGTGGGCACCTCCACGCCGCGCTCCTCCCGGATCGCCGCGGCCAGGCGGGCGGCCAGGTGCACGCCGCGCCGGTGGATCCCCACCAGGGCCAGGCTCCCCGTGCCGCCCGCCTGCTCCACCACGTCGTGCGCCATGCGGGCGAGGGTCCGCTCCACTGCGGGGGCGTCCATCAACCTCTGTCTCTGGGAGTCGGCCATGGTCTCGGCGTCGGGGTCCGGGGCTCGGGTGGGCGGGAGAACTTAGCCACCGGCGCAGGGAGGTGTCAACGAACGTTGCGGACTGTGTTCATCCATCGGCACGAAGCGCGGACGAGCCGTTCGACGAACGCGGAGCCGCCGGGTCCTGGATGCTCGGATCGAGCAGATGGATCACCGCGCCGACAGCAACGACAACAAGCTTGACGCCAATTTGCGTTTCGAGCAAATATGTATCGCCCGCCGGTATCCTTCCCGTTCTCCCCGAGGTACTATGAACCCTGGCTCCCGGCCCGTCGCAGCCGCCGCATTCCTCCTCGGTGCCCTCACACTCGCACCCGGACAGGCGTGGGCGGTCGAGGAAGAACAGCAGAGCTACGAGTGCGTCAAGACCACGATCCGCACCACGGTCGTCAGGACCACCGAAGACGGCAAGATCGTCTTCGAGACCATCTACTGGAGCGAAACCGTCTGCACTCCCATCAGCGCCTGATCCGGCTCCGCACGGCCCACGGAGCTCCTTCCCGGCACGGATCACACGGGTCGCCCGCATCGTACCGGCCGAACGTGCGCCTGTCAGCCGCTCGATCCGCTCTCTCGCGCGTGTGTCTCGGGATGCTGACGGGCCTCGTCATGTTCGCGTGCAGGCCGGACGCGCGGAGCGGAGGCGATGGTGACCGCACGTCCGGGCACGCAGCGAGCGGCAGGTGGACCCAGGGCCAGGAGTGGCGGCTCGTCGAGGAGTTCCGTATCGGCTCTGCCGACGGGGGCGACGCCTACATGTTCACGATCATCTCGGGTCTGGCCCTTGACGACCTGGGACGGGTGTGGGTGGCAGACGCCCAGCTGCTGAACCTCAGAGTCTACGACTCGAAGGGCGTTCACCTGCGGACCGTCGGGAAGAAAGGCGGCGGACCGGGGGAGTTCCGGTGGATCTCGGGGATGGATCGGAGACCGGACGGCAAGTTGCTGGTCCTCGATTCGGGGAACTCCCGCTTCGCCGTGTTCGACACGACCGGGAAAGCGGTGGCGACGCAGCCGCGGAGCACGAACGTCAGCACCACTCCCTGGCCGGGGCGGATCGATTCACGCGGGCGCCTGTACGACGTCGCGATGATCCGCCGGGGCAGCAGCGCCGGCACGGACGCCCTGGTTCGGTTCGATACCGCCTTCCAGCCGGTGGACACCTTTCCGCTGCCGGAGTTCGAGGAGCAGTACTTCGAGATCTCCAGGCGGCAGGGCAACAACCGGGACGTAAGCCGGGTGAACGTGCCCTTCGCGCCCTCGCAGGTCTGGAGCGTCGACCCGCAGGGATACGTCTGGATCGCGGTAACGGACCGTTATCGCCTGGAGCGGAGATCATTCGACGGCAGGGTGGATCGGGTGATCGAGCGAGAACACACGCCGGTGCCGGTGACGGACGCCGACCGCAGGCGTGCGCTGGGGTTCTACGGGGACTTCATCAAGAAGGGGGGAAAGATCGATGAGTCGAGGATCCCCGACACTATGCCGGCGCTCGCTTCTTTCTTCTTCGACGACATGGGGCGGCTCTGGGTGATGCCCAGGGCCAATGCCGGCGACAACCCTGTGCTGGACGTGTTCGAGCCCACGGGGGAGTACCTGGGCAGAGTACACGCGACGGAGCGGCTGATCGTGGGACCAGGTCCCGCGGTGCGGGGAGACCGGATGGCAGCGGTGACGATCGACGACGACGGCGTGCAGTCGGTCGTGGTGTTCCGGATCGAGAAGCCAGCCGCCTGACCCGCACCCGACCGGCAGCCCTGCGCCGTTCAGGCGCGGCGCCCGGTCAGCGGGAGGGCCCCAGGGTGGAGACCATCGGGAGGAACGTCGGCTCGGACCCGCCCCGGACCTTGCCGGCGGACCAGACGAGATGGACGCCACCCCCGGGGCCGGCGAAGACAACGGCATCGGTCGAGACTTCGTAGTCCGGAAAGAGGCTCGCGGGCTCCGTCCAGCCGCCGGCCCAGCGGAGGTAGCCGATCTCCGACCGGAGGTGCCCGAACTCGTAGGAGACATAGCCGGGAGTGGGCGCCTCCGCGAACTTCATCGACTGGTAGACGACGTGCACGGCGCCGCACCCGTCCACCGCTCCGCGCAGCCCGACGATGTCCTTTGGCAGGGCTGCGGTGCTCGGCTCGGTCCACGATGCCCCCTGGTCGGAGGACGCGGCGTGGAGGACCACCTCCGGTCCCAGCTTTCCCGGCGCGCTCTCGGCCCAGACGAGGTGCAGCATGCCGTCGGGACCGACCAGGGCGGTCAGATCGGTCGGGTTGGCGCGGCCGGCGCGCCGGGCCGGGATCGGCCGCGACCAGGACGCTCCGCCGTCGGCGGAGCGGGTCAGCATGACCCGGTTCTCGCCTGCGTCCGCGGTGTGGGCACCGATGTAGGCGAGGTAGAGGTCGTCCCCCCGGACCGCCAGGCTCGTATACCAGGCCTGCGCACGCGCCACCTCCCCGATGCGCCAGCCCCGTCCGTCCTTTCGGGCGTGCAGGAACACGGGGAAGCCCGTCTCGCCGATCCCCCCCACCACCACGTGCAGGCGGTCGCCGCCGTCGATGGCGACGTCACCGTAGCCTTCTCCCCAGTGCAGCTTCCGGCCCTGCAGGAGGCGAGTCGGCCGCGTCCACCCCCTCCCGTCGAAGACGGCATACCACAGCGATCTCCGGTCGGCGAAAGCCCACTCCTCCCCCGTCCGGGGGATGCTGTCGGACTCCGCCCAGACCACGTGGAGCCTGCCGCTCCGGTCCAGCGCGGCCTTGGGGTGCAGGAGCCCGAGCGCGCCGCCCGGGGCGGGAACGCTCGCACCGGAAAGGGTGGCCGCGGCAAGGCGCCGGTCCGGGAGCGGAGACTCGTCGATCACCGGCACGTTGCTCCCGACGATCACGCCCCGGGATCCCCGGACCGCGACCGAAGGGGAGCGGGCGCCGCTCCCCGGGGGCATCCCCGGCAGGTGGGCCGGCGGCGACCACCGCGTCCCCGGGCATGTCGGCCGCTCGACCCGCCGATCGCCGCAGTCGGCCGCGCCGGAGGGGGGAAACGGGCGGCCGGCCTCCGCGGCCTGGACGGAGACCAGCCAGACCAGGAGCGCCGCGGCGAGCGACACCCCGCCGAAAGACCGAGTTCGGGGATTCTTCAGCGACATCACGTCTGGACAGGAGGTTGCCCCCGGCGGCGTGGTCACGGACCCGAGCCGCACGCGGATCCGGCTTGCTATTGCACCGGGCCGCGGTGCACGGACGAAAGATAGCCGCCGGGTGGAATGCTTCCCACCCGGCGGCGGTGTCATGGTCGGCGGAGGCGACTACCCGGCCTGCCGCGCGACTGGTAAATCGACCGATCGGTGCTGGTGGTCGGCGGCCCCCCCCCTGTTTCTGCGGGCACATTCCTCACGTCCGCAGCGCACCGTGCTTATTGCCCCGCCCCCGTCGACCGCTCACTCCGTCTGCTGCTGCGCCGACGGCTTCTTCCGCCGGGCCCGGAAGAACGCCCGCAGCACGTCGCCGCACTCCCGCTCCAGCACCCCGGTCGTCAGCTCCACCCGGTGGTTGAGCCGCGGGTGCTGCACCAGGTTGGCCAGCGAGCCCGACATCCCCGCCTTTGGATCGGCGGTTCCGTACACCAGCCGCGGCACGCGGGCGAGCACGATCGCCCCCGAGCACATGGCGCACGGCTCCAGGGTGACGTACAGCGTGCAGTCCAGCAGCCGCCAGTGCCCGACCGCCACCGCCGCCCGGCGGATTGCCACCATCTCGGCGTGCGCGCTGGGGTCCTGCAGCGTGTGCGTCAGGTTGTGCCCGCGCGACACCAGCTCGCCGCCGCGCACGACCACCGCGCCCACCGGCACCTCCCCAAGCGCCTCCGCCGCCGCGGCCTCCTCCAGCGCCAGCCGCATCCACCGCTCGTCCTCGCCGCCCGGGCGCGCCTCCGGCCGCCCCTCCCCTCCCGTCGACTCGTCCGTCACGCCGCCCTCACGTCTCTCCGCGCTTGGTCCACACCACCACCGCCCCGCACACCGGCCCGCACGTCTGGCAGGGGACGAAGCGCGGCGGCGTCTGGGGCCCGTCGTACACCTCGATGCCGGCGATCTGCTCCGGCAGGAGCCGGTCGAGCACGTTGCCGGGCACCAGCACCCCGTCCAGGTAGACGGGAGCGCGGCACGAAACCCCGTGCCGGCGGTTGGCGAAGGCGCGGCCGCGCTCCCCCACGGGCGTCGCGGCCATCCCGCGGATCCCGGTCACCACGTCCACCACGCGCGCGCGGTTGCGCGCCGCGATGTCCTGCGCGGTCAGAAAGGTGCCGAGCCCCATCTGCTTCCGCTCGAAGAAGCCGCGGACGGTGAGGACCCGCGCCGAAGCCTCCGCGGTGACGGTGATCCCCTCCAGCCGGACCGCGGCCGTGTCCGCCCCGGCGGACGCGGGCGTGGGGGCGGCCGCCACCCGCGGCGCGGCGCTCCGGGGGATGCCGAGGGCGGCGGGCACCTCGCCGGCGGCCCCCACCGCCACCTCCACCGGCTCGGGGGGGGAGGCCAGCGAATCCAGCCGCGGGTGGGCGAACGCCAGCGCGTAGCGCCCCTCCGGCACCCCGGCCAGGACGAAGCCGCCGGAGGCGTCGGTGGTGGCCTCGTGCTCCGTGCCGGCCAGGAACACCGTGGCGCCCGCGAGCGGCACGCCCCGCACGCTGTCGAACACCATCCCCCGCACCGCCGCCGCGGTGCTCGCCCCCGCGACGGCGCCGGAGGCCAGGGCGATGGACACCACCTCCGCCCCCTCCTCGCGCACCGCCGCCAGCACCGCGCGGGGCTGGACGAGGTTGCTGCCGCCCGGCGCCGGCACCCGCCCCACCATCGGCATCCGCAGGCTCCACCGGCGGACGATGACCGCGCCGTCGGGGAGCCGCTCGAACTCCACCCGCCCGCCCCACTCGCCCGGCACGGACAGGTCGCCCCGCAGGCCGGTGTAGGTGAACTCCAGGGAGCGCAGCTCGGCGCTGGACGGGTCGAGCCACAGGACGCCCTGCACGTCCGGGAGCCGGCGGTCGCGGGTGGGCTCGAAGGCCAGCCCCACCAGCCCGGCCCGGTCCGCGCTGCCGGGCTGCACCCGGAAGCAGTGGCTGTCGAGGAAGGCGTCGGACAGGAGCACCGTCGCGTCGGGGCTGTAGAACACGTGCCCGCCGCCGTCCGCGCGCACGTAGCCCCTTTCGGCCAGCTCCGCGGCGGGGAGGCTGACGTACGGCACCGGCGTCCAGGCGGTCGCGGTGTCGCTCCGCTGTCTCCGCACCACCATCGTGCCCGGCTCCAGCTGCCGCTGGAACGCCCGCACCGTGAAGCGGCGGTTCTCCAGCGTCCGGGACAGCTCCGCCAGCTCCAGCGACTTGCGCGCCTCCTCCCACAGCGCGACGGTCCGCGCGCCCTCCCGCGGGTCCACCACGCACTCCCGGTCCGGCGCGGCCACCACCAGCGCGTCCAGCACCGAGGCCGCGGGCGCCGCCTCCAGGCGCAGCTCCCGCGTCTCCCCCGCGTTCAGGAACACCCAGACGGGAGCCGCGGTGGCGTAGCCGACGCGCTCCGCCCGGACGCGGAACTCGCCGGGGGCCGGCGCCCGCAGCTCGAAGCGCCCCTCCGCGTCCGACAGCCGGCCGTCCAGCGTCCCGCCGAGGGAGTCGAGGAGCGTCACCAGCGCGCCCGGGACGGGCTCGCCCCCGGCGGCCGAGACCAGCGTGCCTCGCACCGCCTGGGCGGCGAGCGGGGCGGCGGCGAGCAGGAGCGCCGAAAGCCATGCGAGTGCACGCATACGGATTCTCCGGGAAATGAAAAGGGGACCCCGGCGCAGCGCCGGGGTCCCCCTGTCACGGACGGGAAGGCCGCCGCTCAGTGCGCGCCCGTCACGATAGCTTCGGTGTGCTCGCGCGTAAAGCGCCGGAACAGGCCGGTCACGCGCCCCAGCACGGCGAAGTCCTGGTGCTCGTGCACCAGGATGGGGGCGTAGCTGGTGTTGGCCGGCTCCAGCACCACCTGGCCGCCGTTGGCGAAGTAGCGCTTCACCGTGGCATCGCCGTCCACCCGCGCGGCCACCACCTCGCCGTTCTGGATCTCCGACTCGTCGACGGGCTCCACCAGCACCTTGTCGCCGGGGAGGATCCCCATCCCCGCCATGCTGTCGCCGTGCACCTCCAGGAAGAAGGTGTCGGCCGAGCCGGCGAGCTTGCGGTCGATCTCGAACTCCTCCACCACGTTCTCGCGCAGCAGCGCCGGGCGCCCCGCCGCGATCTTGCCGTAGCTGGGGACGCTGACCATGTCCGGGGCGAGGTTCATCCCCAGGATCTTGACGCCGCGCGAGCGCGACGCGTCCCGCTCGATGTATCCCTTGTCGGCGAGCGACTGCAGGTGCTCGGAGACCGTCTTGGTGGACTTGATCCCGAAGCGCTTGCCGATCTCGCGGATGCTGGGCTGGTAGGTGTGCTGCCTGAGGTAGTCCACCAGGTAGTTGAGGATCCGCTTTTCGATCTTGCTGAGTGGTTCAGGCATGGCTGCCTCCCCTATGACTGGACGTGGCCGGCGTGGCGTCGGATCCCGTTTGGTCAGCGCGGAGGGGCGGACACCCCCGGGAGGTGCTCCGCCCCCACACTGCTACGAACGGATGGAGCAGAAAGCGCCCTCCGTTCCCGCGTAAACCCTCTCTGGCCGCAACTTACGAGCGGTGCCCCAGGAAGTCAACGCTCTTGATGTACGCCAGCGGACCGAAGCTTCGTCACAGCTGCGTCCAACCTTGCGGCGACCAGCTCCGGCCCCATCGCCGCCACCACCGCGTCGATCCCCGGGCTGGCCGACGAGCCGGTCAGCGCCAGGCGCAGCGGGTGCACCACCTTGCCGAACGCGACCCCCTCCGTCTCGGCCACCCCTCGCAGCGCCGCCTCCAGCGCGGCGGGCTCCCACGGCTCCGCGGCCAGCAGGGCGTCGCGCGCGGCCCCCAGCCGCGCCGCCACCGCGTCGGCCTCCTTCCAGTGCTTTGCCGCGGCCGCCTCCTCGTACTCGATCTCCGGCGCCAGGTAGGTGCGCAGCTGGTCGGCCAGCTCCCCCGTGGTGCGCACCCGCGTGCGCAGCAGGTCGATGAGCCCGCACAGCCAGTCGTGCCGCGCCTCCACCTCCTGCTCGGAGAGCAGCCCGGCCTCCACCAGCGCCGGCGCGACCAGGGGGAGCAGCTCGCCCGCGGGGGTCAGCGACAGGTGCCGGCCGTTCATCCAGAGCAGCTTGTCGGTGTCGAACACCGCGCTCTTCTTGTTGATGCGCTCCAGCGAGAAGCGCCCCACCAGGTCGGCGGGGAGCATCACCTCCTCCTCGTCCCCGGGGTTCCACCCCAGGAGGGCGAGGAAGTTGACCATCGCCGTGGGGAGGATCCCCTGCCCCGCGTACTCGCCCACCGCGGTGGCGCCGTGGCGCTTGGAGAGGCGGCGGCCGTCGGGCCCCAGGATCATGGGGACGTGGGCGAACACGGGCACCGGCGCCCCCAGCGCCCGGTAGAGCAGGATCTGCTTGGGGGTGTTGGAGATGTGGTCGTCGCCGCGGATCACGTGGGTGATCCTCATCTCCACGTCGTCCGAGACCACCGCCAGGTTGTAGATGGGGGTGCCGTCCGAGCGCAGGACGATGAAGTCCTCGATGTCCTCGTTGCGGAAGCGGGTGGCGCCGTGCACCACGTCGTCCCACTCGGTGACGCCCTCGGGGACGCGGAAGCGCAGGGTGAACGCCTCCCCCGCCGCCGCGCGCCGCTCCGACTCGGCCGGGTCCAGGCGCAGGCAGGCGCGGTCGTAGCGGAACTCCTCCTGGCGCCCCTCGGCGGCCTCGCGCCGGGCCTTGAGCTCCTCGCCCGTGCAGAAGCAGCGGTACGCCCTGCCCTCGCCCAGCAGGCGCAGGCAGTCGGCGCGGTGCCGGTCGAAGCCGTCGGCCTGGTGGAAGGGGCCCTCGTCCCAGTCCAGCCCCAGCCACGCCATGCCGTCCAGGATGGCCTGGGTCATGGCGTCGCTGGAGCGCTCGCGGTCGGTGTCCTCGATGCGAAGCACGAACACGCCGCCCGTGCCGCGGGCGAACAGCCAGTTGAAGAGCGCGGTGCGCGCGCCGCCCACGTGCAGGTAGCCGGTGGGGCTGGGGGCGAAGCGGACGCGGGGTGCATCGGACATGGTGGTGTCTCCTGGTACAAAAAGCCGACACCGGCCGGATCGCTCCGAGCCGGTGTCTCGCGGTCTCCCGGGGTCGTTCCGTTCCAAGTGTAGCCGCCGGCGGGGACCTCCGCCAGTCGGGGCGCCGGCGCCGGCGCGGCGCTTCGGCCGCGCCCTTCGGCTACCACATGAAAGCGGTGCAGCGGCTCACAGCCGGATGCGCAGCCCCACGTCCGCGCGGAGGTGCTGCACGGTGAAGTCGTCGCTCTCGCCGTCGTACTTGGGCTCGTAGCGAGTGTAGGTGACCTGCGGGGTGAAGGACAGCTTCGGCCCCAGCCCGATCCCGATGCCGGCGCCCACCTCGAAGCCGAGCGAGCTGTCGCTGTCGACGAAGTCCTCGTCGTCCCCGTCGAAGGTGAAGCCGAGCTTGTTGTACACCACGCCGCCCTTGACGTACGGATCGATGGGCAGCAGCGGGGTGGGGACGGCCAGGCGCAGGCCGGCGTTGAAGCCGTGGTCGTTCACGTCCAGCTCGTCGAGCCCTTCGACGCCGAAGCGGTTGTAGGTGTAGCCGGCGTAGATCCCCAGCAGCGGCATGAAGTGGTAGGTGGCGTTCGCGCCGACCGTGTACCCCGATTCGACCTCGCCCACGTCCTCGGCGGTCTCGCCGAAGTCGCCGGAGGGGAACGCGAGGCCGCCGCGCACCTCCAAGGAGAACGGCGTGAAGTTGGGGAGCTGGGCGTGGGCGGGCGCGGCGAACGCCGCGGCCGCCACGACGGAAAGGAGCCCGAGGGTGGTCTTCTTCATCTGCCGTCCTTGGGAATCTGGGTGTGAGCGCCCCGTGTGCGGAGCGCCGTGCGTGGGTGGCGAGAGCACGCCGGTGCAGCGGCGCAGGTGGGGCCCGGGCGAGCTCCACGGTCCGCGGGAGCCAAAATACGCACCTGCACACGCACCCGCCACACAAACAGATGGACACCCACGCCCGACATCGCGGGACGGCCGCCGCTGCGGGCACCCGGATTGCGGCAGGACCGCGGGGAGCGCAGTTTCCCGACGGGCTCGCCAGTATGTAAGATCCTTCACTGCCGCGTCCGTTCCGACGGATGCGGCCGAGCGCGCTCGCCGTCGCGACACCCGAGAACCGGAACATGACCTCCTCCGACAAGTCCACGGGCCGGACCCAGCGCACCACCCCCCTCGGAGTCCTCCGCGCGCTGTCCGGGGACGACCGCGAAGGCGGGAGCCCGACCCCCGTGGACGCCGGGCTGTACCGGCTGCTGGTGGACAGCGTGCAGGACTACGCCATCTTCGCGCTGGACCCCGAGGGCAACGTGCTCAGCTGGAACGCCGGCGCCCAGCGGCTCAAGGGGTACCTGCCGGAGGAGATCGTCGGGCGGCACTTCTCCACCTTCTACCCGCCGGAGGGCATCGCGGCGGGATTGCCGGCGCGCGAGCTGGAGGCGGCGCTGCGCGACGGGCGCGTGGAGGACGAGGGGTGGCGGATCCGCAAGGACGGGTCGCGCTTCTGGGCCAACGTGGTGGTCACCGCGCTGTGGGACCAGACGGGGACGCACGTGGGGTTCGCCAAGGTGACGCGCGACCTCACCGAGCGCCGCCGCGCCGAGGAGACGCTGCGCGAGAGCGAGGAGCGCTTCCGGCTGCTCGTCCAGGGGGTGCGGGACTACGCCATCTTCCGGCTGGACCCGCAGGGGCGGGTGGCGAGCTGGAACGAGGGGGCCGAGCGCATCAACGGCTACACCGCCGAGGAGATCATCGGCCGCCACTTCTCCACCTTCTACCCGGCCGCGGACGTGGCCGCCGGCAAGACCCGGATGGAGCTGGAGGTGGCGGCCCGCGAGGGGGCGTACGAGGAGGAGGGGTGGCGCGTGCGCAAGGACGGCACCTGCTTCTGGGCGAGCGTGGTGATCACCGCGCTGCACCACCCCGACGGCACGCTCGCCGGCTACGGCAAGGTGACGCGCGACCTCACCGAGCGGCGGGCGGCCCGGGAGCGGGAGCTCGCCGACGCCCGGCGGATCGCGGAGGTGGAGGCGGCGAGCCGCACCAAGAGCGAGTTCCTGGCGGCGATGTCGCACGAGCTGCGCACCCCCATCAACGCCACGCTGGGCTACACGGACCTGATGGAGATGGAGGTGAGCGGGCCGACGACCGAGCAGCAGCGTGAGTACCTGGGACGCGTGCGCGCCAGCCAGCAGCACCTGCTGAGGATCATCACCGACCTGCTCAACTACAGCCGGATCGAGGCCGGGCAGGTAGAGTACGACCTGGCACCGGTGCCGCTGCACTCCCTGGTGGAGGCGGTGCTGCCGATGGTGGAGCCGCAGGCGCTCGCGAAGGGGATCGAAGTGGTGCACGGCCCCTGCCCCGGGGGAATCGTCGCGCGGACCGATGCCGGCAAAGCGGAGCAGATCGTGCTCAACCTGCTGGGCAACGCGGTCAAGTTCACGCCGCACGGGGGGCGGGTGACGGTGGGGTGCGGCACGGCGGGCGGGCGGGTGCTGATCACCGTGAGCGACACCGGGCCGGGGGTCCCGCAGGAGATGCAGAAGTCCATCTTCGAGCCGTTCGTGCAGCTGGGGCGCACCCTCACCAGCGGGCACGAGGGCACCGGCCTGGGGCTGGCCATCAGCCGCGACCTGGCCCGGGCGATGGGCGGCGACGTGTCGGTGAGCAGCACGCCCGGCGGCGGCGCCACCTTCACCCTGTCGCTGCCGCCCGCCTAGCCGCCCGCGGTCGGGACCTCCGGCGCGAGCACGGCGCTCGCCGGGCGCGCCCGCGTGCGCAGCGCGGCGTCGGCGCGGGCGGTGGTCATGCGCAGGTCGCGGGGGCGCGGCGCGGGGGAGGCGGCGCTCGGCGCGGGGACCAGGCCGCGCGGGTCCAGCCCCCAGCGCGCGGCGATCAGCAGCCCCAGCGCGTAGCGGCTGGGCGCCTCCGGCCCCACCAGGTTCCACACGCCCGCCTGCTCCGCCGCCGGAAGCCCGGCCAGCTCCCACAGCTGCGCCGCCAGGTCGTCCGCGGCGATGGGGCAGCGCAGCTCGTCGGTGAACAGCGTGGTCGGCTCGCCGCGGCGCAGCGAGTCCACCACCCAGGCGGTGGTGCGGTCGGGCGGGTCCGTGCGCAGCAGCAGCGAGGTGCGGACGACGGCGGCGTCCGGGCACTCCGCGCGCACCGCCGCCTCGGCGAGCGCCTTGAGGCGCCCGTACTCGTGCACGGGCGCCGGCTCGGCGCGCTCGTCGTAGGGCGCGCGCTCCCCGTCCAGCAGCGCGTCCGTGCTCACGTGCACCAGCGCCGCGCCGCTCTCGCGGCAGGCGCGCGCCACCGCGCGGTGCGCCGCGAGCACCTCCCGCTCTCCCGCCCGGGTGTCGAAGGCGGTGTGCACCACCACGTCGGGCCGCACCCGCGCCCAGGCGCGCACCACGGCGTCCGCGTCCGTCAGCTCCACGCCGTGCACCGCCCCGTTCTCCGGCCCCCGCCGCACCGTGCAGTGCAGCTCCACCTCCGGCGGCGCCGCGCGCAGGAGCGCCCCTCCCAGCAGCCCCCCGCCGCCGGTGACCAGCACGCGCATCACGGCGCCTCCGGCAGCCCGAACACGCCGCGCAGCAGCGGCAGCGCGCGCCGGTAGATGCCGCGCGACTCGCCCTCACGCGGCCCCGCCACGTTGAGCGTGCGGATGCCGAACACGCTGATCCAGCGCGCCACCTCGGCCGGGTCCGTGGGACGCGCCAGGTCCACCACCAGCAGCGGCTTCGCCAGGCGGTGCGCGGTCTGCACCGCCAGCTCCGTCCCGCCCCGCAGCGGTCCGATGAAGACGGCGAGCGTGCCGTCGGAGTCGCGCACGTTCCACTCCGTGCGCTCCTCCGGCTCCGCCGACGGCGTCTCCCGCAGCGGGTAGCGCTCGGGTACGCGTCCGTCCTCCGCCCGCCGCCCCGCCGGGCACCACCCGCCGACCTGCAGCCCCGCCTCCAGCGCCGCGTCCAGCGCGGCGCGGTCCACGCCGGTCTGCCCGCCGGAGACCACGCGCTGCAGCCCGCTCATGGGAGGGGACAGGTTACAGGGGACAGGGGACAGCCTGCAACTGCGGACCCCCTCCCCCGGCCCCTCCCCGCAAGGGGGAGGGGAGAACGGCGGGGTGCCGAGGCAGGCTCCGGCGCGAGGGGCGACCCCTCACCCCCCGGCCCCCTCTCCCACAAGGGGAGAGGGGGAGCACCACAGAGCCGAGGGTCAAGCAGCCCTCCCCCGGAACGGGGGAGGGTGGCGAGCCTCAAGCGAGCCGGGTGGGGGCCGCGGAGGACGCCAGCACCAGCCCCGCGTGAGGGATGCCGGCCCGAAGGGGCGAGACCCCGCGGGGCAGTTTCCGCGGGGGCTCGACTCCGTTGCAGACGGTCGTTTCGTCTGCTACGGAGCCGCAGCCCGACCCCGGCGCAGCCGGGGGCACGCCCAAGCCAGTCGTTCAAAGCAGTTGAAATCACAGTCGGTACGCGGTGAACAGCCGCTTCTCGCCCTCGCCCTCGATGTGCGCCTCCGCCTCCACGTAGGGCTCCAGGCCGCTCCCGGACAGCTTCTCGCGGAACAGCTCGTCCAGCTGGAAGACGCCGGCCGAGTTGGACATCTCGATGCGCAGCCGGATGGGCTTTCCCGTGCCGGCTTCCAGGTGCACCGCCTCGATCGCCGCCGCCGAGATGGAGTGGATGCTCATGGACCCGCCCGACATGGGGATGCGCGAGCGCCCCTTGGCCATGTCCAGCGCGTCGGCCACGCGCACGATCCCCGCCTCCAGCGTCAGCGGCCTGCCTCCCGCCCGGTGCGAGATGATGGCGTGCAGCACCTCCGAGCGGATCACGGTGGCGGTGCCCACGTCGTACACGTCCGCCAGCAGCTCGCGGATCTTGCCCTGCGCCACGAACAGCGAGTACGTCTCGTGGTCCTTGCGGCTGATGGACATCCCCAGGTCGTGGAAGAGGCAGGCCAGCGCCACCACCACCTCGGCGTCCTGCACCTCCATCCCGTAGTTGGTGACCACGCCCGGCTCCACCCCCGCCTCCACCAGCAGCCGCAGCAGCTTGGCCCCGATGTTCATGACGATCTTGACGTGCACCGGGCCGTGGTCCGTCATCCCCAGCCGCTCCACCGCGTTGACGTTCGCCGCGGTCCACAGCGCGTACAGCTCGTCGTCGGCGTTGATGCGCTCGATCAGCCGCGCCAGCTTCGGGTTGCTGCGGCTGGGCACGTTCAGCGTCACCCGGTGCGACAGCCGCTCCGGCACCGTCTTCCCGTACTGCGGCTTCTCCTCGGGCACGATCAGCTCTTCCGCCATGTATCCTCCATCCCTTTGGTTCTCTCCGGTCATTCACGGTTGATCGATGCGCCGGCGCTCAGCCCCGCGCCAGCGCCCACACGATCTCGAACAGGATCAGCACCACGATCGCCACCTCGAGCAGCTCGGCCCGGGTGGCGACCGCCTCGTCGTACAGGGCGGTGTAGGTGTCGCGGATCAGCGACAGCCGGCGGTCGATGGACGCCGTCCAGAAGCGGAACCGGAACAGCTCCAGCGCCGACGCGTACACCCGCGCCAGGTACACGTCCTCCGTCACCTTGAGGGCGTTGTCCACCTTCTCGGAGATCAGCGTGATCTCCGCCACCAGCGCCCGCATCTCGCTTGCGGCGCGGGCGTAGCGCCGGTGGGTGAGCGCCGGCTTTCCCCGCACCGCCGCCGCGAGCGCGTACATGCGCGGCAGCTCCTCGTCCAGCAGCGCGTCGTAGTAGCGCAGCTCCAGCAGCTGGGCGTTGGCCACCTCCAGCACGTCCGCCACGTCGTCGTCCTCCCAGGGCTCCAGGATGAAGGCCCGGTCCCAGGTGAGCACCACCAGGTCGTCCCGGTAGTACGAGTGGGCGTGGCGCAGCACGTCGCGCCGCGCGGCCTCGGCCAGGGGGCGCGTCTCGTGGGTGAGGACCGGCACCAGGTCCACCGCGCGCAGCAGCTCGGCGGCGGGGAGCGGCGGGTCCAGCTCGCGCACCGTGACCGCGGTGTAGTCCTCCTCCATCCGCCGGCGCGTCGGCCCGTCCAGGGCGCTCCGGAGGGCGTCCAGCAGCGAGTCCAGCGCGCTCCGCCAGAAGGGGAGCGCCGCCGCCTCGCGCTCGGCCTCGCGCGCGAAGGTCTCGAACTCGCCCCAGGGGAGCGGCGCCGGGAGCGTCACCTCCAGCGACAGCGACACCACGCCGAACGAGTAGATGCGCGCCGAGGCCCGCGTCTGCACGCGCCGGCCGCCCACCTCCAGAGCCGGGGCGACCAGGTCGGTGACCACCGGCGGGTCGTCGAAGGCGATCGCCTTCGGCTCCACGCGCTGCAGGCGGATGCGCGCCACCGGGGCGCGGCCCTGGAGGATCCGCTCCACCCCGGCCAGGTCGATGCCGTACGCCGCGTCGAAGATGCGCAGCACCTCCACGCTCGCCCGCCGCACCGTCGGTTGTCCGGTCCCTGGTTCCGTCATGGTCTCCGTCCGCCGGTGCTCGTCTCCGCCCGTCTCATGCGAAGCCTGTACCAGCTTCCCGATCTCCCTGCCGTGGCGGGCCGCTACGGAGCCCGGCGATACTGCTGCCGGTCTCCTCCGCGGGGCCGCGGAGCCTCCTCGTACGGGCGCAAACCGCCGCGCCCTCCCTGCGGGGTCTCCGCGACCGCTCCGGGAGCCCCGCCCAAACTGCCGGGCGGGTCTCCCTCCGCACAAGATTCGGGAACTGCAGGGAACGGCAACGGCGCCGGACCGGGACACTCCCGATGCGGCGCCGTTACGTACGGGCGTGCTCCGCACGCCATCCACTCCCGCACTCCCGCACTCCCGCACTCCCGCACTCCCGCACTCCCGCACTCCCGCACTCTCGCACTCTCGCACTATCCGTTCAGCTTCTCCCCCAGGAAGCGGGCCGCCTCGGCCTCGGCCCAGAACTCCGGCGCCCACGGTGTCCCCGCGACGAAGCCGACGTGGCCGCCGCGCTCGGTGAAGGCGGCGGTGATGCAGGGGTTGTCGCGGGCCGCGGCGCGCGGGATCGCCTCGGACGGGAGGAAGGGGTCGTCGGCGGAGTGCAGCAGCAGCGTGGGAACGCGGATGCCGGCCAGGTAGTGGGCCGAGCTGGACGCCGTGTAGTAGTGCTCGGCGTCGCGGAAGCCGTGCAGCGGGGCGGTGGCCGCGTCGTCGAACTCGCGGAAGGTGCGGGCGGCCAGCACCCGCCGGCCGTCCACCGCGTCGCCGATCAGGGGGCGCTTCTGCAGGTACTTGCCGCGCAGGGTGCGGAGGAAGCGCGCGGTGTAGACGCGCCCCATCCCCCGCTCCATGCTCCTGGCGCCGGCGCCCAGGTCGAACGGCACCGACACGGCCACGGCGGCGCGGGCGAGCGACGCCTCGCCGGTCTCGCCCAGGTGCTTGAGGAGCACGTTGCCGCCCAGCGAGAACCCCACGGCGCCGAGCGGCGCCCCGGGAAAGCGCTCCGCCAGCAGCCCCAGCACGAAGCCCACGTCGCCGGTCTCGCCGGAGTGGTAGAAGCGGGCCAGGCGGTTGGGCTCGCCGCCGCAGGTGCGGAAGTTCATGGCGGCGGCGCGGACGCCGCGCCCGGCCAGCTCGCGCATGGTCTGCAGGACGTAGCCGGACTGCGAGCACCCCTCCAGCCCGTGCAGGATCACCACGGTGGGCGCGTCGCCGGCCTCCCAGGAGATCCCCGGCGCCTCGCCGAAGTCCAGGTCCAGGAAGTCCCCATCGGGCGTGTCCACGCGCTCGCGGCGCAGCGGGAGCGGCTCGCGGGGGCGCAGCCAGCGCCCGCCGATGGTCTGCGCGTGCGGGTTGCCCAGGCCCGGCGCGGGGCGGAAGGGGCGCGGCGTGAACTGCGGCATGCTGCGGTCCGGTGGCGCGGCCGCCGCGCCCTGCTTGTTCGGGAGCGGGAGCCGCAATACACTTCAACTTCGGCGACATACCCAAGATGTCCACCCCGCCTCCGCCGGACAAGCCGCCGCCGCCCGCGCTCCCCGGCCCCGCTCCAGACACCCCGCCCCCTCCCCCACGTCTCCAGGCAGCCCCCCATGAGCGACGACCAGGACTACGGCTGGAAGGCGATCTCCCGCGCCATCGCGGCGTCCATCACCGGGCTCTCGCAGCCCATCCCGCTGGTGGCGCTCATCATCCTGGTGTCGGTCATCGTCCTGATCGGGGCGAACCTGCTGGGGATGGACAAGGGGAGCGTGCTGGACAAGCTCAAGGACGGCGAGTACGCCCGCGGCTTGATCACCTACCTGTTCGCGGTGGGCACCATCGGCGCGGTGGTGATCCTGATCCTGGCGGCGCTCACCGGCACGGGCGAGACGGAGGAGCGCGACGCCCGCTTCGACAAGGCCAAGGAGATCTTCTCGCTGCTGATCGGCATCTTCGGCACCATCATCGGCTTCTACTTCGGCTCCATCAAGGCGGAGGAGGAGACGCAGGGGACGACGGACATGGCGGTGGCGGCGCCGCTGGTCCCCGACACGGTCGCGGCCGGCCAGCCGGTCAGCGTCATCTCCAACGCCAGCGGCGGGAGCCCGCCCTACCTGTACTCCGTGGGCTTCGGCCCCACCGCGGGCGGGGGCTTCGTCAAGCGCAGCCAGGGGTGGATCCGCGAGGAGCTCCCCGCCCCGGCCGTGAGCAAGGACAGCGCGGTTAACGTGTACGTGCACGTGGAGGACGTGGCCGGCGACTCGGTGACCGCCGTGCAGCAGATCGTCGTCCGCCCGCGCTCCGGACGCCCTCCTCGCATCCTTCCGTAGCGCCGCCCTCCCCCCGTATGTGGCTCCTCCCCTTCTTCTCGCGCCTCTCCTCGCTGGCGCTGCGCACCTTCTACCGCTTTGAGGTGGGCGGCGAGCGGGTGCCGGCGCGCGGCCCCGTGCTGCTGGTGGCCAACCACCCCAACTCGCTGCTGGACCCGGCGACGGTGGTTGCCGCGGCCGGCCGGCCGGTGAGGTTCCTCGCAAAGGCGCCGCTCTTCACCGACGCCGCGGTGGGGTGGCTGGTGCGCGGCGCCGGGGCGATCCCCGTGTACCGGGTGCAGGACGACCCCGCCAGGATGGCCGGCAACGAGGACACCTTCCGCGCCGCGCACGCCGCGCTGGCGGAGGGCGACGCGGTAGGGATCTTCCCGGAGGGCACCAGCCACAGCGAGCCCTCGCTGGTGCCGCTGAAGACGGGGGCGGCGCGCATCGCGCTGGGCGCCGCGGCGCGCACGGGCGGCGCCTTCCCGGTGGTGCCGGTGGGGCTGGTGTTCCGCCGCAAGGAGCGCTTCCGCTCGGAGGCGCTGGCGGTGGTGGGCGAGCCGGTCCCCTGGGACGACCTGGCCGCCGCCGGTCCGGACGAACCGGCCGCCGTGCGCGAGCTGACGCGGCGCATCGACGAGGCGCTGCGCGAGGTGACGGTGAACGTGGAGCGCTGGGAGGACGCGCCGCTGGTAGAGACCTCGGAGGAGGTGTACGCGGCCGAGTTCGGGATGGACGACGACCCCGCCGGGCGGGTGGAGCGCCAGGCCGAGGCCGCGGAGATCCTGGCCCGCGTCCGCCGCGACGACCACGGCGCCTGGCGCGAGCTGGCGCGCGAGGTGAGCCGCCACGCGCGCGTGCTGCGCACCCTGGGCCTGCGCCCCGCCGACCTGCACCGCGACCTGCAGCTCGGGACGGCACTCGGATGGACCCTGCGGCGGCTCGCGTTCTTCCTGCTGGGCGTGCCGACGGCTGCCGTCGGTGCCGTGGTCTTCTGGCTCCCGTACCGGCTCACCGGCGTGCTGGAGGCCCGCGCCAGGCCCGAGCACGACGTGCGCGCCACCTACAAGCTGCTCGTGGGCGCAGTGACGCACCTGGTCTGGGTGCTGCTGCTTGCCGTGCTGACAGGGATCCTGATCGGGTGGGGATGGGCCGCGGCCGCGTTGCTCGCGCTCCCGGTGCTGGGGTTGCTCACGGTCGCGGTGCGCAACCGCTGGGACGAGGCCGTGGAGGACGCCCGCCGCTTCTTGCTGCTGCGCCGCCGCCGCGCCGACCTTCTCCCGGAGCTGCGTGCGCGGCAGCGCGCCGTCGCCGAGCGGCTGGAGGCGCTGCGGAACGAGGTCGGCGGCACAGGACCGGACCACGGCGTCGCCCGGCCGGATACGTTCACCCTGCCGCGGTCCCACCCCGCCGGGCATTCGGACGCGGGAGTGCCCTGGGAGGATGCCACGACGAGGTTCGAGCAGCGAGAGGTTCCCGACGGCGCCCAGGACTGGAAGCCGGTGGCGCCGCGGCTGCTGGCGCTGCGGGCCGGTCTGCGCGCAGTCCCCATCCGGGGGGGCCTGCACCCGATGTACCCCGGTCCCGCGGGCATCGAGGAGATGGACCGGTTGCGCCTGGTCACCCTGCGAGGCGTCCTCGTCGCGTGGGCGTCGGTGCTCTACCCCGGCGTGAAGCCCGGCGCGCTGGCGCGGGCCGCCGCGGCCCTGGACGCCGTGACGGCGTCGCTGGACGCCGGGCGCGCGAGGTTCAACGCGGAGTGCGGCTACTCGTCCGACTACAGCATCAGCTCCATCGAGGACGAGCACGACTGTGCCGTCCGGGCGATCCGCTGGGTGCGCGAGGCGCTGGCCGAATCGCCGGGGATCCCTTCCCACGGCTGGTTCGACACGCTGAAGTTCTTCGGTCCCGAGAGCTGGGAAAACCTCCAACTCTGGCAGCGCCTTCAGGCCGAAGCGCTGGAGGCGGACCGGGCGGTGCTCGCGAAGCACCACGGCGGCGCGGAGGCGGTGAGAGCCCTTGCCGCCGCCCCGCTCTGGCACGACGTCCCTTCGGCCGACGCCGCGGCGGTCCTGACGAACGACGTGCGAAACGCCCTTGCCGACGCCTCCAGCCCCCTGGGCGACAACGCCGTCCGCTGGCTGGAGGAGCGCAGGCACGGGGCGCCGGCCCCTGCCCATTCCCCGGCGGCGGAGCGGCTCGTGCGCATCGCCAACCTGCCGGACTTCTTCTGGGACGCCGGGCAGGCGGACGACGCCGGCCGCGCCCTCGACCGCCTGCTGGACGACGAGGACGGCGCCGGCCGGACGACGGCACCGGAGACGCCGGACGAGGGCGCCGGGACGACCGCCGGACGACCGGAGCTCCCCGGCTGCCGCTGGCGATGGGAGCTGCTGGCGCAGCGGACCGGCCTGTACGGGCTCCCCGCCTACGAGAGCCTGTACGCGATGAACCGCGGCCCCGCCCGCGAGGAGGAGATCTGCAGGCTGCGCCTGCTCACCCTGCGCGGCGTCCTCGTCGCGTGGGCGTCGGCGCTCCACCCCGCCGTGGACCCCGACTCGCTCGCGCGGGCTGCCGCGGCGCTGGACACGATGCCGTCGTCCGTGTACGCGGGGTCAGGGGGATTTGATGGTCCCGCCTACGAGAACAGCTCCCTCAAGGCCGAGCAGGACCGTGCTCGCGAGGTGGTACAGAGGGTGCGCGGGGCGCTGGCCGACCCGCCGGGCGTCCTCGCGGACGGCGGATTCCGTCTCCGGGAGGCGGCGCTGGAGGTCGACCGGGTGATCCTCGCGCAGGACAACGCCCGGGGAGAGGCGGTGCGGGCCCTCGCCGCCGCGCCGCTCTGGTTCGGCTCCGGGTCGGCCGAGGCCACGGGGGACCTCGGCGGCGCGGCCTGGGACCTCACCCGCTCGCCCGCCCTGCAGCTGCTCGTGCGCATCGCCCACCTGCCCGACACCTTCTGGGACAGCGGCCCCGCGGACGACATGGGCCGCGCCCTGGACGACTTCCTGGGCAGCGTTCCGACGGGCCGGTAGCCGGCCCCGGCACGCCCCATTCTGTGGGGTGGGACGAAAAACGGCGGAACGGCGCCTGATCAGGTGCCGTTCCGCCGTTTGCTGTTCCCGCTGTATCCCCCAGAATCTGTTCGGGGGGAGACTCGCCGGCTGTTTGGCGAGGCTCCCCCCGGCGGAGGGAAACCCGCCGGCCGTTTGGCGGGGTTCCCGGAGCCCGCGGAGGAGACCGGCAGCAGTATCGCCGGGCTCCGTAGCGGCCCGCGAAGCCTGACGAAAGACGCTCAGACCGCCGCGGCTGCAGACGGCTCCACACCGTCCACGCGGCGCACCGCGTCCTCCGCTTCGCGCGCCACCCGCTGCCCCTCCTCCACGTCCACGAACATCAGCAGCGCCCCGCCGACCAGGAAGAACGCGATCACGGACAGGATCCCGTAGCGGCTGGACCCGAACCGCCCGATGATGGCGGCGAAGAGCAGCGGCCCGAAGATCCCCGCGAACTTGCTGAACACGCTGAAGAACCCGAAGAACTCCCCCGACTTGTGCGGCGGGATCAGCGTGGAGAACAGCGACCGGCTGAGCGCCTGCGTGCCGCCCTGCACCATCCCCACCATCAGCGCCAGGAGCAGGAACTCGCGCCCACTGCTGACGAAGTAGCCGAAGATGCTGATCCCCACGTACACCAGCAGCCCCAGCAGGATGGAGCGCTTGGTCCCCAGCCGCCCGGCCAGCGCCCCGAACAGGAAGGCGAACGGGATCCCCACGAACTGCACCACCAGGATGGAGCCGATCACCACCCCCTCGTCGATCCCCAGCTCGGTGGCGTAGGGCGCGGCCATCTTCTGGATGGTGGCGATGCCGTCGTTGTAGAGCAGGAACGCCACCAAGAACAGGAAGGCGTTGCGGTAGCCGCGCAGCTCGCGGAAGGTCTCGCCCAGGCGCGCGAACGCGGTGCGCACGGCGCCGCCGGCGGGCGCCTCGTCCGCCTCCAGGGCGCGCGGCGGCTCCGGCACGCGCCGCATCACCGGCAGCGAGAACAGCAGCCACCAGAGCGCCACCGACAGGAAGGAGAGCCGCGCCGGGAGCGTCCCCGCGGCGATGCCGAACAGGTCCGGCTTCTGGATCCAGGCCAGGTTCACCGCCAGCAGGATCCCCCCGCCTACGTAGCCCAGCGCGTACCCCGCCGTGGAGACCCGGTCCACCTCCTCCTCGCGCGCGATGTGCGGGAGCAGCGACTCGTAGAACACGAAGCTGGCCGAGGCCGCGATGGAGGCCGCCAGGTACAGCGCCGAGGCGAGCCCCAGGTCGCCGCGCTGGATGAAGAACATCCCCGCCACCGCCGCGATCCCCAGCCCGGTGAACAGGCCCAGGAAGCGCTTCTTGGCCGCCGAGAAGTCCGCGATGGCGCCCAGCACCGGCGAGAGCAGCGCCACGGTGGCGATGGCGGCGCTGTTGGCGTAGCCCCACCACTGCCCGGCCACGATGCCCTGCCCGTCCCCGGCCACCTTGATGAAGTAGATGGGGAAGACGGCCACCATGATGGTGGTCTGGAAGGCCGACGCCGCCCAGTCGTACATGGCCCAGGCGCGCTGCTCGCGGGTGCGGAGCCCCAGGCGCGCGAGGAGGCCCCGGCGGGCGGGGGCGGGGTGGACACCGTTCATGGACGTGCCGCGTAGAGGGGAGGGAGCGGACGGGGGGACGGGACGGAGCACCCAATATAGACGCCGCCCCGCGCGCGCACACCCCCCGCGGCGGCCCCGTGGCACCGCCGTCGCGGTACGGTGACGGAGCGCCTATCTTGGCAGGCGGACCCGCAACCCGAGGAGCAGAGCATGGACGGCTGGAAGCGCACCCTGGGCGAGGTCGCCCACCGGCTGGAGAAGCACGTGGACCGCGCGCGCGAGCGCGTCGCGGGCGCCTTCCCCGCCGACCGCGACGACGTGCGGATCGAGGCGTACCGCGGCTACGGCACCGAGCGGCGCCTGTACCTCAAGGGGCGCGTGCTGCGCGGCAGCGTGGTCCCGGAGGCCGGCGAGGGGGACAACGTGCTCCTCAACCTGGCGAACATGATCCAGCGCTTCGAGAGCGACGAGGTGCCCGGCGCGCGCGTCGTGGCGCGGTACTTCGGCCAGGAGTGGAGCACCACCACCAGCGAGGAGGGCTACTTCGAGATGTGGCTGGAGCTGGCCGAGCCGGTCGTCGGCGGGGCGCTCTGGCACGAAGTGGAGCTGGAGCTGCCGGGCCGCACCGGGCGCGACGGCGAGACGGTGAAGTCCACGGCGCAGGTGCTGGTGCCGCCCGCCGGGGCGCAGTTCGGGGTGATCAGCGACATCGACGACACGGTGGTGCGCACCGGGGCCGCCACGCCGCTGGTCATGGCACGCACCGTGTTCCTGGGGAACGCGCGCACCCGGGTCCCCTTCCCCGGCGTCGCCGCCTTCTACGGGGCGCTCCAGCACGGCACTGGGCGCGCCGACTTCAACCCGCTCTTCTACGTCTCCTCGTCGCCCTGGAACCTGTACGGCCTGCTCACCGAGTTCCTCACCCTGCGCAAGATCCCGCTGGGGCCGCTTATGCTGCGCGACTGGGGGATCAACGAGCGCGAGGTGCTCCCCACCGGGCACGCCGGCCACAAGCTGGAGGCAATCCGCAAGATCATGGAGCTGTACCCGGAGCTCCCCTTCATCCTGCTGGGCGACAGCGGGCAGGAGGACCCGGAGATCTACCACCGCGTGGTGCACGACCACCCGTCGCGCATCCTGGCCGTGTACATCCGCAGCGCCCACCCCGCCCCGGACCGGGCCGCCGCCGTGCGCCGGCTGGCCCAGGAGGTGGAGCGCGCCGGGAGCACCCTGCTGCTCATGGACGACACCGTGGCCGCCGCCGAGCACGCCGCCTCGCGCGGGTGGATCCCGGCCGAGGCGCTGCCGCTGGTGCGCGAGGAGCGCGCGGAGGACAAAGCGGCGCCGCCCCCTCCGGCCGGCGGCTGACCGGGGCTGGACCTTCCCTGGACAAAGATTGGGCACAACTTGTGCAGCCGTTCCCCGCCCCGCTCCCGGGAGGTACCGGGAGGGCGAAGGAACCGATGTCCAGGAGATGAGACCATGGAGCGAGGCCGAGACTTCCTGCGCGCGCAGGTCAGCAACGCGGTGATGCAGCACCGGACGCTGGTGGAGAACCTGCGCGACCACGCGGGCCAGGCGGAGGACCCGCGCTACCGGGCGCTGTGCGAGCGCTACGCGCCGCGCATGGAGGCGCACCAGCGCACGCTGGAGGAGTACCGCGCGACGCTGGGCGAGACAGGCGGCGAGGGGCTCAAGGGGGCGCTGGGGAGCCTGCTGGGCAAGGCGCGCGACGCGGTGGACGCGGCGCGGGAGAGCGACTTCCTGCGCCTGGTGGGCGACATCGTCACCATCCGCCAGTCGCAGGACACCTTTGCCACCTTCGCGGCGGCGGGGGTGAGGCTGGGCGAGCCGCGCCTGGCGGAGCTGGGCCGGCAGTGCGCGCAGGAGCACGACGAGATGCAGCGGGAGTTCAACCTGCTGTCCCACGAGATGTTCGTGGAGCACGCGTCGGCGGCGTAACGGGTTTTTACGGCTGGGTTGGGCGTGCCCCCGGCTGCGCCGGGGTCGGGCTTCGGCTCCGTAGGCGAGCAAACAACGCTCGCCAACGGAGTCGAGCCCCGGCAAACTGCCGCCGGGTCTCGCCCCTTCGGGCCGAAATCCCTCACGCGGGGTGGCGCTGGCGTCCTCGGGAGGCCCCCACCCGGCTCGCTTGAGGCTCGCAACCCTCCCCCGTGCCGGGGGAGGGCTTCCCAGAGGTTAGGGATCGGCGTACCGTGGCAGGCCCCCTCCCCCCGGCCCCCTCCCCCGCAAGCGGGAGAGGGGGAGCACTGCGACAGCCCGGCGGCGCGGTTGCAGTTCCTGGGATCTGCGCAGGGAGGTCGGGGGAGGCTGCGCAGGGGGAACGTCATGTTCGAAGCCAGCGTGGTCTCGACAGCGCAGGCGGAGCGCCGGCGAGTTCGGCTCCCCCGGAGCAGCATCCCCCGGCCGACCACATACGCCGGAGTCCAGTCGAAGCGGATCCGGATCTACGAGGCACAACGAGACAGCGCCCGGCGCGGACTGATCCGCACCGGGCGCTGTCCCGTTCCTTCGGCTGCCGGCTGGGCTACGGCGTCGTGCGGGCCGTGCTGTCGGGACGCGCCGGGCGGGCGGCGCTGTCCGGACGCGCCTTGCGCGCGGCGCTGTCGGCCCGGGCGCCCGTGGACGTGCCCTGGCCCGGGCGGCAGAAGCTCCAGGGGCCGCTGAACAGGGCGGCCACCACGGTGTCCGCCTCGAAGCGGCCGCGGGGCAGCTGGCGGGCGTCGCGCTGGGCGGCCTCGCGGCGGCGCTGCTCCGCGCGGTCCGGCGCGTACATCCGGCACACGTCGGTGCGCTGCTGCTCCGAGAGAAGCACGCGCACCGCCTCCTGCGCGCGGCGGTTGTTCTCGCGGATGGAGTCGATCAGCGGGCGCGCACGCTCCACGTCCGCCGCGCTGGTCCGCCGGAAGCTGCCCGTGGGCTGCATCTCCTGGATCTGGCGCAGCGCCGGGCTGTTCTGCGCCGCCAGCGCCACCCCGATGGAGTCCAGCGTGGTGACCTGGGCGGAAGTCAGGTTCAGCTCCTGGCGCTCCCCGATCAGCGCGTACACCGGCGGCGTGGGCACCCACGGCTGCTGCGGACCCGCCACCGGGGGCGGCGCGGAGGAGTAGCAGGCGGCCAGCGCCAGGATGCCGAGTGCGGGGAGGAGTCTCTTCATCGTCGGGGTCGGGGAGGTTTTTTCGGGATTTTCCCGGCGGCCGGGAGGCCGATCCGCGCCGGTTGCCGCGCATCGTACCCGTTGGCCCCGTGCAGGATCCGCGCCGGTGCGGGCCCCGTCAGCCGGCCCGCTCCGCCGCCACGGAAGCGGCGATCAGCGGGCCGTGCAGCTTGCCGTTCTCGATGAAGATCTTGTTGGCGTCGTACCCCGCCGCCACCACCCCGGCCAGGTACACCCCGGGCACCGCCGTCTGCATGGTGGCCGGGTCGTGCGCGGGGATCCCGGTCCGCGGGTCGATGGGCACGCCCAGGGCGCGCAGGAGCACCGGGTCGGGGACGTAGCCCGTCATCGCCAGCACCCAGTCGTTGGGGAGCACGCGCCGCTCGCCCGTGTCCAGGCTCTCCACCACCACCTCGCGCCAGCGCACCTCCACCACCCGGTGCCGCCAGAGCGCGGGGATGGAGCCCTCCGCGATGCGGTTGTCGATGTCCGGGCGCACCCACGGCTTCACGCCGCGGTCCAGCTCGTCGAACAGGTGCACGACCGTGACCCGCGCCCCTTCGCGCCACACGGTCAGCGCCGCGTCCGCCGCCGAGTTCCCCCCGCCCACCACCACCACGTCCTGGTCGAAGTACGGGTACGGGTCCTTGAAGTAGTGGACCACCTTGGGGAGGTCCTCGCCGGGGACGCCCAGCCGGCGCGGCGTGTCGTAGTAGCCGGTGGCGATCACCACGCTGCGGGCGCGGTGCTCGTGCTCCGAGCCGTCCACCCGGCGCGTCCGCAGCCGGAAGTCGCCCCGCTCCCCCTCGATCGCCAGCACGTCCTCGTACTGCCGCACGTCCAGCCCGAAGTACGCCACCACCTTGCGGTAGTAGCGCAGCGCCTCGCGGCGGGTGGGCTTGTCCCCCGCCGTGGTGAAGGGGACGTCCGCCAGCTCCAGCTTCTCCGGCCCGCTGAAGTAGGTGGTGTAGGTGGGGTGGTCCATCATCCCCTGCGTCACCCCGCCCCGGTCGAAGAGCGCGCAGACGAGCCCCCGCTCCCGCGCCGCGATCCCCACCGCGATCCCGCACGGCCCCGCCCCCACCACCGCGATGTCCAGTACCCGCTCCTGCATCCGCTCCCTCCGTGGACCGTTCCCGCCCGCCGTCCCGCGGGCGGGACCCTGCACGTCACGCGCCGCGCGCCGCCTCCAGCGCCCCCGTGATGTCCGCCACGATGTCGTCCGCGTCCTCGATGCCCAGCGAGAAGCGGAAGAAGCCGTCGCGGATCCCCAGCGCCTCGCGCTCCGCCGGCGTGAACGCCGCGTGCGAGGTGAAGCGCGGCTCCGACACCAGCGTCTCCACCCCGCCCAGGCTGGGCGCCGCCTTGGCGAGCCGCAGCGCGCGCACGAAGCGCCCGGCCGCCTCGCCCCCACCCTCCACCTCGATCCCCACCATCCCCCCGAAGCCGGAGAGCACCCGGCCCGCCGTCTCGTGGTCCGGGTGCGACGGGAGCCCCGGGTAGTGCACCCGCGCCACCCCCGGCAGCGCCTCCACCCGGCGCGCCACCTCCAGCCCGTTGCGGTTGTGGCGCTCCATCCGGACCGCCAGCGTCTTGATCCCCCGCTCCAGCAGCCAGGCCGCGTGCGGGTCCAGCGCCGGCCCCCACACCTGGGCCCGCGCGCGCACCTCGCCCACCCGCTCGGCGCCGCCCAGCACCGCGCCGGCCGTGAGGTCGCTGTGCCCGCCCAGGTACTTGGTGGCGCTGTGCACCACCAGGTCCGCCCCGCTCTGCAGCGGACGCGCGTTCACCGGCGTGGCGAAGGTGGAGTCCACCACCAGCACCGCCCCCGCCGCGTGCGCCGCCTCCGCCAGCGGGCGCAGGTCCGGCACCCGCAGCAGCGGGTTGGAGACGGTCTCCGCCAGCACCACTCGCGTGTTCGGCCGGAGCGCGTCCCGCCACCCGGCCGCGAAGAAGTCCACGAAGGTGGACTCCACCCCCAGGCGCGAGAGCTCGCGCACCAGCAGCGTGCGCGTGCCGCCGTACAGCGCCTCCGCGGCCAGCACGTGGTCGCCGGCGCGCACGCAGGCCAGCAGCGCGCACGCCATGGCCGCCATGCCGCTGCCCACGGCAACGCAGTCCTCCGCGCCCTCCAGCGCGGCGATCTTCGCCTCCACGGCCACGTTGTTGGGCCCGTTGAGGTAGCGCCCGTAGAGCAGCTCCCCCGCGCCGTCGGGGTCCGCGTAGAAGGTGGAGGTCTGCGCGATGGGCGTGTTCACCGGCGCGTTGAGGGCGTGCGGGGCGTCGCCCGCGTGCACGGCACGCGTGGAGAGTCCTGCCTGGCGGAGGTCGGAGGTCATCTCACTCTTCGAGGAAGTGCGGAAGCGAGCAGAAGCTGCCGTCGCGGTAGGCGATCACCACCCGGCGCGCCGCCAGCCCGCCGAGCACCGCGGATGCCGCGGCGGGCACCATCCCCGCCGCCTCGGCGACCTCCGCGGGCGTGGCGCGCCCGGCGCGGAGCACCGCGTCCCAGCACGTCCGCTGCACCGGGTGCGCCTTGCCCAGGAGCTGGAAGCCCTCGTCCTCGAACTCCGTGACGGCGAGGATGTCGTGGTGCTCCAGCACCTCCTCCACCGGCTCGCGGTGGTGCTCGTGGAGGCCGCGGAATAGAAAGAAGGCCTCGGCCGGGCGGTCGGGGCCCAGGTAGCGCAGGAGCAGCTTCGCCACGATCTCGTCCGCGCAGGAGTAGTCCAGCACCCGCACCTGCGAAAAGTCCAGCACGGACAGGCAGACCGAGCGCTCCCCCTCCAGCTCCGCGATCTGGCTCTCCACGCCGGTCCGGACGGCCCGCCCCGTGGGGCGGGTCACCAGGTTGCTGAAGAGCGAGGTGATGGAGCGGCGGTGGAGGAGCGTCAGGTCGATGGCGAGCGGCGAGACCCTGCGCTCGGGGAGCACGCGTCAGGCCGCGGCGGAGTCGTCGACGGTGACCTTCTCCATCACGTCGCCGCGCTGGAGCCTGGTGATCACGTCCAGCCCCTCCGTCACCTGCCCGAACACCGTGTGCACCCCGTTCAGGTGGCGGGTGCTGGCCTCGCTGAGCACGATGAAGAACTGGCTGCCGCCCGTGTCCTTGCCCGCGTGCGCCATGGAGAGCGCGCCCACCTTGTGCGTGCGCGGGTTCCCCTGCGTCTCGCACTTGATCTTGTACCCCGGCCCGCCCGACCCAACCGACGGGTGGTTGAGCCCCTTCTCCTTGGTGATGGGGTCGCCGCCCTGCACCACGAAGTCCGGGATCACGCGGTGGAAGATGATGCCGTCGTAGAAGCCGTCGCGCACCAGCTTCTCGAAGTTCGCCGCCGTGTTCGGCGCGTCCTGCTCGTACAGCTCGGCGGTGAAGGTGCCCTTGTTGGTCTGGAAGGTGACGGTCTTCATGCAAAGCCTCCGGGTGAAATGAAGTGCGGGACTGCTAGGGTACAGGTTACAGGGGACAGGTTACAGCCTGCGGGTACGGAGCAGTCCGCAGTTGCTGGCTGTCCCCTGTCACCTGTTCCCTGTCCCCTGCTGTTCTTTCGCCGGCAGCACGATCAGGATCTGCGCGCCGGGGAAGAAGGCGAGGTCCTTGGTCATCGGGTCGGCGTCGTCCCACTCGGGGACGTCGGCGATCTTCGCGGTGCCGCTGCGGATGGCGATCTTGCCGCCCCAGCGCCCCACCTTCTTGCGGATCTGCTTGAGGCCCTGGCCGCGGCCGGGGTCGCGGAAGCGCGTGATCCCGTGGATGAAAGCCGCCTCCAGCGCCGTCGCGTCGCCCCAGCGGTCGCCGAAGCGCGCCGAGTGCTCCTTGGCCAGCGAGCCCTTGAAGCCCACCCCAAGGTCCATCACCGCGATCACCGCCACCTTGCGGCCCAGGCGCCGGGCCCAGTTGTAGATCTGGATCCCCACCCACCCCGGCGCGTCGGCGTGCTCGATGATGTTCTGCGACACCTCCGACAGCAGCATGCTGAAGCCGATGGAGTCGGCCCGCGAGTACCCCAGCTGCTCCCCCAGCAGGGTGCTGATGCGCCCCTCGTTCAGCACGTCGATCACCCCGTGCACGTCCTCGTGCGACTGCACCCGGGTGATCTCCAGCAGCACGCTGCTCTCCTTGCCGGAGCGCTGCCGCGCAGGCTGCGCCATCTCGAAGGTCGCCCCCGCCTGGCGGACGAAGCCCATCCGCGTCAGGTAGCTGATCACCTCGGGCGTCTGCGGCAATTCCAGCAGCGGGCGCACCTCGCCCTGGCGCAGCGTCTCGCCCAGCGCCAGCAGCCCGATCATCCCGTACGGGTCCGCCCAGCGCACGTGGCGCGCGTCCACCAGCACGCGCTCGTCGCCGCCCTCCGCGGCCGCGGCCACCAGCGCGTCGAAGGCGTCGTCGTCCAGCCTCTGGGGGACCTCCAGCACTCGCGTCATGCGGCCGCACGGTCGGGGGTGGAAAGGACGCGGGAAGGTAACACGCGGGTCGGGGTGTCGGAAGGGTGGTTTTGTTGACGGCGGTGAACGGCGGATTTGGGCGTGCCCCCGGCTGGCGCCGGGGTCGGGCTTCGGCTCCGTAGCAGACGAAACAACCGTCTGCAACGGAGTCGAGCCCCGGCGGAAACTGCCCCGCCGGGTCTCGCCCCTTCGGGCCGAAATCCCTCACGCGGTTTCGAGCTGGCGTCCGCCAGGTGCGGACGGCCGAGTCGTTTAGACCCTTCGCCTTCCACCGGTTTCGAGAGAGCCGCAGGCCTTCCGGCCGTTGCCGTTCAGGGATCTGCGCCGGGAGGTCGGGGGAGGCTGCGCAGGGGGAACGTCATGTTCGAAGCCAGCGTGATCTCGCCCTCACTCCGGCGGTGGGCGAGTTCGGCTCCCCCGGAGCAGCATCCCCCGGCCGACCCCCTACACCGGAGCCACCCGGAGCGCGCCGCCGTCAGCCCACGAGGTGTGTGTACAACCCCGAGGCTCCCCGGAACCCCAGCTTGCGCGCCGCGACCTCGTGCGCGCGCCGCATCGCCGCCTCCAGCTCCAGCCCGCCCAGCAGCCCGCAGAAGAAGGCCAGCCCCCACACGTCCCCGGCCCCGGTCGGGTCGCCCTCCACCGACGACGCGGGCGGCACGCTCCCCACCTCCACCGCCGCTCCGCCGGCCCCACCGCGATGCGCCGGCCATGCCGCAGGCGACGAGGGAAACCCCGTGCGCCGCGCGTACGCCGCCCCCTCCGCCCCCAGCGTCACCACGGCCAGCCCCGGCCCGGCGTCCAGCACCCGCGCCGCCGCATCGGTCCACTCCCCCGCCCCGCCCAGCGTCCCCAGCTCGCGCTCGTTGAGCTGCACCCCGTCGAAGCACGCCGCCCAGCGCTCCCACTCCGGCAGCGTGCGCAGCTGGCGCGTCCCCGCGCCCGGGCACCCCAGGAACAGCGAGTGCAGGTCCGAGTACAGCGGCCCGCCGAAGCCGCGCCGCAGCGCCTCCGCGTCGGCAAGCCCCAGCTCGAAGCCGGTGATGAAGTTGACGTACAGCGCGTCCAGGCCGGCCACGTGCGGCTCAAGCTCCTCCCACGTCCACCCCGGCACCCCGCCGGTGAGGCGCTCGCCGCGGTGCGCGCCGTCCGTGTAGCGAAGCTCCACGCGGTTGTTGTCCTCCGGCACCACCACCAGCGACGGCCCCGCCACCATCCCGGGCAGCGTCGCCAGGAGCGCGCGGGCCTCGTCGGTGAGGTCCCGCCCCACCTTCACCACCGGCACCACCTCCCACCCCTGCGGCCGCGCCGCCGCGGCGGAGGCCAGCGAGTACGCGACCCCGCCCCACGACGTGAACGGCTCGCCGCGCGCCGCGTCCTCCAGCATCCAGATGCGGTCCCACACGAAGGTGCCCAGCACTCCCAGCCGCTTCATCGCCCCCTCCGGCCAGCGTGGGATCCACCTGCGCGAACGGCGCCCGGGGGGCGCCGTTCGATGCCGCAGCTCACTTTCGCACTTCCGCACTCACGCACTTTCGCACTCGCCGTTCAGACCGAGCCGTACGTCTCGCGCTTGAACACCGCCGCCGCGCCCACCAGCCCCGCCGTCCCCGGCAGCTCCGCCGAGACGATGCGGCAGCACTCCTGGGCGGACTTGAAGGCGCGGCGCCGCACCTCGGCGCGCAGCGGCTCGAAGAGCGTGTCGCCGGCCCGGGTGACGCCGCCGGCGATCACCACCATCTCGGGGTTGAGGATGTTGATGATGCTCGCGACCCCGGCGCCCAGGAACTTGGCCGTGTCCTTCATCACCTCGGTGGCGTAGGCGTCGCCCTGCACCGTGGCCTCGTACACGGTGGCCGCGGTGATGTCGTCCATGCGGCCGTTCACCATCTCCACCAGCACCGACTCGGCCCCGGCCTCGATCCCCTCCACCGCGCGCACGGCGATGGCCGGGCCGGAGGCGTACTGCTCCAGGCACCCGTAGTTGCCGCACTTGCAGCGGCGCCCGTTGGAGTCGATGGTCATGTGCCCGATCTCCCCGGCCACGTCCGAGCAGCCGTGGAAGATCTCCCCGTTCAGCACGATCCCGCCGCCGATCCCGGTTCCCAGCGTCAGCCCCACCAGCGCCCGCGTGCCGCGCCCGGCGCCCAGCCACCACTCGCCGTAGGTGGCGCAGTTGGCGTCGTTGTCCAGCGTGGCCGGCAGGTGCACCGCGTTGGAGATCAGGTCGCGGAGCGGGAAGTTGCGCCACCCCAGGTTGGGCGTGTTGATGACCGTGCCCGTGCGCCGGTCCAGCGGCCCCGGCGAGCCGATCCCCACCCCGGCGATCTGGTCGCGCGTGCCCCCGTGGGCGGAGAGCACCTCCGCGATCGCCTGCTCCACCATCCCGATGATCCGGTCCACCACGAACTTGGCGCCGCGCCCGGAGTCCGTGGGCATGGAGCGGAGCCCCAGCACCTCCCCGCCCTCCATGGGCAGCAGCCCCACCACGATGTTGGTGCCGCCCAGGTCCACGCCGGCGATCCAGCGCTTGTCCATAGCTCCCTCGCTCATGAGTCCCCCTCCAGCCCCGCCGCCACCTCCGCGATCCCCCGCCTCGTGCGGGTGATCCCCTCCCTGCGGATCCGGGCGCGCAGCTCGTGGTTCCGCCGCCACCGCTCCGGGTCCTCGTAGGGCCGCTCGTGCCACAGGTGCAGGCAGGCCGCACGGAAGCGCACCTGCTTGCCGCGTACGCCGGCGTTCTCCAGCATCTCGCCCACGGCGCGGTCCAGCCCGCCGTAGCCCATGTCCAGGTCGAAGCCGTTGACCCGCAGCAGCGCCTCCTTCCAGGTGGAGGCGTTGTGCCCGTTCCAGGTGGGGCGGGTGGGCGTGGCCGCGTCCAGCAGCCGCGGCAGCGCCCCCGGCGCCAGCAGCCGCAGCGCGTGCCGCCCCGGCCTCCACCCCTGTCGCCGCAGCCACGCCGGGTCCGCGGCACGCCCCGACCTGACGTCCTCCACGCCGATGCGCGCGCTCACCTCACGGGGCAGCTTCAGGTACCCGCCCGAGAGGAAGCGCCCCGGCTCGGCCAGGCGCAGGTGCGCGTCCACGAAGTCGCGGCGCGGAATGCAGTCCCCGTCCGTGAACACCAGGTACTCCGCCGCCGCGGCGAGGATGGCCCGGTTCAGGATCTCCGTCTTGCGGAACCCCCGGTCCTCGTGCCACACGTGCAGCACGTCCATCCCCGTCTCCGCCCGCACCCGCTCCACCGTCTCACGCGTCTCCGCCCCCGAGCCGTCGTCCGCCACCACCACCTGGAAGTCCCGCCGCGTCTGCACCGCGTACCCCCACAGCACCAGCTCCAGCTGCCGCGGCTGGTTGTAGGTGGTGACGACCACGGAAGCGGAGGGAGCACTCATCAGGAGGGCGCAGTTCAGCAGTCGCGAAAGCGATCGTGACCCGAAGGGCGGAGACGCCGGGGCGGTTTCCGGCGGCTCCGTTCCGCTGGACATGGTAGTATCATGTCCAGCGGAATAGAGCGCGGTCCCCGGCCGGCAGTATCGGCCGGGGATTCGCCCGAACCGCCAGCTAGATCCTACTCCCCCACCTTGAGCACCGCCAGGAACGCCTCCTGGGGGATCTCCACCGTGCCCACCTGCTTCATCCGCTTCTTCCCCTCCTTCTGCTTCTCCAGCAGCTTGCGCTTGCGCGAGATGTCGCCGCCGTAGCACTTGGCCGTGACGTTCTTGCGCAGCGCCGAGATGCTCTCGCGGGCGATGACCTTGTTGCCGATGGCCGCCTGGATCGCCACCTCGAACATCTGCCGGGGGATCAGCTGCCGCAGCTTCTCCGCGATGGTGCGGCCGTACTCGTACGCCTTGTCGCGGTGGATGATGACGCTGAACGCGTCCACCGGGTCCCCGTTGATCATCATGTCCAGCTTGACCAGGGGGTTGGCGCGGTACTCGCCCAGGTCGTAGTCCAGCGCCGCGTAGCCGCGGGTGGACGACTTGAGCCGGTCGTAGAAGTCAAGCACGATCTCCGCCAGCGGCAGGTCGTAGGAGAGCTCCACCCGCTGCGGGTCCGGGTAGCTCATCCCCTTGAAGTCGCCGCGCCGCTCGTGGCACAGCTTCTGGACCCCGCCGATGTACTCCGCCGGGCACATGATGCGCGCGCGGACGTACGGCTCCTCGATCCGGTCGATGCGCGTGGGGTCCGGGAGCGCGCTGGGGCTCTCCACCCACAGCTCGTCGCCCGCGGTCATCACCACGTGGTACTTCACGTTGGGGACGGTGGTGATCAGGTCCAGGTCGAACTCGCGCTCCAGCCGCTCCTGGATGATCTCCAGGTGCAGCAGCCCCAGGAAGCCACAGCGGAAGCCGAAGCCCAGCGCCGTGGACGACTCCGGCTCGTAGGTGAGCGATGCGTCGTTGAGCTTGAGCTTGGCGAGCGCGTCGCGCAGCTCCTCGTACGCCTCGGTGGCCGTGGGGTAGATCCCCGCGAACACCATGGGCTTCACCTCCTGGAAGCCGGGGATCAGCTCCGCGGCCGGGTTGTCCGCGTCCAGGATGGTGTCGCCGGAGCGGGTGTGCGACACCTGCTTGATCCCGGCGATCATGTAGCCCACCTCGCCCGGCCGCAGCTCCGGCGTGGCGAAGCGCCCGATCTGCAGGTAGCCCACCTCGTCGATGGGGTACACCGCGTCGTTGGCGCCGAAGGCGATCCGGGTCCCGGGCCGGAACACGCCGTCCACCACCCGGATGCTGGGGACCGCGCCCACGTACTTGTCGTAGTACGAGTCGAAGATCAGGGCGCGGGGCGGGGCGTCCGGGTCGCCCTGCGGCGGCGGCACCTTGGCCACCACCGCCTCCAGGATCTCCTCGATGCCGATCCCCGCCTTCGCCGAGGCGAGCAGCACGTCGTCCGGGTCCACCCCCAGCAGGTCCACCAGCTCCTCGCGGCGCTTCTCCGGCTCCGCGCCCGGCAGGTCGATCTTGTTGAGCACGGGGACGATCTCCAGCCCCGCCTCCATCGCCAGGAACAGGTTGGAGAGCGTCTGCGCCTGCACCCCCTGCGACGCGTCCACCACCAGGATGGCGCCCTCGCACGCGGCCAGCGAGCGCGACACCTCGTAGGTGAAGTCCACGTGCCCCGGCGTGTCGATCAGGTTGAGCTGGTACGTCCTCCCGTCGCGCGCGCCGTACGTCATGCGCACGGCGTTCAGCTTGATGGTGATCCCCCGCTCGCGCTCGATGTCCATGGAGTCCAGGACCTGGTCCTTCATCTCCCGCAGCTGGAGGGTCCGCGTCGCCTCGATCAGCCGGTCGGCCAGCGTGGACTTACCGTGGTCGATGTGGGCGACGATGCAGAAGTTCCGAATATGCTCGATGCGCAAAGCGACGTTTCCGCGAAAGTGGAGGCTGCTCCCCGGGGGCCGGGCCGCGATGAATTTATCCGCCCCCGGTACACTCAGGAAGCCCCGGCGTGCCGCACCATGCAAGGACTGCGGCGATTTGCCGCAGCCCGCGCGAGCCGCGCCGCCGGAAGCGAAACCCCGCCTGTAACGCGATTTTCCAGGCGGCGCCACGACTCTCGCCGTGCCCGGTCCATTTCGTTGCAACCTGGCACCGCCGTTGCCCTTTGAGTGGCCGCTCGCTCCGACACCGCCGGTCCGCCTCCCGCCGAAAAGCACCCCTCCGCTGCCGCAGCCCCTCCCGGCCCTGCTTCCGGGAGGGGCTGCCGGCTTAAAGGTTTCCGCGGCTTGAGCCGAAAACAGATGTCTGGTAAGATTGTCCCGCACCCGATGGTGCACGCCGACCCACACCCCCATTCTCGCAGACGTACCATGAACGTGCTCAACCGGACCGGCGCCGGCTTCCTCGGCGCCTCGCTCGCGGCCGCCGCGCTCGCCTCCCCCGCCGCCGCGCAGATCCCCCTGAACCCGCGCGCCCTGGGGATGGGCGGCGCGTACGTGGCCGTCGCGCGCGGGCACGAGTCCGTGTTCTCCAACCCCGCCAACCTGGGCCTGGCCGGGAGCCCGCGCTGGTCGCTGGGCTTTCCGCAGGTGACCGCCGGCGCCACGGTGCTCGGCCCCGAGGTGGGCGACCTGCGCGACTACTTCAACTACGACGACCTCAGCGATGAGCGCCGCGCCGAGCTGCTCGCCGAGATCCCCGCCGGGGGGACCGCGCTGGAGGGCGACGTGCGCGCCCCGCTGGTCACCTACCAGAACGGCGGCTTCGCCCTGGGCGTGGCCTACGGCTTCCTGGGGACGCACACGGTGGGGCGCGACGTGGTGGACCTGTTCCTGAACGGCTACCAGCAGGGCCGCACCGACTACAGCGTGGGCGACACCCGCGGCAGCCGGGCGACCTACTGGGACTTCGCCGCCGGCTACGGCCGCGGCGTGGGCCCGCTGAGCCTGGGCGTCACCGGGCACTACTACCTGGGCCGGGGCCTGGTGCAGACGCAGGCCTTCGAGCCCACCTACGACCTGGCCTCCCGCGACATCCGCGTGGACTACGTGGGCGTCAACTCGCACGGCGGCAGCGGCTGGGGCCTGGACGTGGGCGCCGCGCTGCAGCCGGTGCCGGGGCTCACGCTGAGCGCCGCCGTGGCGAACGCGGTGCACTCCATGGAGTGGAGCGACGAGCTGGACGGCCGCCGGGTGACGCTGACCCGCGCCGACTTCTTCGACTCCGACTTCCAGGTGGTCCGCAACCGCTACGAGGAGAGCGAGCAGGAGCTGGGCTCCACCCCCACCGGCCAGTTCGCCGCCGTGGCCGAGGGGCTGCTGGACGACGCCGAGCTCCCCACCACCCTGCGCCTGGGCGCCGCCTGGACCCTTCCCAGCGGCACCACGCTGACCGGCGCCTACCACGACGACCTCACCGAGGGGCGCCTGGCCGGCCGCTGGAGCACGCTCGCGGGCGTCGGGCTTCAGCAGAAGCTCCCCGTGGGCACGGTGCGCGTGGGCTGGTCGTCCGACCTGGAGGAGGGGAGCATCCTGGGCGGCGGCGTCACGCTCGGCCCCATCGACCTGGCCGTCGCGCGCCTCACCACCGGGTCCGAGCAGGGCGACGCCTCCCGCAACGGGTACGTCGGCAGCTTCGGTCTTTCCGTCCGCGTTCCTTGACGGTGTTTCCTCTGGTGTAGGCGGGCCGCTACGGAGCCGGACGGTACTGCTGTCCGTCTCCTCCGCGGGCTCCGGGAACCCCGCCAAACTGCCGGCGGGTTTCCCTTCGCCGGAGTGAGCCTCGCCAAACTGCCGGCGAGTCTCCCTCCGCAACGGATCATATGGGTACGACGGAACGGCAACGGCGAACGGCGCTCCCGCCAGGGGGCGCCGTTCGCCGTTTCACCCGCGGCGCCTGCCAGGCGGTCGCCGTGCTCCCCCTCTCCCGCTTGCGGGGGAGGGGGCCGGGGGGAGGGGCCCGCCACCGCGCGCCGCAACCCGCTTCCGAGGTGTGTGGCCGTTGCCGTTCCGCAGTACCCCCCAAATCTGTCGCGGAGGGAGACCCCGCAGCGTCGGCACAGCAGTACCGTGCCGACCGAGGAGGCTCCCGGAGCCGGAGCGGAGACAGCGGGGCAGTTTCCGCTGGCTCCGCGACCCGCGCAGGAGACGGACGGCAGTATCGTCCGGCTCCGGAGCGGCCCCACGCGAAGATCCCGCCCCCTCACCGCCAGAACCAGCAAAACAAAGAGGCCCGGCTGACCGCCGGGCCCCCTCGTCACCTCGAGAACCGCTTCTTCGGGAAAACCTCACCGCACCATGGCGCGGACCTCCTCCAGCCCCTTGGGATCCCACTGCGGCCGCTGGTCGGCGTTCGCCACGTCGTGGGCCAGGTAGAACACGAACCGCGCCACCCGCGCCGCCTTGTCCGCGTCGATCTTTTCCAGCTCGTCCGAGGGCTGGTGGTAGTCCTCGTGCACCCCGCTGAAGAAGAAGATCGAGGGGACCTCCTTGCGCGCGAAGTTGAAGTGGTCCGAGCGGAAGAAGAAGCGCTCGTCCGGCCAGATGTCGTCCGCGGCCACCAGGTTCAGCTCCGGGTGCCGCTCGCGGATCGCGTTGACCTGCGGGCCCATGGTCGAGTACGTCTTGCCGATCACCACGATGCTGTCGGGCGAGTTGCGGGCGATCATGTCCACGTTGATGTTGGCCACGATCTGCCGGAGCGGCAGCGTCGGGTGGTCCGAGTACCACTCCGAGCCCAGCAGACCCTTCTCCTCGCCGCTCACGTGAAGGAACACCACCGAGCGCCGCGGGCGCGTGGGCATGGAGGCCAGCGCCTCCGCCACCTCCATGATCCCGGAGGTGCCGGAGGCGTCGTCGTCGGCGCCGTTGTTGATGGAGTCGCCGTCGGCCGGGGCCGGGCGGGTGACGCCGATGTGGTCCATGTGCGCCGACACGATCACGTACTCGTCGCGCAGCGCCGGGTCGCTGCCGCGCAGCACCGCCGCCACGTTGGGCGCCATGGCCTGGTCGAACTCGCGGAACGGCGCGGCCGCGGTCACCCGCACCCCGGAGAGCGCCACGGGCTCCACGTCGCCGGACTGCCCGCGGGTCCAGGCCGCCTCGAAGGCCAGGTTCCCCGCCGTGAACATGCGGCGCGCCGCCGCCTGCGTCACGAAGAACTCGGGAAAGGCCACGGTGCCTCCCAGCACGCGGCCGGGCTCCTCCGCGGCCTTTGCGTACTTGGCGACGCTGTCCGCCGTCCAGGCGGCGTCCAGCACGTGGATCAGGGCGCTGGCGCCCGCGCGCCGCGCCTCGGACACCTGCCGGTTGCGCTCCGTCCTCCACGCCGAGGTCCAGCGGCCGGGGAGCGCGGCCACCGCGATGCGCTCGCGCATCGCCCCCTCGCCCCCGAACGACGCCTCCGTCCCCTTGCCCACGTACACCAGCCCGCCCGTCACCTCGCGCGCGGTGCCGCCGCGGGTGAAGAAGTCGCGGCCCAGCTGCAGCGTCTGCTGCCGCCCGCCGCCCGACACCACCAGCCGCGTCCCCGCGGCCGACAGGCCGCGCAGCGGGAAGGGGTACCACTGGAGGTAGGTGCCGTTCTCCCCCGCGGGCTCCAGCCCCAGGCGCCGGTGGTGGTCGATCACCGCTTCGGCCACGATGTTCAGCTCGCGGCTGGGCGTGTCGCGCCCGCGCATGGCGTCCGAGGCCAGGAAGGCGATGCGCGAGCGGAGGTCCTCGGGGGTGATGGTGGCCGCGGCGCGCCGGACGGCCGCGTCGGTCGAGCCGGCGGCCGCCTGCGCGGCGGCCGGCTCCTGCGCGGACGCGGGCGCCGGCTGCTGCGCCGGGCCGCCGGAAACGGGTGCGGCGCACGCCGCGAGGGCGAGCGCCGCACCGAGAGAGAGGGCAACGGACGGGCGTTGCGTCATCAGGTCCTCCGGATGGAGTGGTGTAGGCCTCGGCCTACGAGTCTCCCTCCGGGCGGACGCGGGCGCTTCCTTCCTCGGAGGGTCGGGATCGTTCCTGGCTCGGCGGCTCCTCGCGCGGACGCTCGCGCTCACGCGGAGCCTCTCGCTCGCGGGGAGCTTCACGCTCCCGCGGGGCCTCGCGCTGCGGCGGGTCCTGCCGTGGCTCCCGCTGCGGCGCGGTCACCCGCGGACGCGAGGTTTCCGGCTCGGTGGGGCGGCGCTGCAGCGTGGGCCGCGACCGCTCCTCCGTGCGGGGGCGCTCCTGCCGCCGTCCTTCCTGCTGCGGCTGCTGCCCCCCGTCCCAGTCCGCCCGGGTGTAGCCGCGCTCGTCGTCGCGCGACGCGGGCTCCGGCCGCGTCCGCGAGGGCGCGTCGGCCCGGTCGCCGGAGCGGCGGAGCGGCGGAGCGTCGTAGCTCCCGCCCCGGTCCCCGCTGCGACGGCCGCCGTCGCGGTCGCGGCCGACGGCCGCGCGCGGCTCCTTGTAGCGGTGGTCGGGCTGATTGCGCCGGCTGTCCGCAAGATAGTAGCCGCGGGAGCGCCGGTAGCGGCGCGGATCATAATAGTACGGGTCGTTCCGGAGCAAAACCCGCAGCCGGTCGCAGCGGTCGTAGTAGCCGCCCCAGGCGTAGTCGTCGGCGTAGCCGTCGTAGCAGGCCCAGCGCGGGTACGAGGAGCGACTCCCCACGTGGTACGCGAACGAGTCGGTCGCGTAGTAGGAGTAGTCGGGGTCCGGCACCAGCAGGTCCACGATGCGGTCCAGGGCGTAGTACGGGTCGCCGCGGAACGACGAGCCGATGGTGCGGTAGCCCCAGCGGGAGCGGTAGCGGGAGTCCTGGAAGGCGCGGAAGCTCAGCGGCTCGTCGGAGGCCACCACGAACACGTAGCCCATGCCGGACGAGCCGCGCACCTGCCACGACGAGCCGTAGCCGGACCCGGCCCCGGTGTGCGGGAGCGAGTAGGTGCGCCCGGCGTGGACGTAGCCGTCGTCGTAGGGCGAACGGGGGAAGAGGAACTCCACCTCGCCGTCGGTGGTGATGTGCACCACCGCGGCGTAGGCGCTGCGGTTGACGAGGAACTGCATGCGGACCCGCTCGCCGGGGCGGAACAGGTCGCGGTCGGCGTCCGCCCAGACGCGGGCGCGCAGCCCGTAGCCCTGGTCGGGCTCGGCGATCGCCGCGGCGGGGACGCCGGCGGCGCGGACGGGGGCCGCCCCGGCCGCGCCGCAGAGGGCGAGCAGCGCGAGGGCGTGGAAGATCTTTTTCATGGATGGGACTCCGCTCAGGTGCACGGAGCTCGGGGGCAAGGCGCGTTCCGCGTGAAGGCTCCGGGAGCCGCGTTGTCGCGCAACGACTTAGCGCGATCTCGCCCCGGCGGCGACCCCCGTGCCGTCCCAGGCAGGGGACAGCGTGTGTCCGCGCGGCGGACGGGCGGCGGCCCGGGGGCCGGCGACCGGCGGTTGACGCGCGGTGCGGGGTGCCCTTAGCTTGCGACGTTTGTCCCCCGGCGTGCGCCAAGGGCGCGCTCCGGGGCCGCCGTGCGGCCGGGCTTCCCGGATGGTATCGGATCGGCGGCGCAAGATCAACCGTGGCGGGCCCCGCGCCCGCCCGCACTCGTCCTCCCCCGCCGCAGGCCGTGCCGCATCCGCTCCTGATCGAAGCGTTCCGCTCCGTCCCCGCGTTCCGCGAGCTGGCGACCGCGCTCCCGCGCGCGGGCGAGTCGGTCCTGGTGGAGGGGCTGGCCGGCGCGTCGCCCGCCGTGCTGGTGGGGTCGCTTCACCGCGCCCGGCCCGAGCGGATCTGGCTGCTGGTGGCCTCCACCCCCGACGGCGCCGAGCAGGCCGCCAGCGACCTGGAGGCGCTGCTGGGCGAGGGCGCGGTCCAGCTGTACCCGCAGCGCGAGTCCCTCCCCTACGAGGAGGGCGAGCCGCACGTGGAGATCGGGGGCGCCCGCGTGGAAGCGCTGGAGGCGCTGCTGGGAGGGCGCACCCAGCTGCTGGTGACCACCACCCGCGCCCTCCAGGAGCTGTCCCCCGCGGTGGAGGGGCTGGAGGACCTGCGGCTGGAGCTGCGCGCCGGCCAGGAGATCCGCCCGGCCGACCTGAGCGCCCGCCTGGAGGAGATGGGCTTCGAGCGCGTCGCCACCGTGGAGGAGGTGGGGCAGTTCGCGCTCCGCGGCGGGATCGTGGACGTGTTCGGCTTCGGCACGCCGGAGCCGGCGCGGATCGAGTTCTGGGGCGACCAGGTGGAGTCCATCCGCCACTTCGACCTGCTCACCCAGCTCTCCGTGCGCACGGTGGAGAGCATCCAGGTGCTCCCGCTGGACCTGCGCCCCGCCGCCGCGGTGGACGGCAGGCCGCGGCCCACCCCCTCCGGCGACGCCGCGGGGCCGCGCCGCTCGCTGCTGGAGTACCTGCCGCCGGACACGGTGCTGGTGCACCTCACCGCCGGGGCGACGCGCGCCGAGCTGGAGCGCACCTGGGCCGAGGTGCAGCGCCTGCACCTTGCCGAGGAGCAGCGCGGCGCCCGCCCCGAGCGCCCCGAGGCGCTCTTCCTCCCCGCGGAGGCGGCGGCGGAGCGGCTGGACGCCTTCCCGCAGCTGTTCGTGGCCGAGGGCCCGGCCGGAGTGCGGCCGGTGCGCTTCCGCGCCGCCCCGCCCGAGGCCATCGACCGCGACATGGGGCGGCTGGGCGAGACGCTGCGCGCCGGGGCGGCCCGCGGCGAGCGCACCCTGGTGCTGTGCGACAACCAGGGGCAGCTGGAGCGCCTGCAGGAGCTGCTGGACGAGCTGCGCGTCCGGTCCGACGTCACGCTGGCGCTGGGCTCCATCTCCGGCGGCTTCATCCTGGCCGACGCGGACCCGCCGCTGCGGGTCCTCACCGACCACGAGATCTTCCGCCGCACCCGCCGCATCCGCCGGAAGCGCCGCTTCCGCGGCGGCGCCGCGCTGGAAAGCATCTCCGCGCTGAAGCCCGGCGAGTACGTGGTCCACATGGACCACGGCGTGGGGCAGTTCCGCCGGATGGAGCGGGTCCGGGTGGGCGAGGAGGAGTTCGAGACGCTGGTGATCGAGTACGCCGGCGGGGAGCTGCTGCGGGTTCCCGTGCACCGGGTGGACCTGATCGAGCGCTGGGTCTCGGACAACGACGACGGGCCGCCGCCGCGGGTCCACAAGATCGGCGGCAAGGAGTGGACCCGCACCAAGCAGAAGACCAAGAAGGCGATCGCGGAGATGACGGCGGAGCTCCTGGAGCTCTACGCCGCCCGCGAGGCCGAGAAGGGGTACGCCTTCGCCGCGGACACCCGCTGGCAGCGGGAGATGGAGTCGGCCTTCCTGTTCGAGGACACGCCGGACCAGCGCCAGGCCACCGAGGACGTCAAGCGCGACATGGAGTCGGCGCGGCCCATGGACCGCCTGATCTGCGGCGACGTGGGGTACGGCAAGACCGAGATCGCCATCCGCGCGGCCTTCAAGGCGGTGCAGGACGGCAAGCAGGTGGCGGTGCTGGTCCCCACCACCATCCTGGCCGAGCAGCACCTGCACACCTTCGCCGAGCGCCTTGCCGACTTCCCGGTGCGGATCGAGGCGCTCTCCCGCTTTCGCACGGCGAAGGAACAGGGTATCGCCCTGGCGCGGCTGGAGCGCGGCGAGGTGGACGTGATCGTGGGGACCCACCGCCTCCTTTCCCAGGACGTCAAGTTCCACGACCTGGGGCTGATCGTGGTGGACGAGGAGCAGCGCTTCGGGGTCAAGCACAAGGAGCGGCTCAAGCAGCTGCGGCGCACGGTGGACGTGCTCACGCTCACCGCCACCCCCATCCCGCGGACGCTGCACTTCTCGCTGCTGGGGCTGCGGGACATGACGCTGATCCAGACGCCGCCCCGCGACCGCCAGCCCATCATCACCCACGTCCTCCCCTGGGCGGACGCGGTGCTGGAGGACGCCATCCGGCGCGAGCTGGACCGCGGCGGGCAGGTGTTCTTCGTCCACAACCGGGTGGAGACCATCCCCGTGGTGGCCAAGCGGGTGGGCGACCTGGTGCCGGACGCGCGCGTGGGCGTGGCGCACGGGCAGATGAAGGAAAAGGAGCTGGAGGAGGTGATGACCCGCTTCCTGGAAGGGGAGGTGGAGATCCTCTGCGCCACGGCCATCATCGAGTCCGGGCTGGACGTCCCCCGCGCCAACACCCTGATCGTCAACCGGGCGGACCACTTCGGGCTGTCGCAGCTGTACCAGATCCGCGGGCGCGTGGGGCGCAGCCACCACCGGGCGTACTGCTACCTGCTGGTGCCCGACGAGGTGCCGGAGGACGCGGAGAAGCGGCTGCGGGTGCTGGAGCACTACACCGAGCTGGGGAGCGGCTACCGCATCGCCCTCAAGGACCTGGAGCTGCGCGGCGCGGGTAACATCCTGGGCTCGGAGCAGTCCGGCTTCGTCCACGCGGTGGGCTTCGACACCTACATGCGCCTGCTGGAGGAGACCGTCCGGCAGATGAAGGGCGACGGCGGCGTGCCCGCGCGGCACGCCACGGACGTGTCGGTGGACGGGGTGGCGCTGATCCCCGACGAGTACGTCCCCGACGAGGCCCAGAAGCTCCACTTCTACCGGCGGCTGGCGCGCGAGGAGAAGCCGGAGCAGATCGAGGCGCTGCGCCGCGAGCTGCGCGACCGCTACGGGCCCATCCCGCCGGAGGTGGAGGCGCTGCTCGCCACCGCCTCGCTGCGCCTGCTGGGCGGCGCGCTGGGAATCGAGCGGCTGCTGGTGCGCCCCTGGGACGTGCGCCTCAACTTCCGCAAGGGGGTGGTCCCCCGCATGGCGGTGCTGCAGCGCGTGCTCGCGGCCCGGCAGTTCGAGGTGGAGGTGCGCCGCCCCATCCCGCTTTCCATCACGCTCCACCGCCGCGGCACCGAGCCCATCCTGACCACCCTGGTGGAGTCGCTCCGCCAGCTGGACCAGGAAAAGGCGGCCACGGTGTAGGACCCATGTTCATCCCGATCGCTTTTCAGGTCGTTCAACCACTCACCCGTCGCTGGAGATCCGCATGAAGCTGTCCCGTTGGGCCCTGCTGGCCGCCGCCCCCCTTCTCGCCGGGGGATGCGGCAGCTTCGGCAATGCCATGACCGCGCACACCGACGTGGTCGCCAAGGCCGGAGGCAAGGAGCTGAAGGTGGAGGACGCCGCCCGCATGCTGGCGGCCAACCCCCAGATCCCCGCCACCCCCGAGGTGGTGCAGGAGCTGGCGAACATGTGGGTGGACTACACGCTGCTGGCCACCGCCGCCGCCGAGGACACCACGCTGGCCGTGGTGAACATGGACGAGCTGCTCGCCCCCCAGCGCGAGCAGTTGGTCATGGCGCGGCTCCGCGACCAGGTGATCCGCCCCGACACCGTGTTCACCGAGGCCGAGGTCCAGCAGAAGTGGGCCACCGAGGGCCCCGGCGCCGAGGTGCGCGCCCGCCACATCCTGTTCCAGGTGCCGGCCGAGGCCACCCCGACGCAGCGCGACAGCGTCCGCCGCCAGGCCGAGGCGGTCCGCGCGCAGGCCGCGGGCGGCGCCGACTTCGCCGCGCTGGCCAGCCGCTACTCGGAGGACCCGGGGAGCAAGGCGCAGGGCGGCGACCTGGGCTACTTCGGGCGCGGGCGGATGGTGGCTCCCTTCGAGGAGGCCGCCTTCAAGCTGCAGCCCGGCCAGGTGAGCCCGGTGGTGGAGACGCCGTTCGGGTACCACGTCATCCGCCTGGAGGACCGCCGGCAGACCGCGCTCGGTGAGCAGCGCGAGGGCTTCACCCGCTTCCTGGTGCAGAAGGCCCAGCAGGACGCGGAGAAGGCGTACGTGGACTCGCTGACCAAGGCCGCCGAGGTCAAGGTCGCGCCCGGGGCCGCCAAGATCGCCCGCGAGCTGGCGGAGCAGGACAACCTGGAGCTGCGCGGCCGCGCGGCCTCCCGGACCATGGCCACCTACAAGGGCGGCGAGCTGACCACCGGCGAGTTCGCGCAGTTCCTGCGCACCCTGCCGCCGCAGGCCCGCGGCAGCTTCGGGCAGGCGACGGACGAGCAGGTGGGCGACCTGGTAGAGCAGATGACCCACCGCGAGCTGCTCCTCAACGAGGCGAACAAGCGCAAGATCACCGCGTCCCCGGCGCAGCTGGACACCATCCGCCGCGGCACCCGCCAGGCGATCGGCGAGATGGTCCGCATGGCCGGCTTCAACCGGCTCCCCAAGGGCTCCGGCGCCAACGGGGCCATCGAGGCGCGCGTGCGCGAGCTGATCGAGGGGGCGATCAGCCAGACCCGGCAGGTGCCGCAGCTGGGGCCGCTCAGCCCTGCGCTGCGCAGCGCGTTCGAGTACGAGGTCAACGAGGGGACCTTCCCCGCGGTGGTGAAGCAGATGCAGACCATCCGCTCCACCATGCCGGGCGCCGCGCCGCCCGCCGGCTCCATGCCGGCCCCGGGCCAGCAGATGCCGATGCCCGCGCCCGGGCAGCAGCAGGCCCCCGTGCCCGCGCCCGCGCAGCCCCAGCAGACGCCGGCTCCGCAGCAGTGACGCGGGACCTTCCCGGGGTGCGGAACTCCGCGCCCCGGAAGGGCGTACCAACCGCGGGGCCACGGGCGCTTCGGCGCGCCGCGTGGCCCCGCGGCCTTCCCAGGACCGGAGCCGCACCCGTCGGCGGCGCGTCCGCCGCAGCCCACGTCCCATCCGAACCCGTCATGCGCATCCGTACCGCGTTCGCACTCCTCGCCGCCGCCCCCGCGGCGCTCGCCGCGCAGAACCCGGCCCCCACCCCGCAGCAGGGCGAGGAGCTGGTGGACCGCGTGGTGGCCGTGGTGGGCGACACCGCCCTCCTCCTCTCGGACGTGCAGGAAGAGGTGGCCCAGATGCGCGCCGCGGGGCGCCCCGTGCCGCCCGACGCGGACGGCCAGGCCGCCCTGGTGCGGCAGATCGTGCAGACCCGCGTCAACGACCTGGTCGCGCTGCAGGCGGCCAGGCTGGCCGGGGTCACGGTGGGCGACGACGAGGTGGAGCGCACCGTGGACCAGGAGATCCGCGAGATCCGCGGCCGCTTCCCCTCCGAGGCGGACTTCAACGCGGCGCTGGCGCAGTCCGGCCTCACCCTCCCCGAGTTCCGCGCCAACCGCATCGCCCAGACGCGCTCGCGGATGATGGTGGCGCGCTTCATCTCGCAGCGGGTGGGGAGCGCGGTGAAGCCGGCGGTCACGGACGCCGAGATCCAGGCGGCGTTCGAGTCGCAGCGGACGCAGCTGGGCACCCGCCCGGCCACCGTGTCGTTCGAGCAGGTGATCGTGGAGCCCACGCCCAGCGACTCGGCCAAGGCCGCGGCGCGGCGCGAGGCGGAGCAGGTGGTGGAGGAGCTCCGCAAGGGCGGCGACTTCGAGGTGCTGGCCCGCCGCTTCTCGGACGACCCGGGCTCCAAGGAGCGCGGCGGCGACCTGGGGTGGTTCAAGCAGGGGCAGATGGTGCGCCCCTTCGAGCAGGTGGCCTTCGCCATGCGCCCCGGCGACGTGAGCGGGATCGTGGAGACGCAGTTCGGCTTCCACATCATCAAGCTGGAAAAGGCCCGCGCAGGCGAGCGGCAGGCGCGCCACGTCCTGATCCGCCCCGAGGTGAACGACGCCGACCGGGAGCGCGCCCGCGTCCGCGCCGACTCGGTCTTCGCGGCGGCGCGGGGCGGCGCGGACATGAACGCGCTCGCCGAGCGCTTCAACACCCCCGCCGACCAGCGCTTCGCCGAGGACGTGCCGCTGGACCGGCTCCCGCCGGCCTACGCGCCGGTGATGCAGGGCGCGGCCGCCGGCTCGGTGCTGGGCCCGGTGCAGCTGGAGGGGGGCACGCAGGGGGTGGGCTGGGCGATCCTCAAGGTCAACGAGCAGCGCCCGGCCGGCGAGTACACGCTGGAGGAGTTCCGCGAGCAGGTGCGCGAGTCCGTGCAGCAGCAGAAGATCCAGCAGCAGGTGCTCCAGGAGCTGCTGCGCTCCACCTACGTGCGCGTCACCCTCTGACATGGCCGAGGCGCTCCGGATGGACGTGCTGCTGCACCGCCTCTGCCTGACCAAGAGCCGCAACGAGGCCAAGTCGGCGTGCGACGCGGGGGCGGTGACGCTGAACGGCAAGAAGGCCCGCGCTGCCGACGGCGTGCTCCCCGGGGCGCGCATCGAGATCCGCTGGCCGGCGCGCACGCTGGAGCTGGAGCTTCTGGAACCGCCCGGGAAGAGCGTGTCCAGGAAGGCGGCCAAGGAGCTGTACACGGTGCTCCGCGAGGAGCGCACCGCGGAGCGCTGGTGAGCCGTCCCCGCGTCGCTGTCACCCTGGGCGACCCGCGCGGCATCGGCCCGGAGGTGACGGCCAAGGCGCTGGCGGACCCGGAGGTCGCGGCGCTGGCGGAGTGGACCGTGGTGGGGGCGGAGGGGTGGCGGGGCCCCGGCGCGCACGTCGCCGTGGGCCGCTGGGCGGCGGGCGACGGCGACGCCGCGGCCGGCAGGATCGCCGGGGAGGCGGTGAAGCGCGCCACGGAGATGGCGCTGGCCGGCGAGGTGGACGCGCTGGTGACCGCCCCGCTGGACAAGGCCGCGTTCCACGCCGGGGGGTGGCGCTTCCCCGGCCACACCGAGATGCTCCACGCGCTGGCCGGGGTGCCGGACGTGGCGATGATGATGGCCGCCGAGCGCACCGCGCTGGGCGGCCCTCTTCGCGTGGTGCTTGCGACCACGCACCTGGCGCTGCGCGACGTCCCCGCCGCGCTCTCGGCGGAGCTGCTGGTCCGCCAGGCGCGGCTGGTGCACGCCGCGCTCCGCGGCCAGTGGGGGATCGCGGAGCCGCGCATCGCGCTGTGCGCCGTGAACCCGCACGCCGGCGACGGCGGGCTCTTCGGCGACGAGGAGGCGCGCATCGTCGCTCCCGCCCTGGAGGCGCTGCGCGGCGGGGGGATCTCCGCCGCCGGCCCCATCCCCGCGGACACCGTGTTCACCCGCGCCGTGCGCGGCGAGTTCGACGCGGTGGTCGCGCCCTACCACGACGTGGGGATGGCCGCCTTCAAGACGGCGGCCTTCGGGAGCGGGGTCAACGTCACCCTGGGCCTTCCCTTCCCCCGCACCTCGCCGGACCACGGCACCGCCCTGGACATCGCCGGGCGCGGGATCGCGGACGCCTCCTCCATGAAGGAGGCCGTGCAGCTGGCCGTGCGCCTCGCCGCGCGCTTTGACACCGTGGACGGGGAGCGATAACTTTCGCGCCTATCTCCACATCCCCACCCGAAGGACCCCGCTCCCGTGATCCGACTCGTCGACGTCCGCAAGGAATACCCGCGCTCCGGCGCGGCCCTCAAGGACGTGTCGTTCCACCTCCGCAAGGGGGAGTTCGCCTTCCTGACCGGCCACTCCGGCGCCGGGAAGTCGACCATCCTGCGCCTGCTGCTCATGGCGGAGCGCCCCACCTCGGGGGAGGTCAGGGTCTCCGGCTTCTCGTCCACCAGCGTCCGCCAGCGCGAGATCCCCAGGCTGCGCCGCAAGCTGGGGGTGGTGTTCCAGGACTTTCGCCTGCTCCGCGACCGGAGCGCCGAGGAGAACGTGGCCTTCGCCCTGGAGGTGACCGGGGCACGGAAGCAGGCCATCGCCCCGCGGGTGAGCCGGCTGCTGGCGCAGGTGGGGCTCGCCTCCAAGGCGCGCGCGCTGCCGGACGAGCTTTCCGGCGGCGAGCGGCAGCGGGTGGCGATCGCCCGCGCGCTGGCCAACGACCCGGTGGTGCTGCTCGCCGACGAGCCCACGGGGAACCTGGACGCCTGGGCGGCGCGCGGGGTGTTCGACCTGTTCCGTGAGATCAACGCGATGGGGATGACGGTGCTGATGGCGACCCACGACCTGGACCTGGTGCGGGCCCACCCCGAGTACCGCACCATCGAGCTGAGCCAGGGCGAGGTGGTCTTCGACTCGGCGGCGGCCCCCCTGCAGGAGCGGAGCTGAGCCATGCCGTACACCGTTCGCGAGGCCCTCTCCGCCTTCCGGCGCACGCCGCTGCTGACGCTGCTCTCGGTGGTGGCGGTGGCGTTCTCGCTGTTCGTGGGGGCGCTCTTCGGCCTCACGGCGCACAACATCCGCCGGGCAATCGACCGCATCGAGGAGAAGGTGGAGGTGGTCGCCTACCTGCGGGACGACGCCACCGACCAGCAGCTCCGGATCCTCCAGCAGGAGGTCCGGCTGATCCCGGAGGTGGCGGAGGCGCGCTACGTGTCCAAGACGGAGGCGCTGGCGACGGCGCGGCAGGAGATGGAGGAGTTCCGGGACGTGTTCACGGACCTGGAGACCAACCCGCTCCCCGCTTCGCTGGAGCTGCGGCTGAAGCCGGGCTCGCGCGACCCCGCCTCGGTGGAGCGGGTGGCGAAGGGGCTGGCCGCGTACCCGTTCGTGGAGGACGTCCGGTTCGGGCGCGACTGGCTGGACAAGATCGTCTCGCTGCGGCGGATCGCCGGGGGCGCGGCGGGGATCATCGGCGGGGCGTTCGCGGCGGTTGCGGCCATCGTGATCGCCACGGCGGTGCGGATCGCGGTGTTCGCGCGGCGCGAGGAGATCTCCATCATGCGCCTGGTGGGCGCCACGGACGGCTTCGTGCGCCGCCCCTTCCTGCTGGAAGGGCTGGTGGCGGGGCTGCTGGGGAGCGCCCTGGCGGTGGCGCTGGCCTGGGCGGCGTACCGGGTGGTGGACCGGGTGCTGCTCCGCATCGAGTGGCTCCCGCTCCCCTGGGTGGCGGCGGGGGTGCTCGCCGGGGCCGCGTTCGGCTTCCTTTCCAGCGCCATCGCGGTGCGGCGCCACCTGCGCGCCGTCTGACCGCCATGTCCGCGCGGTTCCCCCTGGGCGCGCTCGCCGCGCTGCTGCTGCTCGCCGCCGCGCCCGCCGCGGCGCAGCAGAACACCACCCGCGAGCTGTCGCAGAGCCAGCGCCGCCTGCAGGAGATCCGCGAGGAGCGGCGCGAGCTGGCGGAGGAGCTCAAGGACCTGCGCTCGCAGGTGAGGAACCTGTCGGGCGAGGAGCAGATCCTCCGCCGCCAGGTGGACGCCTCGGCCGGGGTGCTGCAGGAGGTGGAGTTCCAGCTGTCGCGGACGGAGGAGCAGATCGCCGTGACCACGCGCGAGCTGCTGGACACGCAGGACCGCCTGGCGGAGCGCCGCGCCCTGCTGCAGCGCCGCCTGCGCGACATCTACAAGCGCGGCCCGCTCCAGTCCGCCCAGGTGCTGTTCGCCGCGGAGAGCTTCGCGGACCTGCTGAACCGCTACAAGTACCTGCACCTGGTGGCCCGCCACGACCGGACGCTGCTGGGGGAGGTGCGCGAGCTGGAGAAGCAGCTGGTGCTGCGCGACCGCCAGCTGAAGCGCAGCCTGCAGGAGGTGCAGGTGCTGCAGGGCGAGCGCATGACGGAGCACGAGCAGCTGGAGGCGCTGCGCGAGGAGCGCCGCAGGACGCTGGGGGTGGTGCAGCGCCAGGCGACCACCACCCAGACCCGCATGACCCGGCTGGCGCGCGACGAGCGCCAGCTCGCCTCGCTGATCACCACGCTGGAGCGCCGCCGCCGCGAGGCCGAGCGCCGCGAGACCGCCCGCCGCGAGGCGGAGCGCAGGGAGGCCGCCCGCCGCGCCGCCGCGGCCCGCGACGCCGGCGGCGCCCCAAAGGCCGGCGCGGCCGCTCCGCCCCCCGCCCCGGCCCGCACGCCCTCCGCGGCGAGCAGCGGCGTGTCCCGCCTCTCCACCTCCGACCTGGGCACGCTGGGCTGGCCGGTGGAGGGCCGCCTGCTGTACCGCTTCGGCCGGGCGACGACGGCGAGCGGCACCGTGCTGCGCTGGAACGGCATCGGCATCGGCGCGGCGCGCGGGACGCCGGTGCGCGCCGTGGAATCCGGCACCGTGGTGCTGGCCGAGCCGTTCGAGGGCTACGGCCCCAGCGTGGTGGTGAGCCACGGCGGCGGCTACTATTCGCTGTACCTGTACCTGGAGGACGTGCGCGTCACCGACGGCGCCGAGATCGCCCGCGGCCAGCTGATCGGCACGGTGGGGGGCCAGGCGACGCCCGAGGGGCCGCACCTGGAGTTCCAGATCCGCGCCCCCGGCGGCCAGGCGGTGGACCCGCTGGCGTGGCTGAGGAGACGATAGGAGATAGGGGACAGGTTACAGGGGACAGGGGACAGCCTGCCACTGCAACGGCGGCCCTCACCCGGCTCGCTTAGGCTCGCCACCCTCTCCCAATCCTGGGAGAGGGTTTTCTGTCGGTGCAGTTCCCTGCCGTTCCCACATGATGTTGCGGAGGGAGACTCACGCGGTAGTTTGCGTGAGGCTCACGGAGCCGGAGCGGAGACCCGCCGGCAGTTTGGCGGGGCTCCGCGACCTGCGTAGGAAACAGGCCGGCAGTTTGGCCTGGCTCCGGAGCGGGCCCAAACGATGATCCATCGGAAACGAAAGACGATGCCGCTGATCCCACTGCAGGGTCACGAAAAGATGCGGGCCGCGCTGGCGAAGTCGGTGCGCGAAAACGACCTGCCGCACTCGCTGCTGCTGCACGGGCCGGAGGGGATCGGCAAGGAGCGCTTCGGGCTCTGGCTGGCGCAGCGGATCGTGTGCGAGGACCCGGAGGCGGCGACGGAGCCGTGCGGAAAGTGCCTGCACTGCCGGCTGGTGGAGCGGCTGGAGCACCCGGACGTCCACTGGTTCTTTCCCCTGCCCCGCCCCGACGCGGCCGGCGACCGGCTCCGGGACAAGCTGGAGGAGTCGCGGGCGGCGGAGCTGGTGGCGCGGCGCGCGGACCCCTTCCACGTGCCGGCGTACGAGCGCGCCCCGGCCTACTTCCTGGCGGCGATCCGCACCCTGCAGGAGCTGGCCGGCAACCGCCCGGCGATGGGCTCGCGCAAGGTGTTCGTGGTGGGCGACGCGGAGGCGATGGTGCCGCAGGAGTCGTCCCAGGAGGCGGCGAACGCCTTCCTCAAGCTGCTGGAGGAGCCGCCGGCGGACACCACGCTGGTCCTCACCTCGTCCACGCCGGGGGCCCTGCTCCCCACCATCCGCTCGCGGGTGCTGCCGGTGCGGATGCTCCCGCTGGCCGCGGAGGAGGTGGCCGACTTCCTGGTGACGCGCAAGGGGATGCCGGCAGCGGAGGCGGAGGGGGTGGCCGCCCTCTCGGAGGGGGCGATCGGGCGGGCGCTGCGCCTGCTCCCCTCGGGCGACGGGCCGGGACCGCTGGAAAAGCAGCGGCAGGCCGGGCGGGCGCTGCTCCTGGCCGCCACCGCGGACGGGCCCACGGCCCGGCTGGCGGCGGCGCTGGCGGAGGCGCCCACCGGAGGCCGCGGCGAGTTCACCGGGACGCTGGAGGCCTTCGCCGTGTGGCTGCGCGACCTGATGGCGGCGGCGTCCGGGGCCGAGGAGCTGGTGGTGAACGGGAATGATGTGGCGATGCTGTCCCAGGTGGTGCGCCGCAGGGACATCCGGCCGCTGGGGGTGGGGCTGGCGCTGGACCGGGTGCAGCGCGCGGCGGAGCTGGCCTCCGGCAACGTCAATCCCCAGCTCATCCTGGCGGACCTGCTGCGCGGCGTGCGGCGGGACCTGATGGGCGCGGCGTGAGGCGGCCATGACCCACGAGGAAGGCGGCTTCACCCACCTGGACGCGGAGGGGCGCCCGCGCATGGTGGACGTGGGCGACAAGGCGGTCACCCGCCGCGTGGCCGTGGCGGAGGGACGGATCGTTACCTCGATGGACACGGTGCGTGCCATCGTGGAGGGGACGGCGCCAAAGGGCAACGTGCTTACCGTGGCGCAGCTTGCGGGGATCATGGGCGCGAAGCGCACGGCCGACCTGATCCCCCTCTGCCACTCGCTCCCGCTCAGCTCGGTGGAGGTGGAGCTGGAGGCGGACGAGGCGCTCCCCGGGGTGCGGGCGCGGGCCACGGCGCGGGTGGACGCGCGGACGGGGGTGGAGATGGAGGCCTTGACGGCGGTGGCCGTCGCGCTCCTGACGATCTACGACATGTGCAAGGCCCGCGACCGCGGAATGCGCATCGAAGCTATCCGATTGGTACGCAAGGAAGGTGGGCGATCCGGCACCTGGGAAGCGGCCGCGGAGTAGCCGTCCGGGGCACGGGGCTTGCTTTGGGGCGGGACAACTTCTGCCCGGAGGCGCTATGCAGTCTCTTCTCCTCAAGCTGCAGGCCGACGTCGCTGCGCGTAAGCAGCCGCGGACGGACATCTGGCCGGCGGTACGGGGTGCGGTGCTCGGGGTCCTGCTCTTCGTGTTCGCGTTCCAGCTCGGTGCGGGCTCGGTGGACAGCAAGGCGGGGTGGGCGGCGGAGTGGCAGCAGCGGTTCCTGGCCGGCGACGCGCGCCTGCAGTCGCTGGAAGGGGAGATCGACCTGCAGAAGATGCAGATCGAGCGGCTGGAGCGGATCCACCGCAACTCGGCCAGGTACGGGATCGGCGCCGACCTGGCGGCCTCCATCGAGGAGATCGCGCTGGCCGAGCGGATCGACCCGAAGGTGGCTTTCGAGCTGGTGAGGGTGGAGAGCGAGTTCAACCAGCACGCGGTGAGCCCGGTGGGAGCGCTGGGGTACACGCAGCTGATGCCGGAGACGGCGCGGCTCCTCAAGCCGGGGATCACCCGCGGGCAGATCTTCGACCGGGAGACCAACCTGCGGCTGGGGTTCCGCTTCCTGCGCATCCTGATCGAGCAGTACCGCGGCGACGTCAACATGGCGCTGCTGGCCTACAACCGGGGGCCGGGCCGGGTGGACCAGCTGGTGAGGGCCGGGGTCGACCCGGACAACGGCTACTCCCGCAAGATCCTGGGCCGGCGCAACTGACCCGACCGGGGCAAAACGTTCGCGGCGCCGCACGGAGTTCCGTGCGGCGCCGCTTCGTTTGCTCCCGCCCCGCCCGCGCAAGGGGCGAGTGCCGTCAGTCGCCGGTGGCGAGGTAGTTCCCGAGCAGCCGGTTGGTGGCGTTGAGCACCGCCACCGCGGCGGACTCGTGCACGGATTCGCGGGCCAGCGAGGCGCCGATCAGCGGGGTGCTGCCGTGGTCGGTGTGCAGCAGCACGGCCACCATGTCGGTGTCGAAGGCGCGCAGCGTGCGGATCCCCACCAGCCGGAAGTGCAGCGCGCCGCCGATCACCGCCTCGATTCCGCGCAGCGTGGCGAGGGCGGCCGAGCGCAGCTCGATGGGCTCGCCGCTCTCCCCGTCCACCTCGTTCTCGAACACGGTGCCTCCCCACTCCAGCGCGACGGTGGCGATGGCGCGCCCGGCGTTGGGGCGCGCGATGCGGGCGTGGAGGAAGCGGACGCGGCGCGCCGGCTGGGGCCCGGCAACGAAGGAGACGTGGACGGCGACGCTCTTGCGGTCCAGCCGGTGGCGCGCGAGGACGGCGCCGGCGAGCATCTCCAGCTGCGCGGGCTCGCCGCGGTCGCAGACCAGGTACACGGCCAGGGGGGAGCCGTCGAGCAGGGCCCTGCGCACGCCGTCCAGGGATTCCAGGTGGGTGCGCAGCCGCTCCCGCCCGCCCTCGTCCAGTTGGGGAGAAGCCATTCGTGGTGTGGTGTGGGGTGGGTGAACGAGGAACGTACGGCGGCGGAGGGCGGAATGTCAAGAAAAAACGGAGGCGCGGGCCTCGCCCGCGCCTCCGCCGCCGTCCGGAGCATCCCAAAGGAGCGCTCGGACGCGCCTCAGAAGCGCAGCAGCGCCCCCACGCCCTTGAGGTCGTCCACCTGGCCGGGGTCAGCGAAGGCGATCTCCACGCCCTGCCCCTCGGCCATCCGCACCAGCTCCTCCACGGCGTCCACCTCCTCCAGCTCGCTGGAGCCGCAGTACGAGCAGCGCTCCATCCCCCGCGCGTACACGAACGAGCAGGTCTTGCACCGGGCGCCGTCCTGGCTGCGGTCGCGCGCGATCACCAGGGTGTCCACCTTGCCTTCCTGCACGGCGGTGAGCGTCCCCTGGAAGCCGGCGGTGGCCAGGTAGTCGTGGGCCACGCGGTCGCGCACCCGCTCCACCACCTCCTGCCGCTCGCGGTCCTCGTACGCCTCCAGGTGCGGCTGGATCTTGCTCATGATGTCGCTGGTGTTGTCGTCCACCCAGGCGTTGCCGGTGTAGACGATCAGCTCCTGCACCGGCTCCGGGAGGAACTCGCGGAACTTGGCCACGTTCTCCTCCGTCCCCAGGATGATGAGGTCGTCGGGGGCGTAGCGCCCCACGAAGGTCTCCACCTCCTTGGAGAACTCCTTGAAGAAGTGGCGCATCTCCTCGGCCTTGCGGCGCTGGAAGCGGGCCTGGGAATATCCCCCGGCCTTGACGTGCGAGGGGACGGGGAGCGGGTCGCCGTGCACCTCGAACTCGTCCAGCAGCGTCCCCAGGTAGATGCTGAGGATCCTCACGTGCTCGCGGTCCAGGAGCACCACGCCGTGGTGGTGGTAGCTGGTGACGACCTGGGCGAGCGGCGCGATCACCGGGCGCCCGGAAAGGATGGCGCGGCTCTGCACCGGCACGGGGAACTGGAGCGCCTCGAACCAGTCTCCCCCGACCTCGGTGTAGATGACGACGCCGCGGTTCGCCTCGGAGTATCCGTCGCCGAGCCACGCGCGCACGCGCTCGAACGCCTCCGCCACGGCGGGGGCCTGGCTCCCGTCCAGCTCCTCGAACTGGCTCTGCTTCTGGTTGAGGAAGACGGTGCTGTGGGTGCGCTTGTTGTCGGAGTTGACCGACATGTCGAGGAAGAGGGAAAGGACGGGCCGCCCGCCGTCCGTCCGCTGCATCAGCCGCTCCAGGTCCTGTTTCGTGATCATATCCCGTCTGGTTTGAAGTGGATGGTCCAAGACCCTCCGGTCTTCGGGCGCCGGTCGGGGCGGGAATGCAAAAGCCACGCCCGCCACGGCCGCAATCGACGGGGCGTGGGGCTTGCGGACGCGGCACGGCGGGCGGCGCGCGGAGTGGCGCGCCGGCATCTGAACGAACCCGGAGGCGGAGCCGAGATGGCGGACCTGGACTATCGCGGATACTGGGAGCGGAGCTTCCCCTGGAGCGCGTACCTGGCGGACGAGGTGCAGACCAACCGCGCCCTGTGGGAGGGCGTGAACCGGGGCGTGCGCGTCCCCGGGTGGGCGCTGGAGCGGGCGGAGGCGGCGGGGGGGAGCTGGAAGCTGCTGGTGATCTCGGAGGACTGGTGCGGCGACGCGGCGAACACCGTCCCGGTGATCGCCGCCCTGGCGGCGGCCGCGCCGACGCTGGAGCTGCGGGTGATCAAGCGGGACGAGCACCCGGAGCTGATGGACGCGTACCTGACCGGCACGGCGCGCTCCATCCCGCTCGCCGTCTTCCTGGACGAGGAGTTCCGCCCGCGCGGCCGCTGGGGGCCGCGCCCCGCCGAGCTCCAGGAGTTCGTGCTGCGGGAAAAGAGCGCGGGGACGCGGGAGCCGGCGGAGATCTACCGGGACGTGAGGTCGTGGTACGCGCGGGACCGGGGGGAGACCACGCTGCGCGAGGTGCTGGAGGTGATCGAGGCGGCCGGACCTTCGCGGTAGAGCTTTGGCCCGCTTCGACAGGACTCCGGTTTAGGTGGTCGGCCGGGGGATGCTGCTCCGGGGGAGCCGAACTCGCCGGCGCTCCGCCTGCGCTGTCGAGACCACGCTGGCTTCGAACATGACGTTCCCCCTGCGCAGCCTCCCCCGACCTCCCTGCGCAGATCCAAGGGAACTGCAACAGCAGTTCTCCCCCTCTCCCGCTTGCGGGGGAGGGGGTCGGGGGGAGGGGGCCGCCCACGGCGCACCATCCCCCGCCCTGCCCTTCTCTCCCCCTAAACTTCCTCCCCCACCAGCTGCGCCAGCCGCGGGCCGATGGCGTGCAGCGGCAGCACCGCCCCGACCACTCCCGCCCGCACGGCCTCCCCCGGCATCCCGTAGATCACGCTGGAGGCCTCGTCCTGGGCCAGCACCAGCGCCCCGGCCGCGTGCGCCGCCCGTAGGCCGCGCACGCCGTCGCTCCCCATCCCGGTGAGGATCACCGCGAGCAGCGAGTCGGCGTAGGCCGCCGTGGCGGAGCGGAACAGGTGGGAGGCGGACGGGCGGAAGCCCTCCTCCGGGGGCGCGGCGGACAGCTCCGCGGAGCCGTCGGGCGCGGCGCCCAGGTGCAGGTCGTCGGGAGCCAGGTAGACGACCCCGGGGAGCAGGCGCTCGCCGGCCTCCGCCACCTTGACGCGCAGGCCGGTGGCGGAGCCCAGCCAGCGGGCGAGCACCGCCACGAAGCCGCGGGACAGGTGCTGCACCGCCAGGACGGGGACCGGAAAGGAGGCGGGGAGCGCGGACAGGATGGTCTGGAGCGCCACGGGGCCCCCCGTGGAGGCGGCCAGGGCGACCAGGCGCACCGGGACGCGCGGGGCGGGCGTGAGCACGGCGGGGGCGTCGGGCTCGCGGCGGCCGCTCCAGCGGCGCACCACCTTGACGTCGGCCATGGCCTTGACCATGGCGACCAGCTGGGCGCGGTCCTCCTCGAAGCGGGACGAGGCGGGGCTCTCCGGCTTGGCGATCGCGGCCAGGGCGCCGGCCTCCACCGCGCGCAGCGACAGGGCGATGTCATCGGGGCGGACGCTGGACGACACCACCACGATGGGCGTGGGGGCGCGCACCATGATCTCGCGGGTGGCCTCCAGCCCGTCCAGCCGCGGCATGTGCACGTCCATGGTGACCAGGTCGGGGCGGAGGCGCAGCGTCATCTCCACGGCCTGGGGGCCGTCGGCGGCCTCGCCCACCACCCGGATCGCCGGGTCGCTCTCCAGGATGGACACCAGGAGCGCGCGCTGCGCGCGGGAGTCCTCCGCCACCACCACGCGGATCATCGTGCTCCTCAGCCCACCAGCTGGCGGATGATCTCCAGCAGCCCCTGCTGGTCGAAGCTGGACTTGCCGACGTACGCGTCGGCGCCGGCCTCCATGCCGCGGGCGCGGTGCTCGGCGGAGTCCAGCGAGGTCACGAGGACCACCGGCAGCGCGGCGAAGCGCTGCGAGCCGCGGATGGTCTCGCACAGCTCGATGCCGCCCATGCGCGGCATCTCCACGTCGGTGACCACCACGTCGATCCCGCCCTGCTGGAGCCGCGTCCACGCGTCCACCCCGTCCACGGCCACCGCCACGTCGTAGCCGGCCGCCTCCAGGGTGCTCTGCTCCAGGGTGCGGGTGGTGATGGAGTCGTCCACCACCAGCACGCGGTGCCGCGCGGGAGCGGGGGCGTCCGCGCCCGTCCCGGCCAGCGGATCGCCCCCGGCGAGCCCGGCGGCCGCCTCCACCAGGCTGGCGGGGCTGAGCACCAGCGCCACGTCGCCGGTGCCCAGGATGGCGGCGCCCAGCAGGTGCGGGAGCGGGCCCTCGGGGCGCTCCAGCGGGCGCACGGCCACCTCCAGCTCGCCCACGGGCTCGTCCATCACCGCGGCCAGGCGGCGGCCGCCGGCGCTGAGCAGCGCGGCCACCAGCGGGGCGCCGGCGGGGCGGGCCTCGCGGAGCGGCGGGCCGAGGATGCGGGCGAGCGACGCTACCTGCACCGGCACGTCGTCCAGCACGGCGACGTCGCGGCCGTCGGCGCGGCGCACCGCGTCGGGGCGGATGCGGACCAGCGAGTCCACCGCCGAGGTGGGGAGCGCCAGCAGGTGGTCGCCCACCCGCACCAGCAGCGCGCGCAGCGTGGCGAGCACCAGCGGGGTCTCCAGCACGAACGTGGTGCCCAGCCCGGTGGTCCAGGTGACGTCCAGGGTGCCGCGGACCCGCTCCACGGCGGCGCGCACGGCGTCCAGCCCCACCCCGCGCCCGGAGATGCGGGTGGCCTCGCTGCGGGTGCTGAGCCCGGAGGCGAATAGGGTGCGTGCCAGCTCGCGCTCGTCGGAGGGAACCGGGAGGCCGCGCCTCTCCAGGGCGGCGCGCACGGCGGCGGTGTCGATCCCCACGCCGTCGTCCTCCACGGTGACGGTCATCCGCTCGCGGTGCAGCGCGGCGGACACGACCAGCGTCCCCGCGCGGGGCTTGCCTCGCGCCTCGCGCTCCCCCGGCGGCTCGATGCCGTGGTCCACGGCGTTCCTCACCAGGTGCAGCAGCGCCTCGCGCAGCCCCTCGATCACCCCCCGGTCGGCCTGGACGTCGCCGCCGCGCACGACGAGCCGCACCTCGCGGCCGGAGGCGGCGGCCACGTCGCGCGCCACCCGCGGCAGCGCCGCGCAGGCGTCGGCGAAGGGGCGCATGCGCAGCCCGCGGACGCGCTCGGTGAGCTCGTCGGTGACCTGGCCCAGCTCCCGCGCCTCGGCGGCGGCGCCCGCGGCCAGGCGCGCCGCTTCGCGGGCGGCGTGCCGCATCTCGTCGTCGTCGGCGGCGAGCGCCTCGGCCAGCTCGGCGTGCGCGCCGGCGCGCTCCAGCGCCGCGCGCACGGCGCGGGTGGCGCGGCGGTGGCGCGACTCGGCGCGGGCGCAGGCGTCGCGGAGGGCGGCGGCCTCGGCCACGCGCGCGGCGATGCGGCCGCGCGCCGACACCAGCTGCACGGCGGAGGCGAGCAGCGCGTCCAGCTTCTCCTCCTCCACCCGCACCCGCCCGTCGCCGCGCTCCGGGGCCGGCGCCTCCGCGGGAGGGGCGGCGCCCGCCGCCGCGGCCGGCTCCTCCGGGAAGTCCAGGCCGCGCTCGCGCAGCAGCGGCGCGAGCCGCTCCACGGCGGTCCCCTCCAGCGGCTCCCCCGCGGCCAGGCGCGAGCCGGCGTCGCGCAGGGCGTCCGCGGCGGAGAACAGCGCCCGGAAGGCGCCCGCGTCCAGCGTTCTCGCGCCGTCGCGGACCTCGGCCAGGCGCGCCTCCAGCGCGTGGCACGCCTCCTCCACCAGCGGCACCGCCGCGGCCCGGGCCGCGCCCTTGACGGTGTGGGCGACCCGGAACAGCGAGCGGAGGCGCTCCCCGTCGGCGGGGTGCGCCTCCAGCGCGAGCAGGTCGGCGTCCATGGCACGGAGCTGCTCGTCCAGGTCCTCCAGGAACGCGGCCAGGAGCCGCGCGGCCAGCGAGCCGCGGCTCATCCCCCGCGCGGCCCCCGCCCGTCGCTCCCCACCAGCTCCATCAGCGACAGGCCGATGCGGCTCAGGTCCTGGGCGGCGCGCTCGGTCTGCTGGGTGGCGGACAGGTTCTGCTGCGTGGCCGACTGGATGTCGCGCATGGCCTGGCGGATCTGCCCCATCCCGGCGGCCTGCTGCCCCACGGAGGCCACGATCTGCGCGGCGGCCTGCGCGGCGTCGGAGGCGGTCTCGGACAGGAGGCGGATGGTGTCGCCGGCCTCGGCCACCTGGCGGGCGCCGACCGCGGCCTGCTTGGTCCCCTCCTCGGTGGTCATCACCGCGGTGGTGGTGGCGCGCTGGATCTCGCCCAGGAGCTGGCGCACCTGCACGGTGGCGCCGCGCGACTGCTCGGCCAGGCTGCGGATCTCCTGCGCCACCACGGCGAAGCCGCGGCCGTACTCGCCGGCGCGCGACGCCTCGATGGCGGCGTTCAGGGCGAGCAGGTTGGTCTGCCCAGCGATGTCGTCCACCGTGGCGATGATCTCGCCGATGGCCTGGGCCTGCTCGGCGAGTGCCAGGATGCTGGTGGCGATGGACTCCACCTGCTCGCGCACCCCGGCCATAGAGGCCTGCGACTCCTCCACCGCGCGCCGGCCGCTCTTGCCGATCTCCGCCGTGCGCTGCGCGGACTCGGCCACCAGGCGCGCCCGCTGCGCGGCCTGGTCGGCGGTCTGGGCCACCTGGTCCACCGTGGCCGCGGTCTGCGCCACCGCGGCCATGGACTGGCTGGCCCCGGCGGCCTGCTGCCGGGTGGCCGCCAGGATCTCGCTGGCGCTGGAGGCGAGCACGCCGGTGGACTCGCGCAGCGGGCCGCTCACCTCCCGGTACAGCCGGCGCGCGGCGGCGATCCCCACGACCAGGGCGAGCAGGGCGGCCCCCGCCAGCCCCCACATGGTCCACCGCGCGGCCTTCTCGGCGTCCGCCACCCGGTCCTCCGTCTCGCGGAGCTCCGCCTCTACGCCGCTCTCCACCGCGCGGATGAAGGCGGTGCCCGCGGGAAAGGTGCGCGTGTCGCGGATGCGCAGCGCGTCGGCCATCCGCCCCTCCCGCGCCGCCGCCATGGCGTCGTTGGAGGCGTCGTTCCAGTCGGACATGGAGGCCAGGGCTTCCTGCCAGATGGTGCGCGCCTCCGCGCTGTGGGCGGTGCCCTGCAGGGTGCTCAGCTCGCCGAGCACCCCTTTCACCGCCTGCTCGCGCCGCTGCGTCCAGTTGTTGGACGGGCCCAGCAGGTAGCGGACGAAGTTGAGGTTCGCCTCCGCGAACGACAGCCGGGTCCGCAGCGCGGGGATCTCGTTCATCCGCTGCTGCTGCAGCGCGGCCCGGTACGCGCGGGTGGCCTGGTGCAGGGCGACCCCCGCGACCACCGCCACCAGCAGCATCAGCCCCAGCGCGACCGCGAATCCCGAGGCGATGCGGCGGCTCACCGTCTTCTGCACCGGCTCCTCCTTGTCTCATCCATGCAGGTTCCACAGCTCCACGGCGTCCAGCACCATCAGCATCCCGCCGGTGACGCCGCGCACGATGTTCAGCCCCACGTCGTCCCGCCCGGGCGCGGGATGCACCTGCGAGGCGGGGATCTTCACGAACTCGCCCGCCTCGTCGGCCAGGATGCCGAAGGCGGGGCGGTCCTCGCCGGCCACCAGCACGCACCCGGGCGCCCGCTCCGGGTCCGCCGCGAGCCCCAGGAGCGAGCGGTAGTCGCGGATCAGCAGCAGCTCGCCGCGCCACGCCATGACGCCGTAGACCGTGGGGTCGGTGCCCGGCACCGTGGTGACGCGCTCCACCCGGGCGACGGCCAGCAGGTACTGCGCGTCGATGGCGAAGCGCTCGCCGGCCAGCGAAAAGGTCACCAGCTCCAGCTCGAACCCGTCCGGCCCCGGCGCCTCCGGGCGGGCGAGCAGCCGGGCGCGCTCCTCCAGCACCCGCCGGTCGCCCTCCGGGGAGCCCCCTGCCCCGCCCGCCGCCGGGCGCGCGGCCGCCTCCGACGGCCTCACGCGACCTCGCCCAGCACGTGGAGCTGCGCCTCGGCGACGGCCAGGAGCCGCGCGGCGGACTCGCCGCCGGAGGCGGGGACGGCGGCATCGCCCGGGCCGGCGCGCAGCAGCTCCGCGGCGTTGCGGAAGGCGCGCCGGGCGGTGCCCGCGTCGCCCACGCGCGCCAGCGCGCTCCCCAGCGCCAGGTGCGCGACGGCGCAGCCGCGGTCCAGGTACAGCGCCCGCCGCGCGGCCGCGGCGGCCTCCGCGTAGCGGCGCCCCGCGAAGAGCAGCGTGGAGTGCAGCACCAGCAGCTCGGCGGACTCGGCGTGCCCGCGGAGCGCGGCCGCGCAGGCGGCCGCCGCCTCGTCCAGCGCGCCGCGGTCGGCGAGGGCGCGCACCCGCGCGGCGGCCTCGCCCGCGTCGGACTCCACGTCGGCGGCGCGGGCGGACCCGGCCGGGACCGGAGCCGGGCTCATGACGGAGGATCGGGGCGGGACCGTCCCCGCGGGAGCGCCGGCCGCGGGCCGGAGCGGCGGGTCGGCGGGGGGCGGGAGCGCGGCGCGGCGGGGGCGCCGGTAGGCGACGCCGGCGCCGGTCGGCACCACCTCGCAGGGGACCAGCTCGGCGAGCGGGGGATCGGAGGCGCCCAGGAAGAGCCAGCCGTCGGGCGCCAGCGATTCCAGCAGGCGCGCGGCCACGTGGCGCGTGGTGGCGTCGTCCAGGTAGATGAGGACGTTGCGGCAGAGAACCAGGTCCATCCCCCAGGCGCCCGCGGCGACGTACGCCCGGCGCGGCTCGGCCAGGTTCAGCGGCGCGAAGCCGACCGACGCGCGCACCGCGTCGCGCACCCGGAACCGGTCGCCCTCGCGCCGGAACCAGCGGCCGACGGTCTGGTCCGGGACGCCGCGGAGCGACCAGCGGCGGTAGGTGGCCCGCTCGGCGGCGGCCAGGCGTCCGCGCACCACGTCGGTGCCCAGCACGCGGAAGCCGGAGCACCCCGCGTCGCCCAGCAGCATGGCGAGGGTGTACGCCTCCTCGCCGGTGGCGCAGGCCGCGCTCCAGGCGCGCAGCCCGCCGTCCCGCGCGGCCAGCCCCGGGAGCACGGTGTCGCGGAGGAAGGCCAGCTGGTCCGGCTCGCGGAAGAAGTACGTCTCCCCCACGGACAGCTCCTCCAGCAGCAGCTCCCACGCGTCGCCGCCCGCCTCCGCCAGCCCGAAGAAGGCGGCCGGCTCGCCGACCCCGGCGCGCTGCATCGCCCGGCGCACCGCGGCGGCGGCGAGATCCGCCTGCCCGGCGGAAAAGACCAGCCCGGCCCGCTCCTCGGCCAGGCGGAGCACCGCCGCGACGGCCGGGCTCACGCGCCGCGCCCCGCGGCGGCCAGGGCGGCGTCCACGCCGGCCGCCTCCGCCTCGGACAGGAAGGTGCCCAGGTCGTGGATCAGCGCCAGCCCGTCGGGGAGCCGGGCGACGCCGCCCACGTGCCCCGGCCGCGCGACCACCCGGGCGGCGGGCACCACGTCCCCGTCCTCCACCCGGGCGATGCCGAGCGCCGCGTCGGCGCGGAGGGCGACGACCCGCCCGCCCACGGCGACGACCACGAACACCTCGTCGGGACGGAGAGGCCGGTCGGGGAGGGCGAAGCGGCGCCGCAGGGAAAGCACCGGCACCACGCGGCCGCGCAGGTCGAGCACGCCCTCCACCACCGGCGGCGCGCCGGGGAGCGGCGCCACCGCCGCCGCGGGCACCACCCGCAGCACGTCGGCCAGGGGGAGGGCGCAGCGCTCGCCGGCCACGTCGAAGAGCAGGATCTCCATCGCCGCGCGCTACGCCGGGGGGGCCAGCGGGACGGTGACGGTGAAGGTGGTCCCCCGCCCCGGCACCCCCTCGGACTCCACGCGCACGGCGCCGCCGTGGGCCTCCGCGATCTCCTTGACGATCAGCAGCCCCAGCCCGGTGCCCTTGATGCCGCGGGTGGCCTCGCCCGGCACGCGCTGGTAGCGCGCGAAGAGGAGCGGCTGCTTTTCCGGGGGGATCCCCTGGCCGTCGTCGCGCACGCGGAACGTCGCCTGGCCGGCGCCGGCCTCCAGCGACACCTCGATGCGGCCGCCGTCGGGGGTGTACTTGATGGCGTTGGAGACCAGGTTGTCGAGCACCTGCTCCAGCCGCGCCGGGTCCACGCGCGCGGGGACGGGAGCGTCGGGCAGGGCGACGACCAGGGTCTGCTGGCGGACCTCGGCCTGGGGCGCGGCCTGGGCGACGCTGGCACGCACCACATCGCCGAGCTCGGCGTCGCGCACGTCCAGCCGCAGGAAGCCCGCGTCGATGGCGGCGAAGTCCAGGTAGTCGTCGATCAGCCCCACCAGCTTGCCGGCGGAGGTCTGCGCCAGGGTGAGGAGCTGCTCCTGCCTGGGGTTCAGCGGGCCGGCCTTGCCGGAAAGCAGCATCCTCACCACGCCCCACACGTTGCCGGCGGGGTTGCGCAGGTCGTGGGTGACCATGGAGTAGAAGTCGGCCTTCATCTCCTGCAGCTGCCGCTGGGCCACGTGCCCGGCGCGGTGCTCCACGGCCTGCCGCAGCGCGTACAGGAACGAGCCCTCGTCGCTGGCGATGTCCAGGTGCTGCTTCTCGATGTAGCCGTCCGCCCCCTGCCGCACCGCCGCGGTGGCCGAGTTGATGCCGCCGGCGCCGGTGAGCATCACCACCGGGGTCTCGTCGTCGCTCTCGCGGATGCGGCGAAGCACCTCGATGCCGTCGGTGTCGGGGAGGTGCAGGTCCAGCAGGATCAGGTCGAAGCCGTCGCCCTGGCCGCAGCGCTCCAGCGCCTCGGCTCCGGTGGCGGCCTCCTCCACCCAGGCGCCGTGGGAGGCCAGCACCTCGGACAAAAAGATGCGCACGGCGCGCGAGTCGTCCACCGTGAGGATGCGCCGGTTCTCGAACGTGGTCCAGGGGGTCATGCGGGAGACGGCTCCAGCGGGATCGGCAATGGGCGGGCGCGGCCGCGGCTCCCCGGAGGGGCCGGCGGCGAATGCAGTCGGGATACGTGAGTCGAAGAAGACAAAAATCGCACCGGAGCGGCGTGGGCACAAGCGGCCGGCGGCGCCGGGCGAGAGCGCCGTCGCATGCGCCCGCGGGAGAGTATCGGCAGGGTGGAAGCGGAAGTGTAGCCGGGCGTTGCGGCGGCGGCGACCGCGAGTCGGGGAGGGTCGGTCCTGTGGCGAACGGAGGATCAGCACTCTCCGGGGAGTCGGGTCGTAGACTCCAGGACAGAGCTTCGGTCGGGGAGAAGAGATGGATCGACGCGTGGCCCCGAGCTTGTCGGAGATGCCGGCGGGCTCACTTCACGCTGCGGGCCTGGTGGGAAGCCCGGCCGAGGAGAATGCGCAGTCGGGTCGCGGTAAACGGCTTGACCAGGCAGTCGAATGCTCCCGCCTGTATCGCCTGGGGACGGCCGGCCGCCGCTCCCGAGCCGATGATCATGATGACCAGGATCTCCGGGGCGATGCTGCGGATCCATCCCAGGAGCGTAATCCCGTGCATGTCGGGCAGTTCCTGTGCGACCAGGACGATCTCGGGCCGTCTTTGCCGGACATGCTCCAGGGCAAGCCATCCTCTTCCCGTGGACGTGGCGAAGTACCCATCGCCCCTGGCGATCCTGACGCAGCTCTCCGCCAGGACGGGCTCATCGTCGACGACCAGCACGCTGACGGTGTCGTCGGCCGGGGCGGGGCTGCTCATCAGGAATTCGGAAAGTGGAGGTCTCTCCCCCACCCTTTCGCCCCGATTACCCCGCGGCGCACGCACACCCCCGGCCGACGTGACACGTCTTGCTGCGCGCGCCGGGCGTGCAGGCGGAAGCCGCGGGGATGGCGGAGGCGGCCGGCAGGAGGAGGAGCGCCGGGACGAGGAGCTGAGTGGTACTTCGGGAGTGCAACCTGTGCAAGCCGCCCGAGGAGACGAGCGGAATCAGCGGCAGACACTGGTGCACTCTGGGGTGATATGATGCCGCAGGTTCCTGATTCGCCGCAAGTATCTCGCGCCCACCGCACTGCGATAGCAAGGACGTGCGTGTTCTCCATTGGCCGACGGAAAAGCGTTCCCAACCGGCTACTCATGGCCGGAAACACGAAGGCCCCGCGCGAGCGACCGGGCGGGGCCCTGTGTCTTGCACATTCTTCAGTGCGCCCGGCCGGATTCGAACCCGTGAGCGTTGCCCTCCGGAGGCAACGATCCTTCCAGCTGTCCGTGCCCCGGCAGATCGTCAGGCGTTCGCCATCACGCGCGTCTGGCCGGCCGGATCACGGTCCCCGCCCGCATTCTTCGCCGCGGCGTCCGGCAGGTCACGGGCGCGCTCCTCGATCGCCTTCTTCTCCGCGCGCGACAGGCTCATCTCGTCGCTCTTGACGTACCAGTATGCCGCGAAGGCCCAGATCCCCAGCGTCTCCACCACGAACACGTAACGCGCCCTGTCTCCCGAGACGAGGGTGTAGATGAACGCCCCCACCGGCGCGGCGACCATCACGAGACCGATCACCTTGTACTTCCACCGGAAGCCCTTCTCCCGCCCCTTGTGCTCTTCCGGGAGCAGCCTGAGCGTCTTGTCCGCGCACCAGATCGCGACGTACGCGAGGCACACTAAGAGCAGGACCGCGGATGCCCCGTGTACGGACACCTGCGACGCCAGCGACTGCCCGGCACCGGCCGCGCCGTCCCGGTCCATGGGGAACACCGCCACCATCACCGCGAAGACGCCGGCGAGGTTGAGCGCGAAGTTCTCCTCGTCGGTGAAGCCCTTGTAGAGATAGAGGAACCCGCCGATGGCGAAGAGCAGGCCCACGAACCAGGTGCGCATGGGGAAGGCGTCGGAGCCCGGCGTGGGGACGGCGAAGTAGTACGCGCTCATCGAGTTCTGGAGGCTGATCCCGTACAGCAGTCGGCCGACGAGCCAGAGCAGGAGTGGAAAGGCGAACGCCATGATCGCCATTCCCCTGCGCAGCGTGATGTACGTGCCGAAGACGTGGTCGTGGAGGGACTCTCCCTTCTTCTGCAACAGGAACGTCGGCATGACAACCTCCTGACGGCTCGGGTGAGGGGGGACGCACTGAACGGATTCCGGCGGAGCCGGTCGCCAGGCGAGCCTGGCAACCGGCGGGGTTGCGGGGCGGACGGCGGCGTCCATCAGGAACATGAGATGGACATCGGCACCGGTTTTCCCAAGAACACGGAGAGAGCAACGAGCGGGTCTCCCGGGCGGAGGCCCCCCGGGGAGATGCGGCGAGCCTGCCGGCGAGCTGGCGTCGAGGGGCGCGCCCGGAAACACAAGATAATCGGCCCCGAAAAGTGGGCCACCCTTTTGTTTACCGCATCCAGGACCATGCACCGGAGTGGGACAGGAAGCAGCCGGAAACACGAAGGCCCCGCGTGAATGATCGAGCGGAGCTCTGTGAAGGGCGATCTCGCGTCACCGATGCTGCTCAGCAATGGCAACACACCGGCCCCATCACCATTGCCAACGTCAGTGCCGCGCCGCCATCTTTAACGCACATGCATCGGAGACCATTCCCTCCGGCAGCTTCCCTCCTCCGTAACTTGCCTGCGAACTGCTCGTGCGCACCCGACTCCTCCAGTTCCTGCTCGTCCCGGCGCTTCTCCTCCTCCCGGCCGCCTCCGGGATCCCCGACGCTTCGGCCTGCGCGAGCGAGGCCTCCGCAGGGGCGGCGTGCTGCAAGCGCTGCAAGAAGGGCAAGCCCTGCGGCGACACATGCATCGCCCGAAACAAGACGTGCCACGTCGGCCGGGGGTGCGCGTGCGCCGCGGGGTGATCGGGTCCGCGAACCGTGTGCGGATCCGCGTGCCGGGGAGCGGCGGCTGATCGAGGCGCGGGAAGTTCGCCCGAGTGACGATCCGGTCCGGCTCCATCGAATCGATCTGGACGGCGTTCCAGGTGAGGCGCGCCGGTCGCGATACCGCGGATCTGCCTCCGAGGGTAGAAACACGAAGGCCCCGCGCGAGTGATCGCGCGGGGCCTTGTGACTTGCAGAATCTTCAGTGCGCCCGACAGGATTCGAACCTGTGACCTTTGCCTCCGGAGGGCAACGCTCTATCCAGCTGAGCTACGAGCGCAAGACGTTGGGAGACGGTGTAAGCCGAGTTCTGTTCCCCGCCGAAGCGGAGGAGGATCATTTCTCTGGGACCGGCGTTGCCGCCGGCCTCTAGCAGCCTACCCGGGATTCAACGGGGCGGGCAGCCCCTCATCCCCTATTTGGCCTTGCTCCGGGTGGGGTTTACCATGCCGCCCCTGTTGCCAGTGGCGCGGTGCGCTCTTACCGCGACCGTTTCACCCTTGCCTGTGCCCCGGAGACCGGAGCCATCGGCGGTCTGTTCTCTGTTGCACTTTCCGTCGCCTCGCGACGCCCGGCCGTTAGCCGGCACCCTGCCCTGTGGAGCTCGGACTTTCCTCGACGCCCGGGGGCGCCGCGATCCTCACTCGTCTCCCGAATTTTCAAACACCGGCAATGCCCAGGAGAGGACTCGAACCTCCACGCCGTTTCCGGCACCAGATCCTTAGTCTGGCCTGTCTACCAATTTCAGCACCTGGGCATCACAACCCGACAGAACCGCGAAAGTGCTCCCGAGAGGACTCGAACCTCCACGGGCTTACGCCCACTAGATCCTGAATCTAGCGCGTCTACCAATTCCGCCACAGGAGCGAGCAGATCGCGGTCCTTTCCATCAGTGACGGCGTGGGCCTTTCAGCTCACGCCGCCACAGTGCGCCCGGAGAGATTCGAACTCCCGACCTTCTGATCCGTAGTCAGACGCTCTATCCAGCTGAGCTACGGGCGCAGGAACAGCTCTGTTGTCAAATGCACCGAGTAGGAATCGAACCTACAACCTTGGGATTAAGAGTCCCCTGCTCTGCCAGTTGAGCTATCGGTGCGTCGGCGAACAGGAAGGTAAACTTATCCCGCAAACCCTGTTCTGTCAACCCCTCGCGGCACCTTCCGCCGGGCCCGCGGCGCCCATTCCAGCCGGTCTCGCGGGCCGACGAAGGTAACAGCGGAGCCAGGGAACTGCAAGGGGACAGGGGACAGGTTACAGGGGACAGCCGGCAACGACAATCACGGCCGGCGCCGTCCGCAGTTACAGGCTGTAACCTGTCCCCTGTTCCCTGTAACCTGTCAGTACGCCGCGTGCCCCGTGATGTCCTGGCCCAGGATCAGGCCGTGGACGTCGTGCGTGCCCTCGTAGGTGTAGACCGACTCCAGGTTGGCCATGTGGCGCATGGCCTGGTACTCGATGAGGATGCCGTTGCCGCCCAGCAGGCGGCGCGCCTCGCGGGCGACCTCGGTGGCCATGTCCACGTTGTTGCGCTTGGCGAGCGACACCTGCTCGGGGCGCATGGTCCCCTCGTCCTTGAGCTTGCCCAGGCGCCAGCAGAGCAGCTGCGCCTTGGTGATCTCGGTGAGCATCTCCGCCAGGCGCGTCTGCTGGAGCTGCGTTGCGGCGATGGGCTTGCCGGCGAACTGCACCCGGTTCTTGGCGTAGGAGAGCGCCTCGTCGTAGCAGGCCATGGCAGCGCCCACCGCGCCCCAGGCGATGCCGTAGCGCGCCTGCGTCAGGCACATCAGCGGGCTCTTGAGACCGCCCGACTTGGGCAGCAGCGCCGACTCGGGGACGTGCACGTCCTGGAGCACCAGCTCCGAGGTGTCGGAGGCCAGCAGCGACAGCTTGCCCTTCTGGTCCTTTGCGGTGAAGCCCGGCGTGTTCGTGGGGACGATGAAGCCGCGCACCGACTTGCTGTCCTCCAGCTCGCCGGTCTTCGCCCAGATGATGGCGATGTCCGCGGTGGAGCCGTTGGTGATCCACATCTTGGCCCCGTTGATCACGTACCCGTCGGCGGTCTTGCGGGCGCGGGTCACCATGCCGCCCGGGTTGGAGCCGAAGTCGGGCTCGGTGAGCCCGAAGCACCCGATCACCTCGCCGGCGGCCATGCGCGGCAGGTACTCGCGCTTCTGCTCCTCGGAGCCGAAGGCGTAGATGGGGTACATGCAGAGCGCGCCCTGCACCGAGGCGAAGGAGCGGATCCCCGAGTCGCCCCGCTCCAGCTCCTGCATGATCAGGCCGTACGACACGTTGTCCAGCCCCGCGCAGCCGTACTCCTCCGGCAGGTTGGCGCCGAACACGCCCAGCTCGGCCATGCCGGGGATGAGCTGCTTGGGGAGGTAGCGGCCGATGTATGCGTCGTTGATCACCGGCAGCAGGTTGTCGTCCACCCACTCGCGCACGGTGTCGCGGATCATCCGCTGCTCTTCGGTGAGCAGCGAATCGATGTCGTAGTAGTCTACGCCCTGGAACTTGGCCATTTGGCTGCGGACGGTTGAAGGTCGGGATCGGAAAACGTCGAACCGGCGAAAGCCCCGTAAGATACGGGCTCCCGCCGGTCCGCGGCAACCAGTGGAGGACGCGACCTACCCGCCGCCGGCCGGCGCCTCGCGGGTGCGGATCTGCTCGATCTCCGTGGCGGCGACGCCCTCCACGTAGGTGCGGTTGACCATGGGATGGTGGTCGTGCGTGGGCCCGAAGTCGCTGTCCGGGTGCCAGGCGAGCACGTCCAGCGCCTCGCCGCGGGTGAAGAAGGAGTGCAGGCACCCCGTGGGGATGCGCCACCCCATCCCCGGCCGCAGCGCCCAGGTGCCGCCGGGGGTGCGGCACTCCCCGGAGCCGCGCACGATCACGCCGATGCGCTCGGAGGGATGGGTGTGCGCCGTCTGGTCGGTGCCCGGCGGCATGTGCAGGTGGTTGAGGCAGGGCTCGCCGAGCGCGGGCGGGCACACCAGCAGCGTGTCCGAGCACCCGTCGATGTAGCGCAGCCGCCCCGCCGCCTCGATCGGCCCGCCCACCTGGAAGAGCCCCCGGTAGCCCAGCCGCGACACCACCAGCCCCGCCCCGCCGGCCACGCTCCCCTCCCCCGGCACCACCCAGAACATCCCCGGGTGCAGCCGGAAGCTCCCCGCCTCGGTCTCCAGCGTGCAGGTGCCCTCCACCACCATCCCGTAGTGCGTGGCGCCGCCCTCCAGCTCCAGCCGCCCGTCGCGCCACCCGGCCACCCGCGTGGGGAACGCGTCCCCGCTCAGATCCACCAGCGGCCCGTGCTCGATCTCCAGCGGTACGAAGTCGCTCATCGCAGTGCTCGTCGCCTCGGTTCAGCCCGCATCGCCATCGTCGTCTTCCGGCTCCCGCAGGCCGGCGACGAACTCCGAAAAGGACTCGGCCAGCAGCTGGAGGTTCCCGGCCGTGTCCACTTCCCCGTCCCACTCGTCGGGATCCGGCTCGTTCTCGTGGTCCCAGAAATAGATGCGGCCGCGCTCCAGCCCGTCCAGGCCAAGGCAGATCGCGTTTCCGAACGGATCGTCCGCAATCCAGATCAGCGACCGGGGAATGCGATCTTCCTCTCCCTGGTAGGTCTCCCGGGCCTCCCTGAGCGAGAGATAACCATGATCGTCACGCAGCCCTCCGAAGTCATTCACTCCTGCATCCGCGCTCTCGTCCTCGGGCGTTGGCCCCCTGAACCAGAATCGCCCCCCCGCGTAGCCGCCGTTGCACGTCTCCAGGAAGGCACGGTAGTCCTCCGGGAGGGCGTGCCCGATCTCGCGCTCGAATGCGGCGAGGTCCTCCGGGACGAGCGGCGGTCCCCTGTCTTCGATCCGCCTCACGAACTCGTCGATGGTCACGGCGCCTCCGATTCGGTCGCACTTTCGCACTCACGCACTTTCGCACTTCCGTTCAGTCGTTCACCCGCAGCCACAGCTCCAGCGTGAGCAGCAGCCAGATCTTCACTCCGCGCTTGGGGGCGCGCGGCGTGTCCAGCCAGTGCCGGACGACCTCGGCGTTGAAGTACTGCCGGGTACGGGCGCGGCGGTCCAGCAGCAGGTCGCGGGCGTAGGCGCGCAGCTCGCCGGCGAACCAGGCCTGCACCGGCACCAGCATCCCGCTCTTGGGGCGGTGGACGATCTCCGCGGGGAGCAGGTCGGCGACGGCGGCCTTGAGGACGGCCTTCTCCACGGAGCCGGCCAGCTTGTGCTCTGGGGGGATGGCGAAGCTGGCGTCCACCACGCGCCGGTCGGCAAGCGGCGAGCGGCCCAGCAGCCCGTTGGCCGCGGTGAGGTTGCCGACCTTGGTGAGGATGTGGTCGGCGCCCTTGAAGCGGACGTTGACGTCCAGCAGCCGGTCGAGGTAGTTGGCCATGCCGCCCTCGTCCAGGCGCGCGGCGAACCAGTGCCCCGGCGGCGGCCCGTCCGCGAGCGCCCGGTGCAGCTCCGGCGTGAGCAGGCGCGGCAGGTCGTCGTAGCACTTCTCGAAGGAGCGCAGGTAGGCGGTGACCAGGTCGTCCGCCCCGCCGTACAGCCCGTGCAGCAGCATGGGCACGTTCTTGGGGCCGCCGAAGCTGGGGTCGCCGCCCTCGCCGTTGAGGATGACGTCCACGTCGCGCGCGGCGGCCCGGCCCAGCAGCAGGTTGGGCGTGGTGAGCGGGTCGCCGATGGGATCGTCCAACGCGGCCAGGCTCTCCGCCAGGTGCGCGCGGATGGTGGCGGCCGGGAGCTCCAGCACGTGGTGCACGGTGCCGCAGTGCTCCGCCACCCTCCCGGAGAAGCGCAGCTCGTTGGGATACGGCGCGCCGAAGTGCAGCGCGTAGGTGTGCACCGGCCCCGGCGCCATCCGCGCGGCGAGCGCCGTCACCAGGCTGCTGTCCACCCCGCCGGAGAGGTAGACGCCAACCGGCCCGGCCGGCGGGAGCCGGACCCGCACCGCCTCGTCCAGCACGGCGCGAAGCCGTGCGGCGTGCACGTCCAGCGGCGCGTCCGGGTCCGCGATGCGCTCCGTCGGCTCCCAGTACACGTGCTCCCGCCCGTCCGGGAGCGACAGCGCGGTCCCCGGCCGCAGCTCGCGCACGCCGCGCCACATCGTCCGCTCGCCCGGGACGAAGGCGCAGGTCAGGTAGTCGCGGATCGCGACCGGGTCCGGCTCGCCGGAGACGCCGGGCGCGCGGCGGAGCGTGCGCAGCCGCGCCGCGAACGACCAGCCGTGCGCCGCGTCCCCCGCCAGGTAGAGCGTGCGCGCCCCGGCCCCGTCGCGGAGCAGCCAGAGCCGCCGCTCGCGCGCGTCCCACACGGCCGCGGCATACATGCCGAGCGCGTGCAGCCCCGCGTCGGGCCCATGCGTGCGCACCAGCTCCGCCAGCAGCGCGAGCGGACCCGCGCGCGGCAGGTCCAGCGCGCGCCGCAGCTCCTCCGCGTTGTCCAGCACCACGTCGCCGCAGGCGACCACGCCGCCCGCGCGGTCCGTGGCGACGGGCGCGCCGCCGAGCGCCACGCCCTCGCCCCGCCAGGCCGGCTCCGCGCCGAGCCGGCCGAGCGCCGCCGCGGGATCCGGCCCGCCCAGCACGCCCGCGAAGCCGCCGTGCGCCGCGGCGGGCAGGTGCGCCGGCGCGTCCGCGGCCGGCCCGCGGAACAGGGACCTCAGCATCGCCGCGCCCTCAGCCGAACCCGTCGACGGTGGCGGTGTCGCGCCGCTCGTCGTGGACGTCGCCCACCCAGATGACCCCGGGGTAGCCGTAGTATCCCACGTCCGACCCGGAGTCCGAGCCCGAGACCGAGGAAGGGTCGCCCGGGTGGCCCACGCGGCGGATTCCGTCGTACGCGGCGCGGAGCACCTGCGCGGGCCGGAGCGTCGCCAGCTCCACCGTGTTCCCCGCCAGGAGCCACTCCAGCTCCTCCTGCGGGAGGATCTCGGCCAGGCGGGGCGGGAGCGCGCGGACCGGCTGGCTCATCGCCGGGAGCTTGAGGCGCCTGGCGGTCTCCGGGCGGAGCCCCAGGTCCACCACGCGGACGGTGGGCTCCGGGAACCAGTCGGGCCCGCGGAGGTCGAGCGGGAGCATGCACCCCTGCGGCGAGGCGTCGTGCAGCGCGAACACGGTGAGCTGCGGGTTGCGCCGCAGCATGTTCTTGACGGTGTCGCCGATCGCGTCGGGGTAGCCGTCCAGGCTGAGCACGGCGCAGTTGTGCTCGAAGTGGAAGCGGTTCGCCACCAGCATGGCCGCCGTCTCCCAGCGGTCGGTGACCACCGCGCGGTCGAAGCTGAAGGCGGAGATGTCCGCCGCGATGGAGGGGAGCTGCGGCGCGGGCGTGTCCGGACGCGGATCGACCAGCCCCGCGACGGGCCCGTGCACCGCCAGCCACCGGTCCACGTACTCGGTGCGGAAGCGGTCGAACGCGACCCGCGGCGGGCGCGCGGCGGGTGCGGCGGGCTTGCCGGTACCGCGGCCCAGGAGCCGGGCGAGCCAGGAGAGGGGCGTGCTCCAGAAGACGGGGCGCATCCACTTGCGGTTGAGCTCGAACCAGAGCTGCCGGTCGGAGAACGCGACGTTTCCGTCCCCGGAGACCCGCTGGACGGCCGCCTGGAACTGCGTGTCCGTGACCCCCAGCGGGTCCTTGAGCGGCTCGAAGGCGAAGAGGTGCCTGCACCCGGCGCAGCGCCCCCCGTTGGAGGTGCGGTCCGGGCCGCGCGTGTCGGTGCCGCAGTGGATGCACTTCATGGGCGAGGGAGCTCCAGCGGGGGGTCCTGCACGTCCATCCAGACGTGCAGCATCAGCAGCGTCCACAGCTTCTCGCCGGCGCGGCGGCGGCGCGGCTCGCCGGGGCTGTCGCGGCCGGCGCGCAGGTCGGCCACGTACGCGGGACGGAACCAGCCGTCGCGCCGGAGCCGCCGCGCGGACAGGCGCCGGGCCACCTCGCCGCGGACGGGGCCGAGCAGCCCCCACAGCGAGCCGCGGCACCACTCGGTGGCGGGGACGCCCATCCCCCGCTTTGGGCGCCACACCACGTCGGCGGGGAGGAGGGGCGCGGCTGCGACCTTGAGCAGGTGCTTCTCCTCCGCGCCGCGCAGGAAGAGCGAGGGCGGCAGGGTGAAGGTCCACTCCGCCAGCGCCCGGTCCAGCAAGGGCGCGCGCACCGCCAGCCCGTGCGCCGCGGCCAGCTGCGCCATGCGCGGCGCGATGTTCTGCGCGCCCTTGAGCCGCAGGTTGGCGGCGCGCAGCCGGTGCAGCAGGCTGGGGAAGCCCTCCGCCTCCAGCGCCGGCCGGATCCATGCCCCCGCGTCGGTGGTGCCGAGGAGCGCGCGGGCGCCGGGGGTGAGCAGCCGGTCCTCGGCGCCGTGGAAGCGGTGGTACGTGGCCAGGTAGGCGGCCTCGCGGCTGTACCCCGCCCCGCCGTACGCCTCCGCGGCGATCATCGGCTTGGTGGCCCAGCCGCCGAAGAGCTGGTCCCCGCCCTCGCCGTTGAACACGGTACCCACCCGGCCGCGCGCCGCGGCGCCCAGCAGGAAGAGCGGCACCGTGACCGGGTCGCCGAAGGGCTGGTGCAGCGCGCGGGCCGTGGGCTCCAGCGCCGCGCTCACCTCGCGCGGCCCCACGGGGACGCGGTGCAGCGGGCGCCCCAGGTGGGCGGCCACGCGCGCGGCGTGCTCCACCTCCTCGTCCCACGGCGGCCCGAAGTCCAGCGTGAACAGGTGCACGCGCGCCCCGGCCTCCGCGAGCAGCGCCGCCACCAGCGAGCTGTCCAGCCCGCCCGAGAGGAACACGCCCACCTCCCGCTCCGCCCCGAGCATCCGCCGGGTGGATGCCCGCAGCAGCTCCATCAGCCGCCGTGCGGCCGCCGCCTCGTCCACGTCGGCCGGGGCGGACTCGCGCCAGGGCGCCGGCGGCTCCACGCGGCGGACGCCGGCGAAGAGCGTGGCGGGGGACGGCGGGTGCGAGAAGCACAGGTAGCCGTGCAGCGCCGCCGGGTCCACCTCGCGCGGCGCGCCGGGGAGGCGCCGCAGCTCGCGCGGGTCGCCGGAGGCGTGCGCGCGGCCGCCCAGGCGCAGCTCGTACGCGGGGCGGACGCCGAAGACGTCCGGATCGAGCGGGGCCCTCTCCGGCGGCGGACGCTCCGCCGTCGGCGAGGGGCCCTTATTCGATGCGAAGGTCGTCGACCTCGGCACGGCCGCGGGCGTCGGGCGGGTTAAAGGGCTCGCCGACCTTGATGGAGACGCGCGTCAGCCGCTCCGGCGAGCCGCCGCCGCGCCCGCGCCAGGGCGAGCCGGTGTCCTGCCGCGTCTGGTGCTCGAACTGGTCCAGCTTGAAGGTGACCGTGCGCCACTCGGGCCCAACCATGACGTCCGGCGAGCGCCAGCGCTCGGTGGGCCCGTTCTCCAGGAAGAGGCGGGCGTGCTGCAGCCCGGTCCCGCGCACCCGCAGCGTCACCTCGCCCGCCCCGCGCAGCGACGCCGGCACCGCGACGGTGTTCAGGTTGGCCCAGTAGCGCCCGTCGGCCTCGGGGCCGAAGCGCTCCACCTCGATCACCCCGCGCCCGCCCTGCTCGCTCACCCGCGCCACCGTGCGGCCGTTGACCTCGCCCGACCACGCCTGCGACGCGTCCTGGAAGGTGTAGACGGTGGGCTCCGGCGGGGCCGGGTTCGCGACGCGGTACACGCCCGCGCCCGCGAGCGCCGCCACGCCCGCGGCGACCACCCAGTTCCGGATGCGGCGCCGCCGCCGCACCTCCTCCACGCGGCGCGCGTGCGTCTCCGCCGCGGCGCGGTCCAGGTGCTCGGCGCTGACCCCCATCTCGGTCGCCGCCTCCTGGATGGAGGCGCGCTCCAGCTCGCGCTCCTGCTCCTGCTCCCGGTCGCGCACGGCCGCGCGGAGCACCTCCGGCATCTCGTCCGGCTCCAGGTCGTCGAACTTGCGCACGGGCGCCTCCTGCGGATGGTGTGGCTGACGGCGGGCCCTCACCCGGCTCGCTTAGGCTCGCCACCCTCTCCCAATTCTGGGAGAGGGTTGGATAGGGCAGGCCGCGCAGAAGCCCGCGTGAGGGATGTCGGCCCGAAGGGGCGAGACCCGGCGGCAGTTTGCCGGGGCTCGACTCCGTTGCGCACGGTAGTTTCGTGCACTACGGAGCCGCAGCCCGACCCCGGCGCCAGCCGGGGGCACGCCCGAACCTGTTGTAAAAAGCCGTAAAACTACTCGATGGTGTGGGACCCGTCCGCCTCGCTCTCGGGCGTGCCGGGGCGCGACTTGCGCGAGTCGGAGATCGCCCACCAGAGCAGGATCACCCCCAGCACCGAGTACACCGCCGCCAGCACGCCGGGGCGCGCCAGCATCCGCCCCAGCCCCAGCCCGAGCGAGATGCCGCCGAGCACGGCGACCGCGACGGCGATCCAGGGAGAGCGGAGAAACGCGAGCCGGGCCATGACTACCCCCGGGTGTGAGCCGCGCGCGAGCGGATCACGTCGAACGCCACCCGCCGCACGATCTTGTACGTGCCGAAGGCGAGCAGCGCCCCCAGCGCCAGCCAGAACACCAGGAAGTTGATGGACTGCAGCGCGCCCGTCCACGCGAGCACCCCCAGGTACGCCACGGCGAACAGCACGGCGATCCCGAACGCCAGCGGGGTGGCGCGGCGCACCACCCCGGCCCGGCACTCCGCGCACCACTGCTCCGCGTCCAGCTTCCCCTCGTCGGGCGCGCGGCCGCAGCGGCGGCAGGCTGCGAGCGCGTCGTGGGAGGTCACAGGCGGCGGATGATGGCGTCGGCGAAGGTGTCCGTGGTCCCGGTGCCGCCCAGGTCCGGGGTGGTGTTGTCGCCCTCGCGGATGGTGGTCTCCAGCGCGGTCTGGATGCGCGCGGCCTGGTCGTGCATCCCCAGGTGCCGCAGCATCATCACGGCGGCCAGCATCAGCGCCGCGGGGTTGGCGATCCCCTTGCCCGCGATGTCGGGCGCGGAGCCGTGCACCGCCTCGAAGATCGCGGCGTCCTTGCCGATGTTGGCGCCGGGCGCCAGCCCCAGCCCGCCGACCAGCCCCGCGACCTGGTCGGAGAGGATGTCCCCGAACATGTTCTCGCAGACGATCACGTCGAACTTGTGCGGGTCCATCACCAGGAGCATGGCGGTGGCGTCGATGATCCGGTCCTCGAACTCCACCCGCCCCTCGTACTCCTTCGCCATCTCCCGGCCGATGTCCAGGAAGAGACCCTGCGTGTACTTGAGGATGTTGGCCTTGTGCGCCAGCGTCACCTTCCTGCGCCCGTGCGACAGGGCGTACTCGAAGGCGTAGCGGACGATGCGCTCCACCCCGAAGCGGGTGACCAGCATCACCGACTCGGCGGCGGCGCGCGGGTCGCTGCCGATGCCGACGTAGTGCTCCACGCCGCTGTACAGCCCCTCGGTGTTCTCGCGGACGATGACCAGGTCGATGTCCTCGTAGCGCCCGCCGGGGACGATGGTGCGCGCCGGGCGGACGTTGGCGTACAGGTCGAACTCCTTGCGGAGCGCCACGTTGATGGACCGGAACCCGGTCCCCGAGGGCGTGGTGAGCGGCCCCTTGAGCGACACGCGGCTCTCGCGGATCGACTGGAGCGTCTCGTCGGGGATGGGCGTGTTGTGGATGGCCAGCGCGGCCATGCCGGCCTCGCGGCGGTCCCACTCGATGTCGGCGCCCGCCGCCTCGATCACGCGGACGGTCGCCTCGGTGATGTCGGGTCCGATCCCGTCGCCGGGGATCAGGGTAACGATCTGGGCCATGAAAGCTGGATGCGAAGTTGGGCCGACGGCGGGACCCGGTGGTCCGGCCGCCAGCGGTGTGGGCAAGGTGCGTTCCAGGCGGACGGGCTCAGCGCGCCCCCGCGGCGGCCATGCGCGCGGCCAGCGCCGCGGCCGCGCTCGCCATCGCCTGCGCGTCGGCCTCGGGGCGGGGGTCGCCCTCGGCCTCCCCCCACCAGACCACGTCGCCGCTGCGCGCGTCGATCACCGCCGCGTCGATGCGCACTCGCCCGTCCGCCGCCCCCGCCTGCCGCGCGAACGAGGCCGAGCGCGGCAGCAGGACGAGCCGCACGTCCGTGAGCGCCGCGTAGCGCCGCAGCTCCCCGGCGAGCGGCTCCACCGCCTGCCGGACGCGGTGGTGCACCAGCGGGTCGGCGGGGAGGGCGCGCGGCGATCCCGCGAACCCCGGCGAGCGCCGCAGCGCCCGCTCCAGCACGTCCGGCCCCACCAGCGTGGCCCGCGGCTCCCGCTCCCCCAGCGCGAACAGCAATTCCCGCCCCAGCCGCTCGTCCGCGTCGGCGGGCATCCCGCTCACGGCCTGCAGCGGCAGAACCAGCAGCCGCAGCCCGGCCAGCCGCATGGGCGGCGCCGCCGCGGCGAGCGCGGGCGCAGCGGCCGCGGCGGGCTCCGGCGCGCCCGCGGCGGGCGGGGGCGCGGAAGCGCAGGCGGCGAGGGAGACGGCGAGTGCGAGAGTGCGAAAGTGCGGGAGTGCGGAACGGCGGGGCACCCCGCCTTTGCAGTTGCAGGCTGTCCCCTGTAACCTGTCCCCTGTAACCTGTCGTTTCAAAGCAGGTGCCCCCCGTCCACGGGGATGACGGTGCCGGTGATGTGGCGGGCAAGCTCGGAGCACAGGAACACCACCACGTTGGCGACGTCCTGCGGGTCGCCCAGGCGGCCCAGCACGGCGCGCTCGCGGGCGCTGTCCAGGATCTCGGCCGGGACGCCGCTGGTGAGGCGGGTGGTGCGGATGTAGCCGGGGGCCACGGCGTTGACGTTGACGTTGCTGGGGCCCAGCTCCAGCGCGGCGGAGCGCGTGAGGCCCAGCACGCCGGCCTTGGAGGCGGAGTAGTTGGCCAGGCCGAACTCGCTGCGCAGCCCGTGCACGGAGGACACGTTGACGATCTTGCCGTCGTGGTGGCGGCGGAAGTGCGGGGCCACGGCGCGGATCATGTGGAAGGCGCCGGTCAGGTTGGTGTCCAGCACCGTCCGCCACTTCTCGTCGCTGAGGCGCCACAGGGCGCCGTCGCGGCCGATGCCGGCGTTGTTGACCAGGATGTGGAGCCCGCCCATGCGCTCCAGCACGTCGTCCACGAAGCGCGCCACGGCCTCGGAGTCGCGCACGTCGCACTCGCAGTAGTGGCAGCGGACCTCCAGCTGCGCGATCTCGCGGGCGGTCTTCTCCGCCTCGTGGGCCATCTCCCCCGTCTCGTCGTACGAGAAGTAGTTGAAGGCCACGTGCACCCCGTGCCGCGCCAGCTCCAGCACGATCGCCCGCCCGATCCCCGTGGCCCCCCCGGTGACGATCGCCACCCGCCCCCGCAGCGACGAGCCGTACATCAGCCCCTGCGGCTGCGTCTCCTCCACCACCTCCTCCAGCAGCATCTCCACCGGGTCGGCGATGACGATCTCCTGCAGGGGCGGCGGCGTGGTTGAAGACTCGGGCTCGCGGCCCTCGGGATCCGGACGCGACGACCCGTGGGTGGACTGCATGGGCGGTGGGGGTTGCGGTCGAAGGGGGCGCCGCCGGCGGGGCGCAGGCGGGGATTGTACCTCCCGCCCCCGCCCCCGGCAAGCCGGGCAGGGCCGCGCCGGGCGCAGCCCGCGCGTGCCGGCGGCACTGAGCCGCAAGGAGTGCGCCCGGGAACGGCAGGGGACAGGGGACAGGTTACAGGGGACAGCCGGCAACGGCTGCCCTCACCGGGCTCGCTTGAGGCTCGCCGCCCTCTCCCTTCATCCGGTTCACGCGAAGCGTGAAGCGCCATTCTGGGACCGGGGGCAAACGGCATCGGACCCCGGACGTAAAAAGCCCCTCCCGTGCTTGCGGAAGAAGGGAGGGGGCAGGCCGTGGAGAGGGGGCCTCCCCGCGGACGCCGGCGCGAGATCCAGCGAAGTGGAGCCGCGAGGGGCGGCCGCCCGAGCCATGGGAGTCGGGAAGGCGTGGTCCGTCTCTCGTCGGCTGCGACGCGTGGTCAGCCAGGTCGCCGCCCCGAAAAGCGGAACACGCGCCGGTTCACCGCGACTCCGCAGAGCGCCAGCGCCGCGATGATCGAGTGGTTGACGAGCGAGACCTCCCGGTTCCTGCCGACGTCGAGAATCCCCTTCCCCTCCGGAGCCCGGATGCCGCCCGGGTACATGGAACCGGAGCCGTCCTCCCAGTGCCACGGGAAGAAGTGCGCCCGCTCGCCTGAGGTTACCTGGAACCCGAGGGCGGAACGTACGAGGGAGGGGCCGAGGTCGATCACGTCTGGCGCCAGGCTGCCCGCCATGACCAGCAGGAAGAGGACGAGGTAGCGCCTCTGAACGGCGGCGCACCATACGAGCGCGACCACCGCGCCGGCGACGACGTCGAGCGCAGGGTCGATCGGGTAGCCATGCTTGAGCCCGTCCAGCACTCCGTGCGAGAGCACGGCTGCCGTCGCGGCCGCAGCCACGAGCCCTGCCACTGGAGTTGCCTGTGCTGGAGACGCGGAGGGGAGCGCCATCCGCATCGCTGCGACGTGGGCGATCCCACCTGCCGTGAGGACGTGGAAGCAGACGTTCATGCTGGCGGGATCGGGCTAACCATGAATCGAGTCGCCACTTTGCCTCCAGTTCCGCAGCCCGGCCAGCCGTGCCCTCCGAGCCGCAAGGAGTGCGCCCGGGAAAGACGAGGGAACAGGGAACAGGGAACAGGGAACAGGGAACAGCCTGCAACGGCGGCCCTCACCCGGCTCGCTCGAGGCTCGCCACCCTCTCCCTTCATCCGGTTCACGCGAAGCGTGAAGCGCCATTCTGGGAGAGGGGGCAAACGGCACCGGACCCCGGACATAAAAAGCCCCTCCCCTGCTTGCGGGGGAAGGGAGGGGGCAGGCCGTGGCGAGCGGGCCTCCAGAGGACGCCAGCGCCACCCCCGCGTGAGGGATGCCGGCCCGAAGGGGCGAGACCGCGCGGCAGTTTGCGCGGGCTCGACTCCGTTGCGGACGGTAGTTTCGTCCGCTACGGAGCCGCAGCCCGACCCCGGCGCAGCCGGGGGCACGCCCGAACCATGTTCTTCAAAAAAGCCTATCGGCGAACCCCGTCCTCGGCGTGGTGCTTGATGGTGCGGCCCTCGACCAGGAACACCACGTCCTCGGCGATGTTGGTGGCGAGGTCTGCGATCCGCTCCAAATTCCGGCTCACCAGGAACATGGACATGGACGGCCCGATGCGGCGCGGGTCCTCCATCATGTGCGTGAGCAGGATCCGGAACAGCGACTCGTGCAGCGAGTCCACCCGGTCGTCCCGCCGGCACACCTCGCGCGCCGCCTGGGCGTCGCCGCGCACGAAGTCGTCCAGCGCGTCGGAGAGCATCTCGCGGGCGAGCCGCGCCATCTCCTCGATCTCCGGGAACTGCGCGAACGGGTGCCCGGCCAGGTGAGGAACGGCCTCGGCGATGTTGACCGCGTGGTCGCCCACCCGCTCCAGGTCGTTGCTGATCTTCATCGCCATGGTGATCAGCCGGAGGTCGCGCGCCATGGGCTGCTGCAGCGCCAGCAGGTGGATGCACGCGTCGTCCACCTCCACCTCCAGCGCGTCCAGCTCCCGGTCGCCCAGGATCACCGACTGCGCCTTGCCCTCGTCGCGCTCCAGCAGCGCCTCCACGCTGGTCTTGACCAGCTCCTCGGCCAGCTGCGACATGTCCAGCAACCGGTTCTTGAGCTGGGCAAGCTCCTCGTGGAAGTGGCGGACGCCGGCCGCGGGGCTCACCCGAACCTCCCGGTGATGTACGCCTCGGTCCTCTCCTCCCGCGGGTTGGTGAAGATGTCGTCGGTCTTGCCGATCTCCACCAGCTGGCCGATGTAGAAGAAGGCCGTGTAGTCGGAGACGCGGGCCGCCTGCTGCATGTTGTGGGTCACGATGACGATGGTGTAGTCCCGCTTGAGCTCGTAGATCAGCTCCTCGATCTTCTGCGTGGCGATGGGATCCAGCGCGCTGGCCGGCTCGTCCATCAGCAGCACGTCGGGCTGCACGGCGAGCGCCCGCGCGATGCACAGGCGCTGCTGCTGTCCGCCCGAGAGCCCCAGGGCGCTGCGGTCCAGCCGGTCCTTGACCTCGTCCCAGATGGCGGCCTGCTGGAGCGAGCGCTCCACGATCTCGTCCAGGTCGCGCCGCCCCCGGGCGATGCCGTTGACGCGCGCCCCGTACGCCACGTTGTCGTAGATGGACTTGGGGAACGGGTTGCTCTTCTGGAACACCATCCCCACCCGCTTGCGGAGCTGCACCACGTCCACTCGCGGGTCGTACACCGAGCCGCCGTGGATCAGGATGTCGCCGTCGTGGCGGGTGCCGGGGATCAGGTCGTTCATCCGGTTGATGGAGCGCAAAAAGGTGCTCTTCCCGCACCCCGACGGCCCGATCAGCGCCGTGACCCGCCGCTCCGGGACCACCAGGTTGATGTCGTTGAGCGCCCGCGTCCCCCCGTACCAGAAGGAGAAGTCCCTCGCCTCCACCGCCGGGACCGCGTGCGACGGCTCCCCGCCCCGCGGCTGCGGCCGCTCGGGGCTGGGAACGGGGGTGTGCGAGGGGGCCATGGGCGACGCCTGCGTGGACGTTTCGGGCATGCTTAACGGTCCTTGTAGGGACTGCGGATCAGGAACCTCGCCGTGAGGCTGACGGCAAGCACCAGGCCGATCAGGACCAGGGCGGCCGCCCAGGCCAGCCGGTGCCACTCCTCGAACGGCGAGGTGGCGTACTGGAAGATCTGCACGGGGAGCGCGGCGATGGGCTGGTCCAGCCGCCACCCCCAGTACGGGTTCACGAACGCGGTGAACAGCAGCGGCGCCGTTTCCCCGGCGATGCGCGCCAGCGACACCAGGATCCCGGTGAGGATCCCGCTGCGGGCCGCGGGGAGCACGATTCCCAGCGTGGTGCGCCAGCGGGTGAAGCCCAGCGCCAGCCCGCCCTCGCGCAGCTCGCGCGGCACCAGGCGGACCATCTCCTCCGTGGTGCGCGTCACCATGGGGAGGAGCATGATGGCCAGCGCGATCCCCCCGGCCAGGGCGGAGAAGTGCCCCATGGACACCACCACCCAGGCCCACACGAAGATCCCCACCACGATGGAGGGGATCCCGTTCATCACGTCGGTGAGGAACCGCACCACGTTGGCGAAGCGGCTCCCCTCCGCCTCCGCCAGGAAGAGCCCCGCGCCGATGGCCACGGGGAGCCCGATCGCCGCCGCCAGCCCCACCAGGAACACGGTTCCCAGGATGGCGTTGCCCATCCCGCCGCCGGTCTCGCCCACGGGCGCCGGGAGCTGGGTGAAGAACGCCGGGTTGATGGACGACAGGCCGGCCCGCAGCAGGTGGAACAGGATCAGCACCAGCGGCACGGTCGTGAGCAGCGCCGCCACCCCGGTGAGCGTGAGCATCACGGCGTTGACGGCGCGCCGGCGCCGGTCGCGCCCGGAGATCGCGGGCGCGCTCACCGCCCCTCCCTGCGCGCCACGCGCCACACCAGCAGCCGCGCGAAGGTGTTCACCACGATGGTGATGCCGAACAGGATCAGCGCGATCTCCATCAGCGCCGCCAGGTACAGGTCGGTGCTCGCCTCCGAGAACTCGTTGGCGAGCACGCTGGCCATGGTGTAGCCCGGCGAGAAGAGCGAGGCGGTGATCTCCGGGCGGTTGCCGATGACCATGGTCACGGCCATGGTCTCGCCCAGGGCGCGCCCCAGCCCCAGGATGGTGGCGCCGATGATCCCCGGCGTGGCGTAGGGGAGCACCACCTGCCAGGTCATCTCCCAGCGGGTGGCGCCCAGCGCCAGCGCCCCCTCGCGCTGCACCCGCGGCACGGCCGCGAGCACCTCGCGCGACACCGCGGAGATGAAGGGGACGATCATGATGGCCAGGATGGTCCCGGCGGACAGGATGCTCACCCCGTACGCCGGCCCGCGGAAGAGCACGACGCTGTCGCCCAGCGAGTTCGCCAGCGGCTCCTGGATCGCCGAGCGCAGCCAGGGCACCAGCACGAAGATCCCCCACAGGCCGTACACCACGCTGGGGATCGCCGCCAGCAGCTCGGTGCCGAAGGCCACCGGCGCGGCCACCCAGCGCGGCGCCAGCTCGGTGAGGAAGATGGCGAGCCCCACCGCCAGCGGCACCGCGATCACCAGCGCCAGCAGCGACGAGGCCAGCGTCCCGAACACGAACGGGAGCGCGCCGAACTCCCCCTCCACCGGGTTCCACTCGCTGCTGGCGAGGAAGCCCCACCCGAACTCGCGCAGCGCCGGGAGCGCCGAGGCGCCCACCCGGAAGAGCAGGAAGCCCAGCAGCAGGGGGATCACCAGCCCCATGCCGAGCAGCGCCCACCCGTAGACGCGGTCGGCCAGGTTCCCCCGCCCCGCCGAGAGCGTCAGGGGGCGGGCCGGAGCGGGGCCGGCGAGTGCGCCGGCCTCCTCCGGGACGGGCTGCATCGCCACGTCAGCTCGCCGCCGCGGCCACCGGCTGGCGCTGGGGGCCGCAGGTCAGCGTCCCCAGCCGGGCCAGCACCTGCCGCTCGATGTCTGCGGGGAGCGGCGCGTAGTGAAGCTCGGCGGCCTGCCGGTCGCCCTCGGGGCCGAGGCCCCAGCGGACCACGTCGGCCAGCGCGCGGGCCTTGGCGCAGTCCCCCATCTGCGGCGGCACCAGCAGGTACGTCCACGAGGCGATGGGGTACGCCGCCGCCCCGGCCGGGTCGACGATGGAGACGCGGAAGTCGGATTGCGGCCCCAGCTGCTGCGCCAGCCCCTCGGCGGCGGCGGTGGTCGCCTCCACGGAGGGCTGCACGAACTGCCCGGCCCTGTTCTGCACGGAGGCCGTCTGCAGGCCGGTGGAGCGCGCGTAGGCCAGCTCCACGTAGCCGACCGCGCCCGGGGTCTGCTTGACCTGCCCGGCGACGCCCTCGTTGCCCTTTGCGCCCAGCCCGGTGGGCCACTTCACCGACTTGCCGACGCCCACCTGCTGCTTCCACGCCGGGCTCACCGCCGACAGGTAGTCGGTGAACACGTAGGTGGTGCCGCTGCCGTCGGTGCGGTACACGACCAGGATGTCGCGCGCGGGCAGCGCGACGCCGGGGTTCAGCCCGCCGATGCGGGGGTCGTTCCACTTCGTGATCCGTCCGGCGAACACGTCGGCCAGCACGTCGCCGGTGAGCCGCACCGGCTGCTGCACGCCGGGGAGGTTGTACGCCACCGTCACCGCGCCCAGCACCGTGGGGATGTGCAGCATCCCCGGCGCCTTGGACAGCTCCTCCTCGTTCATGGGGGCGTCCGAGGCGCCGAAGTCCACCGTCCCCTCGGTGACCTGGCGGATGCCGCCGCCGGAGCCGATGGAGCCGTAGGTGATGCGCACCGGGTTCTCGCGCCCGTAGGTGTCGAACCACTTGGAGTAGATGGGATACGGGAAGGTCGCCCCCGCGCCGGTGAGCGCCACGCTCCCCGCGCCGCCGCCCGCCTCCGCGCCGCCCTTGGCCATCGCGCCCGGGGTGGCCCCGCTTCCGCCGCCCTCGCCGCCGCACGCGGCGAGCGCCAGGGATCCCGCCAGGAGAGTGAAGCCTGCAATCCTCGTCGGTGTCATCCGTTCTCCAGAGGATGGAGTTGTCTGGTCGCCCAGCGAACGCGGGGAACCTACCGGGGTGCTGTAACGGTCCTGTAACGTCCCACAGGGGAACAGGTAACGCCGGTGGTGTCCGGGGCTCCCCGCGGCGGCGCCGTTGCGGGGTGTCCACCCTTTCGAATCGCCCGCGCGGCAAGTACTTTGGTGCCGCCGCGGCCACCCGTGCGGGCCGCGGCGCAGTCCGGCCGGCCCCGCCCGGGCCGGCCGCCCCGTTCGTTACAAACGACGCCAGGAGCATCCGATGGGTCTGATCCCGCGGGATGAGAAGTTCTTCGACCTGTTCGAGGCGCTCGCGCGCCGCCTCTGCGAGTGCACGGACCTGGTCCACCGCATGTTCTCCGAGCCGCAGGCGCTCGACCAGCACGTCGCCGCCATCAAGGAGCTGGAGCACCAGGCCGACCAGCTCACGCACGACGTCATCGACCGCATCGACCGCAGCTTCGTGACGCCCATCGACCGGGAGGACATCCACCTCCTCGCGTCGCGCCTGGACGACGTCATCGACATGCTGGACGGCACCGCCCGCCGCGTGCAGATGTTCCACATCCGCGAGACGCGCGAGCCCGCGATCCGCCTGACGGAGGTGCTGCAGCGCGCCGGGTCGGCGATCGAGGCCGCGGTCAAGGAGATGAAGCGCCCCAAGGTGGTGGCGGAGCGGGCGCGCGAGCTGAAGCTGCTGGAGGAGGAGGGCGACGCCATCTACCACGCGGCGGTGGGCGACCTGTTCCGGGGCACGCCGGACCCGCTGGAAGTGATCAAGTGGAAGGACGTGTACGAGCGGCTGGAGGACGCGCTGGACCAGTGCGAGGACGTGGCCAACGTGCTGGAGAGCATCTCCATCAAGAACGGCTGACCGTGATCACGTACATCCTCCTCATCGTCGCGGTCGCGTTCGTCTTCGACTTCATCAACGGGTTCCACGACTCGGCGAACTCGATCGCGACGGTGGTCGGCACGCGGGTGCTCAGCCCGCTGGCGGCGGTGGTCTGGGCGGCCTTCTTCAACTTCATCGCGCTGTTCATCTTCGGCACCGCGGTGGCGAAGGCCATCGGGAGCGGGATGATCGACCTGGACATCGTCACCCCCACGGTGATCCTGGGCGGGCTCATCGGGGCCATCGTGTGGAACCTGATCACCTGGTACTACGGCATTCCCTCCAGCTCGTCGCACGCGCTGATCGGCGGGTACGCGGGGGCGGCGGTCGCCAAGTCGGGGTGGGCGGCGATCGAGTGGGGCACCAAGTGGATCCAGACGCTCAGCTTCATCGCCCTGTCGCCCATGATCGGCATGGCGGCGGGGTTCGGGCTGATGCTGGCGGTGCTGTGGATCTTCCACCGCACACGCCCCAGCAAGGTGGACCGCATCTTCCGCGGGGCGCAGCTGGCGAGCTCGGCGCTGTTCTCCATCTCGCACGGGGCCAACGACGCGCAGAAGACCATGGGGATCATCATGAGCCTCCTGGTGGCGTCGCAGGCCTCGTTCGCCGGCCAGACGGGGTTCCTGCGGCACTTCTACATCACGGACCCGGACCACATCCCGTTCTGGATCAAGTTCGGGGCGCACCTGGCCATCGGCCTGGGGACGCTGTTCGGCGGGTGGCGCATCGTGCACACCATGGGCACGCGCATCACGCGGCTGCGGCCGGTGGGCGGGTTCTGCGCGGAGACCGGGGGCGCGGCGGCGATCTTCTTCGCCACGCACCTGGGCATTCCCGTGAGCACCACGCACACCATCACCGGCGCCATCGTCGGCGTGGGGGCCACGCAGCGGCTTTCGGCGGTGAGGTGGGGGGTGGCGGGGCGGATCGTGTGGGCGTGGGTGGTGACGATCCCCGCGGCGTTCGTGATCGCGGCGGTGTCGTACTGGTTGATCGCGCTGTTCATGCCGGCCTGATCTTCGGTTTTCCGGGTGGGGTGTTGGTCTGCCGGGGCGCCTCCTGCGAGGTGCCCCGGTTCTGTTTGACGGCGGGTTCGGGCGTGCCCCCGCTGGCGCGGGGTCGGGCTGCGGCTCCTCGGCCCGCGACGCTCGCTCCTCTCCGCTCGGGTCGCGTGGCTATGGGCGTACGCCAGCAGGCCCCGACGGTTCGTCCGCCGAGGCCTGCGCTGCTCACCCGATTTTTCCCGATGCCTTGATTCGCGGGAGCACCGCGTGCCGTCTTGGACCGTCCTCGAGCTCGGTCGATCGCCGTCAAGCGTCCGCCGCGTCTTCAGCCGTGCGCGGGCACCCGCGCGGCGACCAGGCTGGCGGTCACCAGGCTGCCGACGACCACGGCGGCGATCCCCAGCCCGGCACGGGTGGCGTCGATGCTTCCCGCCGCCGCGGCGCCAGCCACGGCCGCGACGGGCACCACGCAGAACAGGGCCGCGCGTCGCAGCGCGCGTGCGGCCGTGGTGCCGTCCCCATCCGCCAGCACCACCCACGTGAGCGCGGCGGAGAGGATCAGCCCCACCAGCAGGGTGAGGGGGAGCGCCCACAGGCCGCTCGGCGTCCCGTCGGCCGGTGCGCCGAGCCACCGGGCGCCGGCACCCGCGGCGTAGCGCAGGACGGTGAACACCACCGCGCCCAGCGCCGTCACGCTCCAGGGAAAGTCTCGTACGGGCATCATCACGCGCTCCTCCTTTCCATCCACGGGCGACTGCACGCACCGCGGTCGATGAGGTCGCTCGCCGTCCACGCGGCGGCGACCACGATCCACAGGGCGCCCGGCACGGCGAGGGCCGACACCGTGCCGAGCGCCACCATGGCGAGCCAGGCGAGCACGCCGCGAGCCAGCGCGGCGGCCATCACCCCTGGCATGACCTCACAGCGCCCACCAGGTCGCGGCGGAGCCACCGATGCCCCAGATGGCGCACGCGCCCGCCAGCACCTTCCACCCTACCGGGCCGCCCGCGCCCAGGAACCACTTGTCCGCCACGCCGGCGGCGCACCCGATCACGTCCGCGCCGCCGACCACCCGCCAGCGCGACCGCTGCATGGGGCTGAAGATCGAGTACATCATCGACCGGTCCGCCCTATCCGCGTAGCGCTGCTCCAGCGCCAGGTCCATGGCGCCCGAGTACTCGTAGTCGTACCAGTAGCTCACGGACGAGAGGGCCAGGTCTGCCTGGGCGTACAGCACCTGCAGGTCCGGGTCGGGGATCCCCGACGCGCTCGCCAGCACCTGGTTCACGGCGGCGTGGGCGTCGCTGGACGACCAGGCGTTGTCGACGGCGGCCTGGATCTGCGGGACATAGGATTCGTACGCGCCGGTGACGGGCTCACCGTCCTCGGGGGAGTAGACGTAGTCCTGCATCAGGGCGGCCGGGCTCATGATGGAAAGGGCGCCGGCACCCTCGCATGGACCGGTCATGCGGGTGGCGCGCACGGCGGTGGCGCGGCCGTGCCCCCGCAGCGTGCCCTGCTCCCGCTGCGCCCGCGCCAGGTACTTCTCCGTCAGGTTCGCCACCGCGCGGCAGCGCGCCGCCCGGTCGGTGCCGCCCGCCGCCCGCAGCCAGCGCTTCTCGTCCCTCGTCGCCTCGTCCATGGCTTCGGTGTGCATCCGGCCGACCCACGCCACGTTCGCCCGCAGCTGCGCCGGCGTGAGCCGCGCGCCCGCGGCATTTGTCTGGCCGGGCGCACCGGCCCCTTGGGCCTGCCCGGGTGCGCCCGCTTCCTGCGACGACGCGGACGCCGACGCTGCCACGGGGGCGGCCTTCGGGGCAGCCTGGCTCACGGGCGCAGCCGGGGCCATGGGCGTCTCCACCCCCTCGTCCGACGAGCAGGCGACGAACGCGCCCGCAAGCCCAGCGACGAGGACAGCTGCGGTGTACTGCTTACGAAGCATACGGCCTCTCTTGGGTGAAGGTGGGAAGGGTCCGCGACGGAACCTCCGCCGCGGCGAGACGGCGGGCGGCCTCGAGCAGGACGAGGCTGGCCGCCGACAGCAGGAGCAGGGCGAGGAAACCGGGATCGCTGAACCGGGTGGCGCCCATCATCACCAGGTAGTTCACGGCGACATGCACGCCCGTGGCCGCGCCCAGGCCGTACGCGAGCCGTACCGTCTGCAGAAGCACGCCGGCAAGGACGAGATGTGCGAGTTGCGCCGGAGACAGGGCGGGGGTGAAGGCCGCTTCCGCCGTGCGCGCCACCGTATGGCCCAGCGCGAACGCCACCTGGGGGGCCAGCAGCGCCAGCAACGCGGTACGCCGTGCGGGCAAGGCGCGGGCGAGCGCCTCGCCGCACCGCAGGGGGAGCAGCCACCGGAACACCACCTCCTCGGCGAACGCCGCCAGCACCAGCGTGGCGAAGCCGGCCAGCGCCCCGTGCCACGGCGCGGAGACCGCCAGCAGGGCCACGCCCACGGGCACGGCCCCGCGGAGCAGGCCGGTGATCACCGACGTCAGCGTGAGGGGACGTGCGAGCGCCGGCCGCACCAGGACGACGGTGGCGGCCATCCAGAGCAGGACGCGCAGCGCCTGCGAGGAGGGGGTCGGAAGATGATCGCCGAGGAGGGACACCACCAGCAGCGTACAGGCGAGCGGCGCCGCCAAGATCCAGGCGGAGAGTGCCGCCGCGCGCCCGCGGGGCCCCAGCGAGAAGCGCCGGGCCGCGGTCCGGGTGGCGACCGCCGGGTTCAGGACTGCCCGCCAGGCGCGGGATCGGAACGGCGAAGGATGCGCGAACATGTCTGATCAAGGCGACGGCTGAGACGGCGGAGCCGGGGGCTTCACGCGGACGCGGTCATCACAATCGCAGGGTCCCGGCAGGCAGCAAGCATCGCGTCGCCGGGCGCTCGCTCAGTTGCGACCAATTACCAGTGTCGTGCCATTCGAGCTGACGAATATTCTGCAATGAACGCCCGTTTGTGTGTGTTGCGTAACGCGGAACTAAGTGATCTCGCCACATGCCGTAAGCCAGATGCGTTGCGTCCAGCGACATGCCCGCCGGTACGGATCCGCAATGAATATGGCTGATTATGTATCCAGAACGGTGTGGCGTCGATGCCCCACCAGTCCCTGCCAAACAGGCTGATCGGTTAATTTGGCAGCCGAGTCAAGACGGAGCGATCCGCCGCTAACCATTTCGACGTCATGGCTCCGGGGTTGCCTAGTACTACAGTTGCACGTCTCACGCGGGGATCGCGCTGGCGTCCGCCGGGAGCCCCCACCCGGCGGCGTTATCGCCGCCACCCTCCCCCGTGCCGGGGGAGGGCTGTCCGGGGTTCG
>DASVQR010000163.1:0-11250 GCA_036389055.1 Longimicrobiaceae bacterium | reverse complement strand
TGCTGTACGGCGGGAGACTCGCCGGCGGTTTGGCGAGTCTCCCGCCGGCGAGGTGAGACCCCGCGGCAGTTTGCGGGGGCTCGCCGAGCCCGCGGAGGAGACCGGACGGCAGTATCGTCCGGGCTCCGTAGCGGCCCGCCGCCTCTACGCTCCGGACCCAGCCACCGGGAGCTGTACGCAGAAAACGGTACCCTGAACGTCGCTGCGGACGGTGATGTCGCCGCCGTGGTCGCGCACGATGCGGCGGGACACGGCGAGCCCCAGCCCGGTGCCCTCGTCCTTGGACTTGGTGGTGAAGAACGGGTCGAAGATGCGCGGCAGCACCTCGGGCGGGATGGGCGGGGCGTCATTGAAGAAATCTACGTACACACACCTCGGGCCGGAGCCGTCGGACGTCTCGCGCACGGTGATGCGGAGGGTGCCGCCGCCGCGCTGGCGGAGCGCGTGCTCGGCGTTGAGCACGATGTTCAGGAACACCTGCTGGAGCTGGCTGGCGTCCGCGATGAGCGGCGGCACGGAGCGCGGGGCGCGCAGCGCGTGGCGGACCCCGGAGGCGCGCAGCTCGCGCTCGCGCAACTCCAGGATCTCGCGCAGGGCGGCGGTCAGGTCCACCGGGTGGCGCTCGGGCTCGCTGCGGCGCGCGAAGCCCAGCAGGCTCCGGACGATGCCCCGGCAGCGCTCCACCTCGCGGAGGATGCGCTGCAGGTCGGCGGTGCGCTCGGCGTCGTCCTCGCCGCGCAGCAGGAGCTGGGCGTAGCCGCTGATGCTGGCGAGCGGGTTGTTGAGGTCGTGCGCCACGCCGCTGGCCAGCAGCCCCAGCGAGGAAAGCTTGTCGCTCTCCCTCAGCTGCTCCTCCATGCGGCGCCGCTCCTCGGCCAGGCGGCGGGTGCGGATCTGGGCGGTGATGCGGGCGCGCAGCTCGGCGCCGCGGAACGGCTTGGCGATGTAGTCGCTGGCCCCGGCGTCGAAGGCGGCGTAGATGCTCTCGGCGTCGGTCTTGGCGGTCACCATCAGGATGGGGAGCGCGTAGGCGTCCCAGCGCTGCCGCACCCGGTGGCACACCTCCAGCCCGGACATGCCGGGGAGCATCCAGTCCAGCAGGAGCACGTCGGGGAGCTCCTCCTCGTCCAGCAGGCGCAGCGCGGTGGGGCCGTCCGGCGCCAGCGCCACGTCGTACCCGGCGCGCTGCAGCATCACGCGCAGCATGGACGCGGAGGCGGGGTCGTCCTCGGCGATCATCACGCGCGGGGGGAGCCCGCCCGGGGCGACCCCGGGATCGGCGTAGGCTTCGCTCACGGGACGGGTGCGGTGTGGGCCAGGCGGCTGCGCAGCTCGGCGGGCGGGAGGGCGAGGAGGGGGAGCACCTCCCCGGGCGCGACCTCCCTCCGCTCAGCGGTGAAGACGCGGAAGACGCGGGCGGTGTGGTACAGCTCGTCGGACACGCGCGGGAGGTCGATGAGCCCGGCGCTCCCCCCCTCCGTGAGGCGCTGCACGGCGCCGCCGCGGCGCAGCGCCAGCAGGTCCAGCCCCATCATCCGCGGCTTCTCCGGGTAGTCCACGAACACCTCACCGGGCCCCAGCCCCAGCCGGGCGGCGAGGTGGTCCTCCAGCCGGCGGAGCAGGTCGGTGTCCTGCGCGATCCACCCGTCCACCGGCAGCTCGCGCACGGCGTCGCCGGGGATCTCCAGGGCGCGCTTGGGGAGCCGCCGTCCGCGGAGCGCCGGGATCCACTTCCCGGCCACGCGGCGGGCGCCGGGGTCGTCGCGCCCTTCCGCGCGGAGCTCCAGCGTCCACAGCAGCTGCTCGTCGGTCTTGCCCACCAGCTCCGCGGGGCGGAGCACGCCGGCGTCCAGCGCCTCCTGCACCAGCCGCTTGTACAGCACCGTGGCGGCGCGCACGGCGTGGTGCCAGTAGACGTTGCGGAACATCTGGTACTTGGCGAAGAGCAGCGACTCCAGCGCGGAGGAGCCCTTCTCGTGGATCCCCACCTCCCAGCGCCCGCTCTCCGGGTCGCGGAGCAGCGCCAGCGCGTGGATCAGGCGGTCCACGTCCACCTCGCCGTACGGCACGCCGCAGAACATGGCGTCGCGCCGCAGGTACTCGATCTTGTCCAGGTCCAGGCTCCCGGACACCAGCCCCTGCAGCGGCGACGCGGAGCGGCCGCGGATCAGCGCCTCGATGCGCGCCGGCGCGTCGGGCGCCACCTCCTCCAGGGCGCGGCGGATCCCCTCGGCGGCCAGGAAGCGCGCGGTGTGCTCCTCGTGGTGCCCGGGGACGCGGTCGGCGTCCAGCTCCTCCAGCGCGTGCGAGAACGGGTAGTGCCCGATGTCGTGCAGCAGGGCGGCGTACGGCACCACGCGGCAGTCCGCGGGGTCCACGCGCTCCAGCTCGCCGCGCTCGCCCAGGAGCGACAGGGTGCGCCGCGCCAGGTGGTACACGCCCAGCGCGTGGTCGAAGCGGGTGTGCGTGGCGCCGGGATAGACGAGGTACGCCAGCCCCAGCTGGCGGATGTGCCGCAGCCGCTGGAACTCCGGGGTGTCGATGACGCGCACCGCCACCGGGTCGAGCCGGATGGTGTTCCAGACCGGGTCGCGGACGACCTCGAATTCCTGGGGCGGGGGCGGATCGGATTGTCGCATGAGAAGGGGGGGAGTCTAGGCCCGGCGGGGTGGGGTGTCAAGAAGTGACGGACGTCACGTTCCGGTCACCGCCGGCCGCCCGCCGCTTCGCGCGGGGACTGTCCATAGTATCGGCGGGAGCTAGATTGTGGGCGAGTCCGCCCGTCCTTTCCCGTCACCGCCCGCACCCGCCCGCCGCCATGTCCCGACCCCCGTACGCCCTCGCCGCGCTCCTCGTCGTCGTGCTCGCTCCGTTCTTCCGGAATTCGCCCCTGCGCGCCCAGGGCGGGGAGCCGGCCCGCCTGGCCGTGGAGGTGGTGGACAGCGCCGCCCGCCCGGTCGCGGGCACGCAGGTCCGGGTGAGCGGCGCGCCGGCCGCCGCGCTCTCGGACAGCGCCGGGATCGCCGCGGTGGAGCGGATCCCGCCCGGCTCCCGGCTGGTCATCATCCGGCGCACCGGGTACACCCCCGAGAACGCGATCATCCGCTTCCAGCCGGGCGCGGACCTGCGCATCCGGGTCACGCTGACGCCCGCGCCGGTGGGGCTGGACACGCTCCGGGTGGTGGGGCTGCGGCAGCGCGTCGCGCTCTCTCGGGTGGGCTTCTACCGGCGCCAGCGGATGGGGCAGGGCTCCTACCTTACGCGGGAGGACCTGGCCCGGTTCGAGACCCTGTCGCCGGACCTGGGGATCGCGCTGGGGCGGCTGCGCGGCTTCACCGTGAGCAGGCCGGGAGGGCGGATGCAGGTGCTTTCCCGCCGCGGTGCCGCCAGCCTGTCGGGCGGCTGCGTCCCCAGGGTGTACGTGGACGGGATGCTCGGCGACATGGAGCTGCTGGAGAGCCTGCCGCCGGGGGAGGTGGAGGCGATCGAGGGGTACGCCGGGGCCGCCGCCGTCCCCGCCGAATACGCCGGCCAGTCCACCTGCGGCGTGATCCTGGTGTGGACCCGGGCGGAGTGACGGCGGCCCGCTTGTCGCTGGCCGGCGACTGTCCTACCTTGTAGGACAGCATGAGCATCGAAGAGATCCCCGGCGATGGGAGGGAGCCTCGCGGCCTCGCCTCCGTGCTTGCCTCTCCTGCGCTGGCGAGGCTGGTGATCTTCTTTGCCCTCCACCCGGACCGCTCCGTCCACCTCCGGCTGCTCGGCCGCCTCACCCGCCTGGGGCGCAGGTCGCTCGAGAACGAGCTCACGCGGCTGGAGACCCTGGGGCTGGTGGAGCGCCGGCGCGAGGGACGGAACGTGGTCGTCAGCGCCGACGAGGAGCACCCGGGGTGGCGCGCACTGCGGGAGATGGTGCGCCAGTTCGCGCACCCCGCGGAGGTCCTGTCCGGGGCCCTGGCCATGGTCCAGGGGGTGGACGCCGCCTTCGTGTTCGGCTCCTTCGCGCGGGGGGACACGCGGCCGGACAGCGACGTGGACCTGTTCGTCGTCGCCGGCGAGGGCGCCCGGCGCGACCTGGGGCGCGGGGCGGCGGAGGCCTCCGTGCTGCTCGGCCGGCCCGTGGAGGTCACGCTGTACAGCCCCGACATGCTGCGCAGGCGGCTGGCGGGCGACAACGCCTTCGTCCGGAGGGTCGTGGACGGACCCAAGTGGTGGGTCGTTCCCGACCGCTCCGGAACGCTTCCCTCCGCGGCATGAGCGGGCACCGGATCGCCAGGCTGGTCGAGTCGCGGAGCCTGGAGGAGGTGGCGGCGTCCGACCCGAGGTGGAGGGCCTCTGGCGCAGCGCCGCGCGCGAGCTGCGGGACTCGGCGGCGCAGGGGCTGAGCGACCAGGGAGCCTTCACGCACGCCTACCAGTCCGCCTTCCACTCCTGCACCGCGGTGCTCCGGGCTTCCGGGTACCGCGTCCGCGGCGCGGTGGGAGGGCACCACCACAACACCTTCTACGCCGTCGCGGCGCTCGGCGTCCCGGAGGTGTCGGAGCTGGCCGACGAGATGCAGGGCCTCCGGCTGGGCCGGCACGGCGTCCTGTACGACTGGGAGAGCGAGGTCGAGCCGGAGGCCCTCGCCCGGCTGCGGGAGGTCGCCGCCCGGCTGATGGACGCGGGATCCGGCTGGCTCGCGGCGCAGCGTCCCGGGATCCGGCTCCCCTCCTGAACCGCGACGCGGTCCCGAATACCGGCAGCCATCCGCGTCTTCTTTCCCTAGCGGATCAGCACCGGCGTGCCCACCGGCACGGCGCGGAACAGGCGCTCCACGTCGGCGTTGCGCAGGCGGATGCACCCGTGGCTGGCGCGCGTGCCCACCCCCTCGCCGTCGCGCGAGCCGTGGATCAGGTACCCGTCGCCCAGGTCCAGCTTGTGGGTGCCCAGCTCCCCCCTCACCCGCCGCTGCCGGGTGCCCAGCGGCGGCACGTAGAGCACGCCGTCCAGCACGATCTCCTCCCCCGGCGGGAACGGCTCCCAAGCGCCGTCCGCGAACACGGTCCCCACCTCCTCGCCGCGCACCTCCAGCCGGGTCCCATTCGGCAATTCCACCGGGGCGCCGCGCTCCAGCGCCGCCAGCTCGAAGCCGTTCTCCCGCGCCACCTCCACGTAGTGCCAGTCCGGCGGCGTCCACACCGGGTCCGCGGCCTTGCCGAGCACCGCGCGCTCTCCGCGCGGGGTGACGAACCGCCATTCGCGCCCCTCGTGGCGCAGCGTGGTCCCCTTGCCGATCCCCGCTGGTGCCGAGAGGAGCGTGTCCTCCCCCTGCAGCAGCCAGAGCCGCCGCGCGGCAAGCGACACCTCGATCCGCAGCGGCTGCGGCGGAGGCGCGGGCGGGACGGCGGCCGGGAGCGGAGGCGGTGCCGGTGCGGGCGCTTCCGCCGGGACGGGAGCGGCGCGAGGCTCCTCCGTGGACGCCTCGCCGGGAGCGCAGGCCCACAGGGCGGCCGCGAGCGCGGCGGGGAGGAGGGCCAGGGCCCTCCTCCCCGCCGCATTGCCGTTGCGCACGGCTACTTGCGCGACGCCATCGGCGGCATCAGCACGGTGTCGATCACGTGGATCACCCCGTTGCTGGCGGCCACGTCCGCCTGCGCCACCCGGGCGTTGTTGATCATCACCGAGCCGCCCTGCGCGCGGACGCGGACGTCGGCGCCGCCCACGGTGGCGGCGCTGCTCATCCCGCTCACCTGGGCCGCCGTGACCCGCCCGGGGACCACGTGGTACAGCAGCACGGCGCGCAGCCGCTCCCGGTCGGCCAGCAGCGCGTCCACCGCGCCCGCCGGGAGCTTGCGGAACGCCGCGTCCGTGGGGGCGAACACCGTGTAGGGCCCGGCACCCTTGAGCGTCTCCACCAGCCCGGCGGCCTCGGCCGCGGCGAGCAGCGTCCCGAACGATCCGTTGGCCTGGGCCACCTCCACGATGTCGCCGCCGGCGGCCTGGGCGCGCGCGGCGGAGGGGGCGGCGGCGGCCATCAGGGCGAAGGCGGCTGCGACGAGCGAGCGTGCGATGCGCATGGTCCTCTCCGATTCTCGTGTGTGCGACCGGGATCTGTCTAAGGGTTGTATAGCCCGTGCACAATATTTGTACAAGGTTTGTCCATGCGCAATGTGTGTAGCATCCTCGCTGTGTAGCCCCCGACGCGAGAGGCGCCCCCGGCCGTCGGCCGGGGGCGCCTCTCGTTTCCTGCTCCAGCGGTGGGGCGGTGCCGCTCAGCGCCCGCCGGGGCCCGCGTTCCGCACCGCCTCGGGGACGCGGTCGGCGAACTGCTCGAAGTTCCTGCGGAAGGCCTCGGCCAGCTCGGCGGCCTTGGCGTCGTACGCCGCGCGGTCCTGCCAGGTCTCCCGCGGGAGGAGCACCTCCGAGGGTACGCCCGGGACGCGGGTGGGCACCTGGAGCCCGAAGAACGGCGCCTCCGCCGTCTCCACGCCGTCCAGCTCGCCGGCCAGCGCCGCGCGCACCATGGCGCGGGTGTACCCCAGCTTCATCCGCGAGCCCTCGCCGTAGGGCCCGCCCGTCCAGCCGGTGTTCACCAGCCACACCCGCGAGCCGTGCTCCTCGATCTTCTTGCCCAGCAGGTCGGCGTACACGCCGGGGTGCAGCGGGAGGAACACCTGCCCGAAGCACGCCGAGAAGGTGGGCTGCGGCTCCTTCACCCCGCGCTCCGTGCCGGCCACCTTGGCGGTGTAGCCGGACAGGAAGTAGAACATCGCCTGCTCCGGCGTGAGCCGCGACAGGGGGGGGAGCACGCCGTACGCGTCCGCCGTCAGGAAGACGATGTTGCGCGGGTGACCGCCCTGCGCCTCGGGCACGAAGTTGTGGATGTAGTGCAGCGGGTACGAGATGCGGGTGTTCTCCGTGATGGAGATGTCGTCGAAGTCCACCCGGCGCTTCTCGTCCACCACGCAGTTCTCCAGCACCGTCCCGAACATGCGCGTGGTGGCGTAGATCTCCGGCTCGCCCTCGGGGGAGAGCTTGACCGCCTTGGCGTAGCAGCCGCCCTCGAAGTTGAAGATCCCGCGGTCGCTCCAGCCGTGCTCGTCGTCGCCGATCAGCCCGCGCTCCGGGTCCGCCGAGAGCGTGGTCTTCCCCGTCCCCGACAGCCCGAAGAACAGCGCCGTGTCCCCGTCCGGCCCCACGTTGGCGGAGCAGTGCATGGCGAGCACACCCTGCTTCGGGAGCAGGTAGTTGAGGATGCTGAAGATGGACTTCTTGAGCTCGCCCGCGTAGCGCGTCCCCCCGATCATCACCTCCTTCGCGGTGAAGTTGACCAGGATGAAGGTGCCGGTGCGGGTGCCGTGCCGGGCGGGGTCGGCCTCGTACTCGGGGGCGTGCAGGATGGTGAAGCCCGGGACCATCCCCTCCAGCTCCGCGTCGTCCGGACGGCGGAACATGTTGTGGGCGAACAGGTTGTGCCAGGCGTTCGGGGTGATCGCCCGCACCGCCAGCCGGAACTCCGGGTCGGCGCCCGCCCACATGTCGCGCACGTACAGGTCCTGCCCCTCCAGGTGCGCCAGCACGTCATCGCGGAGCGCCGCGTAGTGCTCCGGGGAGATGGGCTGGTTGACCTTGCCCCACCACACGTCCGCCTCGGTGTTCTCGTCCCGCACCACGAACTTGTCGTTGGGCGAGCGGCCCGTGTGCGGCGAGGTCACGGCGTTGAAGGGCCCGCCCTCCACCAGGATCCCCTCGCCGCGGCGGACGGCGTGCTCCACCAGCTCGGCCGGCAGCAGGTTCCAGAAGACTTTGCCCGGGTTGCGGATCCCGTGCTTGTCGAGCCCGTGGCTGCTCTCACGCCCGAACACCTGGGCCTGGGCGTCTGAAGGCAGGGTCGTTGCCATTATCGGTGTGGTTCTCTGGTGTCAGGATCGCACGAACGGCCCGCGCCGGGGAGCGGGCGGAGCGGAAACCTGCATATGTATCATCCTGTGCGGGGCAACGCAAGTGAGCACGGCTCAGTTTACCGGTCGAATCGATGGGGGAGTTTGGGCGTGCCCCCGCTGGCGCGGGGTCGGGCTGCGGCTCCGTAACGCAGCAAACAACGCTGCGTAACGGAGGCGAGCCTGCGCAAACAGCCGCGCAGTCTCGCCGCTTCGCGCTCGCATCCCTCACGCGGCTTTCGCGCTGCGTCCGCCGGGGCGGGCGGGCGCGGGCACCCCCGGACCGCGCTCGGACCGGGGGTGCGGTGGAGCCGCCGGGGAGCGGCTCAGCGCGCGGAGGCGCGCTCCCGCCGCAGCGCCTGGAGCACGGCCGCGGCACGCTCGGCGGCCTCGGGGGCGTGGGAGTCGAAGCGGATCCTGCCGGCGGCGTCCAGGACGAAGTAGCGCGGCGTCACCCGGTTCTCGAAGGCGCGGGCGGCGTCGCCGTCCACGTCGTGGTACGCGGGGAAGGTGAAGCCCTGCTCCGCCAGCCAGCGGCGCGTCTCCTCCGACGGCGCCTCCTCGGTGACGGCGACCACCCGCACCCCGCGGGCGCGCAGCCGTGCCGACGCCGCCTGGAGCCGGCCGAGCTGCTCCAGCGAGGGCGGGCAGTGGCGCGACCAGAAGGCGACCAGCGTCTCCGTGCCCGCGTCCAGCCGGAAGGGCTTCCCCGCGGCGTCGGCCAGGCCGACCCGTCCGCGCAGCCCGCGGTTCACCGTTTCCCCCAGCACGTGCGCCCTCATCGCGTCCCGGGCCGAGTCGACCTGGGCCGGCCAGGCGGAGGCCCGGAAGCGGCGCCCCAGCCGCAGTCGCGCCGAGTCCACGAAGGCGGGCGGGGCGGAGGGGTCCGCCGCGACGCGCGCCAGCAGGGGGGCCGCGCCGGCGGTGTCCCCGGTGGCGAGCCGCGTGTCGGCGATGGTGCGGAAGAGCGCGGCGTCCCACCTTCCCTCCACCGCGCGGTCCAGCGTGTCCAGCCCCGCGGCGGTCCGCCCCGAGGCGATCAGCGCCTGCCCCAGGCTGCCCAGGAAGCGTCCGGCCACCAGCCGGCTGGTGGCGCGCTGGTCGTCCACGGTCTGCGTGAGCATCCGCTCCTCGGGGCGCATCTCGTCCAGTCGGCGCAGCTCGCTCCGCAGGCGCTGCATCCCCTCCTCGCGCGCTCCCGGGACCCGGACGAGGGTGTGCACCAGCAGCAGCCGCATCGAGGGCTCGTGCCGCTCCAGGCGCTCCCCCCAGCGCAGCGCGGCCGCCGCGTCGCCGGACGCGAGCGCCGTCTGGTACGCGCTGAAGGCCAGCTGCGCGCTCGCGGGGCCCGCCTCCTCCCAAAGCCGCTCGAACTCGCCCAGGAGCCGCGCGGGGTCGGCGCGGTGGGCGTCCCTGAGCGCGAAGACCCGCTCCTGGACGGCCCGGGGAGAGACCGGGTGCTCGCGGAGCAGCCGGGTCCGCCAGTGGCGCTCGACGGCCGTGTCCCCCACGGCGCCGGCGTACCGCAGCAGCCCGCCCATCTCCTCCGGGGAGGGAGCCTGCGCCTGCGAGAGGCGCCGGTGCGACGCCCCGACCCGCGGCCGATGGGCCAGGCGAAGCGAGTCCGCGCCGGCGCGGGTGGCCTCGCTCCGCTCCAGCGAGAAAAGCAGCAGCCCGCTCCAGGGATGCTCCGGGTAGAGCCGGGCCAGCTCCCGGGTCGCCTCCGCGGCGAGGCGCTGGTTGCGCTCGGACGCGTCCTCGCGCCGCTGCGCGAGCGCATCCGCCAGGGGCCGCCCGTCCGCGGCGTGGACCAGCAGCTCCCACGCTTCGCCGTTGGCGTCCACCCGGGTGCCGCGCGCGTCCTCCACGGCGAACACGGCGTACACCGCCGAGTCCGGGAGGCGGAACGAGCCGCGGAACGTCCGGTCCGCGGTCCTTTCCAGCTCCGCGACCCCGAGGTGGGGAATCTGGAAGTTCTGCCGTGCCTCCCCGGCGGCGCGGAACCGGGCGCGCAGCACCAGCCGCTCCTCGCCGCCCAGCTTGGCGGTGGCGCGGTACTCCACCGTGACGGTCGCGCCCGCCCGGGGCTGCGCCGGGAGGAGGCGCAGCTCGCTGTCGTCGGCCTGGAGCTCCGGCGCGCGCACGAACAGGGAGGCGGCGGCCACCAGGAGCACCAGCGAGGCCGCCAGCGCGGGGAGGACCCGGCGCCCCCCCCGGTGCGCCGCCCGCTCCGCGGCGGGGAGGACCACGCGCTCCCCGGCGGCGCGCCGGGCGAGGATGCGCTCCAGCGCGTCCGCGGGCGGGGCGGGGACGGGCGTCGCCCGGGCGTCGGCGCTCGCCCGGCGCAGCGCCGCCACCTCGTCCCGGCAGCGGCCGCAGCCGGCCAGGTGCGCGGCGACGCGCGCACGGGCGCCGCCCTCCAGCCCGCCCGCGGCGAACCGGGCGAGGCTCCGGAAGCGGGGGTGCAGGATCATCGGGAGCTCCTGAGCAGGGTTCGAAGCAGCTTCTTGGCGCGGAACAGCCGGACCTCGGACGTCCCCGGCCGGATCCCCAGCAGCCCGGCGATCTCGGCGTGGGAGTAGCCCTCCACCTCGCGCAGCACGAACACCGCGCGGAGCCCGTCGGGGAGGGCGGCCAGCGCCCGCTCGATGGCGGTGCGCTCCACCACGGCGCCGGGGTCGGAGCGGGCCGCGGGCTCCTCCCGCGGGTCGAGCGCCACCTCGCGCCGCCGCCGCTCCCCGCGCATCCGCATCAGCGCCGTGCGCGCCGCCACGCGCCGGATCCATCCCTCCAGGCTCCCGCGCCCCGCGTAGCTCCGCAGCGCCTCCGGCAGCCCCACGAACACGTCCTGGAGCACGTCCTCCGCGCCGGCGGCGGACCCCGTGAGCCGGAACGCCAGCCGGTGCACCGCCTCCCCGTACCTGCCGTACAGCTCGGCCAGCGCCGCGGCGTCGCCGCCCGCGGCGCGCTCCAGCACGGAGGGAGGCGGTGTGGGTTGCACGATGGTGAGCATGGGCGCGGTGCGGTGGCGTGGTGGGTACGTCCACGCGGTAGATGCCGGCGGGAGGCGGAAGCTTACAGCAGGGGACAGGGAACAGGGAACAGGGAACAGCCTGCAACGGCATTACGGAGTACGCAGTTCGTGAAAGGCGCCCCCGCCGGGATCTCCGGTGGGGGCGCCTTCGCGGTCGCGTGAGGGATTTCGGCCCGAAGGGGCGAGACCCGGCGGCAGTTTGCCGGGGCTCGACTCCGTTACGCACGGTTGTATCGTGCGTTACGGAGCCGAAGCCCGACCCCGGCGCCAGCCGGGGGCACGCCCGAACCCGCC
>DASVQR010000162.1:0-2685 GCA_036389055.1 Longimicrobiaceae bacterium | reverse complement strand
GCCCCGGGCGCCCCCCCGACGGCAAAGCGTACTTCGTACTGCGTACTCCGTACTGCCGTTCAGTCCGCCGCCTCCGCCTGCCGCAGCTCCTCGTCGCCGTGCACCCAGGCGCGCGCCTCCTCGATGGTGTCCGCCACGGTCGCGGCCGCCTCGCGCACCTGCTCCGCGGTGTGGGTGGCCATCACCTGCATGCGGAAGCGCGAGCCCTTGAGCGGCACCGCCGGGAACTCCACCAGGTTGGCGAACACGTGCCGCGCGGCAAGCATCCGCCCGGCGATGCGGGCCGTGGGCGTGTCGCCGATGGGGACCGGCACCACCGCCGACGGCTCGCCCAGGCAGTGGATGCCGCGCTCCGCCAGCAGCCCGCGCAGGGTGTGCACGTTGAACATCAGCCGCTCGCGCAGCGCGTCGCCCTCCTCCGAGCGGACGATGTCCAGCGCCTCGCGCACCACCGTGGCCTGCACCGGCGAGATGGCGTTGGAGAAGATGTGCGGCCCGCCGAACACCCGCACGTACTGCCGCACCGCCGGCGAGCGCGTGGCCAGGAAGCCGCCGTTGGAGGCGAAGGTCTTGGAAAAGGCGCCCATCACCAGGTCCACCTTCCCCAGCATCCCCTGCACGCCGATGCTGCCGGTGCCGCGCGGCCCCAGCGCCCCGAAGTCGTGGGCCATGTCCACCAGCAGCGTCGCCCCCCACTCGCGGCAGATCGCCTGGAGCTCCTCGATGGCCGGCACGTCCGAGTCCATGGAGAACAGCCCCTCGGTGATCACCAGGATCGCGTTCTCCGTGTCCCTGGAGCGGATGTCGCGCAGCCGGCGGCGGACCGCCTCGTTGTCCAGGTGGCGGAAGCGGTGGACGTTGGGGGTCGCGGCCGCGGCCCCGGTCTGCAGGCAGGCGTGGGCGAGGGCGTCCATCACCACGTGGTCGGCCGGGCGCACCAGCCCGGTGATGGTCGCGAAGCCGGCGCCCCACCCGCTGGAGAAGATCGCCACGTGCGGCGCTTCCAGCGCCTCGCCCAGCGCGGCCTCCAGCCGCAGGGAGGGCGCGGTGTTCCCCACGAACATCCCCGAGCCGGCGCTGTGCGGCCCGAAGTCGCGGATGGCCCGGTGCGCGGCCTCGGCGATCGCCGGGTGGGAGGCGAGCCCCAGGTAGTCCTGCGAGGAGAAGTTGAGCCCCGCCGACGCGATCCCCGACTCGTTCCGGACCACGCACTCGGCGGTGGGAGCATAGTCCAGGCTGCGCGAGTACGGCCACAGCCCCAGCTCCCGGCGCGCGTCCTGCCACGCGAAGTACGGCTCGGTGCGGGCCAGGAGGTCGGGGCCCGTGGGCTGCGCGTAGGTCCCGACGTGATGGGTGAACAGCTCGGTGGAAAGCAGGTCGCGGTCGTCCACGTGGGCCTCCTCGGGGGATTGGTGGGGCGGTGGGGCAGCAGGAGTGGCGCCTGGATGGGGCAAGCTTCGGGACTAAACATCTCCTGACTGAAATTATATGATTTGAAAACTGAACGTCAATTCACCGATCCGAAATGATCATTGCTCGTTCGTGGACGCCGTGTGGGAGAGCAAGCGGGGCATGGTGGACACCGCACACTGTGTGCCCGGAGATCGCCGGCCCGCGGGAGGGGGACGAACGAAAGCGCCCGCGGGAGACTTTCGTCCCCCGCGGGCGCGGCGTGCTTCGGGCAGCGGTCCGTCTAGTTGGCCCGGTCCAGGTCCTTGCCGGTGAGCAGCGCGTAGGGGTTGAGCGGCGTCCCCTTCCACCACTGGCGCGCGTCGTTCAGCAGCGACACGGAAAAGTGCAGGTGGAAGTCGCCGGGCTGCGCGTTGCCGGTGTCGCCCACGTAGCCGATCACGTCGCCGCGCTTCACCCGCTGCCCCTCGGCCAGCCCGTCGGCGTAGCGCTCCAGGTGCGCGTAGTAGTAGCGGGTGCGGCCGTCCTCGTCCACGTGGTAGATGGAGTTGCCGCCCAGCGCCCCCTGGTGCAGGCGGACGATCTGCCCGTCCGCCACGGCCACCACCGGCGTGCCCCGGGGCGCGTGGATGTCGATGGCCTCGTGGGTGCGGCCCCCGGAGCGCCCCTCCAGGTAGGAGTCGCGGAGGCTGGAGGCGCGGACCCCCTGCACGGGGACCGCCATGCCGGTGAGGCGGGACAGGTACTCCAGCCGCGGCGCGCCCAGCAGGCGGCCCACCAGGCTGGTGCGCTCGGTCGGGCGCGACTGCGCCGCCAGCGGTCCCGCGCCGCAGAGCAGCGCCAGCGCGCCGCAGAGCACGGCGGACCGGGCGGCGAGGCGCCGCGCGGGTCCGGGAGCTCGGGTCTGTGCGGGGAGGAAGCGGACGGAAACGGACGCGCGGACGGTGCGGAGGTCTGGGTGCATGTCTTCGGGAGCTTCGATCGGCTCGACTGGCGTGGCGGCACTCGATGGCGCGCGCGGTAGCCTCGTAGCTTTGCGTCCCCGCCTTTCGACGGGTTTGCCGTTCTCGGATCGCCCTGCGGAGTACCGCGGGAAGGAGTGTTGCTGAGAGGCTACCAGGATACGTCGTGGACGGGACCGGCGCAAGAACCTGCAAACAAGTTGCAACAGGGCAACGAGTTAACGGTAGGGGACAGGGAACAGGTTACAGGGGACAGCCTGCAACGGCGGACCCCCTCCCCCGGCCCCTCCCCGCAAGGGGGAGGGGAGAACGA
>DASVQR010000161.1:0-28248 GCA_036389055.1 Longimicrobiaceae bacterium | reverse complement strand
CGGCGGCTTTATCGCCGCCACCCTCCCCCGTGCCGGGGGAGGGCTCCCCGGGGGGCGGGCATCGGCGCGCCGTGGCAGGCCCCCTCCCCCACGACCTGCCCCCTCCAATCCCCCGCAAGCGGGAGAGGGGAGAACTGCTTGCCGTACCCGTAGTTGCTCCCCTCTCCCAGAATTGGGAGAGGGTGGCGAGCCTCGAGCGAGCCGGGTGAGGGCCCGCCGTTGCAGGCTGTCCCCTGTCCCCTATCCCCTGTCCCCTATCAGTTCCCGGATCGCCCGCTCCACCGCGCTCCAGGCCGGCGCGAAGGGCGCCACCACGTCGAAGTGGCCGGCGCCCTCCAGCAGCACCACGCGGGCGTCGTCGCCGGCGGCGCGGGCGGCGGACTCGAAGGCGGTCGCCTGCGCGGCGGGGACGATGGGGTCGCGGTCCCCCTGCACCAGGCGCACGGGGACGCCCAGCGGGAGCAGCTCCGGCGGGTTGGCCTGGGCGTAGCGGTCGGTGACGGCGTCCGGGGCGCCGCCCATCAGCTGCGGGACGGCGGCGTTGCAGCTCCCCGCGCCGGCGGCGTAGGTGCGCAGGTCCGTGATCCCGGCCAGCGGCACCACGCCGCGCACGGGGAGCGGGTCGGCGGAGTGGAGCGGGCTGCCGGCGGGGAGGTTGCGGCGCGCGGCCAGCCAGAGCGCCAGGTGCCCGCCAGCCGAGTGGCCGGCCAGCACCACGCGGCCCAGGTCCAGCGGGCGGGTGCGGGCCAGCTCGCGGAGGTGGTCGGTCCCCCGCGCCACGTCCTGGAAGGTGCCGGTCCAGGCCCCGCCCGCGTCGCCGATGCGGCGGTACTCCAGCGTCCAGGTGGCGAAGCCGGCGCGGCGCAGCGCCTCCGCGGGGGCGGCCACGTACCCCAGGTCGTACTCGTTCTGCCAGCAGCCGCCGTGCAGCAGCACCACCACCGGGTGCGGCCCGGGGCCGTCCGGCAGGCGCAGCTCGCCGAACTGCTGCGGCGCGGCGCCGTAGGCCACGCGCTCGCCGGCGGGGGGCGCGGGCTGGGCGATGATCCGGTCCCAGGTGACGGGCTCGCCGGCGGGCGGCGCCGCGGGCGGGGCGGGGTGCGTGCAGGAAAGGGTCACGAGCGCGGCGGCGAGGAGGACGGGGAGTCGGCTGCGGCGGAGCATGGGCGCCCGGGCGCGGGTGGCGGATCGGCGTGGACGCGGTGCAAGCTCGGCCCGGCGCCGCCCGCGCGCAAGGCGCCGCCGCTCAGCCCAGGAAGCGGGCGCGCAGCTCCGGCGTTGGGATCATGCACGCCTCCTGCTTCCCGAACCAGCGGTAGCGGTTGCGCGCCACCCAGCCGTACACCGCGTCGCGCAGGGGCCGCGGCACCACGCGCAGCGCGCCCGCCGCCTTCACGGGTCCCGACAGCCCCCGCGCGATCCGCAGGGCGGCGTCGCTGCGGGCGTAGGCGCGGCCGCCCTCCACCAGGATCACGCTGAACAGGTCCGCGGGGTCCAGGCCGTGGCGGCGGAGCAGCGCCTGCCCCGCCTCCGACTGGAGCGAGGCGAAGCGGAAGCGCCCGGCCGGGTCGTGCCGGACGATGAACTGCACGGAGCCGTTGCACAGGTTGCACACGCCGTCGAACAGGACGACTGCGCCCTCGCCGGGCGCCGCGGGATCGGGTGTCATCCGGGGATCGGTCACGGGGTGGCTGGGGGAGTGGACTCGCGTGCGCCCGGTACACCGCGTCCGCCGGAGAGATCGCCCCGGCGGGCGCGGCTTGCGTCGGCTACCGCGAAGCGGGCCTGTCCAGCCGGCGGACCTGGACGCCCGTCCGGGTCCGGCGCCCGGTCAGGGACGGGCGCGTGACGTCCGCGCCGCCTCGAAGCGCAGGCTCCCCGGCTCCGCGCCGGCGCCCGCGGGGTGGAAGCCGGTCCGCTCCAGCACCCGGATGGAGGCCGCGTTCCCGGCGTCGGTGTGCGCCACCACCCGCGACACGCCGGGGTGGGCGAGGGCGCGGTCCAGCAGGGCGCCCGCCAGCTCCGTGGCGTAGCCGCTCCCCCGCGCCTCCGGGACCAGCGAGTAGCCCATCTCCACCTCGCCGTCCGGCCCCGGCGGTCCCAGGTAGCCGCCCGCCCCCACCAGCAGCGCCGGCTCGCCGCCGGTCTCGCGGCGCACGGCATACCACCCCAGCCACCCCACCACGGCCTCGCCGCCCTCCTCCAGCCGCTCCCGGAAGTACTCCTGCGCGCCGCGGTCGTACTCGCCCGGCGGCCAGCTCGCCGGCACCCGCGCGCCCAGCAGCGCGGCGAGCCGGTCGGCGCTCTCCAGCTCGGCCTCCACGTGAGTCAGCGCGGCGGCGACGAGGTCCAGCCGCGCGGTGCGGATGCGAAGTCCGGTCATCTGCATGGGTGAAAGTGGAGCGGGAGGCATGCGGGTTGCCGGCTCGCGCCGGTCCGGGGATCGTCCGCGACCGCGGGCGCCCGCACCCAGCCACGGGAGAACACGATGTCCAGCAGCCGCACCCTCGCCGCCGCCGCGCTCCTCGCCGCGCTCGCCGCCTGCCAGGAGAACAAGGAGGCCCCGGCCACCAACGAGCCCTCCGAGGCCCCGGTCCCGGAGGCGACCACGCCCGGCGCGCCCGGCGCAGTCGTTCCCGACGCGGCGGCGCCGGCAATCAGCAACCCGGCCTCGCCCACGCCGGAGGGGACCGACGTGGGGGCGATGGGCAGCGACGCGACCGCGGCTCCCCTCGCGGGCGACACCGCCACGGCGGGGCGCGTCCACCCCTGAGCCCCCGGCCGGCTGCGGCGCGGCGGGGAGGCGGGGGAGCCCCGGGTCGCGGGTGCGGGCGTACGGCACCCGGTCCAGGAGCACGCCGGCCTCGCGGGCGATCACGGGACGCGCGGCGGGCTACGCGAGCCCGAGCAGGAGGAGCCCCACGCCGCCGATGGCGATGCGCAGCCAGCCGAACGGGGCGAAGCCGCGGCGGGTGACCACGGCGAGCATCAGCCGGATCACCACCAGCGCCACCAGGAAGGCGACGACGAAGCCGACGGCCAGGAGCTCCAGCCGGCCCGCGGCCAGGAGCTGCTCGCGGCTCTCGACGGCGTCCAGGACGAAGGCCCCCAGCATCGTCGGGATCGCCAGGAAGAACGAGAACTCGGCCGCGGCGCGCTTGTCCACGCGCATCAGCATGGAGCCCACGATGGTGGCGCCCGAGCGGGACACCCCGGGCATCATCGCCAGCACCTGGAAGAAGCCGATCGCCAGCGACTTGGCCAACGGGAGCCGGGTGGCGTCCATGTGCTCGGGCGGCGGCGCGACCCGGTCGATCGCCAGGAGCACGACGCCGCCCACGACCAGCGAGATGCACTGCACCGCGGGGCTGTCGAACAGCACGCCCTTGATGAAGTCGATGAGGAGCAGCCCGAGCACCACCGAGGGGAGGAAGGCGAGCAGCAGGCTGAGCGCGAAGCGCCGGGCGGCGGGATCCCGCGGCAGGGCGACCACCTGGTCGCGGAGCCTGCCGAAGTACAGGACCACCACCGCCAGGATGGCGCCCAGCTGGATCATCACCGCGAAGGTGTTCCAGAACGGGTCGGTCAGCCCCATCGCCTTCTTGGCCAGCAGCATCATCCCGGTGGAGGAGACCGGGATGAACTCGGTGAGCCCCTCGATCACCCCCAGGACGACGGCGTACACCCAGTCCGGAACGGCGGCGGCTGCGAGCATCGGGAGACCGGGAAGGGGAGAGGGGTGGCCGGCGGACGGGGTGGCGGTGCAACGGATACGGACCGCCGCGGGCCCGCGCAAGTGCGCGGACGGCGCGGGTCAGGCGTCGGCGTCCAGGCGGGCGAGCAATGCCAGCGCGTTCGACGCGGCGGCCCCGGAGGCGGTGTTGTCGAAGACGCACCAGGCCCGGCGCCCCGCGGCCGCGTGCTCCCGCAGCCGCGTGGCCAGGGCGTCCAGGTACGCGGCGTCGTACGCCGAGTAGTAGACCCGCGGCGAGCCGTGCAGCCGGTAGTAGACCGGGTCCGGCGCGCCGCCCGGCTCCCCGGCCTCCGGCACCCGGGCCGGGTCCGCGGCCACCCGCGCCACCCCCGCGCCGGCGAGGAGGGCGTCCGCCTCCGCCGTGAACCAGCTGGCGTGCCGGGGCTCGCACGCCGTGTCCACGTCGGTGCGGGCCCGCAGCTCCGCGAAGAAGGCGCCGGCCGCGTCCGCGTCCAGCTCCAGGCTGGGCGGGAGCTGCACCAGCACGCAGCCCAGGCGGTCGCCCAGCGCGCCCGCTTCCGCCAGGAAGGCGTCGAGCGCGTCGGCTGCGCCGCGCAGGCGCAGCCCGTGGGTGATCGCCTTCGGCAGCTTGACGGAGAAGCGGAAGCCGGCCGGGACCGAGGCGGCCCAGCGGGCGTACGTGGCGGGGCGGTGGGGGCGGTAGAACGAAGTGTTGATCTCCACGGCGGGGAAGCGGCCGCCGTAGCGCTCCAGGTGGGTCCCCTCCGCGGGAAAGTGCGGCTGCGCCTCCCGCGGCAGGCTCCAGCCGGCGGTCCCTATGCGGACGGCGGGGCCGCCGCTCACCGGCGCGCGGCGGCGCTGTCGGCGGAGGCGCGGAAGCGCTCCGAGAAGCGCAGCATGCGGGCGCGGTTCACCCCCAGGTCGCTCCGCCCCACCCGCGACGCGGAGCGGAACCCCACGGTCCGGCGGTCCGCGTCCACCACCACCTCCACGTCGTCCACGAAGCGCAGCAGCCGGCTGCGCGCCTCCGCGCGCAGGTAGCCGGGCGCCTCCGCCACGACCCGGGTGCGCGGCTCCGCGAGCAGGGCGGCGCGGGCGCGCGCCTGCGCCGCCGCCGGCGCGTCCGCGAAGGGGAGCGCCGGCATGGCGTGCCGCGCGTCCGCCGCCCCGGTGGACACGCAGTTGGGGGTGGACGGGCAGGGGCGGAGGGCCTCGCCGGGGGCGGCGAGGGAGCGGGGGGCGGGCCGGCACCCCGCCAGCGGGAGCAGGGCGGCGGCCAGGAGCGCCGCGCGGGGGAGGCGGGCCACCGCGGCTACCGGTGGTACTCCTCGGGCTCGTCCCAGGACTCGGCCCAGAACTCCTCCTCGGCGCGGGCGGCCTTCTCGGGGTCCAGGGGCTCGTCGTCCTCGTCGTCGCCGTCGGAGTACGTGCCGTGCTCCAGGATGCGGCGCAGGGCGTCGTCGTCCACGTGCGGCGGGCCGCCGCGCGCGGCCGCGGAGCGCAGGTGCGCCAGGTAGCGCAGCCCGGCGGCCCCGGCGAGCAGCGCCAGGAAGATCCAGAACCAGGTCATGCGTCGGCGGGGTGCCGGGACCGCGGGGTCCGTGGGCGCGGCGGGGCGGCGCCGTGGAGGCCCGCCCCGCCGCGATCGCTCAGCCGGAAACGGCGTCCGTCCGGGGAACGTTCTGCATCTCGCAGACCAGGGAGATCGCCTCCTCCAGGAGCGCGGGATCCAGCCGGGGATAGAAGCTGCGGGCGTGCTCCTCGATCTCTGTGCGCGAGGATCCGGGGCGCACCGAGGCGCGGATCGCCTGCACCCGCGACTCGCGGAGCAGTCGCGCGGTCTTTTCCTCGCGGCGCTGGCGCGCCGCGGCCATCTCGCTGGCAAGATCAATCGTCGACAAAATACGACCTCCGGGAATGGGAGACTGGCTCTGCCGCATGTAAGATAACACCCCTGTCCACACTCCACGAACCGCCGCGTCCGCCGGGCTCGCGACGCGGTGCTTGACAGGGGAGCGGGTGGCCGTGCATGATATACCCAGACGTCTATGGGTAGACAGCTAGGGAGACATCATGCAGCGCAGGAACGACGTCCTCCAGGGCACCCTCGCCCTCCTGGTGCTCCGCACCCTGTCGGCGCAGGGGCCGATGCACGGGTACGCGATCACCTCGCACATCCAGCGCGTCTCCGCCGACCTGCTGCGCGTGGAGGAGGGCTCGCTGTATCCCGCCCTGCACCGCATGGAGCAGGACGGCTGGCTGCGCAGCGAGTGGGGGACCACGGAAAAGAACCGCCAGGCGCGCTTCTACTCCATCACCGCGGCGGGGGAGAAGCAGCTGGAGCAGGAGCAGGAGAGCTGGATCCGCCTCACCACGGGCGTCGGCCGCGTCCTCGGCTGCGCCTGACCACCCCATCCAACCGCGAGCCCCCATGGCCTGGTACCACCGTCTCCTCAACACGGCGCGCCCCGACCGACTGTCGCGCGAGCTGGACCGCGAGCTGGAGTTCCACCTGGCGGAGTGCGCCGACGAGCTGGTGGCCGGCGGGATGAGCGAGGCCGAGGCGCGGCGCGAGGCCCGCCGCCGCTTCGGCGGGCGGGAGGTGCAGAAGGAGCGCACCCGCGAGCGCGACGTGCTCCCCTGGCTGGAGTCGCTCGCGGCCGACCTCCGCTACGCGCTGCGCTCGATGCGCGCCAACCCCGGCTTCGCGCTGGTGGCGGTGCTGTCGCTGGGGCTGGGGATCGGGGCGAACACCGCCATCTTCAGCCTGGTGGACGCGGTGATGCTGCGGGCGCTGCCGGTGGAGCGGCCGGAGGAGCTGGTGCAGGTCACCATGGGCGGCCCGGACAACGTGGACTTCACCAACCCGATCTGGGAGGAGCTGCGCGACCGGCAGGACGTGTTCTCGGGGGCGTTCGCCTACTCGGACGAGCGGTTCGACCTGGCGGGCGGAGGCGAGGTGCGCCCGGTGGACGGCGTCTGGGTGAGCGGCGGCTTCTTCGGCACGCTCGGGGTGGCGCCCGCCGCGGGCCGCCTCCTCGGCACGGCGGACGACTTCCGCGGCTGCCCCGCCGTGGCGGTGCTGGGCCACGGCTTCTGGCAGAGCGCGTACGGCGGCGCCGCGAGCGCGGTGGGGCGGAGCGTGTCGCTGAACGGGCACCCCTTCCAGATCGTGGGCGTGGCCGCCCCCGGGTTCACCGGGGTGGAGGTGGGGAGGGCCGCGCAGGTGTTCGCGCCGCTCTGCGCCACGGCGGTGGTGGAGGGCGGGGACGGCGGGCTGGACAAGCGCAGCTTCTGGTTCCTGCGCGTCGTGGGCAGGCGCGCGGAGGGGGTGACGCTCGCCGGGGCCCGGGCGCGGCTGGCGGCGCTCGCCCCGGCGGTCTTCGGCGCGACGGTGCCCCCCGACTGGGACGAGCGGGGCAAGCGGGAGTACGTGAAGAACACGCTGGACGCGGTTCCGGCCGCCGCCGGGTACTCCGGCCTGCGCCTCCAGTACCGCGACGCGCTGCTGGCCCTGACGGCGGTTGTGGGGCTGGTGCTGCTCATCGCCTGCGCCAACGTCGCCAACCTGCTGCTCGCCCGCGCCACCGTCCGCCGCCGCGAGGTGGCCGTCCGCCTGGCGATCGGCGCGGGGCGCGGCCGGCTCGTCCGCCAGCTCCTCACGGAAAGCCTGCTGCTGGCGCTGCTGGGCGGGGCGGTGGGGCTGGTGTTCGCGAGCTGGGCGAGCGGGCTGCTGGTGCGCCTCCTTTCCACCCGGGCCAACGCCGTGCGGCTGGACCTGGGGGTGGACGGCCGGCTGCTCGCCTTCACCCTTGCGGTTGCCACGGCGACCGCCGTGCTCTTCGGGCTGGCGCCGGCGTGGCGCGCCACGCGCGTGGACCCGCACGCGGCCATGCAGGCCACCGGGCGCGGCGTGGCGGAGGGGCACTCGCGCTTCACCCTGGGAAAGGCGCTGGTGGTGGGGCAGATCGCGCTGTCGCTGGTGGTGGTGCTCGGCGCCGGCCTCCTGCTGGGCACCTTCCGCAGGCTCGCCACGCTGGACCCGGGCTTCCGCAGCGAGGGGGTGCTGGTCGCCTCGCTGAACCTGCGGGGCGCCGGCCTCCCCGACGAGCGGCTCCCGGAGCTGAAGCGGGAGATCCTGGAAGCGGCCCGCGCCACGCCGGGCGTGCGCTCGGCCAGCGCGTCGGCGATCACGCCGGTCAGCGGGGCGGCGTGGAACGGGCGGGTGGTGGTGGACGGCTACACGCCGGCGCGGCGGGACGACGATCTCGTCTTCTTCAACTCGGTGAGCGAGGGCTTCTTCGCCACCATGGGGACGCCGCTCCTGGCCGGGCGCGACTTCGACCGCGGGGACGTGGCCGGGTCCGAGCCGGTGGCGGTGATCAACGAGGCCATGGCCCGCAGGTTCTTCGGCGGCGCGAGCCCGCTGGGCCGGCGGATCGAGGTCGACGCGGGCCCCGACCAGCAGACGACGCTGCGGGTGGTGGGGGTGGTGGGGAACACCAAGTACCGCTCGCTCCGCGAGGAGACCCAGCCGCTGGTCTACCTGCCCATGGCGCAGGACGTGGGCGCGGGGCCCCCCCTGCTGAGCCTGGAGCTGCGCGGGAGCGGCCCGCCGTCGGCGCTCGTCCCCGCGGTCACCGCGGCGGTGGGCGGCGTCGACCGCGGCGTCTCGATCCGCTACGCCACGCTCCGGGAGCAGGTGAACGGGTCGCTCACCCAGGAGCGGCTGCTGGCGACGCTGTCGGGCTTCTTCGGGGGGCTGGCGCTGCTGCTCGCGGCGGTGGGGCTCTACGGGACCATGGCCTACAGCGTGGCGCGGCGGCGCAACGAGATCGGCATCCGCATCGCGCTGGGCGCCGCGCGGGCCCGGGTGGTGAGGCTGGTGCTCGGCGAGGTCGGGAAGATGGTCCTGGCGGGGGTGGCGATCGGCGCGCTGGCGGCGGCGGCGGTGGTGGGCAGGGTGGCGCCCTTCCTGTTCGGCGTGGCGCCCTCCGACCCGGCCACCTGGGCGCTGGCCGCGCTGGTGCTCGCCGCGGCCGCCGTGGCGGCGGCCGCGCTCCCCGCCTGGCGCGCCTCCCGGCTGGACCCGGCGGCCATCCTGCGGGAGGAGTGACGCCGGCCCCGCGGGCGTTGACGGCGGGGCTCCCGTCCCTTATACGATTCACCCGCGCCGTCCCGCGGCGCGGCCGGGGCCGAGGGGCGCTGCGACGGACACGGTCCGCCACGCTCGGTCCCGGACGAAACGCAAGGGCGTCCGCTTCACGAGGGGGAGACCATGCATCCTCTTGTCGAAGTCCGGGCGTCCGCCGCGCGCGGGCGCGAGGTGGGCCGGGTGGCCGCGCTCTGGCGCTACCCGGTCAAGTCCATGGCCGCCGAGCCGCTGGACGAGGTGGAGGTGTCCTGGCACGGCCTCGCCGGCGACCGCCGCTGGGCGTTCGTCCGCGACGGGATGGCCCGGAGCGGCTTTCCCTGGCTGACCATCCGCGAGCGCCCGGAGATGTGCCTGTACCGGCCGCGCTTCGCCGACCCCGCCCGCCCCGACGCCTCGCCCACCCTGGTGCGCACCCCCTCCGGCGCCGAGCCGGACGTCGCCGACCCCGCCCTCGCCGCCGAGCTGGGGCCGGGGGTGCGCGTGATCAAGCAGGACCGCGGCGTCTTCGACACCTTTCCGCTGTCGCTCCTCACCACCCGCACGGTCGCCGGCCTGGCCGCGCACGTGGGCACGGAGCTGGACGCGCTGCGCTTCCGCCCCAACCTGCTGGTGGAGCCCGCCGGCGACGACGCCTTCCCGGAGGACGCGTGGGTGGGCGCCGTGCTGCGGGTGGGCGCCCTGCGCATGCGCGTGGACAAGCGCGACGGGCGCTGCGTGATGGTCAACGTGGACCCCGCCACCACCCTGCGCGACCCGGCCGTGCTGCGCGCCATCGCCCGGGAGCGGGACGCCTGCCTGGGGGTGTACGGGACGACGGTGCAGCCGGGGCGGGTGGCCGTGGGGGATGCGGTGGTGCTGGAGGGGTGAAGGGAAGTGCGGGAGTGCGTAAAAACGGCGCCCCTGCCTCGGGATCGAGGTGGGGGCGCCGCCGCATGGCCCTCACCCGGCTCGCTTGAGGCTCGCCACCCTCTCCCAATTCTGGGAGAGGGGACAACGGCTGGAGATCCAGGTGCGGCAAGCAGTTCTCCCCTCCCCCGCTTGCGGGGGAGGGGCCGGGGGAGGGGGCCTCCCGAGGACGCCAGCGCCACCCCCGCGTGAGGGATGCGAGCGCGAAGCGGCGAGACCCGGCGGCAGTTTGCCGGGGCTCGACTCCGTTGCAGACGGTCGTTTCGTCTGCTACGGAGCCGCAGCCCGACCCCGGCGCAGCCGGGGGCACGCCCGAACCTGCTGTTCAGCTGTCTCCTACCGGGCCCGCTGCAACAAGTCGCCCGGGAGGAGCACGCGGTCCCCGGGGCCGATGCCGTGGCGCTCGAAGAAGCCCCGGTTCACCTCCAGCGCGCCGCGGAACTCCGCGCCCGCCGGGTACGAGGGGCACCAGCGCGGGTCCTGGCTGACGCACGGCTCCATCGCGCGGACGGTGAGGATCTCACCGTCGGCGCCCAGGAAGGCGATGTCCAGCGGGATGCGGGTGCGGAACATCCAGTAGCCGCTGCTGCCGGGCTGCGGCTGCGGGTACCAGAACAGCATCCCCGCGTCGGCGGGGAGCGTGGGGCGCTCCATCAGGCCCAGCGCGCGCTGCTCTTCGTTCAGGGCGAGCTCCACCTGGAGCGGGAGCGTGTCGGAGCCGGTGGCGATCCTCACCGCCGCCGTGTCGAAGGCGAGCAGCGGGGCCTCCACGGGGGCGGCGTCCGACTGCTCGGACGATTCTCCCGGGGCGCAGGACGCGAGCGCGAGCGCGAGCGCCGCGAGCAGGGCGAGGGACGGGCGAAGGCGCATGGTCACTCCACCTGCGTCGCGATCCACCAGGTGTTGCCGGCCGGGTCGCGGACGCCGCCGCGCCGGTCCGGGTCGCCGTCCCTCCGCTCCGGCTCCTTGACGGACACCCCGCCGGCGTCCAGGGCGCGGCGGTAGACCGCGTCCACGTCGGCCACGTAGACGTGCAGGTGCGCGGGGACGGCCGGCCACTCCGGCCCCGCGTCGCCCACCATCACCACCGTGTCGCCGATCATCACCTCCGCGTGCATGACGGAGCCGTCGGGGAGGTCGTAGCGGCGCAGCTCGGCGGCCCCGAACGCCTCCCGGGCGAAGTCGATGACCGCCTGCGCGCCCGCGGCGATCAGGTACGGCGAAACGGTGGAGTACCCTTCCGGCTTCATTCGCTGTCCTCCCGTGCGTGGGTGGAGTGGGTGTCGCCTGAGGGAGCGCCTACCAGTCGGTGGGGCGGTAGTCCTTGAGGAAGGCGCCCCACACGTGCCGGCCGGTGTTGATGCCGTCGATGATGGGGTCCACGATGCGGGCCGCGCCGTCCACGATGTCCAGCGGCGGGTGGAAGCGGTGCTCCTCGCGCTTGCGGGCCGCGTGCTCCGCCGGGTCCTCGTCGGTCACCCAGCCGGTGTCCACGCTGTTCATGTGGATGCCGTCGGCGTGGTAGTCGGCCGCGGAGGTGCGCGTCATCATGTTGAGCGCGGCCTTGGCCATGTTGGTGTGCGGGTGCCGCGTGGTCTTGAACCGGCGGTAGAACTGCCCCTCCACGGCGGACACGTTGACCACGTGCTTGTCGCGCTCCGGCGTGCGCAGCATCAGCGGCTTGAGGCGCGCGTTGAGGATGAAGGGCGCCACGGCGTTCACCAACTGCACCTCCAGCAGCTCCACCGAGGGCACCTCGGCCATGTTCATCCGCCACGAGTTCTTTTCCCGCAGGTCCACCTGCTGGAGGTCCTGGTCCAGCCGCCCCACGGGGAACAGCGCCTGCCGGGCCTCCAGCTCCTCCGGCAGCAGCGGCACCTGCGACAGCTCCGCCGCGCGCACCAGCCCGGCCACCTCCGCGTCCCCCGCCGCCAGCCGGGCGGGCACCCCCGCCGCCTCCGCGCCCTCGGGGAGCAGGCTGTAGCCGCGCAGCCCCTCGTACGCACCCAGCAGGGCGCGCACGTGCTCGGGAAGGCGGTGCAGCGCCGCGGTTTCCCCCTCCATCATGTGCCGGTAGAACTCCGGCGGGCGGCGCACCGTCTGGCAGGCGTTGTTGACGATGAAGTCCAGCCGGTCGCGCGTGTCCAGCAGGTGCCGGCAGAACGCCTCCACGCTGGGGGTGTGGCGCAGGTCCAGCCCGAAGATCTCCAGCCGGTGCCCCCACTCGGCGAAGTCGGGCTCGCGGGCGTAGCGCGCCGCCGAGTCGCGCGGGAAGCGCGTGGTGACGATGAGGTGCGCCCCCGCGCGCAGCAGCTTGATCCCCGCCTGGTAGCCGATCTTGACCCGCCCGCCGGTGAGCAGCGCCACCCGCCCGCGGAGGTCCGCCGTCTCCGTGCGCTTGGCGAAGTTGAACTCGGCGCACTCGGGGCAGAGCTGGTCGTAGAAGTGGTGCAGCGCCGCGTAGTCGCGCTTGCACACGTAGCAGTTGCGCGGCTCCACCGCCTCGCGGAAGTCCGGGTCGGCCGTCACGTCGCGCTGCTCGAACCCCGCGGGCGCGAACAGCCTGGGGGTGACGAACACGGGCTCCTCGCGCAGCCTGCGGATGCCGGTCTCCGCCAGCACGCTCTCGGCGCGCTGCACGCGCGCCGCCTTGTGCTCGCGCTTGGTGGCTTTGCGCAGCCGCCGGCGGTCCACCGCGTCCGGGCGCGACACCCGCCCCGCGGCCTGGAGCAGCCGCATGCGGTCGTCCTCCGGCACCCCGGCGAGGAGGCCCCGGTCGTCGGTGATGGACTCCAGCAGCTCGGCGGCGGCGCGGACGCGCTCGGCGAGCGTGCCGGCGGCGGGCTCGGGGAGGGTGGCGAAGGGAGAGTGGTCGGTGTGCATCTGCTGCCGTGGACGGGTGTTCCGGTGATTCGCGCGGGGAATATAACACCGGGCTGCCCTCGCGTGGGCCGGACGCGCGCGGACGGCGGACGGGCGGCGCGAGCGCGTGGCATGCATCTGGCCCCTCCCGCACGCCTTTCCGGGGGACGAACGCGAAGGGGAGCGATGTACGTGACACGAGCGTGGACGGCGGCGGCGCTGGCGGGGCTGCTGGCGGCGGGGTGCGGGCGCGGCGGGGAGGACGACGCGGGCCGCGGGGCTCCGCGCGAGCGCGCGGTGGCCGCGGCGCAGCAGCGGCCGGCGGCGCCTCCGCCCTCGCCGCCGGCGACGGCCGCCGACTCGGCCGATGCGCGGGCGCGGACCGCCGCCCGGCGCGACTCGGTGGCGGCCGCCTTCGCGCGGGCGCGGCCGCTGGCGGCGCGCGAGGTGGCGGAGCTGCGCCAGGACGTCAACCGCACGCAGATCGCCACGGCGCGGGCCATGGGGGTGCGCGCCTCCGGCGAGGCGGAGATCGGGAGGCTGCGCGGCGAGGGGCGGCTGGTGGAGCTGGGGGACAGCACCGCCTGGTGGGTGCTGCGCGAGATGGACCACTCCTCGCCCTACGTGACGCCGGACGCCCGCGCCATGCTGGAGCAGCTGGGGCGGCGCTTCCACGCGCGGCTGGACAGCCTGGGGCTGCCGCGCTACCGCATGAAGGTGACCTCCGCCATCCGCACCGACGATGCGCAGGCGGAGCTGCGCCGCATCAACACCTACGCCTCGCGCACGGTGAGCGCGCACGAGTTCGGCACCACGGTGGACGTGTCGCACGAGCGCTTCGCCGTGCCCGCGGACCCGCGGCTGCGCGCCCCGGCCGGCACGCGGGCGGCGCTGGAGGGGGAGCTGGAGGCGGAGATGCTGGAGGAGCTCGGAAAGGAGAACGCCCGGGCTCTGCAGGCGGCGCTGGGGCGGGCGATCGCGGAGATGCGCGCTGGGGGCGCGCTGCACGTGATGATGGAGAACCAGCAGCCGGTGTACCACATGACCGTCCGGCGGCGGATGGCGGCGGGGCAGTGAGCGAAACCGATCTGAACTGCGGGGTTGGGCGTGCCCCCGGCTGGCGCCGGGGTCGGGCTGCGGCTCCGTAGCGGACGAAACTACCGTCCGCAACGGAGTCGAGACCCGGCGGAAACTGCCCCGCCGGGTCTCGCCCCTTCGGGCCGACATCCCTCACGCGGGGCTGGTGCTGGCGTCCGCTGGGCCGCTTGGTCGGGGTCAGGTCCGGGGCGTGGACGGCTCCCCGGCGAGCGGCGCCGGCAGGCCGTCGATGCTGCGCGCGTTCTTTTCCGCGCGGTAGGCGGGGAGCGCGTCGCCCTTTGCATCGGCCCAGCGCAACAGCGTGTCGCGCTGCTCCACCAACTCCATGCGCGGCACGGCGAAGCCGCACGAGGTCTGCACTCGGGTGACGCGCACCGCGACGACCTGGCGGGCACCCGGGTAGTCCGGGAACCGGGCCCGCAGCGCCTCCCACTCCTCCGTGTCCGGCAGCACCACGCGGCCGCGGCCGTAGAGCCGCAGGATCTTCGGCGGCCCAGCGAACGCGCAGAACATCAGGGTGATGCGGCCGTTCTCCGCGAGGTGGGCGGCCGTCTCGTTGCCGCTGCCGGTCAGGTCCAGGTAGGCCACCTCGTGCGGCCCGAGCACGCGCAGGCAGTCCAGCCCCTTGGGCGACAGGTTCACGTGCCCCCCGCCGTCCAGCGGCGCCGAGGCGACGAAGAACAGCGGCTGCTCCTCGATGAAGCCGCGCAGCTCGGGGGTGATGCAGTCGATGACCTTCGCCATGGAGGACGCTATCCAGCCAGTGTGAAGTCCAGGGGGAGGGGGACGAACGCAGGGACGCGGCAGCCGTTCGCCACGGCGGGCTCGAACCGGAGGGCCTGTGCGAAGCGGAGCGCCGCCACGTCCATCTCGCGGTATCCGGAGCTTCGCGTGACCTGCATGTACTTCACGGTCCCGGCCGCGTCCACCAGCAGCGCCACCCTGACCTTTCCCGTGATGCCGGCATCCCGGAGCCCGGGAGGATAGACCTCCCTCAGCAGGCGTCCCATCTCGGACACGTCGCCGGCGATCCGCGGCCGGGCCGTCCCTGGGACGAGCACCGGCTCGGCGTCCGGGTCGGCGCGGGCTTCCGCCGCGAGCGCCTCGAAGGCCTGCCGCATGGAGGTGCCGTTGGTGAGCACGGCGCTCCCGAACGGCTCCATTCCGGCGCAGGGGAGCAGGGCTGGCGGTCCGCTTTCCGGATCGGGGGCCACGGGCGCACGTGGCGCCGGTGCGCAGGCGGCGAGGCTCGCGGCCACGGCCAGCAGTGGAGGGAAGATCGACGTGCGGAACATGCTCCGGGATGGCTGCGGAGTGGGCAAGCGCGGTGGCGCGCTCGCCGTGCGCGCTGGAACATGCGGCTGCGAGCGCCGGCCTGCCAGCCCCACCATCGTCCGGCCGGGCTCAACCGGCCGTGTCCGCACCCGTACCACCCCCGCCGAAGGCCATGGCGAGGACGTGGTCGCGCACGTCGGGGGGCCAGGCGGCCACCCGCGCGCCGAAGCGCCGCGCGTCGCCCGCGAAGAGCGCGCGCGACGCTTCCTCGAAGCCCGGCAGGTCGCCGGCCATGGCGGACATGAAGCGGTAGGCGGCATCCCGTGCCCGGCGCCGCCGGTCCGCCTCGGCGCCGCCGCGGCGCGCCTCCTCCACCAATTTGCGCAGCGCCACGGACGCGCCGCCGGGCTGCGCGGCCAGCCACTCCCAGTGGCGCGGCAGCAGCGTCACCTCCCGCGCGACGACGCCCAGCCGGGGGCGCCCCCGCCTGCGCGGCTCCGCGTCGCGGTCCGGCTCCCCATCAGCCGACTCAGGCTCCTCCCGCGGCAGGCGCGCCAGCACCTCGGCCTCCGTGCCGCGGGTGTCGACGTCCACCACGCGGCCGGTGGCGTCGTCGAAGACCAGGAGCGGCCCCGCCGCCCCGGCGTCCACGGCGCGCTTCACCGCCAGGGCGGCCTCGCGCAGCGGCCCGGAGGCGAGCCGCCGGTGTCCTTCGAACGCGGAGAACGAGGCGGACACGCCCGGCCTCAGCGGCGGGGCCGCGGCGTGTAGCCGCGCTCGCCGAACGGCTCCAGCCGCTCCAGCCAGAGCGCTTCCAGCACGCGCAGGTCCTCGCCGGGATCGTAGTCGGGCTGCTCGGGCGGCGTGAGCGTGTCCAGCACCTCGAACGCGAAGGCGTCCGGCCCCAGCGCGTTCCAGTCGCGCTGCAGCTCCGCGTTTCGGTGCGCGCCCAGCCGGAGCTGGGTGCGCTCCCGGTTGAGGATCGACGGCAGGTCCACCGACCGCCCGACGAGCGAGCGGTCGTCCGTGGTGTTGTGCACGCGGTAGACGCCCATGGGGCGTCGGGTCTCCCTGTACGCTCGGCTCAGCTCCCTGCGGTTCATCGCGCGCTCCGGTTGAAGGTCGCGATGATTATACCCGGATAAAATCCTGCCGTCAATATCGCCCGGGTATAAAGCGGCGCCGCAGGTCCCGCCGCCGTTCCCCGGGCACGCGCCGAACTCGCGTGAGGGATGCGCGCCCGGAGGGCCGAGACCCCGCGGGGCTGTTTCCGCGGGGGCTCGGCTGCGTTGCAGACGGTAGTTTCGTCTGCTACGCAGCGCGCAGCCCGACCCCGGCGTCAGCCGGGGGCACGCCCAAACCCGCAGTAAAAAGCTGTTCAGATCAGGGCTTCTCGATCCGCCACCGCTGGCAGTCCCCGCCCCAGTACGGCCACAGGATCGCATCGGCGCCGTCCGCCGCCGAACACCCGCCCACGTCCAGCGCCTTGCCGCTGTTGCGGGCGATCAGCCGCCACGCGTTGTCCCCCGTCGCGACCACCTGCCACTGCTCGCATCCGCTCCCGGAGTACGCCCCGACGACCACGTCCGCGCCGTCCGCCGCCGAGCACCCCGCCACCTCCAGCGCGTAGCCGCTGTTCGCCGCCGTGACCTTGTAGTAGCCGCCGCCGAGCGCGACGAAGTCCCACTGCTGGCAGGCGCGCCCCGCGTAAGGCCAGGTGATCACGTCCGCCCCGGCCGCCGTGGAGCACCCGGCCACGTCCAGCGCCTTGTTGCTGTGCTTGGCGATCAGCCGGTACCGCCCGTCGGCGACCACCAGCGGCGACGCGCCCACGCCCGTGTTGGTCATCACCACCCGCTGCAGGAGCCCGTCTGTCGCGTAGGTGAGCCGGTCGATGGCGGTGCTGCGCCCAGCGCTGAAGTCGTTGTTCTCCCAGCGGTGGTAGACCACGTGCCACTGGTCGGTCCCGGGGCGCTGCAGCACGGAGTGGTGGCCGGGGCCCTTGTCCTCGGTGTTGGAGGAGAGGATCTGCGCGCGGTACGTCCAGGGCCCCATGGGCGAGGTCGCGGTGGCGTAGCGCACGTTGTAGGAGGCGTCGTACCAGCGCCCGTTGGAGTAGGTGAGATAGTAGATGCCGTTCCGCTTGTGCATGAACGGCGCTTCGGTGAAGTACGAGGGCGTCCGCACCACGGGCGTCCCCGCCAGTGAGGTCATGTCCGCGTTCAGCTTCACGATGGCCAGGTTGCTCCCGGCGGAGCCGCCGTAGTACAGGTACGCCTGGCCGTCGTCGTCCACGAACACCATGGGGTCGATGGCCTCCACCGTGGAGGTGCTGTGCACCAGCGGCGTTCCCTTGTCCACGAACGGCCCCCGCGGCGAATCGCCCACCGCGACGCCGATCTTGCTGTCCGGCGCCGGCCCGTTGGCCGAGTAGTAGAAGTAGTACTTGCCGCCCCGGAACACGATGGCCGGGGCCCAGCCGTTCCGGTCGGTCCAGCTCACCCCCGGGCCCAGGTCCAGGACGACCCCCTCGTCCACCCAGTTGGTGAGGTCCGCCGAGGAGTAGGCGCGGAACTGCCCCCCGCCGGTGGGATAGAGCCAGTACCTGCCGTCGAGCACCGCGATGTGGGGATCGGGCCTGTCGCCCGGGAGCATGGGGTTGCCGGTGGTGACCAGGGCGGCGACGTCGCCCCGGGCGGCACTCTCCCCGGCGCGGACGGCCGGGCTGGCGGTGGGGTCCTCGCAGGCGGCGAGCGCCGCCGGGAGGAGGAGGGCGAGGATCCACGGGCGGGTGGGGCGTGCCATGGGGGCTCCTGGGCGCGGGCGATGGAGGCGTCGGCGTTCAGGAGGAGCCCCGGCACGCGGCGGACCGCGGGCCGGCCGCGCCGTTAGTCGCCGCGCCGCATGCGCTTGCGGATTCGCGGCGCGGGGTCCGTGCGCCCCAGCCTGGTGCACGCCGGGGCCGGCGGCACCAATCTGGTGCTCGCTCCGCGGCCGGGCGCGCGGCCCGTACGCGCCCGCCAGCCGTCAGCGGGGGATGGGGTACGACGCGCCCCGCGAGACGCTTTCCCGGGCGCGGCTCCACCGGGCGGCGAGCACCTCCGGGTGGGCGGCGAGGAAGTCCTCCTCCAGCTCGGTCGCGGCGATCTCCAGGGCGTAGCGGAGCGCGGCGGGGAGGCGGTCCACCGAGGCGGAGCCGCGGCGCAGGTCGCGGACGTGCCGCTCCGCGGAGGCCAGGAACGCCCCCGGCCCGCCGGCCGACTCCACCCTGCGGACCGCCTCCCGCACGTGGGAGGCGTCCGCGCTCCGCGCGCGGGCGGCGTCGCGCAGGACGAAGCGCAGCGCCACGAGCGCGTCCTCGTCCTCCATCTCCCAGCGCTGCTCGTGGAAGGAGTCCTCCCCGACCGAGCCGGCGCGCAGACCGACGCGGAAGCCGCGCGGCGACCCGGGCGACGTCGCGATCGTGACCTGGGAGATGCGTCCGCGGATCTCCGGGCGCGAGCCGTCCTCCGCGCCCAGGGCGAAGTTGAGCCGCTCCGTGGCGATCGGCTGCTCGGCGCCCCGTACCCGCAGCGCCATGACGCCCAGGCCGATCACCCCCAGGCCGGCGAGCGGGTGGACGAAGAACAGGGCCGCGCCCGCGAGGAACACGCCCGGCCAGGCCACGGTGCGCCAGGGGAAGGAGCGCCGGTGCTCGGGGAGCGGCGAGTACCGCAGATCCGCGTACGACGCCCAGCCGCCGGCCCCCACGCGGGCGATGCGCAGCGAGGGCGACACGTCGCACCAGCCGTCGCCGCCGTCCTGCGTGGCGGCCACGACCTCCGACCACGCGGCGGAGCCCGGCTCCACCGGGGCCGGGCTCCACTCGCCGCACGCGCCGCAGACCAGCCAGAGCCGCCGCCGCGCCTCGTCGGCCGCGATCCGCCCACCGACGGGGAGCGACGCGAGCGCCCCGTTCTCCGGGAACGGCTGGAAGCAGACCGGGCAGACGGAGCCGCGGGCGATCACGCCGCGCGGCCGCCGCTGGAGATCGTCAGCCGGAAGCCGTCCGGGTCGCGCAGGCGGAAGGCGCGCATCCCCCACGGCGTGTCGGCCGGCTCGGAGTCGAGGGTGCCGCCGGCCTCCCGGACGCGCGCGGCGATCGCGTCCACGTCCTGGTCCGTGGTGATCATCAGCGAGAACCCCTCGCCCCTGGCCCGGTCCGCGCCCCGGGACCCGTCGTCCTGCGTGAGGAGGACGCGCACCTCCCCCGCCCGCAGCGACGCCGCGAAGAGCCGCCCCTCCCGCTCGAACTCGCGGTCCACGGCGAAGCCCAGCGCGTCGCGGTACCAGGCGAGGCTCTTCCGGAGGTCGCCCACGGTCAGCGACGCGGAGAGGGCGAGGCCGTGCAGGCCCCCGGCTCCGGCGGCGGAGGAGGAGTTCGTGTCCATGTGGCCTTTCGACGGTAGGATATGGTTCGGACGCGGGCTCCGGGCGGTGGTCAGTGGCACGCCCAGCCGAAGGCGAGCTCCTCCCGGTGCTTTCCGCACTGGGTGACGTGCCCGGTCCCGAGGTCGCCGAACATGTACGGGAGGTCGTGCTCCGAGTCCACCTGGAACAGCAGCTCCATGGGGCTTCCGCAGCTCCGGCACCGCGGGTATTCCTCCCCCTGCACCCAGTTCGGCCAGCCCAGGAGCTTCTCCCCCGGGAGCGGATAGGAGTCCAGCAGCGCGTCCACCTCCGCGTCGTCGAGCTGAACGCCCAGCGCGTCGTGCTCCTCGTAGTGCGGGTAGTCGTCCACCTCCGTCCACCCCACGATGCGCCTGGGCGGGAACATCCCGGGCGGGACCGGGGGCGCGGCGGAGCCGGCCGGGGGCGCCGGGACGAGGCGGAGGAGGGTGCTCTCCGCGTGCGGCGACCAGGCTTCGCACTCACCCTCGCAGTGCGGTTCCACGCTGGTGCAGTAGAAGAGCTGGAGCAGCTCGCCCGGACGGACCCGTTCCCGCCCGGCGGCCGGCAGCTCGTCCCCCGAGAGCTGCACGAAAAGCTGCATGGGGCGGCCGCAGCGGGCGCAGGCGGGCCACGCCTCGCCGGGCGCGAGCGCGGGCGCGCCAGCCAGCTTCGACCCGGCCGCGACGGTGTCGCCGTCCTCCACCACCGGCAGGTACGCCGTGCGGCGGTGGGCGGCCACCTTCGCCAGGTCGGGGGGGAGGCCGGCGGGCGCGTCGTCCGGCGCCGGGTGGGCGCTCCCGCGCGCGGGAGGCGGAGCGTCGTGAGCAGCGGAGGCCCGCCGCCCGCGCAGCAGGGCGAGCAGACCGGCGAGGAAGGCGGCGCCGGTCGCCGGGTAGATCATCATGGATCGGGTGAGGGTTTTGGGGCGCGGCCCGCCGCGTCACCGGTAGCCGGTCGCGTCGGCGGGGAGGCCGGGGTCCTGCACCTCGCGCATGTACCGCCAGCAGTCCGGCTGCGAGCCGTCCACGTCGCGGAACCCGTACGTCTTCGCAAGCCCGCCGCTGGACAGCGACTGCCCGTTCCAGCGGGCCACGTCGGGGTCCGCGGCCAGCGCGGCGACGGCCCGCCCGACGAAGCGCGGGCTCTCGGAGATGACGAAGTGCGGCACCTCCTCCGTGGCGTCGCGCCAGTTCTCCTCGGCCACGGCGAAGGCTTCCAGCATCATCTCGGAGCGCAGCCAGCCCGGGGTGAGCGCCACGGCGGTGCAGCCGTGCGGCGCCAGCTCCTTCGCCAGCCCCCAGGCCATGCGCACCACGGAGGTCTTCACCAGGTCGTAGAAGGCGGAGAGCCGGTAGTTGGCCGCGTTGTACTCGGCCGTGCCGTCGGTCATCTCCACCAGCAGCCCGCCCGGCCGCCGGACGAGCAGGGGGAGCGCGAAGTGGCTGGTGACCAGGTGCGTGTCGATCCCCAGCCGCATCATCCGCAGCCCGCCCTCCAGCGAGTGCTCCCACACGGGGACGTTCCACTCGATCAGGCGCTCGCCGCCCCAGATGTCGTTGACCAGCACGTCCAGCCGCCCGTGGTCGGCGTCGATCCGCTCCACCAGCGCCCGCACCTGCGCCGGGTCCAGGTGGTCGACGCGCACGGCGATCCCCTCGCCGCCGGCCGCCGTCACCGCCTCCGCCGCGTCCTCGATCGTCTCCGGGCGGTCGTACTCCGAGCGCTCCCCGCGCGTCGTCCGCCCGGTGCAGTACACGGTCGCCCCGGCGGCCCCCAGCTCCACGGCGATGCCGCGCCCGGCGCCGCGCGTGGCCCCCGCCACCAGTGCCACCCTCCCCGCAAGCGGCAGCGCCTCGCCCGCGCTCACGCGTCCGCTCCCCCGCCGTCCGCGGACAGGGCCGCGAGCCGCGCCTCCAGGCGGCCGAGGTTCTGCTCGTTGGCCGCCGCGATGAAGTCGCGGATCTCCGCGGCGTGCTCCGCCGAGTCGAAGCGCATGCGCCAGGTGAGCCGCGTGCCGCCGGCCTCGTCGGCGAAGGTCATGGTCATGGTGAACTCGTGCCCCGGCTGCGGGTGCCGCACGACGACGCGCTCCCCGGGCACCACCTCCAGGAACTCCCGGTCCATGGCGTAGTCGGCGCCGTCGGGGCCGTGCATGGTCAGCCGCCAGGCGCCGCCCGGGCGCAGGTCGAACTCGTGAAAGGTGCTGGTGAAGCCCTCCGGGCCCCACCACCGCGCCAGCGTCTCCGGGTCGGCGAACGCCCGGTACACCAGGCCGCGCGGGGCGGGGAGGAGGCGCGTGGACACGATGTCCCGCGCGTCTGCTGCGGGCTCCGGTGCATGGGCCGGTGCGGTCAAGGGCTCACCCGGGTGGGGTCGATGGAGGTGGGCGGGGCGTCAGCGCCCGCCGCGGCCGCGCAGCTCGGCGTCCAGGGCGCGGCGCAGCCGCCGCGTCTCGTCGCGCAGGCGCCGGAGGTGCGTGACGCGGTTGGCGTTGGAGACCTGGACGGCGAAGAACACGGACTCCGCATCCGGGTCGCCGCGCAGCCGCTGGAAGTCGATCGTCCCGGCCGGCGCGGCGCCGTCGCCGAAGAACATGCCGCGCAGGAAGGGCATGGGGCGGGCGAGGCGGTCCGGCTGCCCGGCCGATTGCTCCAGGAACAGCCCCAGCATGGTCTGCTCGTGCTCCAGCGTGGCGGCGTACGAGACCAGCAGGGAGCGCAGGCTGTCGGTGCGGATCAGCCGCAGGTCGCCGGCCATCAGCAGCGCCCCGTAGCTGCCGGAGAGCGGCTGGAAGTCGGAGCTGGCGAAGGCCTCGCCGCGGAACAGGGCCGAGAGCGAGTCCGGCGCGGGGAGCGGCGCGGCGCCGAACAGCGTGTTGGCCAGGAGGCCCACCGCCCGGCCGGCCGTGCTGTCCACGGCGATCGCCTGGTCCAGCCGCCGCTCGTTCTCGCGCGTGTCCGCCAGCAGCTGGCGCAGGTAGTCGCGCTCGCGCCCGCGCTCGTCGTGCGCCTGCCACCACGACTGCGCGGCCAGCGCGCAGAGCACGCCGGCCACGATGATCGCGAACTCGCGCAGCGCCGCGCGCCACCCCCGGGCGAGGCCCTCGCGCAGGGGCGCCCGGCGGGGGGGCGCGTCGGGCTCCGCGGCGGGGGGCGGCCCCGGCTCGGTGGTCGGTTGCATGGCCGGGCTTCAGGCGCGGGCCGCCACCACCTCCAGGTATTCGGCCTCCACGTGCGTGGTGCCGTCCGTCGCCAGGTTGCTCCCCGCCCAGAGACTCTCCAGCTCCTCGCGGAGCGCGCTGCGGCCGGCGTCGTCCAGGGCGGCGAAGGCGCGGTTGGTGGGGCCGTAGTACTCGCGGAAGAACTCCACGACGTCGGCGGGCGGGAAGGGGTAGCGCATGGGGTACGTGCGCCGGGTGGCCTCCACGCCGGCGATGCCGTCCCGCAGCCGCTCGCGGAGCGTCGCCTCGTCGCCCCACTTCACCGGCGACGGCATGAGCGTCGGGGGCGGCGCGTGCCTGCCGACGGCGGCGAACATCCGCCCCACGAAGCCGTCCGGCGTCCAGTTCGCCATCGCGATGCGGCCGCCCGGCCTGCACACGCGCGTCAATTCGGCGGCGACGCGGTCCGGCCGCGGCGCGAACATCGCGCCGATCAGGCTCACCACCAGGTCGAACTCGCCGTCGCCGAAGGGGAGCGCCTCGGCGTCGCCCTCCAGGAACTCCGCGTCCACGCCCTCGGCCCGGGCGCGCGCCCGCGCCTGCTCCACCAGGTTGGGGGCCAGGTCGATCCCCGTCACCCGGACGCCCGCGCGCGCGGCGGGGATCGCGATCTGGCCGGCCCCGCACGCCACGTCCAGCATCCGCGTGCCGGGCGCCACGGCCAGGCGCTCCAGGAACGCCAGCGCCCCCGGCTCCAGGTAGGTGGCGAAGTGCCCGTAGTCTCCGGCGCTCCAGGTGGCCCGGAGCCGGTCCTTGAGCGCCTGCATCTCGGGGGTCATGGGTTCCATGGGTCTCGCCTCCCGGGTGGACGGACACGAGCCTCCGCGCCGCGATCGCGGCCGGAGCAATCTGCGCGTGGCCGCCGCCCGAGCACAAGCGATTTCGCGCCGGGCGGATCGCCTACCACTCCCACTGGTCGCGGACCACGGCGACCAGCACCGGGGGCCGCGGGCCGGCGTCGAACACGAAGGTCAGGTTCCAGCTCTGCAGGCAGCTCCCGGCCCCCGCCGGCTCCAGCCGGGTCCCCACGTGCGGCAGGCGCGCCAGCTCCGGGTACCGGGAGGCCAGCGGGTACTCCAGGCAGTTGAAGTGCCTCCCCACGCGCGCCGTCAGCCGCGTCCACCCCGGCGGCGGGGCGAAGGCGTACGCCGACCTCCCGTCCGCGGAGCGCAGCTCCCAGCCGCGCGGATCGCGCAGGCGCTCGCGCGGCACCGCGGCGCGCAGCCCGCCGCCCTCGGGGCTCAGGTACAGCGTCACCGTGTCCGCGACGCGGATCCGCCCGAAGGGGGCCTCGCCGCGGAGGAAGGCAAGGATGCCCTCCGCCGCCTCCGTGAGCTCCCGCGCCTGCCCGGCGCCGGGCGCGGCCGCGGCAACGGGAGGCGGTTCCCGCACGACGGACAACTCCTCCGCCCGCGGCGCGCAGGCGGCCACGCACGCGGCGGCGAGCGCGGCGAGCCCCAGTGGCAGGCGTCGGGATGCGGGCGCCGCTCTCAAGGGCCTATACGGCATCACGAGAGGAGCCGACCGCTGCATCCATCGCCCACCGCTCGGCCCGGCTCACCGTGTGGATGGGGAAACGTACGGAAAGTACTCTTCCGGTGCGTTGCTTCCCCCCCAGCTCGAAGCGATTGCACCGAGTTCCGGACGAATACCGCGCCATACGGAAACCAGATTGTTCACGTGATCGCAGAATTCCTTCGACCCGATCTTTGAGAATCCCTGACGGCGGGGCAACGTTTGGGTAATCGCACAGAGTCCACGCTGCACCTCGTCGAACACGAAATCGAACATGCTCGGCGGGTCCATGAGAACAGGATAATCCTGTAGCAGGTAGTCCACGATCGTCCGCGCGAAGTACAAGCGGACGAGAGGTGGGGGGTGAACTCCGTACACGGGCGACCCGATCCCGACGTGGCTCTCGTGAGCCAGTCGGAACATGGTGATGATCGCAAACGTCCACAGGCGCAACGCCCTCTCCGGCTCCCGTAGGTAGCTGCTGAGAACCGGATCGTAGCGCCAGCGGTTGTGTGACGTATCCATCGTGGCCTTCAGCGACCACCGGATCGCAGCCGCATCGGCGTCGATTTCGAGAGCCTGTCGCAACAGCGCATCGTCCCGGCCGGCAGGCGAATCGCCGAACTCCACCATGCGACAGAACGGGTCCGTGAACAGGTAGTGAAGGTGGCCCCCGGTGATATGCTGGTACTCATGCGCGAACATCGCATCGCACACGATCAACACGAGGTATTCCGCGATCGCCCGGCGGTACTTGCAGGTAGGGACATAGGACAGGCCAAGCGGGTTCCCGGCATCCTCGAGGAGTGGTCCCGCGTTTGTGACGATCCTGTCGTGCCGGGGAACCATCCCCTCGTCCGCCGTGCCGATGTCCGAGAAAACCTCGCCCGTGCCGAGCATCCGAAAGAAGAGGTCGTACAGGACGGCTGGAGTGCCGACTGTGAACGTGATCCAAAACGACGTTCCCTGCCGAACGGCCGCGGCATTGAAGTCCGTGGAGGCGGTGTAGCACGTGGATACGTCGAGCGCAGGCCCCGTCTGGCTCGTCCGCAACGCGGAAAGGTACTCCTCGCGAATTCGCGAATGCAGGTGAAAGACTCGATCGAAGGGCTCCGGAAAGAGTGTCTCGTCGAAGCGATCGTCGGGGCCTTTCTTCGCGGGGAACGATGTGAGACTGCCTGACTCGAATCCGTGCATGGCTCGCTAGCGGCAGGGTGTGAGCAGGTTCTGGCTCCGGTTCCTGCTCCCATTGTGCCGGCGCCGGTCGGGCGGAACGGTAGGAGGGCAGACCGGGATGGCGGCGGCCGGCGGGCACGTGCCCACAGGACCGGGGTGCCGCGGGCGGTGAGTATCGGCTGGGCGCGCCGCCGGTTTGAGATCGGGGCGGGCCGGCGCCCGGTCACCCCAGCAGCTGCGGGTTGAGGCGCCAGACCGACCAGGTGAGCGCCGTGGCGAAGCTGACCCAGAGCAGGTAGGGGAGCAGGAGCGCGCCGGCCAGCGGCCGCACGCGCCCGAAGGCCACGATCGTGGCGACGATCAGCGCCCACAGCACGAGGATCTCCGCGAGCGCGAGGGCCCCCTGCCGCCAGGCGAAGAACAGCCACGTCCACAGCGCGTTCGCGGCGAGCTGCACCCCGAACAGGCCCAGCGCGGCGCGGGCGCCGCCGAACCCCCGCGCACGCCACACCAGCCAGGCGGCGACGCCCTGGAGGACGTACAGGACGCTCCACACCGGGCCGAACAGCGAGGCCGGCGGGGCCCAGCCGGGGCGCACCAGCTCCGCGTAGAAGGATCCCGCGCTCGCCGAGGCCACGCCGCCGACCGCGGCCGCCGCGAAGCTGGCGGCCAGCCAACCCGCGAGGCCAAGGGCCTGCTTCGAGCGCGTCATCGTAGCTCCCTCCAGGGTCGGGTCGGGGAACGGGGCGCACGCGCCCGGATCGTCGAACGGCCGCAGGGCCTCGCGTCGGGGAAGGGAACGGGGCGGGTCCTCGGCCGCGAGCGCGTACACGTCGAGCCCCGCCAGCCGGCCGCCGCGCTGGAAGACGAACACGCCGCACGGGTCGTCCGGCTCGCCGAAGAGAAAGTCGCCGAGCACGAAGGGAGCGCCGCCCGGAACGGGCTCCCCGTCCACCCCGAAGTCGATGCTGGGGCATCCGCAGCTGCAGCGGGACACCACCCGCGCGCGGTCGAGCTGCGCGAGGAAGGACCCCGCCGCCGCCACACCGTGCTCGAGGATCCACCGGGCGAGCCGATGCTCCTCGGCCGTGAGGGGCCGCTCGTCCGGGATCCGGTGCGCCGTGTCGTCCATGGAGCGGGGGGTGAGATGTCCGCGGCGGGGCCCGCCTGCCGAAAGGACCCGGGGGAGCCGCATGCGGCCGGCCGTCCGGAGGGAGCCGGCGTGGGCCGGCTCCCCGTCGTCGGGCGATCCGGGCCGTCAGGAAGCGCCGTCACCCCTCGTACGGCGCGACCGATTCGACCACCACGCGGTCGCAGAGGAGGTCGGCCCCCACGCCCCGGTTCGCGTCGAAGCACACACTGAAGTGGCGCTCCTCCCCATCGTGGAAGGAGGGCCACTCGCCGAAGATCCGGACCAGCAGCTCCGCGTTCTCGACGGTCTCCGCCTCGGTCATGCTCTCCCCGGGCTCCGGGCTCCACGGGCGGATGCCATGCGAGGCACGGCCGGGTGTGCCCGCGCGGCAGGCAGGCCCATGTACACCCCGGAGAGGGCGCCGCAAGGTCCGCAGGCCCCGTGCCCCCGCCGTGCTCCGCTCCGGTCCAACTGCGGGGCCGGCAAACCCTGCCCGGAAAAACCCACCCACCCCGGCCCGGCACAATCTGCCGCACAGCGCCTTTTGCCGATGCGATTCTCCGCCCGGGAAAACCCCTCGATCTCCGGTAAGCGCGAATAAACAAACGCGTTGCGGAGGCGCATGGAATCCGCCGGAAACCGGTACGGGGCGTGCCTTGAAGGGGAGCGCAAATCACTCCCCCCACGTCCCCCCACCGGAGATTCGACCCATGACCACCACGACGAAGGCGCTCAGGAGCACTCGCGCGAGTGGAGACCTCGTCGAGCGCGAGCGGCTCCTCACCGAGCACCTGGGGCTGGTGCACCACGTGTCCCGCCAGGTGTCGCGCACGCTCACGGTGGAGGTGGACTTCGACGAGCTGGTGTCGGCGGGGACCATGGGGCTGATGAACGCCCTGGACAACTTCGACGCCACGCGCGGGCTGGCGTTCAGCACCTTCGCCGCGCCGCGCATCCGCGGGGCGATCCTGGACGAGCTGCGCCGGCAGGACCACGTCCCCCGCTCCGTGCGCCGCAAGACGCGCGAGATCGGCGCCGCGCGCGAGTCGCTGATGCGGGTCCTGAAGCGCGCCCCGGACGACCGCGAGGTGGCGCAGCACATGGGGATCGACATGGAGACCTTCTGGCGCTGGAGCGGCGACGTGGAGGGAACGGTGCACGTGCCGCTGGACGAGCGCGCGGGCGGCGACGACCGCGACGGGCGGGCGCTGGCCCCGGCGGAGTTCCTGGCCGGCGAGACGCAGCACGACATCGAGGGGCGGCTCAACCTGGGGCAGGAGGTGGGACGCCTGCGCCAGGCCATCGTCCACCTCAAGGAGCAGGAGCGGATCGTCCTCACCCTGTACTACTACGAGGAGCTGAAGCTGCACGAGATCGCCACCATCCTGGAGCTGACGGAGTCGCGCGTGTCGCAGATCCGCTCCAAGGCGCTCGCGCGGCTGCGCGGCGAGCTGGCCCCGCTGCGCGAGAAGGTGGCGTGATGGCCGGGCTGCGGCCCGTGCTGCCGGACGCCCTCCCCGCGCCGGCCGGCGGAGCGGTGCTCGCCGTGCTCGCCGCGACGCTGGTCGCCTCGCTCCTCGTGGGGCTCTGGCTCTCTCGCAGGCGGGCGGGAGCCGGCGGGTGGCCGGACGTGCCCGCCGCCCGGCCCGAGGCGGACGGAGAGCACGCTCCGGGCTGATCCCCGGGGGCGGCCCTCAGCCCGCCGGGCGGGAGCCCCTTCCCGCGAGCAGAGTCGGCAGCCGCGCGGCTGTCCTGCTCCCCGT
>DASVQR010000160.1:0-13776 GCA_036389055.1 Longimicrobiaceae bacterium | reverse complement strand
CTGCGACGTGTGAGGCCCAGGACATTGCCCTGCCCCTGCGTAGACGAGCGGGGCCGGAGGATTCGTCCTCCGGCCCCGCCGCTTTTGAGAGCCCCGCGTGAGGGATGCCGGCCCGAAGGGGCGAGACCCGGCGGGGCCGTTTCCGCCGGGTCTCGACTCCGTTACGCACGGCAGTATCGTGCGTTATGGAGCCGCAGCCCGACCCCGGCGCAGCCGGGGGCACGCCCAACCCCTCAGTTCAGCTGTTTTCAATCAAACCCCGCTGGCGCTAAACCTGCAAAGCACCCGGCAGCCCCCGTCGCCGCGAATCCGGCGGCGGGGCTTTCAATCCGTGTCCCGGCCCGATGAGCTCCGAAGAAAAGCCCGAGGAAAACAAGGACGAGCTGGCAGAGGCGGTGAGGCGCATCCGGCAGGACGCGGGGGCCAAATCCGTGGCCGTCGCCTACTACGACTACGAGACGCGCACCCCCTGGGACTACTGCGGCGACGAGTGGTTCCACGCCGCCAGCACCATCAAGGTCCCCATGCTGGTGGGCGTCTTCGGGGCCGCGCACCACGGGCGGCTCCCCATGAAGTCGCGCATCCACGTGCGCAACCGCTTCCTCAGCGTCGCCGACGGCCAGCCCTTCCGCGTGGACTCCTCGCGCGACGCCAACTCCAAGGTGCACCGCCGCCGCGGCAAGACCATGCGGGTGTGGGAACTGTCGCGGCACATGATCACCACCAGCAGCAACCTGGCCACCAACCTGCTGGTGGAGGCCGTGGGGCTGGACGAGATGCGCGCCGCCCTCAAGGAGGTGGGGATCGAGGGGATCGAGCTGCTGCGCGGGGTGGAGGACGAGCGCGCCTTCGAGGAGGGGATCAACAACCGGGTCACGGCCAACGGGCTGGTGCAGGTGCTCCGCCACATCGAGGAGGGGACCGCCTTTTCCGTGCTGGCCTCCGCCCGCATGCTGGAGATCCTGCACGACCAGGAGTTCCGCAAGGGAATCCCCGCGGGCGTCCCCGACGACGCCCGCGTCGCCAACAAGACCGGCGAGATCTCCACCATCGCCCACGACGCCGCCATCGTGTACCTCCCCCACCGCAAGCCGTACGTGCTGGTGGTGCTCACCGAGTGGGACCGGGGCACCTCCGGCCGCAGCGACACCATCGCCCGCATCTCCCGCACGGTCTACAAGCACCTCACCGGCGGAGGGAAGCCGGCCAATGGCTGAGTTCCCCTTCCGCTGGGTGGACGGGCTGACGCTGGGCGAGGAGTACCGCGCCGTGCTGCGCCCCGGCGAGCTGGTGCGCGACCGCTCCCGCCGACTGCGCCGCCTTCCCCGCTTCTTCTACGAGATCCCCTCGTGGGACGCGGCGCACGACACCGACCTGACCGAGCACTTCAAGGTCTGGGAGTTCATCAACGCCGACGTGCGCGAGGCCGAGCTGCTGCGCGTGGCGTGGCCGCGGTACATCCCGTGCGCGGTGGCGGTGCTCGCTGCCCAGCTGGAGCTGTTCCGGCGCGTGGTGGACACCTACGTGCACATCGCGGCAAACGGGGGCTACCGCTCGCCCGGGCACCGCCTGTCCACGCACGCGTCCACCCACTGCTGGGGGACGGCCGTCAACGTGTACCGCATCGGCGACGACTGGCTGGACGACGAGAAGAACATCGGGCGCTATTCCCGCATCGCGCGCGAGCTGATCCCGGGGATCTGGACCCGCCCCTGGGGACACGGCGTGGGCGAGGCCGACGACCACCTCCACCTGGACCTGGGCTACACCGAGGCCGTCCCGCACGACGCCCCGGGCGAGGCCGCGCACGACGACGACCCGTTGCCGAAAGAGGACCGCGACGTGGCAGAAGCCGCAGAGATTGGCGCATGATGCAGAATCAGACCAAGAAGACGGGCGCCACCGGGCGGGCTCCCGCGCGCGGCGGCAAGCTGGAGCTTGCTGCCATGGGGATGGAGGCCGAGTTCTCCGTGCTGGTGGACGGCGAGCCCGTGCGCCCCGAGGACCTGTTCGGCGACCCGCGCGCCTTCGTGCGCGACAAGCTGATGCACCGGGTGGGGACCTCGTACCACCTCCCCACCGGCGGCGCCGTGTACTTCGACACCGGGGTGATCGAGGTGGCCACCCCGGTCATCGAGATCGAGCGGGGCGCCGCGGCGCGCGCCGGGCGCTCGCTGTGGGAGTCCATCCTGTACCTGCGCGGCGAGCTGGACCACTGGGAGGGTCGCACCGGGCGCGAGGTGCGGCTGGTGGGCTTCAGCGCCCACTACAACATCTCCTTCGAGCTGCCGCGCGAGGCGCAGGGGCGCAGCCGCACCGTGCAGAAGCTGGCGCTGCTCCTGTCGTACATCCTCCCCGCGCCGGTGATGATGCTGGCCACCAACCGCCGCTCCACCGGGGTGGGGGTGCGCCCGCGCGGCGACCGCATCGAGATCACCGTGGACTTCACCCCCAGCGCCTCGCTGATGATCGCCACGGGGACGCTGATCGTGGGGATCGTGCGCGAGGTGATGACCTGGCCCTCGTTCGACCTGGGGATGCTGGAGCGGATGGAGCTGCCGGTGATCGCCGGCTACCGCCCCATCCCGCACACCTCGCGCAAGGGGTGGCTGGCGAAGGCCGAGTGCTACCCGCACGACCCGTTCACCTCGGACCCGGACACGCCGCTCTGGGACACCACGGACGGGCGGCGCCTTTCGCTGCGCGCCATCGCCGGGCTCACGGTCAAGCACTTCTGGCACCCGGTGCGCCGCATCTCCGACCCGTTCACCTTCCGGCTCATCGGCTCGGTGATGCGTGGCCGCGCCCCGTCGCTGCTGGACCTGGACGAGCGCCCGCCGGAGTACGAGGACGTGGGCCGCCTGTGCACCTGGGACAACCTGTTCCCGGAGCACGAGCTGTCCCGCTCGCGCTACGAGCGGGTGCTGATCCGCGCCATCTCCGGCCAGAAGCTGTGGATGCACGGCCGGCGCTACACCCCCACGGGGATGCGCGGCTGGGCCGAGGTGGTGTTCCGCCGCGACGAGGACCGCACCCGCCACGTGTTCGGCATCGACTACCTGCTCAACCACCTGCGCGACTGGGAACGGCCGGTGGAGCGGGGAGGCTGACGGCAGGGAACAGGGAACAGGGAACAGGGAACAGGGAACAGCCTGCAACTGCGGCCCTCACCCGGCTCGCTTGAGGCTCGCCACCCTCTCCCAATCCTGGGAGAGGGGACAACGGCGGAAGTGAGGTGTGACAGGCGGGTGGTGGTGGCCGACCCGAGGCCGCCGAGAGGCCCGAGGGAGGGCGTGGGGGTGCCCGGAGGAAAGAGTTTGGGGAGTGGCCGGGGTTGGGTGGCATTAACTCTTTCCGGAGGGGAGCCCCACCCCGACCGCCTGGCGGCACGATCCCGAGGCGCGCATGCACGAGAGGGCGCCCCCGCGCAGGGGGCGCCCTCTCGCTTTCAGCTACGTCGCCCGGAGACCGGAGCCGGAAGCCGCTACTTGTCGGACAGCGCGCGGTTCTTTTCGATGTAGTCCGACCACTCGGGCGGCACGTCGGTGTCCGGGAAGATCGCGCTGACCGGGCACTCGGGCTCGCACGCGCCGCAGTCGATGCACTCGTCCGGGTTGATGTAGAACTGGTCCTCGGCCTCGTAGATGCAGTCCACCGGGCACACCTCGACGCAGCTCGCGTCCTTGGTCCCGATGCACGGCTCGGCAATCACGTACGGCATGTCGCTCTCCGGAACGGCGTGGTTGAATGTTGCTCGTGCGGTCGGTCGCTGGGCCGGGCGTAGAATAACAGGCCCGTTACGGGTTGTCCACGGTGAAGGACGGCCCCCGGGCGGGGGGCTAGACCAGGTGGTCCCCGAACCACTCCACGGTGGCCTCCACCGCGGCGCGCAGCTCGGGCGTGGCGCCCGCGTACGGGTGCGCCGCGCCGAAGGTGTGGCCCGCCCCCTCCACCAGCAGCAGCTCCGTGTCCTCGCCGCCCGCCTCGAAGAGCGCGCGCCCCTCCTCCGCCGGCACCGTCTCGTCGTCCTCGCCGTGCACGATCAGCCAGGGGATGGTGAGCGACCCGGCCGCGCGCAGCACGTCCAGGCGCTCGCGGTTCATCTGCACGTCGCGCCAGTACGACGGGGCGATGGGCATGCGCTGCCCGGTGCGCTGGTTGACGATCTCCACCGTGTCGCCGCGCTCCCAGGCCGCGACCTGCTCCGCGGACCAGCGCGCCGGGATGTCCGAGATGGCGGCCCAGGTGACCAGCGCGTCCACCCGCGGGTCCTCGGCCGCCGCCAGCACCGCCTCGCCGCCTCCGCGCGAGTGGCCCAGCAGCCCGATGCGCACCGGCGCGCGCCGGGTGAGCGAGCCGCCGCGGAGCGCGTCGATCACCGTGCGGATCTCGTCCAGCTCGCGGGTGTGGGTGTTCTCGCGGAAAAGCTCCAGCGCCGAGAAGTCCACGCCGTCCCCGCCCACGCCGTTGCGGGAGAAGTCGAAGGTGACCGCCGCGTGCCCCGCGCGGGCCAGCGCCCGCGCCACGGCGGGGAAGAAACCCCAGGCGCGGAAGCCCTTGAAGCCGTGGCAGACGACCACCGCCGAGCGCGGCTCCGTCCCGGCGAGCACGCGCACGTCGCCGCGGATGGGCGGCTGGCCGTCGCGGGGGCGCAGCTCCCAGCGGGTCAGCGACAGGGCGGGCTCGGCGGCAGGGGTATCGGGCATGCGCTCCTCGCGGTGGGGGGTCTATGCCGCCAGCGGGCAGCCGGCGCAGGGCGTGGCGCGCGGGCACCCCTCGCAGGGGAGCTCCGCCTCCGCGGCGGGCTCCTGGGCGGCCGCGGCCTCCGCCAGGCGCGCCGCGAGGTAGCGGACGCGGCGCGGGTTGGTGGGCGCGTCGAACTCGCCCTCGCGGACGTCGCCCAGCGTGCCGGCGGCCGCGCCCGCCACCACCTCGCGCAGCTGCTCCAGCTCCGCCGCGCTCATGGCGGCCAGCCCCGGCACCTCGCGGCGCGGCTGGCGCTCCAGCGTCAGCACCTTGCGCGCGAAGGAGATGAACACCGAGCACGCCTCGGGGCAGGGGACGGGGGCGTCGCCCGCGGGCGGCCCCTCGTCGGCCAGCTCCAGCGGCGTGTCGGCGTCGATCCCCCACGCCACGCGGCGCAGGCACACCGCGTCGCCGCAGCAGGCGCGCACGGTGTTCCGCACCACGTCGTCCGGGAGCAGCTTCACCGGCGAGTAGATCCCGCTCTGCCGCCCCGCCGTCTCCCGCCAGTGCGTGGGCCGCAGCGTCCCCGTGCGCCCCGCGTGCCAGTGCGCCCCGCAGGCCGGGTACAGGTAGTCAAGCGCGGTCCACAGCCCGGGTCCGTCCAGCCCCACCAGCGCCCAGCCGCCCCGCAGGTTGGGCGCGGTCTTGAGCGGGCGGTGCTCCCCGGACGCCGTGGTCTGCGCGATCTCGCGCGCCGCCCACGGGTCCGCGTGGGTCGTCAGGGCATCCAGCGGTAGGCCCGCGTCGCGCGCGTGGCGCGCCTCGTAGCGGCCCCCGCCCGTGGCGCGCAGCAGCACCTGGAGGAAGACGCGCCCCTCCGCGCCCGCCTCGTCCACCCAGGCGAGCAGCGCATCCCGCGCCTCCGCCACCCCCGCGGGGGCGTGCATCCCCCGCACGGACGCCGCGTCAGACACCGGCGCCTCCCGCGGCGAACACCGACGACTCCGGGATCCGCGCCCCCGCCTCGCGGGCGCGCTGCAGCACGATCTCCGCCACCTCCGGGAAGGTCCCCACCGGCGCCGCGTAGTAGATGGTGCGCCCGTCCAGCTCCGACACCGCGGACACGGCCGGGCGGTTGATCCCCAGGTCGTCCGGGATGGTCTCCTGCGTGTGCCACCCCTCCGCCACGAAGAAGGGCACCAGCACCACCCGCCGCTCGGCCATCTCCGCCAGCACCTCGCCCACCTCCGGCGCCTGATCCAGGAAGCCGGTCCGCACGTGCCCGAAGACCCCGGCCGCGTCCGCCTCGCGGCTCACCCGGTAGATGACCTCGGACGAGTTGGAGTTGCGCTCCGTGCCGTGGCCGATGATCACCAGCCCCGTCTCGCGCGCCTCCTCGTCCGTGAGCCCCGCGCCCTCCTCCGCGCGGCGCAGGATCATGCGCGTCATCCAGGGGTGCGTGCCGATGGGGCCGCAGTAGCGGATGGTCTTGCCCAGCTTGCGGGTGACCGAAGGGGCGGGGCCGTCCAGCCCCAGCTCGCGGGGGATCACCTCCTCCGTGAAGTACCCTTCCGAGATGAAGAGCGGGACCACGTACACCTCGTCCGACTCCAGCAGGTCGAAGACCTCCCGCATGGAGGGCTCCTCCTTCCAGAAGCACTCGCGCACCTCGTCGAACGCGCCCAGGCGCCGGATCGCCTCCGCGTGCCGGTAGACGGGGGCGCTCGAATCGGCGTTCAGGTGCGAGCCGTGCCCGATGATGACCAGGGCCTGCAAGTCTTCCTCTCTCCGTTGCGGTACGGCGGTCGTCGCGGAGGGGAAGAATGCCGCCTCGCGAGGGGGGCGGCAAGGGTGGGAAGCGTCGTAGAACGCTACGGAGCCGCCATTTGCCGCCGCTTCCTACCCCTGCGAGCCGCTCACCAGCAGGTCGTAGGTGGCGCGCTGCGCGGGGGAGAGCGCCGGCGGGAGCCCCACCACCAGCGCCGCGGCGGCGGAGGCGTCCGGGAGGTGGAGGACCAGGTGGTCGCGGGGGACGGGCGGGGCGTAGGGCGCGGCCAGCCCGGTGGGGTCCACCTGCAGCGTGGTGCCGCGCGCCACCAGCCCCGCCAGGAAGCGCCCGTACTCCAGCCACTCCGCCACGGGGTCCGACCCCTCCGTGGCCACGGCCGGGATCAGCCGCTCCTCGAAGTAGGAGAGCGCGCGCCGGAAGGCGTCCGCGTCCTGCTCGCGCAGCTCCTTGAGCCGCTTGCGGTAGAAGTCGCGCGGGTCGCGGGCGCCGGTCTCCTGGAGCGCCGCCTCGAAGCGCCGGTCCGCCCGGTCGCGGAGTTCCTGTGTCGCCATGTCGCCGTGGGGTTGGGTCGTCGCCGCGGCCCCAAGCTACGCCGCCGCCGCCGCCGCCGCCACCTGCGCGGCGGCCCCTACGCACGCGTGGGGAAGGACCCGATGTGGCGGCGCAGTCCGCGCCGCTATATTGCGGCAGGATCGGGCACGAATGTTGAGGCGCGCGCCTGCCCCCGTCCCCCCAGCCCGGAGGTCCGCATGCCGTACACCGTCTTCGACCCCGCCGACCCCACGGGTCAGCAGGGCCTCCAGCCCGCGTTCGAGCTGTCGTGGGAGCTCTTCGGCGAGCTGTGCCGGGTGCTGGCGCTGCGGGTGGCCCGCGAGTACGACCCGGAGGTGGTGGTCGGCATCGCCACGGCCGGCGTGCTCCCGGCCGCGGTGATCGCCAGCATCCTGCAGGTGGACTTCTACAGCCTCAAGATCTCCCGGCGCGAGCAGGGCGAGGTGGTGCGCCCCTACCCGCAGCTGATGTCCGAGGCGCCGCGGCAGGTGCGCGGCAGGCGCGTGCTGATCGTGGACGAGATCACCACCAGTGGCGACACCCTGCGCCTGGCGCTCCACCACGTGCGCGAGCAGGACCCGGCCGACGTTCGCACCGCCACCAGCTTCGTCAAGCCGGGCGGCTACCGTCCGGACTACTTCGCCCTGGAGACCGGGTCGCTGATCGTGTTCCCCTGGGACCGCCAGGTGGTCTCGGACGAGGGGGACCTGGTCATCCACCCGGACTACGCGCTGGCGCTGGCGGACAGTCGCTGAACTGCTTCAACGACGGGTTCGGGCGTGCCCCCGGCTGGCGCCGGGGTCGGGCTTCGGCTCCGTAGGGCTGCAAACAACGCAGCCCAACGGAGTCGAGCCCCGCGAAACTGCCCGCGGGTCTCGCCCCTGCGGGCCGAAATCCCTCACGCGGGCTCCGCGCTGACGTCCGCGAGGGGAGAACGACAACAAAAAGTGCGGGGCGGCTCACCGGCCGCCCCGCACTTTCGCACTCCGTCGTTCTATCCGCCGCGCGCCATGGAGTCCAGGAACTCCTGGTTGGTCTTCACCTTCTTCATGCGCGACAGGAGGAACTCGATCGCCTCCGCCGGCGGCATGTCCGAGAGGAAGTTGCGCAGCAGGTAGATGCGCGCCAGCTCGGTCTCGCTGAGGAGCAGGTCCTCCTTGCGGGTGCCGGAGCGGTTGAGGTCGATGGCCGGGAAGATCCGCTTGTCGGCGACGTGGCGGTCCAGCACCAGCTCCATGTTGCCGGTGCCCTTGAACTCCTCGAAGATCACCTCGTCCATGCGCGAGCCCGTCTCCACCAGCGCCGTGGCGATGATGGTGAGCGAGCCGCCCTCCTCGATGTTGCGGGCCGCGCCGAAGAAGCGCTTGGGCTTGTGCAGCGCGTGCGCGTCCACGCCGCCGGAAAGGATCTTCCCGGAGTGCGGCACGGTCACGTTGTAGGCGCGGGCCAGGCGGGTGATGGAGTCCAGCAGGATCACCACGTCCTTGCCGTGCTCCACCAGGCGCTTGGCCTTTTCCAGCACCATCTCGGCCACCTGCGTGTGGCGGTCGGCCGGCTCGTCGAAGGTGGAGGAGATCACCTCCGCCTTGACGTTCTCCTGCATGTCGGTGACCTCCTCCGGGCGCTCGTCGATGAGCAGCACGATGAGGTGCACCTCGGGGTGGTTCTCGGTGATGGCGTTGGCCATCTTCTGCATCAGGATCGTCTTGCCGGCCTTGGGCGGCGCCACGATCAGCCCGCGCTGCCCCTTGCCGACCGGCGCGATCAGGTCCATCACCCGCATGGACAGGTCGCCGATGCGGCTCTCCAGGCGGATGCGCTGGTCCGGGTAGCGGGGGCGCAGGTTGTCGAACGCGATGCGGTGCTTGGCCTTCTCCGGCTCGTCCCCGTTGACGCGCTCCACCTTGAGCAGCGCCAGGTAGCGCTCGCCCTCCTTGGGGGGACGGACCTGCCCGAGCACCGTGTCGCCGGTGCGCAGGTCGAAGCGCTTGATCTGGCTGGGGGAGACGTAGATGTCGTCGGGGCCGTACAGGTAGTTCCAGTCCTGCGAGCGCAGGAAGCCGTACCCTTCGGGAAGGACCTCCAGCACGCCTTCGCCGCGCAGGACCACCTCCGAGTCGAGCAGGTTCTGCTCGATCCGGTAGATCAGGTCCTGCTTGCGCAGCCCCGAGTAGTTGGAGATGTTCAGACCCTCCGCCATCTCGTGCAGCTCAGCGATGGTCTTGGACTTAAGTGCCGTGATGTCCACGAATTGCTCCGAATGGCTCTACGGAACGGCGGAACGGATGATCCGCGTGCCGCCGGGCCCGTTGTTGTCGTTGGAAAACCGGGAGAGACTCGCCTGCGGGCGGGAGGCGCGTAGCGCCACAGGACCGGGTAGATCGGGTGGTCGGGGTCGATCGCCACAACCTACTGTGCGCTCCAGGCGAGGTCAAGAGTCCCGTGGTTGCTGACTGGGTGAACGTTTTCGCCACCTACCGGGTGGTGCCGCTGAGGCGCGAGGAGATCGTCCAGGGAGTGCTTCTTCCGGGTCTCGCGGCCGACGCGCCGCCGGTGGTCCTGCTCCTGGAGCGCTGGCCCGGCGCCAGCTACGTCCGGGAGACGCCCTTCGGGACCGAGGTCACCCTGCTGCGCCGGACGGCGCCCCCGACCCGGGAGCGCTGGTGGCTGCATGCGCTCCTGTTCGTCCTCACGCTGCTCAGCACCACGCTTTCCGGGGCCCTGTTCGCGGGGCGCGACGCCATCCTCTGGCTCGAGCTTCCGCTGGGCCCCTGGGTGGTCCCGGTTCCGGGCGGGATTGTCCCTGCACAACTCGTTCCCGGCCTCTGGTTCTCGCTCCCCCTGATGGGGGTGCTGCTGGCGCACGAGCTGGGGCACTACCTGGTGGCGCGGCGCCGGGGGATGGACGTGTCGCCCCCGTACTTCCTCCCCGCGCCGCTCCCCCTGAACCTGATCGGGACCTTCGGGGCGTTCATCCGCCTCCGCTCCCCGATGATCAACCGTGCGCTCCTGCTGGACGTGGGGGCCGCGGGGCCCCTCGCCAGCTTCGTCCTGTCCCTCCCCCTCGCGGCGGTGGGGCTGCGGCTCAGCGGTGTGAGTGAGTCCGTGTACGACACCCCGACCCGCTTCCTGGTTCCCGTCGGCACGCACGACGCCCTCCCCGTGGGCGGCTCGCTCGCCTTCCACGCACTCGCCTGGGCCTTCGCCCCCGGCGGCGGGACCCTTGTCCTGCACCCCCTGGCGCTGGCCGCCTGGCTGGGCCTGTTCGTCACCGCGCTCAACCTGTTCCCCCTGTCGCAGCTGGACGGCGGCCACGTCCTGTTCGCCCTCGCCGGCCCCCGCCTGCAGCGCCTCGCCGCCCTCGCCTTCCTGGCCACCCTCCTCCTGCTCGGCTTCCTGTGGATGGGCTGGTGGGTCTGGGCGGTGCTGGTGCTGCTGGTGGGCCGCGGCTCCGTGGCCCACCCGCCGGTCTTCGACCCCGCCTACCCGCTCTCCCCCACGCGCCGCCGCATCGCCTGGGCCTGCATCGCCATGCTGGCGCTCAGCTTCGTGCCGGTGCCGTTCGCGATCTGAGGGGACAGGGGACAGGGGACAGGGGACAGGGGACAGGGGACAGGGGACAGCCTGCAACAGCGGGGGCTCGGCGCGCTTCGACGGGGCTCCGATGTAGGGGGTCGGCCGGGGGATGCTGCTCCGGGGGAGCCGAACTCGCCGGCGCTCCGCCTGCGCTTTGGGGATCACGCTGGCTTCGAACATGACGTTCCCCCTGCGCAGCCTCCCCCGACCTCCCTGCGCAGATCCAAGGAACTGCACCCGCGCCGCCGGGCTGTCGCAGTGCTCCCCCTCTCCCGCTTGCGGGGAGGGGGCCGGGGGGAGGGGGCCTGCCACTGCGCGCCGATCCCGGTCTCCCGGACAGCCCTCCCCCGGCACGGGGGAGGGTGGCGAGCCTCAAGCGAGCCGGGTGGGGGCCCCAACGGACGCCAGCACCAGCCCCGCGTGAGGGATTTCGGCCCGAAGGGGCGAGACCCCAACAGCAGTATCGTTGGGGGCTCGACTCCGTTGCAGACGGTTGTTTCGTCTGCTACGGAGCCGCAGCCCGACCCCGCGTCAGCGGGGGCACGCCCAAACCCGCAGTACCAATCAGTTGCAGTTCAACCGGAACGACACACATCCGCCGAATTCTTGACAAGCCGAGGGGGTGGGGGAGAGATTCCCGGTCGTCTGTAGCACTCAGGTGAGCGCCGTACGCGGAGTTCGGGATGGCACGACACAATCGTGACGGAAGAGGCGAGGACCAGCGCGGGCACGAGTACCGCATCGGGTACCAGCCCGACTGGTTCCGGCAGATCAAGGTGACCCGCGACCTGGAAACGGGCCGCCAGTCCACCAAGACCCTCTTCCGCAACCCCGAGGCTCCGCTCCAGGACCCCGGGAGCCGCGTGCGGACCCGCGTCACCGCGCCGGACCTGGGGATCGACGTGGAGGTCTCCGTCCAGGACGCGCGCCAGGTGGTGCGGCGCATCACCATCGAGACCGTCGTCCCCGACGGGCCGGAGCAGGGGGAGACGGTCGTGCTCTCCATCACCCGCGCCACGGGCGACGCCGCGCTGGACGAGGACTAGCCCCGTCCCCGCCGGCGCCCGTCCCCCCCGGGCCCGCACCCCCTCCCATGCTCCTCGACATCGTCCAGCAGAGCCAGGGTCCCAACGCCAAGCTGCTCTTCTGGGTGAACGTGGTGGTGGTGATCAGCGTGGTGCTGTTCGCCACCGGCGTGGTCGTCGCCCTGCTGCGGCGCACCATCCGCCACCGCGTGGAGGAGGAGAAGCTGGCGGCCATGGGCACCGCCACCGCCCGCATCCTGCACCAGGTCAAGAACCCGCTCCAGACCATCGTCCTGCACGCCGACCTGCTCATGGACGACGGCATCGTGGGCGACCCCGTGGCGCGCCGCGAGGTGTCGGAGGCGATCGTGGGCGAGTCGCAGCGGCTGGTGATGATGCTCAACGAGCTTTCGGTGTACGCCTCGGGCTCCAAGCGGGCGCTGGCCCGCGAGCCGCTCCGCCTGCACGACATGCTGCGGCACCTGGCCCGGCAGGAGGAGCGCGAGGCGGAGGAGCGGGGGATCCGGGTGGACGCCTCGGGGGTGTCGGAGGCAACCATCCTGGGCGACGCCTACTACCTCCAGCAGGCGCTGGACAACCTGGTGAGGAACGCCTGCGAGGCGATGGCCGGCCAGGAGGGCGCGCTGCTGATGCTGGGGGTGGAGCGGGTGGGGACCAGCGCCGTGGTGCGCGTGGCCGACAACGGCCCCGGGATCCCGCCGGACCGGCTGGAGGGGATCTTCCAGCCCTTCGTCTCCACCAAGGGGAAGGGGATGGGGCTGGGGCTCTCCATCTGCCGCGAGATCGTGGAGGCCCACGGGGGGAAGATCGAGGTGCAGTCGGAGCCGGGGGCGGGGACCACCTTCACCCTGCTCCTGCCGCTGTACGAGGAAACGCCCGCCGCCGTGCGGGGCTGAGGAGGCGATGGTGGAGCTCAAGGGAGTGATCGCGCCGGCCGCGACGCCGTTCGACGCGGTGACGGGCGAGGTGGACGTGGTGGCGCTGCGCGCCAACCTGCGCGGCTGGCTGCGGGAGGAGCTGGCGGGGGTGGTGCTCTTCGGCTCCACGGGCGAGGGCGTGCTGCTGGACGAGGACGAGCGCACGCGCGCCCTGGCGGCCGCGCGCGACGTGGTGGCCCCGGACCGCCTGCTGCTGGCCGGCACCGGCGCCGAGTCCACCCGCGCCGCGATCCGGATGACGCGGGCCGCCGCCGCCGCCGGCGCCGACGGGGTGATGGTGCACCCGCCTGCGTACTTCCGCCCGGCGATGACGCCGGAGGCGCTGCGCGACCACTACCTGGCCGTGGCCGACGCTTCCCCCGTGCCCGTGGTGCTGTACGCGGTGCCGCCGCGCTTCAGCACGGTGGAGCTCCCCGCCGGCCTGGTGGGCGAGCTGTCGCACCACCCCAACATCGTGGGCATCAAGGACTCCTCGGGCGACCTCAAGACGCTGGCCGCCCTGGCCGACGCCTGCGATCGCCGCTGCGCGGTGCTGGTGGGGAGCGGCGACTCGCTGTACGGCGCGCTGGAGGTGGGTGCAAAGGGCGGGATCCTGGCCGTGGCGCTGCTGGACCCCCGCAACGCCGCCGGCGTCTACCGCGCCTACGCGGAGGGCGACCTGGCCCGCGCCGGCCGCCTGCAGGAGCGCATCACCCCCGTGCATCGCCGCGTGGTCGCCGCCCTGGGCACCGCCGGGGTCAAGGCCGCCCTGGACCTGCTGGGCATGCGCGGCGGCACCCCCCGCTCCCCGCTGAAGCCCCTGCGCCCGAAGGAGACCGAGCAGGTGCGCGAGGTCCTCGCCTCCGCCGGCCTGCTCGCCGCCGAGCGCGTGGGCTGACGCCCCTCCCCGCGAGCGAAGCGAGCGGCGCGGCCCGGACGATCCGGCCCGCGCCGCTGCCGTTTTTGCCGCCCCCGCGGACGCCAGCGCGGCACCCGCGTGAGGGATGCGAGCGCGAAGCGGCGAGACCCGCCGGCAGTTTGGCGGGGCTCGCCTCCGTTGCAGACGGTTGTTTGATACTGTCGGCGAACTCAGGCGGCTTGAGGCACGAGCGCCGCGAATCGCGTGACTCGCGTCGAGGCACGTGTACGCCCGTCCAGCCAGGATACTGCGCGCGCGAGATTCATCCCGGTTGCGATACAGACCTCTTGC
>DASVQR010000159.1:0-33541 GCA_036389055.1 Longimicrobiaceae bacterium | reverse complement strand
GGGGACGGCGCCCGCGATGCCCGCGGCCGCGGCGGGCGGCACCTCGCCGGACGAGGTGCGCGCCCTGCTCTCCGTGATGGCGGCGGACAGCATGGAGGGGCGGCGCGCGGCGACCCCCGGGAGCGCCCGCGCCGCCCGCTTCATCGCCGCGCAGCTGCAGCGCATCGGCATCCGGCCCGCGGGCGACAGCGCGTACTACCAGCGCGTCCCCATGGCGCTGGTGCCGCGGCCCAACGGGAGCAGCGGCTACCGGCTGCTGAGCGCCGTGTCCGACGCCGACACCGTTCCCGCCGCGCGGCGGGCCGACGACGTCAACGTGGTGGGGATGCTGCCGGGGAGCGACCCCGCGCTCCGCGACGAGTACGTGGTGGTGGGGGCGCACTTCGACCACATCGGCGTCGGGCCGGCGACGGGCGGCGACTCCATCAACAACGGGGCGGACGACGACGGCTCCGGCACGGTGGCCGTGCTGGAGATCGCCCGGGCGCTGGCGCAGTCCCCGCCCAGGCGGAGCGTGGTGTTCCTGCTCACCACCGGCGAGGAGGTGGGCTTCACCGGCATCCGCTGGTACGTCCGCAACCCGCGCTTTCCGCTGGAGCGCACCGTGGCCGACATCCAGATCGAGATGATCGGGCGCCCCGACTCGCTGGCCGGCGGCCCCGGCCGCGCCTGGCTCACCGGCTACGACCGCTCCACCATGGGCGAGATGCTGCGGGCCGCCGGCAACCCCATCGTCCCGGACCCGCGCCCCGCGCAGAACTTCTTCGAGCGCAGCGACAACGTGGTGTTCGCCTGGCGGGGCGTGCCGGCGCACACCCTCTCCTCCTTCGGGCTGCACAAGGACTACCACACCGTGGACGACGAGGTGGAGCGCGTGGACTTCCAGCACATGGCGCGCGTGGTGGACGCCGCCGTGCAGGCCGTGCGGATGCTGGCCGACGGTCCCGCCCCGCAGTGGAAGCCCGGCGGCCGGCCCACCCCGCCGCCCAACTTCCAGTAGTGAGGGGCGCCGTGCGCCGCGCCCTGCTCGCCTGCGCCCTCGCGCTCCCCGCGCTCGCCTCGTGCCGCGGCGGCGGCGACGCGGACGCCCCCGGCGTCCCGGCGTCCGGCTCCGCCCCGGCGCTGGCCGGGCTGCGGGAGATCCCCTCGCCCGCCGCGCCCGGGAGCGCCGAGCCCAACCTGGCGGCCGGCGACGACGGGCGCGTGTACCTGAGCTGGATCGAGCCCGCCCCCGACTCCGCGCACGCCCTGCGCTTCTCCGTGCTGGAGGGCGGGCGCTGGTCCGCCCCGCGCACGGTGGCCTCCGGGCGCGACTGGTTCGTCAACTGGGCCGACTTCCCCTCGCTGGCCGTGCTCCCGGGCGGGCGGCTGGCCGCCCACTGGCTGCAGCGCAGCGGCCCGGGGCGCTACGCCTACGACGTCCGCATCGCCCGCTCCTCCGACGGCGGCGCCACCTGGAGCCCCGGCGTGGTGCCTCACCGCGACGGCGTCGCCGCCGAGCACGGCTTCGTCTCGCTGTGGGCTGAGGGAGACTCCCTGGCCGCCGCGTGGCTGGACGGCCGCAAGTACGCCGCGGCGGAGGGCGCGGGCGGCGGGGAGGGGGAGGGGCACGGCGGCGAGACCATGCTCCTGCACACCGCGCTGGCCGCGGACGGCGGCCTGGGCGCCGAGACCGAGCTGGACGCCCGCATCTGCGACTGCTGCCAGACCGGGCAGGCCACCACCTCCGCCGGGCCGCTGGTGGTGTACCGCGACCGCTCCCCCGACGAGATCCGCGACGTGTACGTGACCCGCCGCGTGGGCGGGCGCTGGACCGAGCCCCGCCCGGTGCACGCCGACGGGTGGAAGACCCCCGCCTGCCCGGTCAACGGCCCGCAGGTGGCCGCCCGCGGCGAGCGGGTGGCCGTGGCCTGGTTCACCAAGGCGCGCGACACCGCCCGCGTGCTGGTGGCCTTTTCCGCCGACGCGGGCGCCACGTTCGGCGCGCCCGTGCGCGTGGACGACGGCGACCCCGCCGGGCGCGTGGACGTGGAGCTGCTGGAGGACGGCGGGGCGCTGGTGAGCTGGATGGAGAACACCGGCGCCGACGGCGCCGAGGTGCGCGCCCGCCGCGTGTCCTCGCGGGGCGCGCGCGGCGCCGCCTCGACGGTGGCGGTCACCGGCGGGGAGCGGGCGAGCGGCTTCCCCCGCATGGCGAGGAGCGGCGGCGAGGTGGTGTTCGCCTGGACGGCGACCGGCGACCCGTCCACGGTGCGCACCGCGCGCGCGGCGCTGGGGGGCGGCCGGTGAGGGCGCCGCTCCGCGCCGCCGCCGCCGGGCTCCTGCTGGCGCTCGCCGCCTGCGGGGCCGAGGCGCGCGTCGCCCCGCCCGAGGTGGGGAACCCCGCCCCGGCCTACGCCGCCACGGCCATGTCCGGCGATTCCGTGTCGCTGGCCCGGCTGCGCGGCCGCGTGGTGCTGCTCAACGTGTGGGCCACCTGGTGCCACCCGTGCCGCGAGGAGATCCCCGCCCTCCAGCAGCTCCACGAGCAGTACTCCCCGCGGGGGCTGGAGCTGGTGGGCGTCAGCGTGGACAACCGCGCCGACCGCCCCGCCGTGGGCGACTTCGCCCGGGAGTACGGGATGACCTACGCCGTGTGGCTGGACCCCGACGAGCGCGTGTCCTCGGTCTTCCGCACCCACGGCGTCCCCAGCACCTTTTTGATCGGGCGGGACGGCACCATCCTGTGGAAGCACGTGGGCCCGGTGGACGCGCGGGACCCCGGGCTGGTGCGCCTGCTGGGCGAGGCGCTCGCCGCGCCGGCCCCGGAGGGAACTTCCGGGCCCCCGGATGCGTAGCTTCACCGACGGCGAGGGGCGCGCCTGGGACGCCACGGTCGGGCGGGAGTCGTGGGGAGCGGTGGTGCTCCTCCTGGCCCCGCGCGCCGAGGGCGGGGTCCGGGTGGCGCCCCTCGCCGCCGAGACCGTCCGGGACGCCGAGCGCGAGCTCGCCACGATGTCGGAACAGGCATTGCGGGAGCAGCTCGCCGCGTCCCGGGCGTGGGAGGGGTGACCGAGCGGCGCCGCTCCCCGCAACCGAACCGTCCAAGGAGGTCCCCGTGAGATCCCTTCGCCATCTGCTCCTCGTCCTGCTCCCCGTGCTCCTGCTCGCCGGGTGCGCCGGCAACCGGTCCCGCGCCCCCGTCGCCGACGGCGTGGCCCGCACCACCGTGGAGGTGGAGAACCGCAGCTGGTCCGCGGTCAACGTGTACGCCCTGCGCGGGGGGCAGCGGGTGCGGCTGGGCACCGTGCAGGCCGTCAGCACGTCCGTGCTCACCATCCCGCCGGCCGTGGTGTCCGGCGTGTCCAGCCTCAGCTTCCTGATCGACCCCATCGGCAGCAGCCGCACGCCCATCTCGCAGGAGATCTCCGTCCGGGAGGGGGACCAGCTCAAGCTCTACGTCCCCAACACGTAGGGCTGTACTTGTGAGCCGGGGCCGGGGCCGCTGCGGAGCCCGGCGGAAACTGCCCCGCCGGTCTCCTCCGCGGGCTCCGGGACCCCGCCAAACCGCCGGCGGGTTTCCCTCCGCCGGGGGGAGCCTCGCCAAACTGCCGGCGAGTCTCCCCCCGCAACGGATCATGGGGGTACTGCGGAACTACAACTGCAACGGCGCCCCCGCCTCGATCCCGAGGCGGGGGCGCCGTTGCAGTTGCAGGCTGTTCCCTGTTCCCTATTCCCTGTTCCCTGCTTTGCTCCCCAGCCAGCTCTCCCGGAACGCCCGCATCGCGGCCGTCACGGGGCGGCCGGCGTCCTCGTAGGTCACCACCTCCAGCATCGGGCTCTCGATCGCCTGGACGGTGCCGGTGCGGCGGCCGGCGACGCCCTCCCACTCGATGGGGATGGCGTCGCCGGGCTTGCGGGCGGCGAGCACCGCGGCCACGTCGGCCTGCGAGGCCACGGGGCGGCCGCCCAGGGAAAGGACGCGGTCGCCCAGGGTGAGGCCGGCGCGGTACAGGGGGGAGCCGGTGAGCGGGTACGACCGCACGCTCGCCTGGCCCTCCTCGAAGCCGATGGCGATCTCCTCGATGAAGGCGCGGCCCGGCTGCGCGCGCCGCAGCAGCAGTCCGGCGGGGGCGAGCAGGCGCTCGTAGTCGGGCACCTCGTGCCCCTCCACGTAGCGGCGGAAGAAGTCGTCGGCAAACGCCCGGTCGCCCGCGTAGGCGGCCAGCGTGGAGCGCAGGTCGGCCAGCGTGAAGGGCTTCTGCGGGGTCATGGCGACCGTGTCCTGCAGCCGCCCGAAGTCGCGCCACATGCGCTGCATGTAGCCGTCCAGCGACAGCCCCCGCGCGCGCAGCGCCAGGTCCAGCCCCAGCCCGATCCCGGCGCCCCAGGTGTAGTACGAGATGTAGGTGCTGCCGCGGTTGACCCGGTCGATGGCGGCGGCCGCGTCCACGAACGGCGCCTGCATGCTCATCTCCACGGCCGAGAAGAGCTGCCTGCCGGGGGAGAGCGTCACCACGTTGATGGTCCCCGCGACGGAGGGGATGTACTGCTCCGTGCGGGTGATCCCCGCGCGCCGCAGGAAGAGCGGCGTGTAGTACTGGGTGAAGCCCTCCGCGAACCACAGCTCGCCCGACATGTTCGCGCGCTCGAAGTCGAACGGCTCCAGCGAGGCCGGGCGGATGCGCTCCACGTTCCAGGCGTGGAAGAACTCGTGCGAGATGGTGCCGATGTTCCCCCCGGCGCCGGTGGAGAGCGGCCGCGGGCTGGTGACCACGGTGGAGTTGCGGTGCTCCATCCCGTCGCCGTCGGCCTGCGGCAGGTAGTCCGCCAGGAAGGTGTAGGTGCCGTAGTCGAAGTCCGGGAGACCGCCCATCGCCGCGGCCTGCTCGGCCACCACCTTCCTGGCCATCTCGGTGTACGCGGCGGCCTCCTGCGGCGTGCCCGTGTGGTGCAGCGCCAGGCGGATGGTGTACGTCTTCCCGTTGCTGGCCACCTGCCAGCTGCGCAGGTCGTGGTCGCTCACCTCCACCGGCGAGTCCATGAAGTACTGCAGGTCGGGCGCGGTGAAGGTGTACGGGTCGCCGGTGGGGACCAGCTGCGTCGCCACCTTCCACGCGGGGTTCGCCGGGCGGAAGGTGATCCGCACGGGGCGCTTCTCCAGCCCGCGCGCCCACACGAACGCCGCCGGGGCGTTGAGGTGGGCGTGCGAGGCGTCCACCTGGGCGTAGGTGCCGTCGGTGCGGTCGCCGAACAGCGTGTAGGTGACGCGCACCGTGCCGTTGTGGCCGGCCACGCTCCACCCGTACGGGTCCGGCCGGGTCACGGCGAGCGGGCGTCCCCGCCCGTCGAACGCCTTCACCGCGTACACGTTCTTCGCGAACTCGTGCAGCGCGTAGCGCCCCGGCGAGGAGCGGCTCATGCGGACCTCCAGCGGCCGCCCCGCGGGCACCCCGGTGAAGGTGACGGCGACCTCCGCCTCGTGGTGCACGGCGTTGGGAAAGGCCACCTCGTAGGCGACCGGGGCCTGGGCCGCGGCGGGCGCGGCCGGGAGCGCGAGTGCGATCAGGAGTGCGCGGGCGTTCATTCCACGGGGGGTTGCTGGGTTCTGCCGGGGCCGGAGCGGCGGATGGGCAGTCTATGCGGCGGTGCGGGAGCGCGGCGAACCCGCCGGGCCTTGTACGCCTCGGGCGGGCCCGGGTTTCATTTCCTGGCGCGAAGGGGGAGCAGGAGGAAGGCCATCACCAGGAACAGCACGCCGGTGAAGTAGCGCTGCGGGTCGCCGGTGAGCAGGAAGACGATGCCGCCCCAGATCGCCGGCACCTCCCCCAGCGCCCACCCCACGATCATCAGCGGGGTGCGCCGCGCCGGGTCCGCCTCGCGCTGCCAGGCGCGGCGCAGCAGGAGCAGCCCCGCGGTCGCCACGACCCACACGCCCAGCCCCGCGTACGTGAACAGTGCGCTCTCCGCGGCGGGCGAGGGCCGCCAGTCCGGCTGCCGCGTCAGGTACAGCACCACCCCGCCGAAGGCGAGCACGCCGCCCAGGATCGCCAGGCGGACCACGGCCAGGGTGGCCGGCGATGCCGGCCGGCCCACGCCCGCCATCAGATCCTCACCTTGACGACCACCTTCCTGACCCGGTGCCGCCCCCCCGCCATGCACCCGGGCTTGTGCCCGTCGCCGGGGAGCAGCACCGCGAGGTCGCCCGCCCGCAGCAGCAGCGAGCTGCAGGCCCGCGGATCGGCGTAGAACGCCAGGTCCGTCGCCGGGTCGTACGGGTCCGCCACCTCCAGCAGCCGCGTGGGCGCGTGCAGGATGCGCTCCTCCCCTTCCGCCACGTACTGCACGTCCAGGTGCGCCCGGTGCGACTCGAAGCGCTTCTCCGTCGCCGGCCCCGTCTCGTACGTCTGCACCAGCGCGAACACCTCCTCCCCGCGCACCGGGTAGCGCCCGTCCGGCGTCGCCGGATCGAACCCCCGCAGGTAGTCCAGCGCCGCCCGGACCCCGTCCGGGAGCCCGGCGTCGTCGAAGCCGGCGAGCGAATCGAGGATCATGAACGGCTAGGGAACAGGGGACAGGGAACAGGGAACAGCCTGCAACGGCGGCCCTCACCCGGCTCGCTTGAGGCTCGCCACCCTCTCCCAAGTCTGGGAGAGGGGAGGAACAGGCGGACGCCGAGCCGTTGCCGTTCCGTCGTACCCATATCCATCTGTGCGGAGGGAGACAGCCGGCAGTTTGGCTGGCTCACTCCGCGGCCGGGGAGACTGCCGGCAGTATCGGCAGGCTCACCGGCCCCGCGCAGGAGACCGGCAGCAGTACCGCTGGGCTCCGGAGCGGCCCGCCACGACACGAAGCAGAACGCCTACGGCTCCTCGAACGAAGCGGCGTTGGACTCGACGAAGTCGATGCCGTGGGCGGTGATGCGCAGGGTGAGGCCGGAGCCGCCCATGTTGCGCACGTAGCCGTGGTCCTCGTGGTAGCGGGCGATGCGCTCGGCGTCGGTGCGCGACAGCCCCAGCTCCTCGGCCACGGCGTAGCCGTCCTCGTAGACGACGCCCTCCTCCTCGCTGCTCCGGTACAGCCGCTCCAGGAAGCGGCGCCGCTCCTCGCGGCGGCGGCGGAACGCGTCCTCGCCCCCAGTCACGACCGCACCGTCAGGAACAGGTGCACCCACAGGTCGCCCGCCCGGCCGATGCCGTGGTGGGTGAAGCCGCAGTCGTCGATGTTCTCGCGGTGCGCGGGGCTGGCGAGCCAGCGCCCCAGCAGCCGCTCCCCGCCGAAGGGGGCGTCCACCAGGTTCTCGGCGGTGACGCCGCGCACCTGCACCCCCGCCGCCCGCAGCCGGTCGCGCGGCCGCAGGCCCTCGGGGGTGAGGTGGTCGAAGTAGCCGCGCCGGCGCATGTCCTCGGCGTGGGCCTGCGCGGCCCGCGCGGCGCCCTCGTGCCACCGCAGGGGGGCGCACCCCACGCCCGCGCGGTGGCGGTTGACGACGTCCACGAGCTCCGCGGTGTCGTCCGCGGCCGGCGCGGCGCCCAGCAGTGCCGCGGCGAGCAGCGCCGGGAGGAGCCGCCTCACTTCGTGAAGCTCCGCAGCAGCTCGCCCATCCGCACGTCCCAGGGGTCGGCGGAGGGGTCGTCGTCGGCCACGTCGGGCTTTTCCTGCGGCGTCTCCAGGATCAGCGAGATTCCCTCGCTGCGCGGGTCGGCCAGGAGCCAGCGGAACGCCTCGGCGCCGATCTGCCCCTCGCCGATCAGCATGTGGCGGTCCTTGTTGGTGCCCAGCCCGCCCTCGCTGTCGTTGAGGTGGAAGAAGGCGGGGCGCTCGCCCGTGGCCTCCTCCCACTCGTCCAGGATGCGGCGCTGCGCGTCGGCCGACTCGGCGATGTTGTAGCCGGAGGCGAACAGGTGGCAGGTGTCCAGCCCGTAGCCGGTGCGCGGGCGAAGCTCGTCGGGGACGTGGCGGAGGATGTCGGCCACCTCGGCGGCGGTGCGCCCCAGCGTCTGCCCGGCGCCGGCGGTGTTCTCCACCAGCAGCCGGGTGCTCCCCTCGGTCTTTTGCAGCGCGGCCGTGATCGCCCGGGCCACGCGCTCGGCGGCGGCGGCGCGGTCCCCGTCCGAGGCGGAGCCGGGGTGGAAGCACACCCCGCCCACCCCCAGCGCCGTGGAGCGCTCCAGCTCCTTGGCGAGCCCGGCCGCGGCCCGCTCCCACTTGGCCGGGTCCGGCGTGGCGACGCCCAGCACGTAGGCGCCGTGCACCACCACGTGCTCGGGGCGGATCCCGGCCTCGCCCAGCGCGGCGTGGAAGCGCTCCACCTTGTCGGGCTTCATCCCGGCCTTGTCGCCGTAGAAGCGCGGCGGGGCGGTGAAGACCTGGAGCGCCCGCATCCCGGCGGCGCCGGCGCGGCGGGCGGCCATGTCGATGCCGCCGTTGTCGATGGTGTGTGCGCCGATGTAGCGGGGCATGTGCGGGTCGACGGGGACGCGGGGCGCCCGGGGACGGGCGGCGGATCCCCCATTCTACGCCCATCCCGCCCCGCGCGCGAGAGGGGCGCGGGCCGCCGGCGGCGTGTAGCGCGCCCGGACGCGGTGGAGCGTTTCGCTCCACCTCCGCGGGCACGCCGCGGCGTGCCGCCGCGCGGGGCGCGGGAGCACGCACCTTGCAGGCCCGTTCCGGCTCCGGGACCGCCCGCGCGAAGGGGGGTGGGATGGGGCGAATTCCCCATGGTGCGGCGGCCGGAAGCACCCTATCATGGTACTTTCGGCGCGCCCTGTCACAAACGGCGCACCTCGGGCGTTATCCTGAAACGGTCCGCGGCGGCCCCGGCTCCGGCGGGGGGAGCGGCGCGGCGATCCCCCTGCGCGTCCTGCCCGCGCCCCAGGCAGGAGCCGGCATCCTTCCGCCGACACGGGGCGGCCCCCGCGGGCCGCCCACGCGCCGGAGTCACCCAGTGGAGGCACCATGAAGAGAGTCGCTTCGCTCACCTGCGCGCTGTCCCTCGCCCTCGCCGCGCACGCCGGCGCCCAGCAGGCCGAGCCCGCCCCGGCCTACTCCGCGGAGGGGGTGCGCGCCGTGTTCGCGCAGCCGGCCGCGGCCCCGCTCGCCGGGGCACCCGCGCTGCCGCCGGGGTCGCTCGCCCCGGCGGCGCTCCAGGAGGCGCCGGTCCAGCCGGCCCCCGCGCCGCGGGCCCGCGCCCGCTCCGCGGTGCGCTCGGTGCTGCACACGGTGGGCGGCGCGGTGGTGGGCGGGTGGCTGGGGCTGGTGACCTCGCAGGTGGTGAAGAGCGACTGGGACAAGAAGTCCAACGACGAGGTGGCGGGGCACCGCACCGGCTTCGCCATCGGCGGGGCGCTCTTCGGCGGGGCGAGCGGGCTGTTCATCGGCACCCGGAGCTCGTCCGACCTGGAGGCGAGCCTGCGCCAGGCGCGCCGCGGGGACCAGGAGATCATCACCCAGGAGGAGGTGGACGCGGCCAGCGCCAGCAACGTGTTCGAGCTGGTGCAGCGGCTCCACCCGGAGTGGCTGCGCGAGCGCGGGGCGCAGAGCTTCAGCGAGGGCGACAAGGTGCAGGGCGACATGCAGGGCACGACCGTCACCCCCGGTCTCCCCACCATCCTGGTCTACCAGGACAACGCCCGCATGGGCGGGGTGGAGGCGCTGCGCTCCATCCCCATCGCCGACGTGGGGTCGGTGCAGTTCCTGAACGCGGCCCAGGCCACCTACCGCTTCGGGATCGGGCACGCCCACGGGGTCATCCTGATCACCACGCGCAAGTAGCCGCGGCGGCGGGTGCACCAAGCAGGGCGGGGCCGGGGAGGATCTCCCCGGCCCCGCCTTCGCTTTCTCCGCGGCGCGCCTACTCCTCGTCGTCGGGGAGCGCGAAGCCGCCCGTGGCGTCGACGTCCGGGATGCGGCCGGACTGCTCCATCGCGGCCAGCCGCCGCGTCAGCTCCAGGATGCGCTGCCCCTCCACCTGGATGGTGTCCAGCGAGTGCTGGAGCACCGGGTCGCCCTGCACCACCCCCTCGCGCCCCAGCAGCTGCACCTGCCCCAGAATCACCGCCAGCGGGTTGTTGATCTCGTGGCGGAGCGCGCGGATCACCTGCCGCGCGGCGGCGTCCGCGGGGACGCTCCCCCCTCCGCTCACCGACCACCCCTCCTCCGTAAGGTCCTCGATCGCCCCGGCCACCGTGGCGCGGTCCGCGGCGCCGTCGGCGGCGGGGGGCGCGTGCAGCAGGAACAGGCGGTAGGAGCCGTTGCGGTGCAGCAGGCGCACCCGGGCGCGCAGCCCGGCGCCGCGGCGGGCCGACTCCACGTCGGCGGCGGCCCGCGCGCGGTCCTCGGCGTGCACGCGCTCCAGCAGCCCCTGCATGGTGGGTGCGTACTCGTCCGGCGCGTAGCCCACGGCCGGCTCCAGGGTGTCGCCCCAGAGCAGGCGGTCGGAGGCGGGGTCCCAGTCGAACACGGCGGTGCGCGTCTCCCGGGCGGCGGCGGCGTAGCGCTCCAGCCAGGCGCGCAGCTCGCGCTCGCGCCTCCACGCCTCCAGCTCCGCCCGGCTCCCGCGCGCCGCGTCGAAGGCGCGCACGTTCTCCAGCGCGGCCCCGGCGGCGTCGGCCAGCATCCCCAGGCGGGCCTCGTCGCGGGCGTCGAAGAGCGGGCCCCCCGCCGCCCGGGCCACCAGCAGCACGCCCACCGGGCGCCCCGCCGCGCGCAGCGGGAGCAGCAGCGCCGGCCCGGGGGCGATGCCGCGCTCCCGGGGGCGGTAGGCGTGCGGGTCGGCGGCCAGGTCGGGGACCCGGAGCGGCGCGGCCGTGAGCACGGCGCGCCCCTCCACGCTCCCCTCCAGCGGCAGGAGCTCGCCCTCGTGGCGGGCCAGCGCGCCGACGCCCACCCGGACGCGCAGCACGTCGCCCTCGGGCTCCAGCGTGCACACCAGTGCGGACGCGGGCGCGAGGAGCGACGAGGCCTCTTCGGCGATGGTGCGGACCAGGTTCTCCCGCTCCGCGGGGCGGGTCAGCGCCTCGGATACGCGGCCGAGCGCCGCGAGCACCGCGGCGAGCTCATCGGGAGAATGTACGGGTGCGGGGGACGCGGGCGGATCGGAGACGCTCGCGCGGCGCCGGCCGTCCTTCTCCCGGGGGGAGGAGGACTCCGGCCCTGACCTCTCGGCGGGCATGCAGGGTTGGAATGCAGGTTCACTTTCGGCGGCTGGCCGATCTCCGCGGGGAGACGCCCGGCTCTGCGGCCCCGGCTCGCGCCGGGTGTGCTATTGTCGAGTGACACCTGGTGCGCAGTATAAGCGGGGACGATGCCCCGCGCAAGGAAAACTTTCAAAAACCAACGCCGCCGCGACTCCGCTGTTCGCTGCGCTAGAGGACACAAATCCCTGCGGGTGAAGGAGATGGTGCGCGGCATGCTTTTCTTGTGTCGGGAGAAAAGCGGCCAAAGGGGTGCTGTCCCCGTCGTACCCTGGACGCCGGCACCAGCCCCGCGTGAGGGATTTCGGCCCGAAGGGGCGAGACCCGGCGGCAGTTTGCCGGGGCTCGACTCCGTTAGCGAGCGTTGTTTGCTCGCTTACGGAGCCGAAGCCCGACCCCGGCGCAGCCGGGGGCACGTCCAAACCGGTCGTTCAAAGCCGTTCCAGCCAAAGCCCGCCCTCAGGCCAGCGCCGGCTCCATCGCCAGGCGCGGCAGCAGCGACAGGTCGCCGTCCTCCGGGAACCCCTCCTCGTGGGCGCGCAGGAAGGCGTCCACCACCAGCGGGTCGAACTGCGAGCCCGCGCAGCGGCGGATCTCGCCCACGGCCACCTCGGGCGGCTGGGAGGCGCGGTACGGACGGGTGGTGACGATGGCGTCGTAGGTGTCGGCCACCGCCAGGATCCTCCCTTCCAGCGAGATCTCCTCGCCGCGCAGCCCGCCGGGGTACCCGCCGCCGTCCCAGCGCTCGTGGTGGTGCAGGACGCCGGGGAGGGCGGGGCGGAGAAAGGGGCTGCGCTCCAGGATGGCGGCCCCGATGGTGGGGTGCTGCTGGATGATCTCGTACTCCTCGTCCGTCAGGCGTCCCGGCTTGCCCAGGATCTGGTCGGGGATGGCCACCTTGCCCAGGTCGTGGAGCAGCCCGGCCACCCACAGGTGCCGCAGCGAGTCCCTGCCGATCCCCAGCACCTTGCCGGTCGCAACCGCGTAGTGGGTGACGCGCTCGATGTGTCCGCCGGTGTACCCGTCCCGCGCCTCCACCGCGCTGGCGATGGTCATCAGGGCGTCCACGAACAGCGTCTCGATCTGCTGGGCCTGCTCCTCCACCCGCCCCTCCAGGTGCCCCTGGTAGAAGCGGTTCTCCAGCAGCAGCCGGCGGTGCTTGAGCGCCCGCTCCACCGAGAAGGTGACCTCGTCCAGGTTGAAGGGCTTGAGCAGGTAGTCGTCGGCCTGCAGGCGGAGCGCCTCGATGGCGTTCTCCATGGTCCCCACCCCGGTGAGGATGATGAACCCCACCGCGTCGTCGTGGGCCTTCGCCAGGCGGAGCAGGTCGGTTCCCTTCATCCCCGGCATCAGCAGGTCGGAGAGCACCACGTCCGCCCCCACCGTCCGCAGGATGTCGTACGCGGTCTCGCCGTCCGGCGCCTCGAACAGGTCGTACCCGCCTCCCGCGAGCGCGCGGCGCAGCAGGGAGCGGAGGTTGGGCTCGTCGTCCACGATCAGGACGCGGGGGCGCTGCGCTGCGGAGGGAAAGGTGGAGCCGGGCAGCTTCGTCATCGTCTCGACCCGTTCACGTGGGGGCGCGACCTCGGGGATGCCGCTCGCGGCGCGGCCTTGCGGGCCGGCGTGGGCGGCGATGTGCGGGAGTTGGGAGCGCGGGGACGCGGGCGCCGGACGGCCGTGGAGGAGCCGGCGCAGATCCCGACTGGCTATGGGATGGTCCTGAGCTTCCGAAAGTACAACGCGCGAGCGGAGTTGTCGAGGATCACGGGAAACAGGGGGCTCGGCGCCGCCCCCGCGCGGGGCGCGTCCGGCCGGAACGCGGCTCCCGCCGATCCGCGAGAGAATGGCGCAATTCCTTGCTCCGCGCGCACCATCCGCTTTCTACATAGCTAGGAAAGGCCGATTCGGCGCTGCCCCCGCCCGGGGCTCAGAACAGGGTGGTCTGCTCGCCCAGCTCGCCGGGCTCCACCGGCTGCTGGCCTACCAGGCGCTGCATGATGCGCGCGGAGCCGGGGGCGTGCCCCGCCCAGTAGTTGCTGAAGTATGCCCACACCTCCGTGCCCCGCGCCGCCGCCCGGAGCAGCGCCTGCGCCCAGGCGGCCTCCTCCTCGCGGCGGTCGGCCTGGAGGTGGGAGTGGTCGGTGATGGAGCGGTCGGGGCCCATCCAGCGCACGTAGTGGAAGCCGGCCGTGGGGCGCGCGGCGAGCGCCAGCAGCACGTCGCGGGGGATCCAGGGGCCGTCGCTGAGCGCCAGCGCCACCTCGTGCGCCGCGAGCAGCGACAGGAGCCCGGGAAGGACGCGGCGGTCCACCCAGCGGCGGTGGCGGAACTCCACCGCCACGCGCAGGTCGCGCGGGAGCAGCGGGAGGAAGGCGGCGAGCGCGGGGAGCTCGTCCGGGAGGAAGTCAGGGCCCAGCTGCACCAGCACGGGCCCCAGCTTGCCGTCCAGCTCGCGGGCCCGCTCGAAGAACTCGGCCGTGACCTCCCCGGCGCCGCGCAGGCGGCGCTCGTGGGTGACCTCGCGCGGGAGCTTGAGGGCCAGGGTGAACCCCGGCGGGGTCCGCTCGGCCCAGCCGCGCACGCTCCTGGACGGGGGCACGGCGTAGAAGGTGGAGTCCACCTCCACGGAGTCGAAGCCGCGGGCGTAGGTGCCCAGGAAGTCCGCGGGGCGCGTCCCCTCGGGGTAGAACTCGCCCAGCCAGGCGTCGTAGTTCCACCCCTGGGTCCCCACCCGGATGCGCGCCGGCTCCATCAGCGCCTCCCCACCAGCTGGGTGACGCCCGGGAGGAGCCCCTCCAGCCGCCGCCCCGGGCAGGCGGTCTGCGCGAAGTCGTTGTGGTCGCCGATGCGCCCCGCCGGGACGTCCCACTTCGCGGCGGCCCACACCACCAGCCGGCGCAGCGCCTCCATCTGCGGGGCGGTGGCGTACTCGCTCTCGAAGTTGCCCTCCAGCACGATCAGCAGGTGCCCGGCCGGGTCGTACGCGGTGTTGGAGTCGCCGGCGTACGCCGTGTCGCGCGCCTCGGCGACGCGCCCCTCCAGGTCCACGTAGTAGTGGTAGGGGATGTCCGGCCACGCCTGCTTGACCCGCCCGTCCGCCAGCGGCGCCGCCGACTGGGAGAAGCCCTGGAGGGCGCGCAGCTTCGCCTCCAGCGGCCGCTCGGGGCGCTGGAGCCCGGCGGTGTGGTGGATGGTGATGCGGCTGATGTCGTGCGGCCGCATGGGCCCGCTCGGCGGGAGGGCGCCCCACGCGGCGCGCGCCAGGATGGGCGGCGCGGGCGGGAGCGGCGCCGGGGCCGGCGCGGGTGCCTGGGTCGGGGCGGGAATCGCGGGCGGGCGGGGCGCGCACGCGGCCGCGGCGAGCGCGGCCAGGCAGAGCAGCAGGCGGGGGCGGTGCGTCACGGCGTGGTCCGGTGCGGGCGGAAATGCTGCGCGAAGTGGACACTATACGCGCCGCGGCGCCCGGCCGCACCTGCCTCCGGCTCCGGCCGGCGGATCGAGGCTGAAACCTTTTGGAGAAGCGCCCCGTACGGGTGGCAGGACGGACCCAGAAACGACCCACGGCATCTTCCAGGAGCCTCGACGATGAAGGAAAAGAACCTGCTCAGCACCCTGCTCACGTGGCTTGCCGTGGGCGTCCTCGCGGTCATCGCCCTCAAGGTGGTCTTCTTCCTCCTGGGCGTGACCATGGCCCTGGTGGGGATCGCCTTCCGCCTGCTCCCGCTGGTGCTCGCCGGGCTGCTGGTGTACATGGTGATCCGCTGGTTCCGCAAGGAGCCGAGCACCGCCATGGCCGGCGACGATTCGCTGGACATCTGACGCCTGCGGCTCGGACGGCAGGAAGCACGAGGGGGGCGCCGCGGCCGCGGCGCCCCCCTCGTCGTCCGCATGGCGGACGGGCTGGCCGCATCGCCGGCCCCGTGCTCTATTCCGAGCGGCCCGCGTCTTTTCCGGACGATCCGGGCGGCCGCGGGCCGCTCAACCGACTCCCCGACCTGCAATGACGTACATCGCGGACCTCGCCGAGTGGGACCCCCTCGGCCCGTCGAACGGGCGCGTGCTCGCCGTGGGGTGGCTGGAGCCCGGCCACGACTACACGCGCGGGGAGGCGTCGCCGGAGTTCTTTTGCGCGCTGGTGGCGCTGCTCGTGAAGCCGTGGCAGCCCTTCGCGGCCGCGGGGAGGCACCGGTGCCCCTTCTGCCGCTTCACGGGCGGCCCCACGGAGCTCCGGCACGAGGGGGCCGTCGTCCAGCTGGGCAGCGCGAACCTGTTCGTGCCGGGGGACGGCTGCGTGTTCGTGGCCCCGTCCATGGCGGCCCACTACGTGGACGCGCACGAATACTCGCCCCCGGCGGAGTTCCAGCGCGCGGTGCTGAGCTGCCCGCCCATGCGGTCGATGGAGTACCTCCGGCGCCTGCGGGAACTCGGCGCGCACAGGCTGGGTGCGGGGTCGTGGGGGACGCCGGGATGATCGACCGCGAGGAGGCGAAGCGTCCGGCCGGGGAGCTCGTCCGGCCCCGGGCGAGCGCGGGCATCGAGGTCGTGATCCTCGACGATGCGACCATCGACAAGGAGTCCGGCCGGGTCTTCTTCTACCCGTCGAAGCGCTTCCTGGAGACCGGGCGGCTCGGCGACACGCTGCCGGGCGACGCCCCGGTGCTCGTCCTCAGGGCCGACGGATCGATCCGCCGGCTCGGTACCGCCCTTCCCGTGGAGACCTGCCTGCGCGAGTACGAGGCCGGGGGCGGACGGCGGGACGCCTGACCCGGACAGGTCGGAAAGCACGAAGCAGGAGGGGGCGCCGCGGCCGCGGCGCCCCCTCTCGCCTTCACCCGTCCTGGGCGCGGGGGAGCGCCAGCGTGAAGGTGCTTCCCGCGCCGGGGGCGCTCACGGCGGTGAGGTCGCCGCCCATGCCGCGCGCCAGGTCGCGGCTGATGGCCAGCCCCAGCCCGGTGCCCTCGGCGGTGCGCGTGAGGTCGGCGCGCACCTGCACGAACGGCTCGAAGATGCGCTCCAGCTGGTCGGCGGCGATGCCGATGCCGGTGTCGCGCACGTGCACGTGCACCCGGTCGCCCGAGGCGGCGCAGGCGACCTCCACCCGCCCGCCGCGGTCGGTGAACTTGACGGCGTTGGAGAGCAGGTTGACCAGGATCTGCCGGGTCTTCTCGGCGTCGGCGCGCGCGGCGATCCCGGGCGGGCACGGGGCCACGGCGAGCGCCAGCTCCTTGGCGTGGGCCTGGGGCGCCACCAGCGCCTCCGCGGCGGCCATCGCTTCGCGCATGGACACGTCGGCGACGTCGTAGTGGACGGTGCCGGTCTCCAGCCGGGCGTAGTTGAGCACCTCGTTGATCAGCCCCAGCAGGTGGCGCTGGCTCTGCTGGATCCGGTGCAGGTCCTGGCGCTGCTGCGCGGTGATGGGGCCGCGGATCCCCATCTCCATCAGCTCGGCGTAGCCGCCGATGGCGTTGAGCGGGGTCCTCAGCTCGTGGCTCATCACCGCCAGGAACTCGCTCTTCGCGCGGTTGGCGCGCTCCGCCTCGGCGCGGGCGGCGTGCTCGGCCTCGAAGAGCCGGGCCCGCTCCACGGCGAGCGCGGCCTGCCGCCCCAGGGCCAGGAGGAAGTCGCGCTCCTCGGGCTCGAACGCCCGGGGGGCGTCGAAGCCGAAGGAGATGACGCCCACCGTCTCGCCGGCGGCGACCAGGGGGACGAACACGGCGGACGCGACGCCCAACGCGTCCCACACCGGCGCGATCACCGGGTAGCGCGCGTCCAGCCCGTCCGGACCCGCGCGCCCCTCGATCCAGAGGGGGGCCCGGGTGCGGAAGCACTCCACCAGCGGGGTGCGCAGCTCCGGCCCCTGCCGCTGCACGCCGGCCGGGACGGGCTCGGGGAAGCCGACGGTGCGCAGCAGCACCAGCGAGTCGTCCCCGGGCGCGCGCCCGGCCAGCGCCCCGGTGCGCGCCCCCAGCGCCACCACCATGTCGGACACCACCACGTCGGCCACGTCGTCCACGGTGCCGGCACCGGCCAGCGCCGCGGTGAGCGCCTGGAGCCGCTCGGCGCGGTCGCGGGCGCGCTCGATCTCGCGGCGGCCGCGCACCTGCTCGGTGACGTCCGTGCCCAGGACGACGATGCCGGAGCGGGTGCCGTCGGACTCGGTGAGCGGCACGTACGCCAGGTCGAGGATCCGCTCCTCGGGCGGCGCGCCGGGGGTGCGCTGCAGCGTGATGGGGAGCCCCCGGCCGACAAAGGGCTCGCCGGTGGCGAGCACGGTGTCCAGCAGCTCCTCGAAGCCCTGTCCCCGCGCCTCGGGGACCGCGTCGAACAGGGGCCTGCCCACCACGTCGCGGTGGCCGATGAGCTGCTGGTACGCGTCGTTGACCAGCTCCAGCACGTGCTCCGGCCCGCGGAGCACCACCATGAACGCGGGCGCCCGGCGGATCACCTCCACCAGCCGCGAGCGCTCGGTCTCCAGCGCGGCCAGCAGCCGCTCGCGCTCGGCCTCGGCGAGCCTGCGGTCGTGGATGTCCACGGAGGCGCCGAACCAGCGGACGATCTCGCCGGTGGCCGGGTCGCGGAAGGGCTCGCCCCGCACCAGGAACCAGCGGTACTCGCCCGCCGCCGAGCGGATGCGGTGCTCCACCCGGAAGGCGCCGCCGGTGCGGCGCGCCTCGTCGAAGCGCTCCACGGTGAGCGCGGCGTCGTCCGGGTGCACGGCCGTCGCGGCGACCTCGGACGCGGTGGTGGGCTCGTAGGGCCGGCCGGTGTAGGCGGTCCACTGCCGGTTGAAGAACTCCACCCGCCCGGCGTCGTCGGTGATCCAGACGATCTGCGGGACGGCGTCGGCCATGAGCCGGAAGCGCGCCTCGCTCTCGCGCAGCGCCGCCTCGGCGCGGGCGCGCTCCACCGCGTCCCACGTGCGCTCGGCCACCGCCTCCAGCAGCGCCAGCTCGTCGGCCGACCAGGCGCGCGCTTCGCGATGGTGCACGAACAGCACGGCGACCAGACGGTCCGCCTTGAGCAGCGGCACGTGGACCGTTGCGCCCGGCTGGAGCGCCGCGTGGGCCTCCTTTTCGTCGGGAGACAGCGTGGCGTCGCCCGCGGCGTGGGGGCGTACCACGCTGCGGCCGGTCCGCAGCTCGCGCAGGAGCTCGGGGGCGTAGTCCGGGTAGCGGGGGCGCTCCCCGGTGCCGGGCGCCCCGTCGGTGTAGCTGCCGGCGACGGCGACCGTCTCGCCGGCCTCCTGCTCCAAGGCGTAGCCCACGCGGCTCGCCCCCAGGTGCTCGCCCAGCGCACGGGCCGCCGCGTCCAGGACCTCCGCGGGACCCGCGAGCGGGCGGAGCCGGTCGCCGAGGGCGAGCAGGAACTCGTGCCGCGCCACGCTCCCGCGCAGCGCCTCCAGCGCCCGCGCCGCTTCGGTGGTCTCCAGGAGCGAGTTGAAGACGCCGCCCACGGCGCCGGACTCGTCGTGGACGGCCGAGAAGGTCGCCGTGAACACGCGCTCCTCGACCCCGTCGCCCGCGGCGCGGCGCAGCGCCACCCGGCGGTCCTCCAGTACCATGGGGGGCTCCCCGGCCACGACGCCGGCGAGCAGGGGCGCCAGGAAGTCGCGCACCTCGGCCCAGCCCTCCAGCGCCGGCCGCCCGAGGAGCTCCGGGTGCCGCTCCTGCGCCAGGGGGACGTACGCGTCGTTGTACAGCTGCACGTGCTCCGGCCCCCAGGTCACCGAGACGGGGGAGGGGGAGCCGAGCATGATGTCCACGGCGGTGCGCAGGCTCTGCGGCCACGCCTCGACGGGGCCGAGCGGGGTGCGCGCCCAGTCGTGGGCGCGGATGCGCCCCCCCATCTCGCCGCCGCCCAGGGGCCAGGGACGGATGTCGCTCACGGGGTCCGGCATCGCTGGTTGGGCAGGGTGCGGGCTGCGCGGAAGGGCGAACGAAGCGGGCGAGGCATCGCAAGGGCTGCGCCGGGGGGGAACCGAAGTGCGGGAGTGCGGGAGTGCGGAGTGCGGGAGTGAACTGCGACGGCGACCCCCTCCCCCGGCCCCTCCCCGCAAGGGGGAGGGGAGAACGGCACACGTGGGGGCGGGGTCCGGCGCGAGGGGCGACCCCTCACCCCCCGGCCCCCTCTCCCACAAGGGGAGAGGGGGAGCACGACAAAGGCGAACCCCGGGAAGCCCTCCCCCGGCACGGGGGAGGGTGGCGAGCCTCAAGCGAGCCGGGTGGGGGCCCCGGCGGACGCCAGCGCAAACCCCGCGTGAGGGATTTCGGCCCGAAGGGGCGAGACCCGGCGGGGCAGTTTCCGCCGGGGCTCGACTCCGTTGGCGAGCGTTGTTTGCTCGCCTACGGAGCCGAAGCCCGACCCCGGCGCCAGCCGGGGGCACGCCCGAACCCGCCGTTCAGAGCCGTTCAATCCGTCAGGTGGCGAAGTCGATCACCCACTGCTCCAGGATGTCGTTCATCGACCGCCACGCCGTGGTGCTGTCGCGCACGTTCTTTTCGGTCTCCACGTGGATCCAGCGCCCCACCCCGAAGCTGGTGTTGGAGTGCTGCCCCTGCACGTTGGTCGTGGCGCCCAGCACGTCGTACCCGGCGTCCCGGTCGAACAGCCCCGCCGTGAACCCGGCGCCCACCAGCCGGTCCCGCAGCGTGGTCTCGGCGACCCCGTAGGCGGGGGCGAGGGCGGTGTCCAGCCGGCCGTTGCTCAGCACCTGGTCCACGGTGGTGGGCAGGCTCTTGTTGTTGTCCCAGCGGAACCCGTGGATGGAGACCGTCCGCACGTTGGCCGCCGCCACCCGGGTGTGCATCTGGTTGAACACGCTCCCGGCCTGGTGCGCCACGTCCGCGTCGTTGTTGAAGTTGGCCAGGCGCCGCGCCCCCGCCATCATGAACCAGCGGCCGTTGACGTCGCGGAACAGCTCGGAGCCGATGTCCTCGGTGTGCTGGTCGTCGATGGGGTGGTTGACGTGCACGTCCACCCGCCGCGCCGGGGCCGGGTTGTAGATGTACGTCCCCCAGCCGCGCGCCACCTTGGCGCTGTTGGGCGCCTTGCGCTCGCGGAACACCACCATGGAGTCGCCGCTGGCGCCGTCGCGGATGGAGTACACGTCGTAGGCGTACTGGTCCAGCAGGGAGTCCGCGCCGGCGACGCGGCCGGCCAGCACGCGGTCCACCGCCGTGCGGAAGTGCGTGGTGTTCGTCGCCGTCGGCACGTCGTACTGGTTGGTGGAGTCGGCGATGATGGTGAGCGTGACCGTGTCGATCAGGCTGCGGAGGTTGACCGTCGCCGCCTCCGTGGCAAGGTCGGCGCGGGGCGCGGCCGGCGACGCGGCGGGCGCGCCGACCACCGAGTCGTCGCAGGCGGCAGAAGACAGCATCGCGGCCAGGAGCGCGCCGCGCAGGATCGTCTTGTTGCGGAACATGGTCGGGATTCCTCCGGTCGGGAGATGATGATCAAGGGCCGCGGGCGGGTCCCGCGCCGGACGGGCTTCCATCCCGTCCGACAGGTCATGCGCGGAACCCCGCCGAAACCGGACACGCCGATCTCCCCGACCTCCGCGCGCGGCGCTGGCGCGCACCCTGCGGACGCTGGCGGGTGTCCCCGAACGCGCCCGTGAACCCTGACCCCAACGGCCCATGCTCCGCCCCGTCGACCCCGGCTCCGCGCCCGACCTCACCGACGCCGAAGCGGCGCCCCCCTCCGGCCTGCCGCGCGGCTCCGCCATGGAAAAGGAGACCGCCAGGCGGCTGGAGCGCATCGAGGACGCGGCTGCCGCGCTGTACGCGGAGGGGAAGCGGGCCGCCCTGTTCGTGCTCCAGGCCCGCGACACCGGCGGAAAGGACGGCACCATCCGCCGGGTGTTCGGGGCGGTGAACCCGCAGAGCATGGCGCTCACCTCGTTCGCCGCCCCGGCGGGCGAGGAGACGAGGCACGACTTCCTCTGGCGCGTGCACCGCGCGGTCCCGCAATTCGGACAGGTGGGCGTGTTCAACCGCTCGCACTACGAGGACGTGCTCGCGGTGCGCGTCCGCCGCCTGGCGCCCGAGGAGGTGTGGCGCGGGCGCTTCGAGCAGATCAACCAGTTCGAGCACATCCTGGCGCGCAACGGGATCACCCTGGTCAAGCTGTTCCTGCACATCTCGCGAGACGAGCAGCGCAGGCGTCTCCTGAAGCGCCTGGACAAGCCGAGCAAGCGCTGGAAGTTCGATCCCACCGACCTGCAGGACCGCATGCTCTGGGACGAGTACACGGCCGCGTACCGCGACGTGTTCGCCCGGTGCAGCACGGAGCACGCGCCCTGGTACGTGGTGCCGGCGGACGACAAGGACGTGCGCGACTACCTGGTCGCGGGGATCGTGGCCGACACGCTGGAGCGCATGGACCCGCAGCTCCCCGAGGCCGACCCGGAGGTGATGGCGTACGCGGACGACCTGCGGTGAGCGGCTCCGCGAGAGCCGGAGCCGTGGAGCCGCGGCGCCGCCGCGTCGGCGGGGACCGGGACGGGGCGGCACCGCCGGGGGAGCGCCGCGGCGCCGGGACGCACCCGCTCTTCCTGCGCGCGCCCGGGGCCGCGCCGGCGCACTCGCCGGGCGTCCCGCTGGACCCGGGGCTCCGCGCGGAGGCGGAGGCGCGCTTCGGGCACGACTTCGGCGCGGTCCGGCTGCACACCGACGCGGCGGCGGGGGAGGCGGCGCGCGGGATCAACGCCGCGGCGTTCACCCTGGCCACCCGCATCTACTTCGCGCCGGGGACGTACGCGCCCGGGACCGCCGCGGGGCGGCGCCTGCTGGGGCACGAGCTGGCGCACGTGGTCCAGCAGGGGCGGGGCGGCGCGCACGCACCGTCGCCGCTGCCGGGGTCGGCGCTGGAGCGCGGCGCCCGGAGCGCCGGCGAGGCGCTGGCGGGCGGGAGCGGCCCCGTGCGCGTGGAGGGGGCGAGCGCGCCGGGGATCGCGCGCGACGTCCCCTCGCTGTTCGCCGGCGTCCCCCCGGAGACGCTGTCCCGGGAGGAGCTGGACCGCGAGGTCGCGCTGCTCCGGGCGTGGCTGCGGGAAAACGGCATCGTGCACGTGGACCGCGACCGGGTGCAGGCCACGCTGGAGCACCTGGAGTCCGTCCTCGCCGACCGGGAGCGCCGGGGCGCCTCGCCGGGACCGCGCCGCCCCGCGCCGGCGCCCGCGCCCGCGGGCCCCGACCGCGCGCAGTTCCGGGGGATGGTCAACGCGGACATCGAGCGGGAGGTGCTGGCCATCCGCTCGCTGGACCGCTCCGTCCCCGTGGCGGAGGAGCGCGGGCGGGAGATGGAGGCGGAGATGCGCACGCGCGACGACGAGGTGCGCCGCGAGGCCGCGGCCGAGCGCGAGGCGGAGGCGCTCCGCGCCCGGGCCGAGCAGGTGCTGCGGGAGATGAACGAGACCCGGGTGCGCGGGATGCTGGAGGTGCGCGCCCGCTACCCCATGCTCGCGCTGGCCGAGCGCAACGGCACGGCGCTGAACGCCGTGGCGGAGCTCGTGATCGGACTGGTCCCCGTGGTGGGGCAGCTGGCCGGGCTGTACGAGGCGCTGAGCGGGCGGACGCTGCTCAACGAGGACCGGATCTCCACCGGGTGGCGGGTCTTCGGGGGGATCCTCGCCGTCCTTCCCATGGCGGGCGGGATCATCCGGGGCGGCGCCCGGGCGGCGGAGATGGTGGCGGCGATCGCCCTGCGGGCCCGCACGTCGGTCAACGGCGTCGTCCGCACCCTCACGGGCCTGGACCACCTGGCCGCGCAGGAGGCCGCGCTCGTCCGCGCCATGCGGGAGGCGGGCGCGGCCGAGCAGCGCCGGGCCGTGGCGACGGTCCTGGAGGCGCTGGGCGAGGAGGAACGGGTGCTGGCCCGCGAGGCCCACACCGCGGAGGTCGCCCTCAACCGGCAGGTGATGGAGGGCGGCGTCGAGATCTCGCGCGAGGCGATGATCGCCCTGCTGCGCCGCGTCCGGGAGAACCCGGTGGTGCGGCGCATCTTCGAGGTGGCGCGGCCCGGACGTCCCGCCCGCGAGGTGGCCGACGAGATGATGGAGGAGGTGCTCCCCGCCTTCGAGCAGCGCACCGGGCTCACCCACGAGGTGGTGGGTCCGGGGCACCCGCACTACCACCCCCGCAACGTCGCCATCCGCGGCCACGGCATCTTCATCGCGCAGGACCTGCTCCACGACCCGGACAAGCTGATCGAGGAGCTCGCGCACGACATGTTCTCCTACTTCGTGGCCGGCGCCGAGTTCGAGGCCCCGCGGCGCCTCCCCACCGTCGGCGGTCCGTTCCACGCCGGGAGCCACCTGGACATGCTCCTGGAGGCGTGGCGCGCGGGCCGCGTGCTGAGCGTGGAGCAGGTCGTGTTGTGAGCGCGGGCGGCGCCATGGCGCCGCGCCGGAGCGCCGCGTAAGATGTTCCTCACGGCTCCCCCTGCGCCGCCGCGCCCGGTTCCCCGCGCGGCGGCGGCCCGTCTCCACCCGCACGCCAGGCAAACTGATGCGATTCCGTCCGCTCGCGGCCGCGGCGCTCCTGCTCGCGGCACCCTCCCTCCACGCACAGCTCACCACCCCGCTCGACTCCGCCAGCCAGGCCCTGTTCCGCTGGCGCTCCATCGGCCCCGCCAACATGAGCGGGCGCATCACCGACATCGAGGGCGTCCCCTCCGACCCCAAGACGTTCTACGTGGCGGCGGCGGCCGGCGGGATCTGGAAGACCACCAACCACGGCACCACCTTCCAGCCCGTGTTCGACCGCGAGGCGGTGATCTCCATGGGCGACCTGGCGGTCGCGCCCTCCAACCCGGAGGTGCTGTACGCCGGCACCGGCGAGGAGGACTCGCGCAACTCCATCTCCCCGGGCGGCGGCGTGTACCGCTCCACGGACGGCGGACGGAGCTGGCGGCGCGTGGGGCTGGAGCGGACGGAGGCGATCGGCCGCATCGTGGTGCACCCCACGGACCCGAACACCGCGTACGTGGCCGCGCTGGGGCACATCTGGAGCTCCAACCCGGAGCGCGGCCTCTACAAGACCACGGACGGCGGCGCCACCTGGGAGCGGGTCAAGTTCGTCAGCGACCGCGCCGGCTTCGTGGACGTGGCGATGCACCCGCGCGACCCCAACACCCTGTTCGCGGCCAGCTGGGAGCGGGTGCGCGGGCCGCACTTCCTGCGCAGCGGCGGGCCCGGGAGCGGGCTGTGGAAGACCACGGACGCCGGGCGCACCTGGAGCGAGGTGCGGGGCGGCGGCTTCCCGGCCACCACGAAGGGGCGCATCGGCCTCGCCATCGCGCCGAGCAACCCGGACGTGGTGTACGCCATGGTGGAGGCGGACACGCTGCCGCGGGGCCAGTACCGGCGCGCCGCCGGCGACACCGCGCGCCAGAAGTCGCCCAGCGGGCTGTACCGCTCCGACGACGGGGGGAGCACCTGGCGGCGGATGAACGACAGGAACAACCGGCCCTTCTACTACTCCCAGGTGCGGGTGGACCCGAAGAACCCCGACCGCGTCTACTGGCTGGCGACGCAGTTCAGCTTCTCGGACGACGGGGGGAAGACGGTCCGGACCGGCGGGCGCGGGCTGCACGTGGACTACCACGCCCTGTGGATCGATCCCGGCGACCCCGAGCACTTCATCCTGGGGAGCGACGGCGGCGTGGGGATCACCTGGGACCGCGGGGGGACCTTCGACTTCGTCAACACCCTGCCGCTGGGGCAGTTCTACGCCGTCAGCTACGACATGCAGAAGCCCTACCGGGTGTGCGGCGGCCTGCAGGACAACGGCTCCTGGTGCGGGCCCAGCCGCACGCGCGACCGCATCACCAACGCCGACTGGTTCAACGTGGGCGGCGGCGACGGCTTCTACACGGCGAACGATCCCACCGACCCGGACATCGTCTACAGCGAGTCGCAGGGTGGCAACATCTCGCGGCTGGACCTGTCCACCGGCGAGCGCACGGCGATCCGCAGCGGCAACTGGCGCGGGCGCCGGCAGCAGTTCGAGGACTCGCTGGTGGTGGCCCGCGGCGACACGGCGCTCCCCGCCACCCCGGAGGTGAGCCGGCGCCTGGCCGCGATCCGCGAGCGCGCCCGCGCCGACTCGGCCGGCTCCATGCGCTTCAACTGGAACACGCCCTTCTTCCTGTCGGCGCACTCGCCCACGACGGTCTACGCCGCCGGCAACCGGGTGCTCCGCTCGGTGAACCGCGGCGACAATTTCGTCCCCATCTCCCCGGACCTGTCCACGCGGGACATGGCCAAGATCCGGCTGAGCATGGAGACCACGGGCGGGATCACCCGCGACGCCACCGGCGCGGAAACCTTCGGCACCGTCACCTCGCTGGCCGAGTCGCCGATCCGGCCGGGGATCCTGTGGGCGGGGACGGACGACGGCAAGGTGTGGACGACGCGCGACGACGGCGGCGCCTGGACCGACCTGACCGGACGCTTCCCGGGGCTCCCGGCGGGGACGTACGTGAGCCGGATCGAGCCGTCGCGCTTCGACTCGGCCACGGTGTACGTGGCCTTCGACGGGCACCGCACCAACGACTTCACCCCGTACCTGTACGTGTCCACGGACGCGGGGCGCTCCTTCCGCTCCCTGGCCGGCGGGCTCCCCAGGGGGGGGCCGGCGTTCGTGCACGTGGTTCGCGAGGACCCGCGCAACCGCGACCTGCTGTACGTGGGGACCGACGTGGCCGCCTACGTGTCCACCGACCGCGGGCGCAGCTGGCAGCGCTTCATGAACGGGCTCCCCACCGTCCCCGTGCACGACCTGCGCGTGCACCCGCGCGACCGCGAGCTGATCGCCGGGACGCACGGGCGCTCGGTGTGGGTGGTGGACGTGGCCCCGCTCCAGGAGATGAGCGACAGCGTGGCCGCGAAGCCGGCGCACTTCTTCTCCGTCCCGCCGGCGTACCTGTACGCCCCCACCTACCAGGGCGGGAGCACCGGCAACAAGCTGTTCCAGGGCGAGAACCCCACGTTCGGGGCCTCGCTGGTGTACCGGCTGGCGCGCGGCGCGCAGCGCGACAGCGCCCGCATCGTGGTCACCGACGTGCGCGGCGACACGGTGCGCGTGCTCCGCGGCCCGGGGAGCGCGGGGACGCACCGGGTGTTCTGGGACCTGCGCGCCGGCCCGCGCCCGCTGGGGCCCGCCGCCGCGCGCGACAGCGTCCTGGCGGCGCGGCGCAGGGCGGCGCAGCGCCCGGACACCGCGCGCGCCGCGGCGGCCGGCGCGGACACGGTCCGCGCGCCGGGCGCCGACACCACGGCTGCCCGGCCGGCGGCGGGGCGTCCCCGGGCCGACGAGCCCAACCTGCGCCCGGCCGAGGTGCCGTTCACGGCGGAGCAGGAGGGCGGCGGGGGAGGGCAGGGGGGCGGCGGCGGCTTCGGGCGGCAGGGGGCCGTCGTCCGCCCCGGCGAGTACCTGGTGACGATCGAGGCGGGCGGGGAGCGGATGCGCAGGACGGTGCGGGTGGAGCGGGCGGGGGGCGACCCCGCCGACGCCCGCGCGGAAACCAACGGCCGGGAGAGCTGAGATGAGCGGAATGCGAACGGGGATCCTGGCGCTGGCGCTCGCCGCCGCGGCCGGGTGCGCGTCGGGCGGGGCTTCGGCGGGGGCGGGCGCTTCGGGTGGGGCCGCGGCGGACTCCGCCGGGGCGGGCCGGTCGGCGTCCCCGCGCCGGGACCTGTCGGTGATCACGGTGGAGGAGATCCAGCGCTCCGGCGCGATGAACGCCTACGAGGCGGTGGAGCGGCTCCGTCCCTTCTGGCTGCGCAGCCGCAACGCCACGTCGAGCCGGGGGGTCCCCCCGGTCATCCTGGTCTATCTCAACGGCACCCGGCTCGGGGGAACGGACATGCTGCGGCGCCTGGAGGTGATCCCCGTCACCTCCATCCGCTACCTGGACGCGGCCGCGGCCATGTCGCTCCCGGGGCTGGCCTCCATGCGGGTGGAGGGCGCGATCCTGGTGCAGACCGGACGCGAGGGAAGCTGACGCCCGACGCCGGTGGAAGATCCATGCGAAACAGGGGGGCTCCCGCGATCCGCGGGAGCCCCCCTGTCATTCGTACCACCAGCCGTCGCGTGAGGGATGTCGGCCCGAAGGGGCGAGACCCGGCGGCACCTCAGTTCAAAGGTGCTGGCCGGGGCTCGACTCCGTTACGCACGGTTGTATCGTGCGTTACGGAGCCGCAGCCCGACCCCGGCGTCAGCCGGGGGCACGCCCAAGATCCAATCCGTCCGAGCTACTGCGCGCTGCCGGGGTTGGTGCCGCCGGTGGTGTACATGGACACCCCGGCCGCCGCCAGCTCACGCCCCGGGACGGGGAAGTGCAGCGGCGTCCCGGCGGGGAGCAGCCCCCACCCCCGGTTGTCGAACCAGCGGACGAACGGGTCGATCCCCGCGCCCTCGATCCCCTTCTCGTACTGGAGCGCGTCCCACAGGCTGCCGCAGGCGCCCGTCGCGGTGCGCGGCACGCAGCTGCCGCTCTGCGGGACCCCGGCGGCGGTCACCGGCGGGAGCTTGCCGTTGTCCACGCGGGTCTTGTTGATCAGCGTCGCGGCGCCGGCCGCGTCGCCGCGGCGCAGCAGCCCCTCGGCCTTGAGCAGGTCCATCTCCGCGCGGGTCACGATGGGGAGCGGACCCGACCGGTAGTTGCCGGCCAGGCGGAACCACTGGTGGCTGGAGAGATGGTAGGTCCCGCGCCCGGCGTTGAAGTTCCCGTTGGTCGTGCAGAAGCGGAAGTAGCTCCCGTTGGCGGGCACTCCGGCCACGGGGGCGGCCGCCCCCTCGATGCGGCGGTCCGGGGTGCGCACCGTGAACTGGGTGCGCTGAGCCACCGGCTTGGCGAGCCAGGCCTGGTACTGCCCGGTGGTGTCCGCCGGGCCGATGAGCTTGTAGTCGGCCCGCATCTGGATCGTGCCGCCGCCGTCGCAGCCGCGGATCCCGGCAGTGGTGTTCACCGACCACTGCGTGTACGCCTTGTACAGGCTGGAGAGCGCGCTCACGTCGCCGACGGGAGCGTGGTCCGCCGTGATCCCGGCGTCGACCAGGCGGATCACCTCGGTCCAGTTCACCGCCGCGCGCTCCTGCGGGTTGCGGGCGGAGTACGCCAGGGTCCGCGCCGCGTAGCTGTTCGCCAGCCGCGCGACGTCGGTGTTCCTGAGCGCCAGCCCGTTGATCCAGGTGTTCGGCAGCGTGAAGGTGTCCGCCGCGGCCAGCCGCACCGCGTCGGCGAGCATGGCCACGGCCGAGTCGCGCACCTCCGCGTACGGCTTCAGCTGCAGGGTGCGCAGCTCGGCCGGGTCCTGCAGGTCACGGTGCTCCTGCACCACGTACGCCCTGTCGTAGTACATGGCGTAGTAGCCGTGCAGCAGCCCCTGCATGAACCGGGCGAAGGTCCGCCCCCGCGCCGTGCGGTCCACGCCCTCGATGGTCAGCTTCTGCGCCGTGCCGCCGATGCCGTTGACGTAGCGCAGCCCGGCGTTGGCGTTGTTGATGCCTCCGTACCAGGAGTACCACGGCCCCTGGTTGACGAAGCGGTTGGCGTACGCCGGGTCGTTGTTGAACGCCAGGCGGGGCTCGGAGCCCAGGTCGAGCGCGCCGCCGTTGGTGAAGGTGGCGGTCATCTCGTCGCCCATCGCCGCAACGGCCAGGGTGTTGTCGGTGCTCCCCTGCGTGTACGTCCAGTACGGACGCCATGCGCTGGCGATCAGCGACTCCACGTCGACCGGGTCCTGGTAGATGCGCTCGATGTCCGGCGAGTTCGGGTTGGGCACCGTGAGGTCCTGGCACCCGGCGAGGAGCAGCGCCGCACCGACCGCGGCGAGCCCTCTCTTTCCGTTTCTGTTCATTGGCTCTGGTCCCGTTCGGTGATGGCTAGAAGCTGAACTCGATCAGGGCGGTCACGGTGCGGTAGTTCGGGTACTCGAAGCTGTCCTCCAGGAGCTGCACGTTGTCGCTCGCGGAGACCTCGGGGTCGTACCCGGTGAAGTTGGTCCAGGTGAACAGGTTGCGGCCCACCAGCCCGATCGTCGCCGTTTCCGCCCCCACCCCGCGCAGGAACCGGAAGCGGCGCGGCGACAGCTGGTACTGCACGGCCAGCTCGCGCAGCTTCACGAAGGTGGCGTCCTCCACGAAGTGCTCGGTGACGTTGTTGCCGTTGTAGATCGTGAAGTAGTAGTCGATCGGCTTCTTCAGCTCCTCGGCCTTGCCCGCCTGGTCCACGTCCGCGTGGCGGTAGTACTGGTACATGCGCTGCTTGGTGCTGTTGTACACCTCCGCGCCCACCTGCGAGTCCAGCACCCCGAACACCGACAGCCCGCCCAGGCGGAACGAGTTGGTCAGGCCCCAGTGGAACTTGGGGAGGCCGTCACCGACGCGGACCAGCGCCGGCGCGCCCAGCGAGTCCAGCTGCACCAGCGGCTGGCCGAAGCGCACGGCGCGCCCGGCGACCGTGCCGGAGGTGTTCCAGAGCAGCTGGCCGGCGGCGTTGCGCTTGATGCCGTCGCGGTAGCTGTTCCCCTCGCCCACCCACACCACGTAGCCGTCGTCGTTGACCTGGAACTGGCTGGCGAACGGCTGCAGGTTGGCCGGCAGCTGGTTCATTCCGGTCAGAAAGCGGCGGCCGTAGTAGATGCCCAGGGTCTCGTTGAGGCAGCGGTAGGTCACGCCCGTCACGAAGCAGCTGCGGTCCCACTCGGTGACCTTGTGGCGCGAGCGGTCGGCGATCAGGCCCACGCTCCACGTCATGTTGCCGCGCTGGATGAGCTGCGTCTCCAGGGTGGCTTCGAGCGTGTTCCCCTCCATGGTGCCGCCGTTGGCCCACTGCGAGAAGAACCCCGTCGCGCCCTTGGGCGGGAGCTGGATGATCTGGTCCGTGGTGACGACGTTGGCGTAGGACAGCTGCAGCGACACGCGGCCGTTGAAGCCGATCATGTCCACGCCCACCTCCTGCTCGCGGGAGTGCTCCGGGCGCAGCTCGCGGTTGCCCTTGTCGCCCAGCGAGATGGCGCCGGTGCTGGACACCGTGTACGTCTCGAACTGGTCCGCGTAGTCCGGGCGCCCGCCGGCCGTGCCGATGGAGTAGCGGGGCTTGAACTCCTGGATCCAGGAGACCGGCCACCAGGGCTCCTCCGCCATGCGCCACGCGGCGCTCGCGCGGTAGTAGTTCTGCCAGCGCTCGTCGGGGCCGAAGAGCGAGCTTCCCTCGCGGCGCCCCGCCACGTCCAGGATGTACTTGCCGGCGTAGTCGAGGTTGGTGTTGACCAGGTACGCGTTGGAGCGGATGTCCTCGAAGTTCGAGCTCACCGTGCGGGTGCGGGCCTGGTCCAGGTCCGGCACGCCGCGCGTGACGAAGTTCTCGCCCACCGCGCGGAAGGAGTACTCGTCCTCCTTCTCCACCTGCGTGCGGGCCACGGTGCGCGTGCTGAGCGCGCCGATGTCGCCGCGCAGCGTGGCGCCGAACGACGCGTTGATCGCGTCGGTGGCCCACTGCTCGTTGGTCACCGAGCCCTGCGGGTCGGTGCCGCTGAGGAAGGGGGTCCCCTTGGGGACGTACTGGCTCTGGAAGCGGTTGGAGCGGTCGTACGCGAGGTCGCCCTCGAAGGAGAGCCAGCCGAGCGGCTGGTAGCGGCCCGCCACGGAGGCGGTGGTCCGCTCGCGCTCGAGCTCGTTGTCCCGGCTGGTCTGGCGCCAGATGGGGTTTTCCAGCGGCGCGGTGGGGTCCGGCTGGTAGATGTACTCGCCGTCCTCGTTCTTGGAGAGCAGGTCCACGTCGCGCGGCATCAGCAGCAGGTCGAAGAACGGCGACCCGGACAGGTCGTCGCGGTGCGACCGCATGTGGTACGCGGAGACCTGGAAGTTGAGCTTGTCCGAGGCCCGCTGGTCCAGGTTGATGCGGAAGTCGTAGCGGCGCAGCCCCTCGTTCTCCAGCAGCACGCCGTCCTCGCGCGCGGCGATGGCCGACACGTAGTAGTTCGTGTTGGTCAGGTTCTGCGAGAGCGACACCGAGGTGTTGGAGAAGCGGCCCGGGTCGAAGAACTGCTCGATGGGGTTGTAGACGGTCCCGGGGAACGGCTGGTCCTGGAAGCGCGCCTCGGTGGGGGTGCGCAGCGCGCGCGTGGCGACCACGGCGCCCGTGGCGCTCACGTACTCGCCGTTGCCGTTCAGGCGGAACTCGTGGCTGTCGGAGAGCGGGACGTCGCGCATCAGCGAGTTCAACCCGTACTCCTGCCGCGCGGTGAGGCGCAGCTGCCCGTCCTGCAGGTTGCGGCCGCGGCGGGTGCGGATCTGGATGACGCCGGAGCCGGCGCGCGAGCCGTACAGGCCGGCCGCCGCGGCGCCCTTGAGCACCTCGATGCTCTCCACGTCCAGCGCCTCGATGTCCACGGCGCTGGAGCCCAGGATCACCCCGTCCACCACCAGCAGCGGCGAGGTGGAGCGCTGGATGCTGGTGGGGCTGCGCAGCTGGATGGTGACGTCGGAGCCGGGCTGGCCGTTGCCGCGCACCACGCTCACGCCCGCCATCTTCCCCTGCAGCGAGGCGATGGGGGAGCCGGCGGCGGGGACGACCAGCTTGTCCTCGTTGATCTTGCCGACGGTGAAGGGAACCCGGGTCAGCGAGGTGGGGTCGGTCACGCCGGTGACCACCAGCGCGTCCAGCGTGAGAGCCTGCGAGGTCATCTGGAAGTTGACCGTGGCCGGCGCGCCGGCCGCGACGCGGATGCCGTCGCGGCGCACGTCGCCGAAGCCGATCAGGCTGGCCGTCAGGTTGTACGTGCCGGCGGGGACGTTGGCTATGCCGTAGCGGCCGTCGGCGCCGGTCACGGCGCGAAGCGAGGTGCCGCCCACGACCACCTGGGCTCCGGCGAGCGGCCGGCCGGTCGCCTGGTCGGTCACCTGGCCGTTGACCGACGCGTCCTGCGCGAGCAGGGGGTCGGCCCAGGCCGGAGCGAGCGCCAGCAGCGACGCCAGCAGCGCTCCTTTCAACGACGATCGAAGTCTCACGGGTTCCTCCGTGCGGGGGGGGGAATGCGGAGCCGCGCTCCGCGGGGTGGAACAGGACGGGACGTACAGCCGCGGCGGCGTGAAGCGCGGCCGACGCGTGGATTTCGATCGGGAGCGAGAGCCCGGCGGGGGTCCGCCGGGCGTCGTTCAGGCGCCCGCCGGGTGGTCCGGCGGTGCTACGCTCTGGTGTCGCAGGTTGAAGGCGTGTTTAGTGATACGTGACTGCATCGATGCTGTCAAGGTCCGGCCGGGCACGAGAAAGCGCCCGGAGGAGAGGCTCCCCCGGGCGCCGCTCTACAACGGTCAATCCGCGCCCACCGCCATCAGCTCGTCCGCGTTCTCCGCGGTGGGGGCCAGCGTGTCCATGAAGGAGCTGACGGAGAACACCGCGTTGCCCGGCCCGGGCGGGCCGTACCCCGGGGGCGGCTGCAGCCCGTGCTTCTCCAGCGTCTCCCGGTACGCCTCCAGCAGGCGGATGTGGTACTCCAGCGGGGCGCCCTGCGGGTTGTCGCGGCCCAGCGGGGTGGCCGGCTCCGGGCACCAGGTGGTGAAGCGCGGCGTCACCCCGCGCGACATGAAGAACTCCAGCCCCTCCGTGGTGGAGGCGATCGCCTCGTCCACGGTGGCGAAGCCGTGGGGGCGGGCCATCTCCACGCCGGCCACGAAGTTGGGGATCACGTAGCGGGGCCCGAACACCTCGGCGGCGTCCAGGATGCGGCGGTGCCACTCCTCGCGCCCCACGTAGCGCTCCTTGCCCGGGCAGGTCAGCTCGAACAGGCGCTTGTCCCACACCTCGTAGTTGGGGTGGTAGATCTTGATCCCGTAGTCCTTGAAGCGCTGCACGTCGGCCCTCGGCAGCGCCTGCGCCACCACCTTGCCGATCCAGCGGCCGGGGAAGCGCTCCTCGATGGCCTGGGCGTAGCGCCCGTAGAAGTCGGCCTCCTCCAGCCCGTCCACCCGCGAGGTCACGCTCCCGCCGGTGAGGGTGTAGGCGTGCGACGTGTGCCCGGTGTCGTACCGGTCGATGATCGCCAGCGCCTCCAGCACGTCCTCCACCGGCTTCACCCCGGTGTAGGGGCGGCCCTCCTGCTTGTGCTGGCGCCAGTTGTGGTTGATGTCGCAGTACTGGCACTCCTCCTTGGCGCCGAAGTACTGGCACAGCCGCAGCACGGTAAGGTAGATCAGGTATCCCCACTGGATGGTGGGCGCCGTCTCCATCACCGTCTTGCCGTTGCCCAGCAGGTGCCGGTAGTACTCCGGCATCGGCGGCAGGCCGACGTCCGCGATCACGCGCCCGTCCAGCGACAGGGCGAGCGTCCCGTCCCCGGCGCGCGACACGCGGTAGGGAGA
>DASVQR010000158.1:0-3907 GCA_036389055.1 Longimicrobiaceae bacterium | reverse complement strand
CCGCCGCTGGACAGCCAGGCGGGCCGTCACCGGCCGCAGCGCGCAGGCGGCGCGCTTCGTCGTGGTTCATGGCGCGGCAGCGCTCCATGAAGTCCAGGATCACGCGCATCTCCGCGTCGCTGTAGAGCCCGCAGATCTCGGCGAACGACGCCTGCAGGCCGGCGAACAGCCCGCCCACCTTGCGCTCCACCTCTGGACCCCACACGGGCTGCACGATCACGCGGCGGCGGTCCTCCGGGTCGCGGTCGCGGCGGACGAAGCCGGCGCGCTCCAGGCGGTCCACCACGCCGGTGATGGCGCCGGTGGTGAGCCCGGTGTGCTCCGCCAGCTCGCCGGCCGTCTGCGGGCCCGTGCGCGACAGGATCTCGGCCACCTTGTGGTCGGTGGGGTTCAATCCCAGCCGCTCGGCCACCACCTGGTGGAAGAGCACCGTGGAGGTGCTGTACTGCCTCGCTTCCCGCGCCAGGGAGCGGAGCAGCGCCTCCCGCTCCGGCGAGTTGCTTGACACGTCCGGCCGTTCCGGGTTAACGTGAGATTGTCTTAGCGGCTAAGATAGTTAATGTCTAAGATAACTGCTACACCATCGCGGAGCAAGCGAGATGACCGTGGACCCCATCACCGAGCCGTTCACGCCGGCCGCCCCGGAGCAGATGCACGTCGCGGTGGTCCACACCGCCGACGCCGTGCGCCTGGTGGCGGCCTGCCTGTCGCGCGGGGGGCTCACCCACCGCCTGGCCGAGTACGTCCGCGAGCGCGCCCCGCACCAGCTCTGGCCCGACGACGCGGGTCGGCTGCTGGGGCTGCTGGCCGGCGGCGACGCCGGCGCCGCCGTGGAGCTGTACTTCGCCTCCGTGGGCGAGCGCTGGGACCCGGAGTGGCTGGTGGTGGACACGGTGCCGGTGGGAGCTTGAACGGCAGGGACCAGGGGACAGGGGACAGGGGACAGGGGACAGCCTGCAACGGCAGAAGAAACGGCGCCCTCACCGGGATCTCCCGGTGGGGGCGCCGTCGTAGTGCTCCCCCTCTCCCGCTTGCGGGGGAGGGGGCCGGGGGGAGGGGGCCTGGCGTGAGGGATTTCGGCCCGAAGGGTCGAGACCCGGCGGGGCAGTTTCCGCCGGGTCTCGACTCCGTTACGCAGCGTTGTTTGCTGCGTTACGGAGCCGAAGCCCGACCCGAGCGCCAGCGAGGGGCACGCCCGAACCCGCCGTTCAAAGCCGTTCAGCCCGGGGGCATCAGGTAGAACACGGCGAGCAGCGCGGACGTGCCCACGGCGGCCCACAGGAGCACGCCCTGGAGGAGCGGGCGCAGGCCCACGGCGCGCAGGGTGGCGCGGGACAGGCCGGCGCCGATGAGGAACAGGGTGAGCACCAGGCCGCGGCGGGCGACGCGCACCATGCCGTCCAGCGCGGGCGTGGCGGCGGCGGGGGCGAGGGTGCGGACCACGGCCGCGAGCAGGAACAGGCCGATGAACCAGGGGATGCCGGCGCTGGCGGCGGCGCGGCGCCCGTCGGCGGCGGCGCCCTCGCCCGGGCGGCGGACCCACGCCGCGATTCCCAGCGTCAGCGGGACGATCCAGAGCGCGCGGGCCAGCTTGAGCACGGTGGCGGAGTGCAGCGCCTCCTGCCCGTACGCGGCCGAGGCGCCCACCACCGAGCTGGTGTCGTGGATCGCCACCGCCGCCCACACCGCGAACTGCTGCTGGCCCAGGTCCAGGGCGTGCCCGACCAGGGGGAACAGGTAGAGCGCCACGGCGTTCAGCACGAACACCGTCGCCAGCGATACGCTCATCGCCTCCGGCCCCGCCCCGATCACCGGCCCCACCGCCGCGATCGCGCTCCCCCCGCAGATGCTGGTTCCCGCGGTGATCAGCACCGAGGTGTTCCGCTCCACCCGCAACCAGCGCCCCAGGAGCGTCCCCAGCAGGAGCGCCGTGGCGATCCCCGCCACCGTGTAGCCGATGCCGCTCGCCCCGGCCTGCCACACCGCCGCCAGCGGCATCCCGAAGCCCAGCCCCACCACGCACGCCTGCAGCAGCTTCTTGGACGCCCTGCCGGTCTGCGCGGGGAAGGGGTTGCCCAGCGTGAGCGCCAGCCCGGCGCCCAGCGCCAGCGCCAGCGCGGGGGAGGCCCAGCTCGTCAGGCAGAACAGGGCGAGCGCGGCGAGCAGGACGCGGGAAGCGGTGCCGGGCGATTCGGGATTCAGGGCGAGCCGGTCCGGTGGCGGTGTCGGGGCGCGCGGGGGTGCCGCGGGCCCAAGATGGGGGCGCGGAGGCCGGCTGTCCACTTTCCGCGCCGCGCGGGTCGAAGCGCGACGCTCCGCCCGCCCCGGTGCGCGGCCCGGGCGGGGCGATCCTTGCAGGTGCGGCGTTCCGCCGTGCGCCCGGAACGCGGGAGCAGGAGCGCGCGGGAACCCCGAGCGAGGAGAGCCGGCACATGCCCGAGAGCGACCTCAGAGACCGCATCCGCGAGGTGCAGCGACCCCTCCGCGACGCCGACGACCTGGACCCGCTCCTGGACCGCGTCGGCGACGCGCGCTTCGTCCTGCTGGGCGAGGCGTCCCACGGCACCTCCGAGTACTACACCTGGCGCCACCGCATCACCGAGCGGCTGGTGAGGGAGAAGGGATTCTCCTTCGTGGCCGTGGAGGGCGACTGGCCCGACTGCTACCGCGTCAACCGCTACGTCAAGGGATGGCGCGACTCCGGGGCGAGCGCCGAGGAGGTGCTGCACGCCTTCGACCGCTGGCCCACCTGGATGTGGGCGAACCGCGAGGTGGCGGCGCTGGCCGAGTGGATGCGCGGGTGGAACGAGGACCGGCCGGAGGAGGGGAAGGTGGGCTTCTACGGGCTGGACGTGTACTCGCTGTGGGACTCCATGGACGCCGTGCAGACGTACCTGCAGCGCGTGGACCCCGAGGCGGCGCGGCGGGCCCGCCGCGCCTACTCGTGCTTCGACCCGTACGGCGAGGACGTGCAGGAGTACGCCATGGCGACCGCGCTGGTCCCCACCAGCTGCGAGCAGGAGGCCATCGCCATGCTCGCGGACCTGCGCCGCAGGGCCCCCGAGTACCGCGAGGACGGCCGCGAGGCGTACTTCAACGCCGAGCAGAACGCGCTGGTCGCCCGCAACGCCGAGCTGTACTACCGCACCATGGTGCGCGGCGGGCCCGGCTCGTGGAACGTGCGCGACAACCACATGGTGGAGACGCTGGACCGCCTCATGGCGCACCACGGGCCGGACGCGAAGGCGGTCGTGTGGGAGCACAACACGCACATCGGCGACGCGCGGGCCACCGACATGGCGCGCTCCGGGATGGTCAACGTGGGGCAGCTCGCCCGGCAGCAGTGGGGCGACGACGACGTGGTGCTGGTGGGGTTCTCGTCGCACCGGGGGAGCGTGGTCGCCGGTGAGGAGTGGGGGGCGCCCATGCAGCGGATGCGGGTGCCTCCCGCGCGCGAGGGGAGCTGGGAGGCGATCTTCCACGACGCGGGGGCCGAGGACCGGCTGGTGCTCACCGACGACCTGGCCGGCGCGGAAGGGTCGATGGACGCCATCGGGCACCGGGCCATCGGCGTGGTCTACAGCCCGCACGCGGAGCGCTGGGGGAACTACGTGCCCACCGTGCTTCCGCTGCGCTACGACGCGGTGCTGTACATCGACGAGACCCGCGCGCTGCAGCCGCTGCACATGCCGACGCACGAGACGGGGGAGGCGCCGGAGACGTTCCCCTCCGGCATGTAGCGTGTGACGTAGGTTCTGACTGTCGTGGCGGGGCCGCGGAGGAGCCCGGCGGAAACTGCCCCGCCGGTCTCCTCCGCGGGCTCGGCGAGCCCCGCCAAACTGCCGGCGGGTCTCACCTCGCCGGAGTGAGCCTCGCCGAACAACCGGCGAGTCTCCCTCCGTCAAAG
>DASVQR010000157.1:0-52798 GCA_036389055.1 Longimicrobiaceae bacterium | reverse complement strand
AAAGTGCGGGAGTGCGGGAGTGCGGGAGTGCGGGAGTGCGGGAGTGCGGGAGTGCGGGAGTGCGGGAGTGCGGGAGTGCGGGAGTGCGGGAGTGAACGGCGGACCCCCTCCCCCGGCCCCTCCCCGCAAGGGGGAGGGGAGAACGACAGTGTGTCGAGGCAGGCTCCGGCGCGAGGGGCTACCCCTCACCCCCGGGCCCCCTCTCCCACAAGGGGAGAGGGGGAGCACTACGATGCCGAGGAACAGGAAGCCCTCCCCCGGCACGGGGGAGGGTGGCGAGCCTCAAGCGAGCCGGGTGGGGGCCCCAGAGGACGCCAGCGCCAGCCCCGCGTGAGGGATTTCGGCCCGAAGGGGCGAGACCCGGCGGCAGTTTGCCGGGGCTCGACTCCGTTGGGCTGCGTTGTTTGCAGCCCTACGGAGCCGAAGCCCGACCCCGCGCCAGCGGGGGCACGCCCAAACCCGCCGTTCAGCTCTATTACGACTCTATTACGACGCGAACTGCTAACGTGACTCGGTATCCGCTCGGCGCTCGATGGGCGCACCGTCCGGCCACAGCTTGTACCGCCCCTTGAGCAGCGGCGCCAGCGCGGCCAGCAGCCCCGACACCGTCTGGAACCGCTGCGAAGGATCCCGGTCCAGGCAGCGCAGGATCACCTTTTCCAGCTCCCCGTTCACCTGGGGATTGTGCTGGCGCGGCGGCACCGGCGGCCGGGTGAGCTGCGGGTACCTTGTGACCAGCTCCCCCGTCCGCATCGTCCTCCCCGCGCGGTCGCTGGAAACGGCGCGCGGCGGCGGATCGTCGTCCCAGTCGTCGTCGTCCCAGTCGTCGTCGTCCTCGTCGCGCGGCTCCTCCGTGGGCCAGTGCCCGGTGAGCAGCTCGAACAGCAGCGCCCCCAGCCCGTACACGTCGGTGGCCGCGGAGAGTGCCTCCTTGCGGATCTGCTCCGGCGCCATGTACGGGGCGGTCCCCAGCCGGTCGCTGGGGCGGGAGCGCAGGTCGATGCGGCGCACCACGTCGAAGTCCACCAGCACCGGGATCCCCTCGCGCAGCAGGATGTTGGCCGGCTTGAGGTCGCGGTACAGGTAGCCGCAGCGGTGCAGGTAGTGGATCGCCGCCCCCACGTGCATGGTGGCGCGGATGGCGTCGGGGACGTGCAGGCGCCGCTTGGGGAGCCCCTCCAGCACGTCGAAGAGCGAGGGCCCGGCGAAGTACTCCAGCAGCAGGTAGGGGCGACCCTCGGCCACCCCGCTCCCGAAGAACCGGACGATGTTGGGGTGCTGGAGCTTCGCCAGGACCCGCGCCTCCATCTGGAACGAGGCGGGGGTGCCGTTCCCCAGGTGGGCCGGCGAGGTGATCTTGCCGGTGAGGGCGGTCCAGTGCTTGTTGCTCCACACCTGGTACAGCTCCGTGGCGCGCCCGCAGGCCAGGTGCCCGATGATGGTGAGCTCCCCGATGCGGTCCCCCGCGGCCAGGGAGAACTCCGCGCGGGGGAGCGCCGGGTCGTGCTCCCAGCGGCGCGCGGCCGACAGTCCCTGGTAGCGCGGACGGGAAAGGGCGGAATCGGGCATCATTCCGGGCTGGAGCGGGTTCCTGCGCGTGGTGGAGGTCGCGTTTCCGCCTGTGCAACCCGCGTACCCGGAGCCGTCCAGGAACGTGGCGCTCCTGGCCGGGTACCCTTAGATTGCAGCACACCCCACATCGGAAGGCTTCCCATGACACGTCGTCTCCTCCCCGTCCTGCTGGGAGCGTGCGTTCTCGCCGCACCGGCCACGGCGCGCGCGCAGGACTGGCGTCCCCCCTCGCGACAGATGCCCGAGATGCCCGCCTCCTCCGCCCTGCACGGCGGCGCCTCCGCGGCGGGCGCGTGGCTGGGCTCCATGGCCGGCGCCTCCGGCGTCGGGGCCGGCGACGTGCGCGCCGCCGGCGAGGGCGGCGGCGCCCACGCCAAGTTCATCCGCTTCACCTCCGGCGTCTTCCCGGTGGCCACCTGGACCGACCGCAACGGCGACGGCAGGTGCGACATGGTGGAGGTGTTCCGCGGCGGCGACCGCCTGTACCAGCTGGTGGACGCCGACTACGACGGCGCGGCCAACGTGCTCCGCGTCTACTCCCCCTCGGGGGAGCTGGTCCGCGAAGAGCGGCTCTAGGCCCTCGCCCCCGGGGCGCGGCCTCCCCGGCCGCCCCCGCCGCTCCGCACCCGCCCCCTCCCCATGCTCGTCCGACACCGCATGACCCGGGACCCCTTCACCGTGGGTCCCGACGACACCCTGGCGCACGCCCTCCGCCTCACCCGCGAGCACCGCGTCCGGCACCTGCCCGTCGTGGACGCCGCCGGCATGCTGGTGGGGATCCTTTCCGACCGCGACATCCGCCTGGCGATGCCCTCGCCGCTGACCGTGGCGGACCCGGAGCGGGTGGACTTCCTGGAGCGCACCCCCGTGTCCGCGGTGATGACGGCCGAGGTGATCACCTGCACCGGCGCCGACCCCGTGGAGGACGCCGCCAAGCTGCTCTGCCGGCACCGCATCGGCGCGCTACCGGTGGTCGACGCGGCCGGCCGGCTCCAGGGGATCCTTTCCGAGAGCGACCTGCTCAGCGCCATGGTGCAGATCCTGGGCGGCACCGAGCCCGCCTCCCGGCTGGAGGTGGCGCTCGCGGACCGGCCGGGCGAGCTGGCGCGCGCCGTGGCGATCCTGGCGGAGCGCTCCGTCAACATCGTCAGCGTGCTGGTGTCGCCGGTGCGGGTGGAGGGCGACAAGACCATCATCTTCCACCTGGGGACCATCGACCCGCGGGTGGTGATCGGCGCGCTGGAGGCGGCGGGGTTCCGGGTGGGGTGGCCCTCGCTGGAGGAGGACGTGCGCGCCCTCCTGACGCGGTGAGCGCCGGGATGAGGAGCGCGCTGATCTGGGACCCCATGGTGCTGGGGTACCGCTTCCGCCCCGACCACCCCTTCAACCCCAAGCGCGTGGAGCTCGCCGTCTCGCTGATCGAGGCGCTGGGGCTCCTGGAGGGCCCCGGGGTGAGCGTGGTGGCGCCGCGCGCGGCCACCGACGCCGAGCTGCTGCGGGTGCACGCCCCCGAGTACGTGGCGGCGGTGAAGCGCTTGGGCGAGGAGGGCGCCGACACCCGCGAGGCGTGGCGCTGGGGGCTGGGGACCGACGACACCCCGGTGTTCCCGGGGATGCACGACGCCACCGCCGCCGTGGTGGGCGGGACGCTGCGCGCCGCCGAGGTGGTGATGTCGGGCGAGTACACCCGCGCGTTCAACATCGCCGGGGGGCTCCACCACGCGCACCGCGACCGGGCCTCCGGCTTCTGCGTGTACGACGACCTTGCCGCCGCCATCGCGTGGATCCGCGAGGAGCACGGCGCGCGGGTGATGTACATCGACTACGACGCCCACCACGGCGACGGGGTGCAGGGGATCTTCTACGAGGACCCGGACGTCCTCACCCTCTCCATCCACGAGTCGGGCCGCTACCTGTTCCCCGGCACCGGCTTCGTGGACGAGCTGGGCGAGGGGGACGGCTACGGCTACTCGCTGAACCTGCCGCTGGACCCCTCCACCGAGGACGACTCCTGGATCGACGTGTACGGGCGCCTCCTCCCGGAGGTGGCCGAGGCGTTCCGGCCGGACGTCATCGTCCTCCAGAACGGGTGCGACGGGCACACCCTGGACCCGCTCACCCACCTGCGCGCCACCACCCGGCTGTACGAGGAGACCGTCCGCATCACCTGCGAGGTGGCCGACCGCTTCTGCGGCGGGCGCATCGTCGCCACCGGCGGCGGGGGCTACGCCATCTGGGGCGTGGTGCCGCGCGCCTGGTCGCTGGTGTGGGCCGGCCTCTCCGGCCAGAAGGCCCCCGACCGCATCCCCCGCGAGTGGCTGGACCGCTGGCAGGGCGAGGCCCCCGAGCTGCTCCGCGAGCGCCTTCGCGACGAGCCGGGCGCCTTCCCCGCCGTCCCCCGCCGCGCCGAGGTGGAGGCCGTCAACCTGCGGACGCTGGAGTCGCTCCGGCGCCAGGCCTTCCCGCTGCTCCGCGGGTGGGGGATGGGCTTCTGACGTGCCCGCCCTCGCCGCCCCGGCCCTCAACCACATCCTCCCCGTGACCCTGCACGACCGCCAGGGCCAGTCGTTCGTCGTCCGCGAGATGGATCCCGCGGAGCGCGCAACGGTGGCCCGCTTCTACGACGGCTTCGAGCCCAAGCGCGCCGCCCAGGGGCTCCCCCCCGAGGGGAGCTTCCGCATCGAGCGCTGGCTGGACAACATCCTCCGCGGCGGCACCCACCTGCTGGTGGAGGCCGACGGCGAGGTGGTGGGCCACGCCTTCATGGTCCCCACCGACACGCAGGGCGTGGCCGAGTACGCCATCTTCCTGGACCACGCCATCCGCGGACGCGGCGTGGGGACGCAGGTGAACCGGGTGGCCGCGCGGGTGGCCGGCGCGCTGGGGCTGCGCCGGCTGTGGCTCTCGGTGGAGCCGCACAACCGCGCCGCGGTCCGCTCGTACGAGAAGATCGGCTTCCGCTTCCGCCCCGAGACCATCTACTCGTCCGAGGCCGAGATGGAGCTGGCGGTCCCGGAGGAGTAGCCCCCCGCGCTCGCTTCCTCTTTTCCCCGCCGGCCCTTACCTTGCGGGACCCTTCGCCAAAAAACCGGAGTGCGTCCCGTGATCCCAAGCCCGTTCCGCAGCGCCACCCTGGTGGCGGCGCTCCTCGCCCTCGCCGCCTGCACGCCGTTCGGCCGCCCCGCCTCGTCGCCCGCGGCGGCGGGCGACACCGCCACGCGCCTGCTCCTCCGCCCCGTCCCCGTGCCCACGTCGTACCGGCAGGCGGAGCAGCGGGGGACGCGCTCGCCCGGCGGCGCGCCCGGGGAGCGCTACTGGCAGCAGCGGGTGAGCTACCGCATCGAGGCGGAGCTGGACCCGCGCACCGCGCTGCTGCGCGGCCGCGAGCGCATCGTCTACCGCAACCGCTCGCCGGTGGCGCTCTCGACGATGGTGCTCAACCTGTACCAGAACATCTTCACCGAGAGCGTCCCCCGGAACCGCTACGCCCCCAACACGGGCGGGGTGACGCTGGTGCGGGTGGCGGCGCAGGGGGTGCAGCTCCAGGCCCGCACCCAGGAGGAGATCCCGGTGGTGACGCCGCGCGAGGGCGCCCCGGTGGGCTACGCGGTGCAGGGGACGCTGGCCCGGCTGACGCTGCCGCGCGCAATCGCGCCCGGCGACAGCGCGGTGCTGGAGGTGGAGTGGAGCCACACCGTGCCGCCCGAGGGCGCCTTCCGCACCGCGTGGGAGGACGCGCTGGGCGGACGGGTGCTGCAGGTGGCGCAGTGGTACCCGCAGGTGGCCGTGTACGACGACGTGTACGGCTGGGACGCGACCCCGTACCTGGGCGACGGCGAGTTCTACCTGGAGTACGGCGACTGGGACGTGTCGCTCACCCTCCCCGCCGGGTGGCTGGTGGGCGCCACCGGGACGCTGCGCAACCCGGAGCAGGTGCTGACGCCGCAGGCGCAGCAGCGCCTGGCCGCCGTCGCCTCCGGCGCGGACACCCTGGCCCGGGTGGTCACCGCGGCGGAGCTGGCCGCCGGGGGCGCCACGCAGCGGGGCGCCAACGGGCGCCTCACCTGGCGCTTCACCGCCAGCGACGTGCGCGACTTCGGCTTCGCCGTGTCCGACCGCTACGTGTGGGACGCGGCCCGCGCCTCCGTCCCCGCCGAGGGCGCCGGCCCCGCGCGGAGCGTGCTGGTGCACTCGCTCTACCGCCCGGGCGCGCCCGGGTGGGGCGAGGCGGCGCGCTACGGCCGGCACTCCATCGAGTTCTTCAGCCGGATGGTGGTGCCGTACGCCTACCCGCAGGTGACGGTGTCCGAGGGGCCCATCTACGGCATGGAGTATCCCAACCTGGTGTTCATCGCGCGCCCGGAGGCCGCCGAGGACCTCCACGCGGTGATCGCCCACGAGGTGGCCCACCAGTGGTTCCCCATGATGGTGGGGGAGAACGAGGCGGCGTACGCCTGGATGGACGAGGGCTTCGCCACCTACATGGAGACCCGGGCGCGTGAGGACTTCTTCCCCGGCGCCCCGTCGCCCGTGCTGGCCGAGGCCGCGAGCTACATCACGGTGGCGGGGACGGAGCGCGAGGTGCCGCTGATGCGGCACACCGACCTGGTGTCCCCGTACGGGGCCCGCACCATGGCGGCGTACACCAAGCCGGGGCTGCTGCTGCGCTCGCTCTCCGGGGTGGTGGGGGACAGCGTGTTCGCGCGGGCGTTCTCCACCTACGCGCGGGAGTGGAGGTTCCGGCACCCGTACCCGTGGGACTTCTTCGACACGGTGGAGCGGGTGGCGGGGCGCGACCTGGACTGGTTCTGGTACCCGTGGTGGTGGGAGACCGGGACGCTGGACTACGCCGTCGTGGCGGTGGAGACCTCGGAGCCGGGCTCGGTGCGGATCACCATCCGCGACCTGGGCGAGGTGCCGGCGCCGGTGCCCGTGGTGGTGACGGCCGACAACGGGGCGGTCACCCGGGCGGACCTGCCGGTGGAGCTCTGGACGGAGGACAAGCTGCGCACCGCCACGCTGACCGTGCCCGTGTACGGGCGGCCGGTGCGGGTGCAGATCGACCCGGACTTCCTCTTTCCCGACGTGAACCCGCAGAACAACCTGTGGACGGCGCCGGAGCAGCTGGCGACTCGGAACTGATTCACTGCGGGTTCGGGCGTGCCTCCGGCTGGCGCCAGGGTCGGGCTGCGGCTCCGTAGCAGACGATACGACCGTCTGCAACGGAGTCGAGCCCCGGCGGAAACTGCCCCGCCGGGTCTCGCCGCTTCGCGCTCGCATCCCTTCACGCGGGGGTGGTGCCGGCGTCCTCGGGGGCGCGAAGCCGGCACTGCAAAAAAAGCGGAGGCCCGGACCAGCAGGTCCGGGCCTCCGTCACATCCCCAGCAGGTGTTACCAGCGGTCGTTGTAGCCACCACGGTCGCCGCCGCCGCCGCCGCTGCGGCCGCCACCGCCGCCGCCGTAGCCGCCGCCACGGCCGCCACCACCGCCGCCGTAGCCGCCGCCGCCACCACCGTAGCCGCCACCACCGCCACGGCTGCCGCCGCCACGGCCGCCACCGCCGCCGCCGTAGCCGCCCTCGGAGCCGCCCGCCGGCGCGTCCAGCCGGACCACGTTCTCCGCGGCCGGGCCCTTCTGGCCCTGCACCACGTCGAACTCGACGCGCTCGCCGTCGTTCAGGGTCTTGAACCCGCTCCCCTGGATGGCGCTGTGGTGAACGAAGACGTCCTTCTCCCCGTTCTCACGCGTGATGAACCCGAAGCCCTTCTCCGGGTTGAACCACTTTACCGTCCCCGTTTCCCTCGCCATGTCTTCCCACCTGCTGTGACGTGTTGAATGAGGCAACCGCTCGGCAACAAGTTACGACTCTTCCAAACTCGTGCCAAGGTTTTTCGGAAAGATGATCGTAACGACGTGTCGCGGCCTCCCCCCCCGGCAACCTCCCGACGCCCGGAAATTCCGGCAGAATCACGATTTCCGGCGACCGGCCCCGCGCTCGTGGACGACGCCGGGCGATCGCGGCCCGGAGCGGCGCCGCTGCGCAGCCGCCGCAACTGCGACGGAATTCCGTCGCACGCCGCCCCGCTTCCGCCTCACACCAGCCACCTGACGGCGAGGTCCGCCACCCGCCGCGCCACCCCTCCGGAGAACTTCGCGCGCAGGTAGGCGTCCGCCCCGCGGCGGATGCTCTCCGGGTAGGTGGGATACACGTGGATCATCCCGGACAGGTCGGACAGCTTCAGCCGGTGGCGCACGGCGAGCACGGCCTCGTGGATGGTCTCCCCGGCGCGCGGCCCCACCACGTGCGCCCCCACCAGCCGGCCCCTGGGGTCGGTGACCAGCTTGGTGAGCCCGTCCGGCTCGCCGTCGCACACGGCGCGGTCCAGCGAGTCGTGCGCGTAGCGGAAGACGCCCGCCGCGTCACCCCAGCGCTCGCGCGCCTCCGCCTCCGTGAGCCCCACCCGCGCCACCTCCGGCTCCGAGTACGTGCACCAGGGCACCACCCGGTAGTCCGCCTTGCGGCCCACGGGGAAGAGCGCGTTGGGCGCCACCAGGCGGCCGTGGTAGTCGGCCACGTGGGTGAAGCGGTACGGGCCCACCACGTCGCCCGCGGCCCACGCGTTGGACGCGGTGGTGCGCAGCCGCGCGTCCACCCGGATCCCGTCGGGGCCGGCCTCCACCCCCAGCGCCTCCAGCCCCATCCCCTCCACGTTGGGCCGCCGCCCGGTGGCCACCAGCACCACTTCGGCGCGCGCCTCCTCCGCCGCGCCGTCCGGGAGCCGCAGCGTCACCACCCGCTCCCCGCCCTCCGCGCGCGCAGCCTCCGCCCGCGTCCCCAGCCGCACCTCGACGCCCTCGCGCACGAGGGCGCGCCGCAGCACCTCCACGACCTCCGGGTCCTCGCGCCCCAGCAGCTGCCCGGCGGCGTCCACCAGCGTCACCCGGCTCCCCAGCCGCGCGAAGGCCTGAGCCATCTCCACGCCGATGGGGCCCCCGCCCAGCACCAGCAGGCTCGCGGGGAGGCGCTCCAGCTCCCACACGTCCTCGTGGGTGCGGAAGCCGGCCTCCTCCAGCCCGGGGATGGGCGGCACCGCCGTGCGCGATCCGGTGGCGATCACCCATCGCCTGGAGCGGATGCGGCGGCCGTCCACCTCCGCCTCCTCCGGCGACAGGAAGCGCGCGGTCCCCTGCACCACGTCCACCCCCAGGCCGCGGAAGCGCTCCGGAGAGTCGTGCGGCTCGATCGCGGCGATGGTCCGGCGCACCCGCGCCATGACCTCGGCGAAGTCCGCCTCCGCCCCGCCCGCGCGGATCCCGTACTCGGCGGCGCGGCGGATGGTCGCAAGCACCGCCGCCGAGCGGAGGATCGCCTTGGAGGGGACGCACCCCGTCCACAGGCACTCGCCGCCCAGCCGGTGCCGCTCCACCAGCGCCGTGCGCGCCCCGATCCCCGCCGAGACCGCGGCCGTCACCAGCCCCGCCGTCCCCCCGCCGATCACCGCCAGGTCGAACCGTTCCACGCCGCCCTCCTCGCCAGGGACGCCGCCGCCGGCGGACCAGGGATCGGAACCCTTTTCTCCGGAAGCGTTTACAAGACCGCCGTAGCGTCCGCCCCCCGGCGGCGCGTACTCTTATTGTACGCGCCCAGGGGGCGCACACGACAGCAGCGAGCCCCAGCACCCCGGAGCCCGGCAGTGAAGCCCAACCTGAACGCCGCCGCCCTGCGCCTGCGCGCCCGCGAGGCGTGGCCGCGCCTGAAGCGCGCCTGGCGCGACCGGCAGGAGCGCAAGATCCTCATCGCCTTCAGCGCGCTGGGCCTGGCCTCGTGCGGCACCGGCGCGGTGGCCGCCGCGTGGACCCGCGCCTGCGTCGGCACCTGCCCCACCGCCGAGCAGGTGGGAGACTTCGCCCCGCAGCAGGCCAGCCAGGTGCTGGACGCGCAGGGCGGGCTCCTGGGCACCTTCTACCGCGAGCGCCGCACGGTCATCCCGCTGCGCACCCTCCCCCGCTACGTCCCCATGGCGTTCGTGTCGGTGGAGGACCAGCGCTTCTTCGAGCACGAGGGGGTGGACCCCATCCGCATGATCGGCGCCGTGCGCGACAACATCGTCGAGGGGTGGGGGGGGCCCGGCGGCAGCACCATCACCATGCAGCTGGCCCGCAACCTGTTCCCGCAGCAGCTCCCCGCGGGCGAGAAGACGGTCCGCCGCAAGGTCGCCGAGATCAAGCTGGCGCTGGACATGGAGGGCACGTACTCCAAGGACCGCATCCTGGAGATGTACCTCAACACCATCTACCTGGGCGCCGGCGCGTACGGCATCGAGGCGGCCGCCCGCACCTACTTCGGCAAGCCGGCGGCCAGGCTGACCTACGTGGAGGCGGCCACCCTCGCCGCGCTCCCCAAGGCGCCCTCGTACTACAACCCGCGCCGCAACCCGGAGCCGGCCCGGGGCAGGCGCAACCTGGTGCTGGACTTCATGGCGGAGACCGGCACCATCACCGCCGCCCAGGCCGAGGCCGGCAAGCGCGAGCCCCTGGCGCTGGCGCCCCCCAGCGGCGCCATCCGCGCCCCCTACTTCGTGGAGCGGGTGCGCGAGGAGCTGGAGGACAAGTTCGGCGAGCTGCTGTACACCGGCGGGCTGCGCATCCACACCGGCATCGACCCCCGGCTTCAGACCGCGGCCGAGCAGTCGCTGGAGCAGCACCTGGAGGAGATCGAGAACGGCAAGTTCGGCCCGTTCCCGCACCCCACCTACGGGAAGTTCACCGCCGGCCTGGCGGAGGACGAGGAGGTCACCCACACCCCGTACCTGCAGGGGCTGGTGGTGGTGATGGACCCGGCCACCGGCGCCATCCGCGCCATGGTGGGCGGGCGCGACTTCTCCCAGTCGCAGTTCAACCGCGCCACCCAGGCGCTGCGGCAGCCGGGCTCCGCGTTCAAGCCGTTCGTGTACGCCGCCGCCCTGGAGAAGGGCCGCTCGCCCCTGTACTCCGTGTCCGACGGGCCCTTCTCGCTGGCCATGTCCGACGGGAGCGTGTGGGCGCCCAAGAACTACGACGGCAAGTACGGCGGCTACACCACGCTGCGCGCCGGGCTGCGCAACTCCAAGAACATGGTGGCCATCCGCCTGGGGCGCGAGGTGGGGATCGCCGCGGTGCGCGACGTGGCCAAGCGCACCGGCATCCGCACCCGCATCCCCGGCTACCCGTCCGTGTACATCGGCTCGGCCGGGGTGTACCCGCTGGACCTGATCTCCGCGTACGCCCCCTTCGCCAACGGCGGCTTCCGGGTGGAGCCGCAGTACGTGCTGCGGGTGGAGGACAACGCGGGCAGGCTGCTGTGGGAGCCGTCGCAGTACCCGCGGCGCGCCGTGGACCCGGCCGTGTCGTGGATCCTCACCGACATGCTGCGCGAGGTGGTGGACCGCGGCACCGGGTGGAACGCCCGCAACCCCGCCGAGGGGAACCTGTCGTACGACGTCCCCGCCGCGGGGAAGACCGGCACCACCAACGAGTCCAGCGACGTGTGGTTCGTGGGCTACACGCCGGACCTGGTGGCCGGCGTGTGGGTGGGGCTGGACAACCCGCGCACCATCATCCGCGGGGCCACCGGCGGCGCCATCGCGGTGCCGGTGTGGGCCCGCGTTATGCGTACGGCGTACGAGGGAAGGAAACCGCCGGCCGAGTGGCCGCGCCCGCCCGGGGTGGTGAGCCGCAGGGTGAGCGGCGGCCGCGTCCTCGCCGACGACTGCCCGTACGGCGGCGGGTACACCGACTACTTCTCGGCCCGCTTCGCCCCCGAGGGAAGCTGCCAGGCGCCGCGGGCGCTCCCCGACCTCATGGTCGACCCGACGCCGCACCTCCCCGGACGCCCGGTGTTCCCGGGACAGGCGCGGGTGCCGCAGCCGGGCGACATCGTCACGCCGTCCAAGCCACAGGAACGAAGTCAGCGATGAGCCGCAACTCCGCGTCGGACGAGACCCTGGTGTTCGGGGAGGAGCCCCGGCGGCAGCCGCCCGAGAGGCGCCCGCGCCGCCGGATGCTCCGCAGGATCCTCCTGGCCCTGGGAACGCTCGCCGTCGCGGCGTTCGCCTGGCTCTGGTTCGCGCCCTGCGGCTTCGGGGGGTGCGCACCCGTCTCGGAGCTGGAGCGCTTCCAGGCCGAGGGCTCCGAGCTGCTGGACATGAACGGCGACGCCTTCGGCACGCTCGCCACGGGGAGCCGCCGGGTGGTGCCGCTGGACTCCCTCCCCGAGTACCTCCCGCGGGCCTTCCTGGCGGTGGAGGACCGCCGCTTCTTCGACCACGGCGGGGTGGACTGGAAGCGCTTCGGCGGCGCCATGGTCAGCAACGTCAAGGCGGGCGGCGTGGCCGAGGGCGGGAGCACCATCACCATGCAGCTCGCCCGCAACCTGTTCCCCGACCACCTCCCCTACCGGGAGCGCTCCATCCGCCGCAAGCTGATGGAGATCCGCGTCGCCCGGCAGATCGAGCGGGCCTTCTCCAAGGACAAGATCCTGGAGCTGTACCTCAACCACATCTACCTGGGCGAGGGCGCCTACGGGGTGGACGCCGCCGCGCGCGAGTACTTCGGCAAGCCGGCCGCGCAGCTGTCGCTGGCCGAGGCCGCGACCCTCGGCGGGCTCCCCAAGGCGCCGTCGCAGATCAACCCGCGCGAGAACCGCGAGCGTGCCCGCGAGCGGCGCGACCTGGTGCTGGCCGAGATGGCGAAGGCCGGCTACGTCCCCGCCGCCGCGGCCGAGGAGGCGCGCGGCACCCCCATCCGCCTGGCGAAGAGCACCGCCTCCGGCCGGGCGCAGCGCGGCGCCTGGTTCATCGCCCGGGTGCGGCACGAGCTGGAGGAGGTGGCCGGCGAGCGCGCCCTGACCACCGGGCTGCGGGTGTTCACCACCTACGACCCGCGCGCCCAGGCCGCCGCCGAGCAGGAGATCGCCCGGCAGCTGGACGCGGTGGAGGCCGGCCAGTTCGGCGCGTACCGCCACGCCACCTACCCCGAGACCAAGGGCGAGACGGAGGAGGGCACCACACCGTACCTGCAGGGCGCCGTGATCCTGATGGACGCGCAGAGCGGCGAGGTCCGGGCGCTGGTGGGCGGGCGCGACTACGACGACTCCAAGTTCGACCGGGTGTTCCAGGCGGTGCGGCAGCCGGGCTCGCTCTTCAAGCCGTTCGTGTACCTGACCGCGCTGGAAAAGGGGCTCCCCCCCACCCACGTGGTGGAGGACGCGCCGGTCCGGATGGTGCTCACCGGCGGGCGCGTGTGGGAGCCCAAGAACTACACCGGCCGCTTCGACGGGCCGCTCACCATCCGCGAAGCGCTCACCCGCTCCAAGAACACGGTGACGGTGCGCCTGGCGGAGGAGGTGGGGATGGGCGACGTGATCGCCAACGCGCACGCGCTGGGGATCAGCAGCGACATCTCCCCGCTCCCCTCCACGGCGCTGGGCGCCTCCGAGGTGCGTCCCATCGACCTGGCGGAGTCGTACGCGGCCTTCGCCAACCTGGGGAGGCGCGTGAGCCCGCACTTCGTCCGGCGCGTGGAGACCCGCGACGGCGACGTGCTCTGGGAGGCGCAGCCGGAGGGCGAGGAGGTGGTCGACGCGGGGACCGCGTACGTGCTCACCAGCATGCTGCAGGACGTGGTGAACCGCGGCACCGGCACCCCGGCGCGCTCCGGCGGCTACCGCGGCCCGGCCGCCGGCAAGACCGGCACCACCAACGGCGCCACCGACATCTGGTTCGCGGGCTACACGCCGGAGCTGGTGGGGATCGTGTGGATGGGGCTGGACAAGCCGCGCACCATCGTGCGCGGCGCCTCGGGCGGCACCATCGCCGCCCCGGTGTGGGGGCGGATCATGGCCCGCGTCTACGCCGGCCGCCCCACCCCGCGCCCCTGGGCGCAGCCCGCCGGCGTGGTCACCGCCGAGGTGGACCGGGTCACCGGGCTGGCGGCCGACGCCGGGTGCCCGGCGCGCGGGCCCACGTACACCGAGGTCTTCGTGAGCTCGGTCCCGCAGCGGCAGGCCTGCTACCCCTCGGCCCCCTACCCCGCCTACGCGGGGCTGGACACCGCCTGGGTGGACGAGGAGTGGAACATGGGCACCGGCGGCTGGGTGGAGGAGGGCGACACCTCCGCGCCCGAGCTGGAGGAGGGGGAGGTGGCCCCGGGGATCGTCTGGCCGGAGCTGGAGGAGCAGCGGCGCGCCGGCGACCCGCGCGTCGCCACCGGCGAGCCGCTCCCGCCCCGCGCCGGCGGCGCGGCGCCCGCGACCCCGGCGCCGCCCTCCACCCGCACGCCGCGCCGCCCCGCGCGCGAGGAGGAGGCCCCGCCGCAGCCGGCCCCGCCGGTCGTGGGCACCCCCGTGGAGGAGCCGGAGCCGGAGCCCGCGCCCCCGCCCGCCACGCCGCCCGACACCGCCCGCAGACCCTGATCCTTCGCCGCCCGTTTCCCGCGGGCGGCGGAACACTTTCTCCCGGCCGGGGTTGCACTTCCCGACGCGCGGGGGGCGCTCGCCGCGCCCCGCACTCCGCGCCTGCCCCACCCGAATCCGACTCTCACGGAAGGTAAAGACCTTGTTCAATCGCACCATCCGGGCGGCCGCGGTCGCCCTCGCGGTCGCCACCCTCCCGGCAGCCCTTTCCGCCCAGCAGCGCGCGCCCTCGGCGCAGCGGACCGCCGCCCCGGCGGCCCCCACGCTCACGGCGGCGCAGCGCGAGGCGCAGGGGTGGTACCGGGAGCTGATGCAGATCGGGCAGCGCCTGCAGGCGGCGCAGGTCCGGGCGATGCAGGACCCCCAGCTCAAGGCCGCGCAGGAGCAGCTGGGCAGGGACCTCAAGGCCGCCGTCGTCAGGGCGGACCCCTCGCTCGCCAACGTGGACGCGCGCGCCCGGGCCATGGAGGCCGAGGCGCGGCAGGCGCAGCAGGCCGGCGACCGGGCAAAGATGGGGCGCCTGGCCCAGGAGGCGCAGCAGATCCAGATGAAGGTGATGAACGCGCAGCAGCGCGCCCTGCGCGACAACCCCGCCCTCGCCACGCGGGCGCGCAGCTTCGAGGAGCAGCTGCGCCGCAAGATGGTGCAGGTGGAGCCGCAGACCATGGCGCTGGTGTCCCGCGGACAGGAGCTCCAGGGCAAGCTGGCCCAGGCCACCCGGGCGCAGGGCGCCGCGCGGCCCAGGCAGTAGCCGCCCTGCGGCGGACGCAGGGAGGGGCGGCCACCCGCGCGGGTGGCCGCCCCTCCGTCGTTCCGGCCGGCATCCCTCCCGGCTACGGGATCTCCGCCAGGATCTCCCCCAGCGTCCCCAGCGCCGCGTCGGCCTGCTCGTCGGTGAGCACGAAGGGCGGCGACAGCGACAGCACGCTCCCGTGGATCCCCCCTCCGAGCAGGATCAGCCCGCGGCGCAGCCCCTCCGTCATCAGCCGCCCCGCCAGCTCCGGCGCCGGCTCGCGCGTGGCGCGGTCGCGCACCATCTCCACCCCGATCATCGTCCCCCGCCCGCGCACCTCGCCCACCCGCGGGTGGTCCGCGGTCGTCTCCGCCAGGCGCGCCAGCATCCGCGCGCCCAGCTCCGCCGAGCGCTCCACCAGCCGCTCCTCGCGCAGCGCCGCCATGGACGCGAGCGCCGCGGCGCACCCCACCGGGTGGCCCAGGAAGGTGGAGGTGTGGATCGCCTCCCCCCGCGACCGCGGCCAGCGCTCCATCGTCGCGTCCGTGCCGATGCACGCCGCGAAGGGCAGGCCGCCGGTGAGCCCCTTGCCCACCACCATCACGTCCGGGGTCACGTCCCAGTGCTCGCAGGCGAACCAGCGCCCCGTCCTCCCGAAGCCGGTGTAGATCTCGTCCAGCACCAGCAGCAGCCCGCGCTCGTCGCAGATGCGGCGCAGCCCGGGGAGGAAGCCGTCCGGCGGCACCACGTCGCCGCCGCGCGCCTGGATGGGCTCCACCAGGATCGCCCCGATCCCCTCGGAGGCGGAGCCGGGGGTGTCCAGGGTGTGCTCGATCAGCCGCAGCGTGGCCGCGCACACCTCCTCCGGGTCGCGCCCGAAGGGCGAGCGGTACGGGTACGGAAAGGGGACGAACACCGCGCCGGCCCCCAGCTGCGCCGAGAAGGGGGCGCGGAAGTCCTCGCGCCCGGACACGGAGAGCGCCCGGTAGGTGAGCCCGTGGTAGCCGCCGTGGAAGGCGAGCACGCGCGGCTTTCCCGTGGCGATCACCGCCGTCTTGAGCGCGGCCTCCACCGCCTCCGCCCCGGAGCTGGCGAGCACGCTGCGGGTCAGCCCGCCGGGGGCCGCCTCCGCCAGGGCCCTCAGCAGCTCCACCTTGATCGCCGGGGGGTGAACGTCGCCCATGCCGTGCAGCAGCGTGGCGGCCTGGCGCTGCACGGCCTCCACCACCCGCGGGTGCGCGTGCCCGATCCCCGCCACGGCGAAGGCGGCGGTCAGGTCCACGTACACGTTGCCGTCCACGTCGCGGACGTTGGCCCCGCGGGCCGCGTCCCAGAACACCGGGAAGTCGTCGGCCAGGTAGGTGACGTTGGGCGACTCCCACTTCGCCAGCTCCGTGGCCAGGGCGCGGGAGCGCGGCCCGGGCGGGGGCGTGACGAGACGGGGGAGGAGGGTGCCGAGTGGTTCGCTCATGAACGGCTTGGTTGAACTGCGGGTTCGGGCGTGCCCCCGGCTGCGCCGGGGTCGGGCTGCGGCTCCGTAGGCGAGCAAACAACGCTCGCCAACGGAGTCGAGCCCGCGCAAACTGCCGCGCGGTCTCGCCCCTTCGGGCCGACATCCCTCACGCGGGTGCGGCGCGCGTGGTCGGCTTTTACGGATTTCGTATGGGCCGGTGCCGGCCCGGCGAATCATGGCGGGGGCGGCGGCGCGGGGCAACCGGCCCGGCGCTTGCGCGTCCCCGCCGGCATGGCGATTCCCCCGCTCCCGCCCCGGCTCCCCGGCGGACTCCTGCTCGGCTCCGGCCCGGAGGCGATCGGCGACCCGCTCGGCTTCTACCCCCGCGCGCAGCGGGAGCTGGGCGACGTGGTCCGCTTCCGCGGGGCGCCGGGGCTGCGCTGGTTCCTGGTGTCGCACCCGGACCACGTCGAGCAGGTGCTGCGCGGCAACCAGAGGAACTACCGCAAGCCGGGGCGCTTCGCCGGGCCGGTGCGCGCGGTGATCGGGCGGGGGCTGCTGGCCAACGAGGGGGAGTCTTGGCTGCGGCAGCGCCGGCTGATGCAGCCGGCCTTCCACCGGGCGCGGCTGGGCGCGTTCGTGCGGCAGATGGCGGACGCGGCGGAGGCGTCGGCGGCGCGCTGGGACGCGCACGCACGCGCCGGCACGCCCGTGGACGTGGGCGCCGAGATGCTGCGCACCACCCTGCGCGTGGTGGGGACCACGCTGTTCTCCACCGACATCGCGGAGGACGCGGAGCGGACCCGGGCGGCGGTGGAGGAGGTGCTCGCCCACCTCAACCGGCGGCTCAACCTGCCGGTGACGCTCCCCGAGTGGGTTCCCACCCCCCGCAACCGCCGCTTCGGGCGGGCGCTCGCCGTGCTGGACGAGCTGGTGTACGGGATGATCCGCGAGCGCCGCGCCCGCGGCGGCGCGGGCGGCGACCTGCTGGGGATGCTGCTGGAGGCGCGCGACGCGGACACCGGCGAGCGGATGAGCGAGCGGCAGGTGCGCGACGAGGCGCTCACCCTGGTGCTGGCCGGCCACGAGACCACCGCCGCGGCGCTGGGGTGGAGCTGGCACCTGCTGATGCACCACCCGGAGGCGCTCCTCCGCCTCCAGGCCGAGGCCGACGAGGTGCTGGGAGGGCGGGCGCCGGAGGCGGACGACCTGCCGCGGCTGCGCTGGACGCGCGCCGTGTTCGACGAGGCGCTGCGGCTCTACCCGCCCGCCTGGGCCCTGCCGCGTGAGTCCGTCGCCGACGACGTGGTGGGCGGCTTCCGCGTCCCCGCCGGCTCGCTGCTGGTGGTGTGCGCCTGGGTGACGCACCGCCGGGCGGACCTGTGGGACGAGCCGGAGCGCTTCCGGCCGGAGCGCTTCCTGGACGGCGGGGAGGGCGGGATCGCCCCCTTCACCTACTACCCGTTCGGGGCGGGGGCGCGGCAGTGCATCGGCACCCACTTCGCGCTGATGGAGGCGCAGGTGGTCCTGGCGACGCTGGCGCAGCGCTTCCGCCTGGCTCCCGTCTCGGGGCGCGAGGTGCCGCCGGACGCCACCTTCACCCTCCGCCCCGGCGCCCCCATCGTGGCGCGGGTGGAGCGGCGGTGAGCAGAGAAGAAGAACCTTGCGTACGCCCCTGTTGGGACGCATATTCCGACAGGGCCAGTAAATAGCTGCCTCGCGCAGGTGCAGGTCCCCGTGGAAGCCGGACGTTCGCGACCGGCCACTCCCTCCCCGGGCTCTCCCAGCGACACGCTCCTCCCGACAGCCGCAGACGATCCGCGACACGGCGGGTCCGCACACCTGGTGCGGTGCCTCCGAACGATCGTTCGTCCATCGGGAGATTCCCCACACGGACCGCCGCCGGCCTTCCGTGTTCGACTACACGAAATCCTTGACTTCTCTCGCCGCCGCGCGCATCCTGTCGGAACCTATGCGCCGGCTATTCCCACCCCACCCTTCCCGTCTGGAGGTAGTAGCATGAAGGCACGGATCGCGCTCGCCCTGGCAGCATCCCTCGGTCTGGCCGCCTGCCAGGCGGACGACAACCTCACCCCCCCGGCCTCTTCCTCCATGAGCGCCGCCTCCAGCCAGGAGAACTTCCTCTCGCTGGTCCCCCAGCCGGCGCTCAACAACGCGCAGCGCAACCTGCTCGCCACCATCCGCGGCCGCTCCAGCACCGCCGAGGTGAACCTGGCGCGCATCGCCGGCGCGCCCGGGCAGGCGCTCCAGAAGGGCGCCGTCGTGCGCCTCGGGCTGGCTCCGGGGCTGCAGGTGGTCGCGGTGGGGCAGAACCGCTCGGACCGCTCGGCCGACGACTTCTCGTGGTCCGGCCCGGTGCGCGGCGGCCAGGGGTGGGTGCAGATGGTGTACGCGGACGGCGGCGTCACCGCCACCGTGACGGTGGGGAACGCCCAGTACAGCATCGAGCCGCTGGGCGACGGGCTGCACGCCGTGACCCGCATCGACCAGCACGGCTACCCGGCGGAGCACACCGCCGACAACCCGACCGGCGCGCTGGCCGAGGCGCTCGACGCCACCGTCAAGGCCAAGCCCGGCACCGGCGGCACCGACGGCGGCACCGTCGGCACCCAGGCGATCTCCACCCAGAACGTGCTGGTGGTGTACACCGCCTCCGCCGCCGCCGCCACGTCCAACATCGGCAGCCTGATCCAGCTCGCGGTGGACGAGACCAACCAGTCCTACGCGAACAGCGGGATCAGCATCAACATGGTGAAGGTCGCCACCGCCCAGGTCACCTACAACGAGGCCGGCGCCTTCTCCACGCACCTGAGCCGCCTCCAGGGCACCACCGACGGGTACATGGACAACGTCCACACCCTGCGGAACACCTACGGCGCCGACATCGTGGTGCTCGTGCTGAACGACAGCGAGGCCTGCGGCCAGGCCGCCGCCATCAAGGCGACGGCGACCTCCGCCTTCGCGATCGCGCACTACAGCTGCATCACCGGCTACTACTCGTTCGGCCACGAGATCGGGCACCTGCAGGGCGCCCGCCACGACCGGTACGTGGACAGCAGCACCTCGCCGTACGCCTACGGCCACGGCTTCATCCCGGCCAGCAAGAGCTGGCGCACCATCATGGCCTACGGCAACAACTGCAACAACTGCACGCGCATCCAGTACTGGTCCAGCCCCCTCAAGACCTACTCCACCGGCGAGGTGATGGGGACCGTGGCGTACGAGGACAACGCGCGGGTGCTCAACCTGACGGCCCCGACGGTCGCGGCCTTCCGGTAAGCTCCCGGCCGCACGGATGAAGAGAAGGGGCGGGGCCGGCATCGCCGGCCCCGCCCCCTGCGTCAGTGGGGGTCATCCCTCCGGCGGATCGGGGATCCACCGGGTCAGCAGGTCGCGGCCGTGGTCCCCGAACCCGAGCCCGCGGTAGAACGCCTGCACGCGCGGGTTGTTCCGATCGGCCTCCAGCCGCAGCGCGTGCACCCCTCTCTCCCGGCACGCCTCCTCCGCCACCCGCATCGCCGCCCGCCCCGCGCCGCTCCCGCGGTGCGCGTCGCGTACGTACAGCTCGTCCAGCAGCAGGCAGCGCCCCCGGAACTCCAGGCTGAAGCCGGCCGTCAGCACGAAGTAGCCGGCCGGGGCGCCGCCCCGCCGCGCCACCCACGCCTCCCCCAGCGCCGCGTCGCCGAGCAGCGCGTCCAGCCCGCGCCGCGCCCACGCCTCGTCCCACGCCAGGCGCTCGTGCGCGTAGAACTCGCGCATCATCTCCAGCAGCAGCTCCGCGTGCTCCGGCCCCGCCCGCTCGAACCTGACGCCGCCTTCCGCCGGCTCCACCCCCGTCACCGGTACCCCGCGGCCTGCAGGCCGAACAGCTCCGCGTAGCGCCCGTCCAGCGCCAGCAGCGCCTCGTGCGTCCCCTCCTCCAGCACGCGGCCGTGCTCCAGCACCACGATGCGGTCCGCCATGCGCACCGTGGAGAAGCGGTGCGAGATCAGGATCGCCATCTTCCCCTCCGTGAGGTCGGCGAAGCGGCGGAACACCTCGTACTCCGCGCGGGCGTCCAGCGCCGCGGTGGGCTCGTCCAGGATCAGCAATTGCGCGTCGCGGATGTAGGCGCGCCCCAGCGCCACCTTCTGCCACTGCCCGCCGGACAGGTCCACCCCGCCTTCGAAGCGCCGGCCCAGCATGGTCCGGTAGCGCTCCGGCAGCCCCTCGATCACGTCCGCCGCCAGCGAGCGGCCGGCCGCGTCCTCCACCGGCGCCGCGACGCCCTCGCGGTCCCCGTCCAGCGCCGAGATGCGGCCCACGGCGATGTTCTCCTCCGCGGGCATGTCGTAGCGCACGAAGTCCTGGAAGATCACCCCCACCTGCCGGTGCAGCTCGTCCGGGTCGTAGGCGGAGAGCGGCCGCCCGTCCAGCAGCACCTCGCCGCGCGTGGGGTCGTAGAGGCGGACGAGGAGCTTGGTGATGGTGGTCTTCCCCGCCCCGTTCTCCCCCACCAGCGCCACCCGCTCGCCCGGGCGGATGCGGAACGACACCCCCCGCAGCACCCACGAGCGGTCGTCCTCCGGCGGGAGCGCCTCGTCCGCACCGATCTCCGCCGGGCCGTCGCCGGCTGTCCCCTGTCCCCTGTTCCCTGTCCCCTCTCCCTTCGCCTCCGGGTAGCGGAACCACACGTCCCGGAACTCGAAGCCTTCCCGCGCCGGCACGGGCACCGGGAGCGGCCGCTCCGGGCGGGCGATGCGCGGCTGCAGGGCGAAGAACACGAACATGTCGTCCAGGTACAGCGCCTGCTCGTACAGGCTGCTGGTGGCCAGGAGCATGCGCTGCACCAGGTCGCGCGAGCGCGCGAACGCGCCGGCCAGCAGCGTCAGGTCGCCCAGCGAGAGCGCGCCGAGCACGGTGCGGTACACGATGGTGCCGTACGCCGCGTAGTACCCCAGCGTGGAGACCAGCGACAGCCCGGTGCTCGCCAGGTTGCGGCGGATGGCCAGGCTGCGGTTTGCCTCGTAGAAGCGGTCGGCGAGCTCGCCGTACTCGCGGATCAGCCAGGGGGAGAGGCCGAAGAGCTTGATCTCCTTCGCCGTCTTGTCGGAGGCGGCGACGTAGCGGTAGTAGTCCAGCTTGCGCCGCTCCGGCGTCCACTGGTAGAGCAGCGAGTACCCGAGCGCCGCGAAGTGCGTCTCCCCCAGGAAGGAGGGGACCACCGCCAGCACCAGCAGGGCGAAGAGCAGCGGGGAAAAGGCGAACAGGGCCCCCACCAGGGTGAGCACGGTCACGAAGTCCTGCGCCAGCCCCATGATCTGGGTGAGCAGCACGATCCTCCCCACCGTCTGGCGGCGGGCGCGCTCCAGCCGGTCGTAGAAGCGGGGGTCCTCGAAGTGCTCCAGGTCCAGCGTGGCCGCGTGCTCCATCAGGCGCACGCTCATCCGGTTGGAGAACAGGTCGCCCAGCAGCGACTCCAGCAGCGTCCCCGTGCGCGCGGCCACCTCGCCCACGGCCACCACGGCGAACTCCAGCAGCACCAGCTCGGCCAGGCGCCGCCAGTCGGGCGCGCCGGTGCGCGTGGCCTCCACCACCGCGTCCACGATGGCCTTGCCCACCCACAGCGTGGCCAGGGGGACGAAGGCGCGCAGCAGGCGCAGCGCAGCGATCCCCGCCGCGTAGCCGCGGTGGGTGGCCCACACCATCCGCAGGAAGGGGGGGACGTTGCGCATGGCGCGCGCCCGCTCCCCCCACGTGGGGCCCGCTTCCCCGGGGGAGCGCCGCCGCCTGCCCGGAACCGCTCTCTCGCTCGACATGCCTGAACAGTAACCCGCGCCCGGCGGGCGCGGGAGCCCGCCATGTGGCGGAGGCGGCGGGCGACGGAAACCCCTACGGCGCTGTGGGGCGCCTCCCGACAGACGATGCGGCGAACCCCCGCTACATTCCACCCTCCCGGCACAGGTTCACGCCCGCCCGGGGCCCGTTTCCGGGTCTGGCGGCACCCCATGGCGCGGGCTATAATGCGCCGGTTCCGGGGCGACCGCCTGATTCTTGCGGGGCGGCCGCCGTGCACAAGTTTCCGAGCGCCAATCTGAACGCCGAACACCCACCACCATGAAGTCACGAGTGAACACGTTCTGGCCCCGGCGGGACAGCTCGCTGCCGGCGTCCGGGACCCCCGGCAGCACCCTCCCGCGTCGGGGACGCAGTTCGCTGTGGGCGCTCCCGCTGCTCCTGGCGGCGGGGTGCAACGGGAGCGACGTCTCCAAGTACCCGCAGACGATCTTCGCCCCCAAGTCGCAGTACGCCGAGAGGGTGATCGACCTGCAGAACCTGACCACGCTGCTGGGCGTGGCGGTGGGCCTGGTCGTGTTCGCGCTGATCGGCTACATCCTGTTCCGCTTCCGGCACCGCCCGGGGATGCCCGAGCCCAAGCAGACCCACGGCAACACGCGCCTGGAGCTGGCCTGGACGCTGATCCCCGCGCTGATCCTGGCGGTCATCGCCGTCCCCACCGTGCAGACCATCTTCGCCACGCAGCAGCCGCCCCCGCCCAACGCGGTGACGGTCAACGTGATCGGCTGGCAGTGGTGGTGGGAGTTCCGCTACCCCGTCAACGGCGGGCGCGACACGGTGGTCACCGCCAACGAGATCCACGTGCCGGTGGGGACGCCGGTGGCGCTCCGCCTCACCGCGGGCGACGTGCTGCACTCCTTCTGGGTCCCCCAGATGGGCGGCAAGCGCGACCTGATCAACAACAAGATCAACACCATCGTCTTCACCCCCGAGGAGCCGGGCGTGTACCTGGGGCAGTGCGCCGAGTTCTGCGCCGACTCGCACGCGCTGATGAAGATGCGGCTGATCGCCCACACTCCCGAGAACTTCAAGGAGTGGCTCCAGAACGAGTACCGGCCCGCGCGCGACGTCCCGCCGGTGACGGCGCAGGACTCCGCGATCGCGCTGGGCAAGCAGCTGGTGACGCAGGGCGCCTGCGCCGGCTGCCACGTCATCAAGGGCACCCCCATGGTGGGGCGCACCGGCCCCAACCTGACGCACTTCGGGAGCCGCCGCACCCTCGCAGCCGGGATCCTGGACAACAACGCGGAGAACCTTTCCGCCTGGCTCCGGAACCCGCCGGCCATCAAGCCCGGGGCGAAGATGCCCAACCTGAACCTCAAGGAAGAGGAGATCAGGTACATCGTCGCGTACCTGCAGAGCCTGCAGTGACCCCGGCGCCCCGCGCGAGCAGGCGGGGACGCGTGTTTCGTGATCAGGCGCCCGGGAGCACCGCCGCGAATGCCGGCGGGCCGCGCCGCAAACCGATGGAGTAGGAATGGCATCGACTGCAACGGTGGCTACCGCCCCCCACGTAGCCGCCCACCACGGACCGACGGGGCTGTGGAGCTGGGTCACGACCGTCGACCACAAGCGGATCGGGATCATGTACGGCGTGGTCTCGTTCATCTGGTTCCTGGTCGGCGGCCTGGAGGCGCTGCTGGTCCGCGCCCAACTCGCCGTCCCCAACAACGACCTGATCAGCGCCGAGTTCTACAACCAGCTGTTCACCACGCACGCGGTGACGATGGTGTTCCTGGCGCTGATGCCGCTCACCGCGGCGTTCTTCAACTTCCTGGTGCCGCTCCAGATCGGCGCGCGGGACGTGGCCTTCCCGCGGCTCAACGCGCTGTCGTTCTGGATCTTCTTCTTCGGCAGCATCTACCTGAACATCTCGTTCCTGCTGGCGCTGGTGCCGGGGATGGGGTCGCAGGCGCCCAACGGCGGCTGGTTCGCGTACCCGCCGGTCACGACCGAGGCGTACAACCCCGGGCTCAACATGGACTTCTACGTCCTGGGCCTGCAGATCATCGGTCTGTCCTCGATCATCGCGTCGCTGAACTTCATCATCACCATCATCAACCTGCGCGCGCCGGGGATGCGCCTCATGCGCATGCCGATCTTCACGTGGATGGTGCTGGTCACCAACGTGCTGATCGTCACGGCGCTGGCGGTGTTCACCATCGCCTCCACGCAGCTGATGTTCGACCGCCTGTTCGGCACGGTGTTCTACGACACCGCCCGCGCCGGCGCCGACCCGCTGCTCTGGCAGCACCTGTTCTGGATGTTCGGCCACCCCGAGGTGTACATCCTCATCCTCCCCATCATGGGGATGGTGTCCGAGGTGCTCCCCACCTTCTCGCGCAAGCCGCTCTTCGGCTACAACGTGATGGTGTTCTCGGGGATCCTGATCGGCTGGCTGGGCTGGGGCGTGTGGAGCCACCACATGTTCGCCGTGGGGCTGGGCCCCATCGCCGACACCTTCTTCGCGCTGGGCACCATGCTGATCGCGATCCCCACCGGGATCAAGATCTTCAACTGGCTGGGGACCATGTGGGGCGGCGCCATCCGCTTCACCACCGCCATGCTCTTCGCGGTGGCCTTCATCGGCATGTTCACCATCGGCGGGATCTCCGGGGTGATGCACTCCGTGGCGCCGGCCGACCTGCAGCAGACGGACACCTACTTCGTGGTGGCCCACCTGCACTACGTGTTCTTCGGCGGCACGGTGATCGGGCTGTGGTCGGGGATGTACTACTGGTACCCCAAGGTGTTCGGGCGCCTGCTGGACGAGAGGCTGGGCCAGGTGCACTTCTGGCTGACGCTGGTGGGGATGAACCTCACCTTCTTCCCCATGCACTTCCTGGGGCTGTACGGGATGCCGCGCCGCATCTTCACGTACGCCGACAACATGGGCTTCAACGAGATGAACCTGCTCGCCACGGTGGGCTCGTTCATGATCGGGCTGGGGACGCTGGTGTTCGCCTTCAACCTGTTCACCGCCTGGAAGCGCGGGAAGATCGCCGGCCCCAACCCCTGGGGCGCCGCGACGCTGGAGTGGAGCATCCCCTCCCCGCCGCCCGAGTACAACTTCCGCGAGCTCCCGGTGGTCCGCTCGCGCATGCCGCTGTGGGAGGGCGACCCCACCAAGGAGGCGGCGATCCCGCACGGCCGCCGCGACGAGGACACCGAGGACGTCACGCTGGCCGGCGCCAGCCTGGCGACCCTGGAGTACCCGGACGACGAGAGCAAGATGTCCGCGCACGACCTGGGGATCCACCTGCCGCCGCCGTCGTACTGGCCGGTGGTGCTGGCGCTGGGGATCACGCTCACCTTCGGGATGCTGATCTTCCGGCAGGCCGCGGACGGCAGCCCCTGGCACTACCTGTGGTTCGGCTCGGTGGCCGGGCTCCTGCTGACGGTCTACTCGATCTACCGCTGGGCGTTCGAGCCCGGGCACGGACACTAGAGACGAGGGACGGAGGGGCGGGCCCGCCGGACGGCGCCGCCCGCCCTCCACCACCCGACACCTGAATCGCCGACTTTCATGGATCACTCGCACGCGATGGCGGGGCACGCGGCGCACCCGGCCCACATCGACACCAGCACCGGCCTGGACAGCCGGAAGATGGCCTTCTGGGGCTTCATCGGCTCGGAGTGCCTGCTCTTCGGGTCCCTGATCGGGACCTACATGGCGTACAAGGGGAAGAGCATCGTCGGCCCCTACCCGCACGACGGGATCGTCGACGGCAAGGCGGTGGAGGGGATCCTCAACATCCCGCTCACCACGGCCAGCACCTTCATCCTGCTGATGAGCTCGGTGGCCATGGTGCTGGCGCTGAACTACACCCAGCGCGGCGACCGCGGCAGGGCCTTCACCTGGCTCCTGCTCACGGCGTTCCTGGGATCGATCTTCCTGGGGTGCCAGGTCTACGAGTTCACCCACTTCGTGCACGAGGGGCTGGGGCTGGGCACCAACCTGTTCTCGTCCAGCTTCTACCTGCTCACCGGCTTCCACGGCGCGCACGTCACCGTGGGGGTGATCTACCTGATCACGCTCGCCTTCCTGGTCCGGGCCGGGAAGGTGCCGCCGGAAAAGGCGCTGAACGTGGAGATCGCCGGCCTGTACTGGCACTTCGTGGACGTGATCTGGATCGTGATCTTCCCCCTCGTCTACCTCATCAAGTGAGCGAGCCGATGTCCAGCGAGACGCGTGAAGTCATTCACGACCAGCACACCCACCCCAGCAACAAGTTCTACCTCCTGATCGGCGCCCTGCTGATCGGCCTCACGGTGCTCGAGGTGTTCGGCTACCTGGGCGAGGTCAACGAGGTGTACCCGGCCGGCACCGCGGCGCTGATCATCGGCGTGCTCTCGGCGGTGAAGTTCGTGCTGGTGGTGATGTTCTACATGCACCTGAAGTTCGACAGCAAGGTGTTCACGGGGATCTTCGTCTTCCCGGCGCTGCTGGGGACGCTCGTGATCGTCGGGCTGTGGATGCTGTTCCACTTGATGCCGGCGCTGATCGACCAGGGTCACGACATCTGCTGTCCCTGAGCAGGCGCCGACGGAGGTTCGCGGTATGCTGTCTCTCTCGACGATCTCCCTGCTGCACCAGGAGACGTTCTCGTGGACGGAGTGGAGGGTCTACTCGGACTTCATGGTCGGGTGGCTCCTCCTCTTCGCCGCCTACTTCCTGCTGATCGGGCCGCTCCGCCGCCGCTTCCCCGGAGCCGGCCCCGTGCCCCCGCGCAAGGTGGCGAGCTTCGTGTTCGCCATGGCGATCATGTTCCTGGCGCTGCAGGGCCCGCTGCACGAGCTGAGCGACTTCTTCCTGTTCAGCGCGCACATGGTGCAGCACCTGGTGCTGATCCTGGTGATGCCGCCGTTCCTGCTGTACGGCCTCCCGGACTGGCTGCTGCGCCCCGCGATCAACGTCCGGGCGATCGGCGCGGTGGCGCGGCTGCTCACCCTGCCGCTGATCGCCTTCGCGCTCAACAACGTCATCTTCCTGGCCTGGCACTTCCCCGGCCCCTACGACCTGATGATGCGGAACCACGACGTGCACGTGGCGATGCACCTGATGATCATGGCGACGGGGACCATCATGTGGTGGCCGGTGATGAGCCCGCTCCCGGAGCTCCCGCGCATCGCCCCGCCGCTCCAGATGATGTACCTGTTCGTGCTGGGGATCCCCATGATGGTGACGGCGGCGCTGATCACCTTCAGCGACGCCGAGCTGTACGCCTGGTACGTGGAGGCCCCGCGCATCTACCCCATCTCGGCGCTGGACGACCAGCGCCTGGGCGGGGTGATCATGTGGGTGCCCGGCGCGCTCACCATCTGGATCGCGATCACGGTGGTGTACTTCCGCTGGACGCAGCGCGAGGTGCGCGAGGACGAGGGCACGCCCGACCGCCCGCAGGTCTCCCCCAGCGGCCTGGTGTACGCCCCGCCGCCCTTCCCGAACCACTAGGGGACAGGGAACAGGTTACAGGGGACAGCCTGCAACGGCACGGCGCCCCCACCGGATCTCCGGTGGGGGCGCCTTTTTGCCGTTCGCAGTTTCCCGCAGTACCCGTATGATCTTCGCCGGAGGGAGACTCGCCGGCAGTTTGGCGAGTCTCCCTCCGGCGAGGTGAGACAGCCGGGCGGTTTCGGCTGGCTCGCCGAGCCCGCGGAGGAGACCGGACAGCTGTATCGTCCGGGCTCCGTAGCGGCCCGCCGAAATCAGACGATCAGCTCGCCTCCGGGTTGGCACGGTTGGCCGGGATGTCGGCGCACGCCACGGGAGGCGTCGAGGGGCCCGCGTTGGCGCCGTTGACCGTGACCACGTGCCGGCCGTTCATCACCGTGGCGGCGGGGAGGGCGAGCGTGTCCGACACCGCGCCGCTCCCCGTGCTCCCCACCTGCAGCGCGCTCCCCACGGGCGCCACCTCGCGTCCGGTGCTGCCGCAGCGCCCCTCGTTGATCGCCACCCGGTAGGCGGTGTTCGCCTGGGCGTCGGTGAGCGACACGGACACCAGCGTCCCGGACGGGATCTGCGAGATGGTCAGCGAGCCGTTGACGCCGCTGCGGTTCACCGGGCTCAGCTGCCCGGCGACGGTCATCCCGCCCCGGAGGTCCGGCACCGCCGTGGGAGCGTTGGGCGCGGCGGTCTCGTTCGCCGACGGCTGGCCGGGGACACCGCTGTCCTCGGACATCCCCTTGAGCGCCTCCATGTCGGTGGCGTCCACCTGCCGCGAGGTGGTGCCGGGGTTCTGGCCCTGGTCCGCGGTGTCCTCGTCCATGGTGCAGGCGCCCACGGCCGCCGCCAGGGCGAGCGCGAGCAGCGCGTTGCGTTTCATCCGTCGCTCCCTTGTGCCGGTTGCTTTCACCCTTTGTCGAGGGCTTCCGGTCAGGCAAGGAGCATTCCAGCCACGGCCCGTCAGGACTCCGCGGCCAGGGCGGCGAGCCGGCGGTCGGCGGCCTCCAGCTGCTCCGGCCGGCCGATGTCCAGCCACAGGGCGTCGTCCACCCGGAACGGCAGGATCGTCGCCCCCTCGCCGGCCAGGCGGAGGTAGGGGTCCAGGATGGAGAACACGCCCCGCTCCGTGATGCGCGGCAGGATCTCCGGGGAGATCACGTGCACCCCCGCGAAGGCCAGGGCGCGCACCTCGCCCTCGGCGGGGCGGGCGCGCAGGTCAAGCCCCCTGCGCTCGTCGGTGCGCCCCAGCAGCCCCCGGTCGTCGAAGAGCAGCTTGCGGGTGGTGGGCCGGTCCATCACCGCCAGCACGGCAAGCGCGCCGCTCGCCCGCTGCGCGGCGTACAGCTCGCCCAGCGGCAGGTCGGTGACGACGTCGGCGTTGTGGGCGAAGAACGGGGCGTCGCGGCGCAGGTGGGGCGCGGCGTGCAGCAGCCCGCCGCCGGTCTCGAAGGGCTCGCCCTCCTCGCGCGAGACCACCACCTCCACGCCCCACCCGCCGCACTCCGCGACGAATCGCTCCACCTGCTCGGCGTGGTGGTGGACGTTGACCACCAGGCGGTCGGCCCCCGCGGCGACCAGCCGCAGCGCGACGCGCTCCAGCATGGGCACGCCGCCCACCTCCACCAGCGCCTTCGGGATGCGGTCGGTCAGGGGGCGCAGGCGCGTCCCCAGCCCCGCCGCGAAGAGCATGGCGTCCACGTCAGCCCACCGCCCCGCTCTCCACCCCGGCGGCCGCGGCCGCGGCCGCCTCCGCCACGCGGGCCGGCCAGCGGCCCTCCTCGCGGTGCGCCAGCGCCACGTTCACCTGCGGGAACTTGCGCCCCAGGTGCCTGGCCAGCCGCTCGGCGAAGTACACCGAGCGGTGCTGCCCCCCCGTGCACCCGAAGTGGACGGAGAGCGAGGTGAAGCCGCGCGTCAGGTAGGTGTCCACCTGGCCGTCGACGATGGCGCGGACGTGCTTCCAGAACTCCTCCACCTCCGGCACCTCCTCCAGGAACCTGACCACCGGCTCGTCGCACCCGCACAGGCCGGCGTACTCGGCGTAGCGCCCCGGGTTGTGAAGCGCCCGGCAGTCGAACACGAAGCCGCCCCCGTGGCCGCCGCTGTCGTCGGGGTAGCCGTTCTTGTAGCTGAAGCTCCCCACCTGCACGGTCAGGCCCGGCGGCACCTGCACCGGCGACTTGCGCAGGGTGCGCGAGGCGACGATGCGCTCGAACACGGCGCGCAGCTCGGGGAGCTCCACGGGGAGGAAGCCGGTCTCCAGCAGCCGCTCCACGTTGCGGATGGCCTGGGGGACGCTCGCCAGGAAGCGCGGCTTGCGCTCGAAGAAGCCGCGGTAGCCGTACGCGCCCATGGCCTGCATGATCCGCACGAAGACGTAGCCGCGGAAGTGCTGCCGGAACTGCTCGCGGTCCACCGGGAGGTACTTTTCCAGCGCGTCCAGGTAGTGCTCCAGCAGCCGGTCGCGCAGCGCCTCGGGGATCGCCGCCTTGGGGTCGAACAGCAGCGAGGCCACGTCGTACTGCAGCGCGCCGCGCCGACCGCCCTGGTAGTCGATGAACCAGGGCTCGCCGTCCCGCAGCATCACGTTGCGCGACTGGAAGTCGCGGTACATGAAGTGGCGGGTGTCCGCCCCCAGCAGGAAGGTGGTGAGCCGCTTGAAGTCCTTTTCCAGCCGCGACTCGTTGAACGGGATGTGCGCCAGCTTGAGGAAGTGGTACTTGAAGTAGTTCAGGTCCCACAGGATGGACTGCCGGTCGAAGGCGGACCGCGGGTAGGCCACCGAGTAGTCCACCACCCTGCCCCCCTCCACCTGGAAGCGCGGCAGCACCTCCAGCACGCGCTGGTACACGGGCACCATCTCGGCGGGAAAGTCGCTCCCGCCCCCGTCGGCCTCGCGGGCGAGCGACAGCGCGTCGAAGAGGGTGCTGTCGCCCAGGTCCTCCTCCAGGTACACGCCGGCGTCCTCGTCGGCGGCGTACACCTGCGGCACGGGGAGCCCCACGGAGCGGAAGTCGCGCGAGTACGAGATGAACGCGCGGTTCTCCTCGCGGTCGGGCCCCACCACCCCGATGGCGGTCTCGTACGCGTCCCCCACCACGCGGTACATGGAGCGGCTGGACCCGTCCCCCTCCAGCGGGAGGACGGACGCGGGCACCTTGCCGAAGTGCTGCTTGAACAGGCGACGTAGGATCTGCTGCACGGGCACGCTCACGTAACGGTGTGTTCCTCAACGCGTAACCGGTGAAGATAATGCAGCAACCCGGATGCCGGGAGGGAACGGACGTCCACGGGCGGCCCGACCGCGCCCGCCGCGGCCGTCCGTCGCATGTTTAGCGTCTCGGAAAGCGCGCACACGGGGTGGTGCCGCGTTCGAAGGCGATCCCGGAGGAACGGGGGCGGAAGACCTTCGAGGTCCTGCCCCGGCGCCGTGTAGTCGAGCGCACCTTTGCGTGGCCGATGGAGTACCGGCGGCTGCGTGCCGCCCACGAGAACACGGTGAGCTCCTCACGCGCCTGGATCCTGCTCGCCATGGCCAGCCTCATGGCTCGCCGCCTCCGGCCCGCGTGAGACTTGCGTGATCACTCCTGTCGAAGCGCCTCCATCGGGTGAACCCGGAGCACCTGGCTCGCAGGGCCGCCCGTAGCGAGCAGCCCGACGGCGATCACGAGTGCCGCGACCATCGGCACGAGCACGTGGTGCTGGCCGCCCATCATCTCGCCGCCGCCGAGTCGGTCCACCAGCGTGACGAGGACGACCCCGACGGCCAGCCCGAGCGCGAGCTGAAGCGCGGCGCGCGCGAAGATCGCCTGCAACACCTGGCGCCGCGATGCACCGAGCGCGAGCCGGATCCCGATCTCCCGATACCGGCGTGTGACGGCGAACGACATCATCGCCGAGATCCCCGCCGCGGAGAGAAGGAGCACGCTCAGCGTCACAAAGCCTACCGCGATGACGGAGAATCGGGCCGCGCGACCGGTGTCGCCGCCGCGAAGCTCGTCCGGGCCGACGACGGTCATCGGGCGCCCCGGTGCCACCTCTCCGGCGATTTCCCACAGCCCCGGGACGAGGACGTCGGGGTCGATCCCCCGCGTGCGGATGGCGACGGTCACCGGCGCCGCCCCCAGCGCCGTCGGGAGATAGATGGCCGGCTTCTCGAGCTCCGGCTCGCCGCTCTCGTCGTAGAGATCGTCCACCACCCCGACGATCTCGAGCCAGGGGCCCGGCCGGGCGGAGTCGCCCGCGGCGATCGCCGTGCTGCGCACCCGGCGGCCGAGGGCGACTCCGTCCCCGAGGAAGCGACGGACGAAGGAGCGGCTGACGACGGCGGCCGCTCCTTCGGGCGCGTCGCCGGACCCGAATGGCCGCCCCGCCAGCACCTGAGCGCCGAACACATCGAAATAGTTGGGTGCGACACCGGAGGAGAACGCGACGGCAGGTGCCGCGTCCGCCGTCGTCGCCCCGCCCTCGACCTCGATGCGCACGCCCTGGCCGGAGCTCGGGGGCGCCGAGGCATACGTCACGCCGAGCACGCCCGGCTCCACGGCGATCCGGCGGATCAGCTCGGCCTGGGTTTCGGCAAAGGACTCGCCCGCCTGCTCCACGGACGGAGCGGCCAGCGCCTCCCGGGCCGGAGCTACATCCGGCTCGAGCCGGAGCACGAGCATCTCCTCGACCGGGAAGGTGGGCTCGGCGGGCGGCTTCCAATTCCAGGCGATCGCGCTCACGGGCGGGAGCACAGCCACCGCGACCGCGACCTGCACCACGATGAGCGCCGTCCAGGTGCGCCCAAGCTGCAACCCGGTGGCGCCGCCCATCTGGCGGAGCGTGGACTGCAGCCGCTGCCCGGTGGCCGCCAGCGCAGGGGCGATGCTGACGATGAAGGCCGCGAGCACGGCGAGGCCCATGGCGTACGCGACCGTGGACGCCGGGAGGCCGGACTCGATCCAGTACGGAAGGCCCCCCGTAACGGCAATGGGGGCGATCTGCCGGAACCCGACGTTCGCGATCAGCAGCCCGGCCACCGCCGCGAGCGAGGAGAGCGCGAGCGCCTCCACGAAGAGCTGCGTGACGATGCGCCGGCGGCTCGCGCCCAGCGCCGTGCGGACCGCGATCTCGGCCTGGCGGGATGCCGTCCGGGCGTAGACCAGTGCCGCCACGGTGACCGCGATCGCGGCCAGAACCAGAGCCCCGAAGAGCTGCATCGTCCAGACGATCCAGGCCGGGTACTGGTGCACGTCGAGCACGACCTGGGCGTACGGTCTGACGATCGGGCGGAAGGTGGCGTATGCCGCGGGGAACTCGCGCGCGAGCCGCGCGCTCCCGCTTCTCAGCTCGGCTTCGGCCGCCGCCCTGGAAACCCCCGGGGCGAGCCGGCCGAAGATCGTCACGCGGGGGCCCACGCCCGGGCCCTGGAGCCCAGCGTCGCTCCGGAGCGCGGTCCAGTAGCCGTGGTTGTACGGGAAGCGGAAGCCCTCGGGCATCACACCCACGACGGTGTACGGGGCGCCGTCGAGGCGCACCTCGCGTCCCACGATGCCACGGTCCGCGCCGAAGTCCCGCCGCCACTCGTCGTGCCCGATCACCATCACGGCCGGAGCTCCTTGGGCCTCGTCCGACGGGAGGAGCGGACGGCCGAGGAGCGGCGGCACCCGCGCCACGTCGAATCCCGACGCGGTCATCTCCGCCACGGGTACTCCACCCGCCGTGCCGCCCGGAACGCGCAGGTAGCGATGGGAGTCGCGGAAGGCGGACAGCTGCCGGACGGACCGCTGGCTCCCCCTCCAGGTGACCAGGTCGAAGAGGTTCGTGCACCAGCAGTCGTCGTTCCCCATATCGAGGTAGTCGAGCCCGACGATCCGGTCACCCTCGTCGAGCGGCGGGGCCGAGTAGTAGAACGCCATGAAGCTGAAGAAGACCGTCGCGATGGCGACGCCGACGGCCATCCCGAGCGCGCCGGTCACGGAGAGCGCCGGGTGCTTCGCCAGCATGCGCAGGGCGAGCTTCACGTCGGTCGTCAGCCCGATCACCGGTGCAAACCAGCGCGCGTCGCGCACCTCTTCCCGGAACCGCTCCCGTCCGCCGAAGGTCAGCACCGCCTGCCGCCTCGCGGCTTCCGGGGTCATTCCGGCGCGGAGGTTCGTCCGCGTCTCCATCTCGAGGTGGAAGGCGAACTCCTCCTCCAGCTCGCGCTCCACCTCTTCCCGGCGGAGGAGCACACGCAGCCGCTTCCGCCATCGCGTCATCCACTCCATGCGGCTCTCTCCCGATCAGGTGGTGCGCAGGATGGTGTCCATCATCCGCACGTACTCCTGCCAGCTCCGCGACTCCTCCCCCAGTGCGCTGCGGCCGGCCGCGGTCAGCTTGTAGTACTTGGCCCGGCGGTTCTCCTCGGTGACGCCCCATTCGCTCGCCAGCAGCCCACGCTCTTCCAGGCGCTGGAGCGCGGGGTAGAGGGATCCCGCTCCCACGCGCAGCGCGTCGCCGGAGAGCTGCTCCAGCCGCTGTGCGATCGACCACCCGTGCATGGGCTCCAGCGAGAGCGCCTTCAGGATCAGGAGGTCGAGCGTACCTCGAAGGATGTCGTTGGATGCGTGCGGTGGCATCTGGCTCTCCGGGGGGAGTAGTATCGGGTTCCGATATGGATATGCCGAGTTGTATCGAAAGTCAATACCAGCCCCGTCGTCCCCCGCGACGACGACGCCTCCGCCCGGCGTCGTCGCGATCGGGCCGGCCCACCGACGGCGCCCGCGACGGCTTCCGGCGCCCCGGGTACGGGCCTTGCCCGCTCCCGGGGCGTCCACCCGCCCACCCGGAGCGCCGCCCCATGCCCAACCGACTCGCGCAGGAAACCAGCCCCTACCTCCTCCAGCACCGTGACAACCCGGTGGACTGGTATCCCTGGGGGCCCGAGGCGCTGGAGCGCGCCCGCGCCGAGGACCGCCCCATCCTCCTTTCGGTGGGGTACTCGGCCTGCCACTGGTGCCACGTGATGGAGCACGAGTCGTTCGAGGACGAGACGACGGCCGCGCTGATGAACGAGCTGTACGTCAACGTCAAGGTGGACCGCGAGGAGCGGCCGGACATCGACTCCATCTACATGACCGCGGTGCAGCAGATGACCGGGCACGGGGGCTGGCCGATGACCGTGTTCCTCACCCCGGCGGGCGTCCCCTTCTACGGCGGCACCTACTTTCCCCCGGAGCCGCGCCACGGCATGCCCTCGTTCCGGCAGGTGCTGCTGGCGGTGATGGAGGCGTACCGGGAGCGCCGCGCCGAGGTGGACCGCAGCGCCGCCGAGCTGCACGCCATGCTCCGCGAGGGGATGGCGGCGCGGGCGCCGGCGGGCGCGGTGGACACCGCCGTGCTGGACCGCGCCTTCCACCAGCTCGCCGCCCGCTTCGACGCGCGCCACGGCGGCTTCGGCGGCGCGCCCAAGTTCCCGCAGCCCATGATGCTGGAGTTCGTGCTGCGGCACCGGCGGCGCACGGGGAGCCCCGAGGCGCTGCGCATGGCCGTGCACACGCTGCGCCGGATGGCCGCGGGGGGGATGTACGACCAGGCGGGCGGCGGCTTCCACCGCTACAGCGTGGACGCGCGCTGGCTGGTCCCCCACTTCGAGAAGATGCTGTACGACAACGCCCTGCTGGGGCGCGTCTACCTCCAGGCGTGGCAGGCCACCGGCGACGCCGACTTCCGCCGCGTCGTCGAGGAGATCCTCCGCTACGTGCAGCGCGAGATGCTGTCCCCCGAGGGCGGCTTCTACTCCGCGCAGGACGCCGACAGCGAGGGCGAGGAGGGCAGGTTCTACGTGTGGACGCCGGACGAGGTGGACGCGCTCCTGGGGCCCGAGGACGGCCCCCTCTTCCGCGCCTACTACGACGTCGCGGAGGGCGGCAACTTCGAGGGGCGGAGCATCCTCCACGTGGACCGGGGCGCGGAGGAGGTCGCGGCCGGGGCCGGGGTGTCCGTGGAGCGGCTGGAGCAGGCGCTGGCGCGCGGCCGCGACGTGCTGTACCAGGCCCGGGCCGGGCGCGTGTGGCCGGGTCGCGACGACAAGGTGCTCACCGCCTGGAACGCCATGATGCTCCGCACCTATGCCGAGGCCGGCCGGGTGCTGGGGAGCGCCGGGTACCTGGAGGTGGCGAACGGGAACGCCGACTTCCTGCTCCGCGAGCTGCGCCGGGACGGCCGGCTGCTGCGCACCTGGAAGGAGGGGCGCGCCAAGATCGACGCCTTCCTGGAGGACCACGCCCTGTTCGCCGACGCGCTGGTCTCGCTGTACGAGGCCACCGGCGACGTGGCGCGCGTGGCCGCCGCCCGCGAGCTGGCGGACGCCATGCTGGAGCGCTTCTGGGACGAGGCGGAGGGCGTGTTCTACGACACCGCCGTGGACGCGGAGGCGCTGGTGGTGAGGCCGCGGGACACCTTCGACAACGCGACGCCCTCCGGCAACTCGTCCGCGGTCACGGCGCTGCTGCGCCTGTCCGTCCTCACCGGCGAGCCGCGCTATGGGCGCGTCGCCGCGCGCGTGCTGGAGGCGATGGGCGAGATCATGGCGCGCGTCCCCCAGGGCTTCGGCCAGCTGCTCTCCGCCGCGGACTTCCACCTCGCCACCCCGCAGGAGGTGGTGGTGGTCGGGCGCGCGGGCGAGCCGGAGACCGAGGCGCTGCTGAACGTGCTCCGGGGCCGCTTCCTCCCCAACACCGTGCTCGCGCTCGCCGCTCCCGGCGCGCCGGCGGAGGCCGGGGAGCGGGTCCCGCTGCTCCAGGGGCGGACGCTGGTGGACGGGCGCCCCGCCGCGTACGTGTGCGAGCGCTACGCCTGCCGCCGCCCCGTGACGGATGCCGCCGAGCTGGCGGCGCTGCTGGACGGGACGGCCTGAACAGCCCGTTTCGGGGGGCCGCGGGCCGGAGGCGCACTTGCCCCCAGCCCGCGCGGTGACGAAACTTCGGGTACCCTTCCGTCCCTCTCCGCGAACCGAACATCCGATCCGCGTCTCCGTGATCCGCACCCGGCGCTTCGCGCGCACCGCTGCCGCGCTCCTCCTCGCGCTGACGGCGGCCTGCGCGCCGCGGCTCGCGCCGGGAACGGCCGACCGCCTCCTGGACGGGCTCTTCGCCCCGCCCACCGCCGCAGAGGCCGCGGCGGTGGAGGCGGACTGGGCCGCACGGGACACGGGGGTGCACGGCCTGCGCGTGGAGCGGGACGACCGCGACGCCGAGGGCCGGCGGACGCTGGTGCTGTCGCACACGGTGGGTGGGGTGCGGCACTTCGGCCTGGTGCGGGTCCCCGCCGGCGCCGCGGGGAGGAGGCTGCCGGTGCTGGTGGTGGCGCACGGCGGGGAGCGCGGCGTCACCGCGCTGGAATTCTTCCGCTCCGGACCGCTTGCCGAGGGGTGGGTGCAGGTGCTCCCCTCGTACCGCTCCGAGCGCCTGATCGCCTCCCCGCTGCGCTGGTATCGCTCGGAGGGGCCGCCGAGCCCCTGGGACCGCGACGTGGACGACGTCATGGCGCTGCTGGGCGCAGCGCTCCGCTCGGTGCCGGAGGCGGACGCGGGCCGCGTGGCGATCCTCGGGCGGAGCCGGGGAGCCGGGGTGGCGCTGCTGATGGGGATCCGCGACCCGCGGGTGAAGGGCGTGGTCGCCTTTTCCGGGCCCACCGACTTCTTCCTCCCCGCGGTCCGGCGCCTGGCCGAGCGGGCGGTCCGCAGCCGCATCCCCCGGCTCCCCGGCGCCGGCTACCTGGCCGACAGCGTGCTCTTCGCCCTGCGCGACGGCCGCACCACGGTCCCCCGGGCGCGCCTGGAATTGCTGCGCCGCTCCCCCGCCCTGTTCGCACACCGCCTCCCGCCCGTGCAGCTGCACCACGGCAGCGAGGACGGCGAGGTGGCCATCGCCCACGCCGAGCGCATGGCCGGGGCCCTCCGCGAGTCCGGCCGCGACCCCGCGACGTGGGAGTTCCACCGCTACGAGGGAGGCGGCCACCGCCCCCGCACCCTCGCCGGCAGCCGCGAGCGCGCCGAGAAGTTCCTCCAGCGCATCGCCCAGCTTCCGCCGACGAGCCGATAGCGATTCGTGCCGTTGCCGGCTGTTCCCTGTTCCCTATTCCCTGTTCCCTAGATGTTCGACTACTTCGGCGGGATCGACTTCTCCGGGGCAAAGGAGCCCCTTGCCAACCTGTGGAGCGCCGTCGGGCGGGAGCAGGACGGCAAGCTCCACGTCCTCGCGCTCTGCCCGCACGCCTTCCGGCAGGACCTGGCCCACCACGTTTCCGGCGGGTGGAGGAAGCTGCTGAAGGCGGAGGACGACGCGCCCATCCTGTGGGGCGCCGACTTTCCCTTCGGCCTCCCCGCCGCCGCCACCGAGACCGTCGGCGGCACGCGCGCCGGCTGGGCGCAGCTGGTCGCCTGGGTGGCCGACCGCCCCGCCGACGAGGTGCGCGACGCCTTCCCCGAGCACCACCGGGCGCCGCGCCGCACCGACACCGGCGGCGCCATGGCGCCGCTGGACCTGCGCCTGTACAAGCAGACCACCGAGGGGCTGCGCTGGCTTCACGAGCTGCGCGAGGCGGGCGACGTGTCCATCGTGCCCCAGGCGCCCATGCCCGGCGCGCCGACCACGCTGGTGGAGGTGTATCCCTCCGGCACCGTCACCGACCTGGGGCTCCGCTGCCGCCGCGTCCCCTCCCGCCCGGGCGAGGTGCGTGCCCGCCCCGCCGCGCTCCGGCCGTACCTGACCTTCGCCGACCCCTGCACGGAAGCGATCGCCGTGACCCTGGAGGACGCCTGGGACGCCGTGATCGCCTGCCTGACCGCCTACCTGGCGCGGGCCGACCTGGACCAGCCCTTCCGCCTGCACCCCGACGAGCGCGAGGCGTTCGAGCGCGAGGGGTGGATCTACCGCGCCCCCGACGCGCTCGGCTGAGCGCGGCGGAGGGGTTGGCATTGCAGAGGGGCGCCCCGCGTGTCGGCGGGGCGCCCCTCTGCGTTCGGCGAGAAGCTGCGTGAGGGATTTCGGCCCGAAGGGTCGAGACCGCGCGGCAGTTTGCGCGGGCTCGACTCCGTTGAGCAGCGTTGTTTGCTGCTCTACGGAGCCGAAGCCCGACCCCGGCGCCAGCCGGGGGCACGCCCAAAACCCGCAGTTCTACTCAAGAGGACACACCTCTTCGAGTCGCCAGCAACCGCCAGTAGACCGCCACGTTGACCAGGATCACGCCCAGCCCGAGCGCCACCTGGATCCCCCGCGTCAGCCCTGACGGGTACAGCACCGACACCACGTAGTGCTCCACGAACCCACCCCGGTACCCCGCCTCGCCGCCCAGCCCGCGCAGCCCGTTCTCCAGCGGCGTCAGCGGGCAGATCCAGCCGGTGAACATCACCACCGCGCCCCACCCTGCCGCCGGCAGGTGCACCCACGCCGCCCGCCGCCAGCGCAGCACCAGCAGGCCCCCGAGCGCCACGAACAGCACGAAGGCCAGGTGCAGCACCAGCACCGTGTCGGCGAGAAAGCGGTAGCCCATGCTCCGGAAGCGCAGTGGGCGGAACGGCCGAAGCCGCCCCGCCCGACCATGCGGCGAATCGCGCCGGCGGAAAGCCGCGGTCAGACCCTGGCGCTCTCCGGCACCGCGGCGGGACGCAGGTCCTTGCGGAGGATCTTGCCGATGGGCGTCTTGGGCAGCTCGGTGCGGAACTCGATCTGCTTGGGCACCTTGTACGGCGCCAGCGACTCGCGGCAGTGGGCCACCAGCACCTCCTCGGTGAGCCCCGGGTCCTTCTTGACCACGAACGCCTTCACCGCCTCGCCGGTGCGGTCGTCGGGCACGCCGATCACCCCCACCTCCTGCACCCCGGGGTGGCGGGACAGGCACTCCTCCACCTCGTTGGGATACACGTTGAAGCCGCTCACCAGCACCATGTCCTTTTTGCGGTCCACGATGCGGAAGTAGCCGTCCTCGTCCATCTCGGCCACATCGCCGGTGAAGAGCCAGCCGTCGCGGATCGCGCGGGCGGTCTCCTCCGGGCGCTGCCAGTAGCCCAGCATCACCTGCGGCCCCTGCGTCACCAGCTCGCCCGCCTGCCCGTTCGGCACCGGCACGCCGGACTCGTCCACGCAGCGGATGTCGGTGGACGGCATGGGAATGCCGATGGTGCCGTCCTTGACCCTGCCGCCCATGGGGTTGAAGCTGACCACCGGCGACGCTTCCGTGAGGCCGTACCCCTCCACCACGGGCGTGCCGGTCACCCTGCCCCAGCGCTCCGCCACCGAGCTGTGCAGCGCCATGCCGCCGGCCACCGAGGCGTTCAGCGTGCGCGGCGGGTTCTGCGCGAACCAGGGCTCGTTCAGCAGCGCGTTGAACAGCGTGTTCACGCCGGTGAACCAGGTGATGCGGTAGTTCTCCCAGGCCTTGCGCAGGTTGGCCGGCGGGCGGGGCGAGGGCACCAGCACGTTGTGCCCGCCCATCTGGTAGAAGCCCAGCAGGTTCACCGTGAAGGCGAAGATGTGGTACAGCGGCAGCGCCGTGAGCACCGTCTCCGTGCCGGCCTTGAGGCGCGGGCCCGCCATCTCCAGCAGCTGCGAGGTGTTCGCCAGCAGGTTGCCGTGCGAGAGCATGGCGCCCTTGGAGACGCCGGTGGTGCCGCCCGTGTACTGGAGCGCCGCCAGCGTGCCGTGCTCCACCCCGGCCAGGTAGCCCTGCAGGTCCACCCCCCCCTTGAGCCGCTCCCGCCCGGCCGCGAGCGCCGCCTGGAAGGTCGTGTGCGGCACCGTGGTGGGCGGGATCTGCTTCTTGAGGTACTTGAGGACCGTGCGGATGATCGTCGCCTGGAGCGCCGGGAAGAACTCGGTGATCCTCACCGTCACCACCGTCTCCACCTTGGTCTTGGGGAGGACGGGGGGGAGCCGGTCGGAGAACATGTCGATGATCACCAGCACCCGCGCGCCCGAGTCCGAGAACTGGTGGGTCATCTCCGGCGGCGTGTACAGCGGATTGGTGTTCACCAGCACGCACCCCGCCTTGAGGACGCCGAACACCACGATCGGGTACGCCAGGCAGTTGGGCATCTGCACCGCCACCCGGTCGCCGGCGGCCAGCTTCAGCCCGCCGCGCAGGTACGCCGCGAACTCGTCCGAGAGGCGGTCCACCTGCGCGTAGGTCAGCGAGGCGGCCATGCCGTTGGGCATGCACTGGGTGAACGCCGTGGAGGAGGCGTAGCGGCCGGCCGACTGGCGGGCCATGTCCGCCAGGCTGCGGAACGGGATCGGCGGGATCTCGGGACGGGTGCCTTCGGCGTAATGGGAGACCCACGGACGGTCGCTCATCCTGCCCTCCTCTGGCTGGGGCTGCCCCGCGGCGGCGCGCGGGGAGCGGTGGGACGTCTTCCACGGAGCGAGCGGTACGCTCCGGAGGGAACCTGCTCCGGCGTGCGTGCAGCGGGAAGGAGCGTCGGTACACCACCAATCATAGATGCGCCCCCGGGATCCGGAAAGTGCCGCGTGGGGCGGCGGACGAAAAAAGGGGAGGCGCCGCGCGGCGCCTCCCCTTTTTTCATCTACTCGGCCGCGGCGGGCACGTCGCCGGCCCGCGCAGGCGCCCGCTCCCCCGCGGGCGCCGCCCGGTCGTCGGGCGAGGGCGGCGCGGGGCGCGAGGCGAGCGCCCGCGCCACCTCGTCGGCGGCCGCCGCATCCCCGGCCGCCCCGTCCTCCACCAGCTTGCCGAACACCGAGGGGAGCTCCACCCCGCCGATCTCCTGGATCACCTGCATCATGGGCGGCAGCGAGCGGGCCATGTTGTTGAGGAAGCCGGCGGTCGCGCCGGCCCCGCTCCCCCCGCCCTCCCACACCACCACCTTGTCGATCTTGATCCCCGAGATCGCCTTCGCCGCCGTCTCGGCCAGGTGGTCCACGTGCTCCAGCATCAGGAGCTGGAACGCCTCCCTGGACCCGCCCGCGGCCGAGACGATCTCGCGCAGGCCCTCGGCCTTCCTGGCGAGGATCTCGTACTGGCCGCGGGCCTCCGCCTCCAGCCGGGCGAAGTTCGCCCCGGCCTCCGCCTGCGCCTCGATCCGGCGCCGCTCCGCGTCGGCCTCGGCCTCCACGATGGTCCGGGCCTTCTCCGCCTTTGCCGGGGCCTCCAGCGCCGCGCGCCGCTCCGCCTCCACCCGCTCCGCCTCGGCGACCGCCGCGCGGGCCATGGCGCGGTTCTGCGCCTCCTGCACCGCGGCCTCCGCCTCGCGCCGCCGGGTCTCGGCGAGCTGGTACGCCTCCGCCTGCCTCACCTGCAGCTGCGCCTGCGTGGCCGCGATGGCGGCCTGGGCCTGCGCCTCGCCCTGGATCGCCTTCGCGTCCGCGCTCGCGACCGCGATGCGCTTCAGCTGCTCGGCCTCCTTGACCTGCGCTTCGCGCTGGAAGGCGGCCGTCTCCTCGCCCACCTTCTGCTCCTTGTCCAGCTCCGCGATGCGGACCGCCTGCTGGCGCTGCGCCTCCTTGATCTGCGCCTCGCGCTCGAAGGCCGCCATCTGCTCGCCCACCTTCTGCTCCTTGTCCAGCTCGGCGACGCGCACCGCCTGCTCCCGCTGCGCCTCGCGGATCCCGATCTCCCGCGCCTTGTGGGCGTTGGCGACCTGCACCGTCTTCTCACGCTCCGCCTCGGCCACGCGCACCTCGCCCACCTTTTCCTGCTCGGCCACCTCGCCGCGGGCCTTCTGCACCGCCTCGGCCGCCGCCTTGCGCCCGATCGCCTCGATGTACCCGGACTCGTCGTTGATGTCGGTGATGTTCACGTTGAGCAGCACCAGCCCCACCTTCTTGAGCTCCGGCTCCAGCGAGGTCTGGATGTTGTGCAGGAAGGACTCGCGGTCGCGGTTGATCTCCTCGATGCGCATGGAGGCGATCACCTGGCGGAGCTGGCCGAAGATGATGTCCTGCGCCTGCCGCTTGATCACCGGCTGGTCCAGCTTGAGCAGGCGGATGGCGGCGTTCTGCCGCACCTCCGGCTCCGTCCCCACCGCCACGGTGAAGACGCTGGGGACGCTGACGCGGATGTTCTCGAAGGAGAGCGCGTCCTTGAGCGGGATGTCGATCTGGATCGGCTCCAGGCTCAGGTAGTCGTACTCCTGGATCACCGGCCACACGAAGGCGCCGCCCCCCGAGATGCACTTGGCAGCGTTCCCCCCGCCCACGGTGCCCGAGATCACCAGCACCTTGTTCGCCGGGCAGCGCTTGTAGCGGGAGACGAAGAGCAGCAGGATCCCGATGGCGGCGGCGAACGCCGCCAGCGTCCCCAGGGCGGCGATGGAGCCGCCGCCGAGCTGCGGGAGCTGGATGAGCGCGAGGGTGCTATGCATCGAGAAGGCCTCCGAGGTCGGGTGTGGGGGCGACTTCGACGGTGTCGGGACCGACCACGTCCACGACGACCACCTGCGCGCCCGTGGGAAGGGGGTGCGCGGAAAGGGCCTGGTACTCCACCAGGCGGTCCTGCAGCTTGAGGTGCACCTTGCCCATCCCCACGCGTCCGCCGGGGATGCTCAGGTACACCGTGGCGGGCTCGCCCACGGCCCGCTCGATCCGCACCGTGCCGTCGCTCTCCATGCGCAGCAGCGCGCGCATTGCCGCGGCCACTCCCGCCGCCGCGCCCACGCCCATCAGCAGGGCCAGGGGGAGCGCCGCGGCCAGCCCCAGCGGGGTGGCGTATCCCGCCAGCCCGCCGATCCCGAAGAAGGTGAGCCCCGCGCTGAGGGCGCGGACGCCCAGCAGGTTGAGCCCGTCCGCGCCCTCCACGTGCAGGCCCAGGTGGGGCACGTCGAAGCCGTGGTCCATCCCGAGCAGGCTCAGGAGGATCTGGAGGACGAGGACGGCGCCCCCGAGGGCGGCGCAGGCCAGGAAGAGGGTTTCCACGGGGCGTGGCGGGAGGGGATGGGGCGCGGAACCGGCGCAGCGCGCCAAAAGTTCCGCGCCGTTCAAGGTACCCGCGGCCGGCGGCCGCGTCAACAAGACAATACGCGGGGCGGAGATGAAAGGTGTCGAAGCGCTGCCGCCGCGGCCGGCGGGAGCGCGGCGTCAGGCGATCGCGCGGCGGGCGGCGGCGAACACGCCGTCCAGCATCTCCCGGGTGAGGCGGCCGGTGAAGGTGTTCTGCTGGCTGGGGTGGTACGAGCCGATCAGCGTGAGCCCGTCCGGCAGCGCCACCTCCACCGCGTGCCCGAACCGGGGCTGCGGCACGGGAACGGCGTGCCCGCCCGCGCGGAGCAGGCGCAGGACCTGCCCCCAGGCGAAGCCGCCCAGCACCAGCGCCGCGCGCAGCTCGGTGAGCGCGCGGATCTCGCGGAGCACCCACGGGGCGCAGGCGTCGCGCTCCTCCGGGGTGGGCTGGTTGTCGGGCGGGGCGCACTTGACCGCCGCCGTCACCCAGGCATCCCGGAGCGCGAGCCCGTCGTCCGCGTGCACGGAGGTGGGCTGGCTGGCGAACCCGGCGCGGTGCATGGCGGCGAACAGCCAGTCGCCCGAGCGGTCGCCGGTGAACACCCGCCCGGTGCGGTTGGCTCCATGGGCCGCCGGCGCCAGCCCGAACACCAGCAGCCGCGCCCGCGGGTCGCCGAACCCCGGCACGGGCCGCGCCCAGTAGTCCTGGTCGAGGTAGGCGCGGCGCTTCTCGCGCCCCACCCGCTCGCGCCACTCCACCAGCCGGGGGCACCGCCGGCACCCGGTCACCTCGTCCTGCAGCACGTTGAGCATCTCGCTTCCTCACGCAGAACTCCCCACCCTCCGGCCGGAGGGTGGGGAGCCGTGTTCCTCTCTCGCGGGCCGGGCGGCGCCCGGCCCGTTCCTCACCGTGCCGGGGGCTCCGACGAGCGGGGCTCCGGCCGGCTCACTTCCACCCGCGGGGTCTCGGGAGCCGAGGCGCGCGGCGTCGGCTCGCTCCGCGGCTCGGGGCGCTCCACCCGCGGCTCCGGGCGCTCGGCCTGCGGCTCGGCGCGGCGCGCCTCGCGCGGCTCCGCGTCGCGCGGCGCGGACTCGGCCCCCCGCTCCACCCGCGGCGAGTGCGCGCCGTCGCGGCCCCGCTCCGCGTCCACCAGCTCCCGCTCGGTGGAACGCTCGGGGACCCGCACGCCCGGGCGGCGCGCCGGCTCCGGCTCGGGGATCACCTCCACCACCACCGGCGGCCGCGGCGCGGCCGTGGCGCCGGACCCCGTCTCCGGGTCCGGCTCGGGGCGCTGGCGCGTCGGCTCCCTGACCGCGCTGGAGTCCACGGGCTGCTCCGGGTCGCGCACCAGCGGCGGGATGCCGTCCTGCGCGGCGCAGGAGCCGTACACGTAGTACGCCGGCCCCTGGATGACGCGCCCGTCCGCGCACTGCACCCGGATCCACTGCTCGGCCCGGTAGTCGCCGCCGTACGTGCGGTCCGGCCACACCGCGTACACGTCGTCGGTCCAGTCGCCGGCGGCGCCGTAGGGGAGCACCAGGTCCGCCAGGTCGTCCATGAGCGCGTACGGGCTGTGCGAGGCGAAGCGGGTGGTCCCCAGCTCGCGGCGCAGCGCTCCCGGCGCGCCCAGGTAGCTCCCCAGCCGCAGCGGCGCGTCGGAGGCGATCATGTACAGGTAGCGCGGCCCCTCGCGCGAAGCCCTGGCGAAGAGCGGCGCCGGCTGGAAGTACGAGTAGTAGCTGCGCGTCCGCGTCAGGAAGATGCTGTTCAGCCCGCTGTACAGGTAGTTCCGCTCGCCGCGGAACGCCGGGTACAGCAGCCCCACCCCCCGCCCCGGGATGATCTCGAAGATGGCGACGTGCGCCGGGCGGCTGGTGCTCACCATCAGCTGGCCGCTCCCGTTGACGATGCGGGCGCGGAGGGGACGTCCGTCGTACTGCGCGGGGTCCATCCCCTCGGCGGGCGGCGCGGGGAGCGCCGCGCAGGACGAGAGGAGCGCTACCAGGGCGAGAGTCGAGAGTGCTCTCATGGCGTGACTCGCGTGAGGGTGGAATTCCGGACTCTGGTACCCGCGCGGCACAGATCCGTTCGGGTCCTCCCGAGGCAACAAGCATTCCCCGGGAACCCCATTCACAAGCCGAATCCGCTCAACGGCTTACCGTTCGGCGAGGCGCGACCTCCGGCCGGGTCCGCACCCCCCTGAGGACGCAGCTGTACACCGCAGGGGACAGGCGGCGCACGCGGTGGACGGGGCCGGCGTCATGCGCGCCACGCCGTCCACGCCAGCAGCGCCCACCCGGCCAGGAACGCCACCCCGCCCAGGGGCGTCACCGCGCCCAGCCAGCGCACCCCGCTCAGCGCCAGCACGTACAGGCTGCCGGAGAACACCACGATTCCCGCCACGAACGCCCACCCGGCCGCCACCGCTGCGCCGGACGGCCAGCGCTCCGCCGCCCAGGCCACCGCGAGCAGCGCCAGGGCGTGGTACATCTGGTAGCGCGCCCCGGTCTCGAACACGGCCAGCAGGTCGGCCGGGAGGCGGGCGCGGAGCGCGTGCGCCCCGAAGGCCCCCGCCGCCACCGCCGTCATCCCGAACAGGCACCCCAGCACCCAGAAGGTCTTCGCCATCGGCCGCGCACCACTCCGCCAAGGATGAGCCCACGATGCGACCCGGCAAAGATGCGCGCGCCGGGCCCGCCGCGCCAGCACGGCGACGAAAGGGCCGGCCGGGCCGGCGCCGCGCGGACGGCCGAGCGCGGCGAACCCTAAACACCCCTGCCGCATACACATGGCGGCGCCCCGGCAGCCCCCGCGGGAACACTTCCGGGGAACGCGTCTTGCTGAGTCGCCTGCCGAAACGCACGTGATCCTCCCGCCCCAGACGCCGAACGCATGCCCGAGACGCGCAGAGGCCTTTCCCGGCTACGTCACGACCATCCCGTCTTCTTCTGGGGGATGGCGACGCTGATGCTGCTCTTCCTGGTGGCCACCGGCGTGGTGGCGTCGCGGGTCCCGCGCTACCAGCAGGAGGCCGAGGCGCTGAACCGGGAGATGAGCGAGGCGGAGCGGGCCACCCGCGACCGCATCCTCCAGTCGCGGGCGGCGCGCTCGGAGATGGCGGTGGCGCTGCTGCGGCGGGAGCTGAGGATCAAGGGCCTGCAGCAGAAGGGGATCCACCTGGCGGTGAACACCGAGGACTCCACCCTGTCGCTGCGGCACGGCCGGGCCACGCTGCGGCAGGTGCCGGTGCGGATCGGGCCGGACTCGGTAGTCCGCGCCCCGGACGGCCGCTCCTGGCGCTTCGTGCGGGCGCTGGGGGAGCGGACCATCCGCGACAAGCAGCTCTCCCCGGTGTACACGGTGCCGGAGTGGGTGTACCTGGGAAGCGGCCGGCCCGTCCCGCCCGAGGAGCAGCGGCGCGTGGAGGGCGGGCTTGGGGAGTACGTGCTCCGGCTGGACGACGGCACGGAGATCTACAGCGAGCCCGAGGCGGGACCCCTGGCGGGGAGCGTGAAGCCGGCGGCGTTCATGGTCCGCGAGAGCGACATGCGCGCCTTCTTCGACGCCGTCCGCGAGGACACCCCGGTCTTCATCTACTAGCGGGAAGGAGCACCCGATGGACGAACGGACCACGCGCGCCGGCACGCCCGAGCGGCGGAACTACACGCCGCCCGGGCGCCTGCGCCGCATCTTCTTCGAGAACCGGGGGGTCACGCTGGCGCTGCTGGGCGGGGTGGCCCTGCTGGCGACCCTGTTCGTGACGGCCACCGCCTGGGCGGTCAACGAGCGCTACGAGCGCGACGTGGCGAAGATCGCCTACGCGCACGACATGCGCTCGCTGGAGTTCCTGGCGCAGCAGGAGCAGCGGAGCGCCGCGGAGATCGAGGGGAAGGCGCGCGAGCTGGAGGAAAAGGAGTCCGAGCTGGTCCCCGCCAACCGCCCGTACCTGGTGGTGTCCATCGCGGAGCGCAAGGTCAGCTACATCCAGGGCGACGACACCCTGTTCGCCGCGCCGGTGGCGGTGGGCTCCGGCAAGACGCTGGTGCTGGGCGGCACCACCAAGCGCTTCCAGACCCCGCGCGGCAAGATGTCGATCACGCACAAGGAGCTGGACCCGGTGTGGACCCCGCCCAACTGGCACTACGTGGAGGTCGCCCGCAAGCGCGGCCTGCGCGTGGTGGACATGAGCAACGCCTCGCCCGACGCGCTGGCCGGCTTCCCCGCCGGCCGCGAGCCCATCCGCGGCGGCACCATCTACATCCCGCCCTGGGGGAGCCCGCAGCGCAAGCACAAGGGCGTGCTGGGAGTCGCCAAGCTGGAGATGTACGACGGCTACTACTTCCACGGCACCGACAACGAGGCGTCCATCGGCACCGCGGCCAGCCACGGCTGCATCCGCATGCGCAAGGACGACATCCTGTGGATGTACGAGAACGTGCCCGTGGGGACGCAGGTGTACATCTACTAGGGAACAGGGAACAGGGAACAGGGAACAGCCTGCAACGGCGAACGGCGCCCGCACCGGAATTCCAGGTGCGGGCGCCGTTCCGTTGGGGTTGCAGTTCCGCAGTACCCCCATGATCCGTTGCGGAGGGAGACAGCCGGGCAGTTTCGGCTGGCTCCCTCCGGCGCAGCGAGACACGGGGCAGTTTCCGTGGCTCGCGGAGCCCGCGCAGGAGACGGACAGCAGTATCGTCCGGCTCCGGAGCGGCCCCGCCAAAGCGCTCCGAAGCCCCGCCTACGCGTTCGGCAGACGGATCTCCGGCTTGTCCGGATGGGGTCGGTACAGCACGGCGGTACGGCCGATGGTCTGCACCAGGTGCGCCCCCTGCACGCGCCCGGCCAGCTCCGCCCCCGCCTGGCGGACGTCCAGCGGCGCCGCCTCCTGCACCTTGACCTTGAGCAGCTCGCGGGTGTTGAAGGCGTCCTCCACGGCCTGCACGGCCGCGTCGGTCACGCCTTCCTTGCCCACGTGATGGATCGGCTTCAGGTGGTGCGCGAGCGACCGCAGGTGCGCGCGCTGCTTGGGTGTAAGATCCTCGGTTGCGATGGTGCCCTCACTCGCCTCGGGGTGAATCCGCTGCCGCGTCGATGTCCGTCTCGCCGGCGACCGCCCGGCCGTTCGCCTCCTCCACCCGGTTCCTGCCGAGCGTCTTGGCGCGGTACAGGGCCCGGTCCGCGGCGCGCAGCAGGTCCGCCGCGGTCTCTCCGTCGCCCGGGTAGGCCGCGACGCCCAGGCTCGCCGTCATCTGCCGGGGGGCCTCCGCGGAGGGCGCCAGCGACTCGATGGTCTGCCGGAGCCGCTCGGCCAGCTTGACCGCCTCCTCCTTGGGCGTCTCCGGGAAGATCAGGGCGAACTCCTCGCCGCCGTAGCGGCAGGCGCTGTCCGTGGTGCGGAATGCGTGCCGCACCGTCCGCCCGATGCGCTGCAGCGCGTGGTCCCCCGCCTCGTGCCCGAAGTCGTCGTTGATCCGCTTGAAGTGGTCGATGTCCAGCAGCACCAGGCACATGGGCCGGCCGTAGCGCTGCGCGCGGGACAGCTCCACGGTGAGCAGCTCGTCGAAGCCGCGGCGGTTGTGGCAGCCGGTGAGCGGGTCGATGGTGGCCTGGGCGCGCAGGCGGTCCAGCAGGTCCGCGTTGCGCAGCGCCACCGCGGACGAGTCAGCCAGCGCCCGCAGCAGCGCCAGGTCGTGCGGCTGGTACGGGGCCTCGGTCATACGCCGCCCCAGGATCAGCAGCCCGGCCTGCCCCTCGGCGATCTCCAGCGGCGCGATCACCGCCACCTCCGCGGGGACGTGGTCGCGGATCTCCGCGTCGCCGGGGGGGACCGCGGGCGGGCTCCCCGGCGGGGCGATCGCGTTCACCACCCGCGCCGGGACCGCGTACGCCACCGACTCGCCCCGCAGGGAGCGCACCGCGCGGCAGATGTACTCGCTCCCCTCGGAGCGGTACAGCGCCGCCCACCAGGCGAAGAACACCTCGCCCACGGAGTCCAGCACCAGGCGCTCGGTCTCGTCGGTGCCGCGGACCACGGCCAGGGTTCGCGCCACCTGCTGCAGCGCGGCCAGGTGGAAGCGGAGCTGGTCCAGCTCGGCCGCCTGCGCGGCGCGCTCCTCCTGCACCCGCCAGATGCGCGTGAGGTGCTCCGCGAGCGCGTCCCGCAGCTCCGCGCCCGGCTCCATCCCCTCGGCGAGCCACAGCTCGCCGCCGCCGTCCGGCGCGGGGAAGCGGAGCGCCGGCGCCAGCCCCGCCGTGGGGTCGCCCACCGCCAGCGGCACGGGGAGCGTGGGAGCGACCATCCGCACCGGCCCGCCCACCAGCTCGCGGACCACGTCCACGCACGCGGCGACAGCCTGGTCCGCGGTCCCGCCCAGCGGCACCGTGGCGAACGCCCTCGCCACCGCACCCTGCAGCTCGCCAGGGGCGGTGTGGCTCTCCTCGACCCGCGGGGCGGGTGGGCGGCGGTCGCGACGATCCGGCACGGGCGGTCTGGGAGAGGGAGCAGGAGGTGGACCCACCCTCGCGAGCGATGAGCGCCCTTCGCGGCGGGTGGAGAGCTGGAGCGGGGGCGCCCGCCGCGGGTCAGTCGCCGAACGAGATGCCCAGCTGCCGGGCCGTGATGATGCGGTCGTTGTCCATGGGGACCCGCTTGATGGCGGAGACCGCGTCCTTGAGCGGCACGGCGCGGATCATGTCTCCCTGCAGCGCCACCATGGTGCCCAGGTTTCCCTCGTGGATGCAGCGGACCGCCGCCGCGCCGAAGCGGAGCGACAGGTTGCGGTCGTAGGCGATGGGCGAGCCGCCGCGCTGGATGTGCCCCAGCACCATGGAGCGGGTCTCCTTGCCGGTGGCCGCGCCGATCTCGGCCGCGATCCGGTCGGCGATGCCGCCGTAGCGCCCCGACGGGTCGGCGTAGCTGGGGGTGCCGCCCGCGGGGTGCGCCCCCTCGGCCACCACCACGATGCTGAAGCGGCGCCCGTGCGCGTCGCGCTCCCTCACCTTCTCGGCGATCGAGTCCACCGAGTAGGGGATCTCGGGGATGAGGATGACGTCGGCCCCGCCGGCGAGCCCCGACTCCAGCGCGATCCACCCCGTGTGGCGCCCCATCACCTGCACCACCATTGCCCGCTGGTGCGCCTCGGCGGTGGAGTGCAGCCGGCCGATGGCGTCGGTGGCCACCTCCACGGCGGTGAAGAAGCCGAAGGTGACGTCGGTGGCGCGCAGATCGTTGTCGATGGTCTTGGGGACGCCGATCACCGGCAGCCCCTTCTCGTAGAGGGCGTGGGCGATGTTCAGCGACCCGTCGCCGCCGATGGCGATCAGCGCGTCGATCTCCAGCTCGCGGAAGCGCCGCACGATCTCGTCCGAGCGGTCCACCGTCCCCCAGGTGCCGTCCGGCTGCCGGACCTCCAGCCCGAAGGGGTTGCCGCGGGTGGTGGTCCCCAGGATGGTGCCGCCCAAGTGCGTGATCCCCCGCACCGACTGCGCGGTGAGGGGGAACACCCCCGGCTCGCCGTCCACCTCGCCCTCCAGCAGGCCGGTGTAGCCGCGCCGGATCCCCAGCACCTCCCACCCGTTGTGGAGCGCCGCCAGGGTGGCGGCGCGGATCACCGCGTTTAGGCCGGGTGCGTCGCCGCCGCCGGTGTTGATCGCGATCCTGCGGACCGGTGGGCGCGTCGTCTCGGAAGTCATTCTCGCCAGGAACCCGCGGTTCGGAAAACGCAACGGCTCCGGGCACCCGGCTCGGAGCGGATCGGACGCGGGCCGTTCCGGCAACCCCCGTACCGTCGCGCGGGAAAGGTACTCTGCTCCCGCGGATCGGCAAGAGCGGGGGCCCGCGGTTGACGGGGGTGCGCCGGCCGGGTATCGTCCACCTTCGCAGGTGGTTTCCGCAGGCGCAAACGCATGGGGATCGCGATGGTTACCGAAGCAGCGGTGAGGAAGGCGCTCCGCCAGGTCAAGGACCCGGAGATGAACCTGGACCTGGTGGTGCTGGGACTGATCTACGACATCCGGGTGAACGGCTCGCACGTGGACGTCACCATGTCGCTCACCTCGCCGGGGTGCCCGGTGGCGGGGCAGATCCTGGAGGACGCGCGGGCGGCCGTGGAGAAGGTGGAGGGGGTGGAGAGCGCGGAGGTGGAGCTCACCTTCAGCCCGCCCTGGACGGCGGACCGCATCCCGCCCACGATCCGGGCGGCGCTGGGACTCTGAGGAGGGCCCCGGTCCGAGGACGGGGAAAAGAAAAAGGGGAGGGCGCCGGCCGGCGCCCTCCCCTTCGCTCTTGCCGCCTCGCGTCCGCTTACTGGACGGTGAGCTGGCCCTTCATCCCCATGGCCGCGTGCGGGTCGCACTGGAAGGTGTAGGTCCCGGCATCCATGGTGACCGGCACGTCCACGCTCTGGCCCGCGGCGGTGGCGTACGGAGTGGCGCCCGGCAGGCCGGCCTTCCCTGCGTTCTCCGGGGCACCGGCGAAGTTGGCGTTGTGCGCCGCGCCGCCGTCGTTGACGAAGCGGAGGATGTCACCCTTCTTGGCGGTGACCTGCGCGGGCACGAACTCGCCGGACGCGCCGTTGTTGAGGGTCTTCATCTGGATCTCGATGACCTGCCCCTGGCCGGCCGGAGCCGCCGCGGTCTGGTCGCCCGACGGAGTCGCCGGAGCCTCGGCCGCCGGCGTCTCGGTGGCGGCGCCGCCCTCGGGCGCGGCGTTGTCCGAGCCGCCGCAGGCGGCGGCGAAGGCCACGAGCGCGAACACCGGCGCCTGGACGAAGAAGCTGCGCTTGAAAGTCGACATTTCCGTCTCCTGGAACGTTAGATTCTGATCTTCAGGCTTCCCTGAAGTCCATGTAATATATCATTTCCGGGCGAAGATACTGTCGGGAGTTCGTGGAAGCAACCCGGTAGTTTTCCCCACGCCGGGACCGCGCGGGAGGTAGGGATTTTCCCCACAAACCCTTCCCGACGAGCAGAGCCCCCCGATCCAGTTGGATCGAGGGGCTCTGAAGATCGGGCTGGCAGCGCCGTACTCTCCCACCGGGTGGCCCCGGCAGTACCATCCGCGCAGTGGGTCTTAACTTCCGAGTTCGAGATGGGATCGGGTGTATCCCCCACGCCATCGCCACCAGCCGCACCTGCTGCAAGCTTGCGCTTGCGTCTAGATCAGGGGAAGAGAAAGGAGTAGTCCTGCTTCGGAAGAGCATTGGCGGATATCCGGTCCTGCAAGGTGACCGGTCAAGCCACACGGGCCCTTAGTACGGCTCGGCTGAGTGTGTCGCCACACGTACACCTGCCGCCTATCTACGTGGTCGTCTCCCACGGCCCTTCAGAGGGCTTACGCCCTGGGAGGATTCATCTTGGGGGGGGCTT
>DASVQR010000156.1:0-49219 GCA_036389055.1 Longimicrobiaceae bacterium | reverse complement strand
CACGGGGGAGGGTGGCGGCGATAAAGCCGCCGGGTGGGGGCCGCGCCGGCCGACGCAGCCCGCCGCCTGTTCACGCACGAGAAAAGCCCCTCCCCTGCTTGCGGGGGAGGGGTTGGGGAGGGGGCCCCCGCGGACGCCAGCGCCAACCCCGCGTGAGGGATGCGAGCGCGAAGCGGCGAGACCGCGCGGCTGTTTGCGCGGGCTCGACTCCGTTACGCAGCGTTGTTTGCTGCGTTACGGAGCCGCAGCCCGACCCCGCGTCAGCGGGGGCACGCCCGAAGCCCGCCGTCCAGAGCCTCAGTCGGCCGTGACCGGAGTCTCCGCAGGATCCTGCTGGAAGAACGCCGCCAGCTCCGCGTACAGCTCCGGGTGCTTGCTGCGCAGCGAGCGCGGCTTCTCGAAGAACGCTTCCGTGGCGACGGCAAAGAACTCGGCCGGCTCGGTGGCGCCGTAGTCGTCCAGCACGGACCTGCGCCCCTTGCGGGCATCCGCGCGCAGCTCCAGGTACTCGGCCGAGAACACCCGCGCCCACGCCCGGTACGCCGACCCGCCCTCCAGCTCGGGCACCCCGTCCACCCCGCCGTCCTCCAGGTCCAGCTGGTGGGCGAACTCGTGGAACACCACGTTGTGGCCGTCGCGCAGGTCGCGCGCCCCCGCCCGCACGTCGCCCCAGGAAAGGACCACCGCGCCGCTGCTCCACGACTCCCCCAGCCGCGCCTGGTGCCCCTCGGTGACGATGCCGCCCTCCTCCGAGCGGTGCGCGGCCAGGTAGGCGCGCGGGTACACCACCACCGACTTTATGCGCGGGTAGTAGTCGGTGTCGCGGTGCAGCAGGAGGACGCAGGCCTGCGCGGCGACGGTCACGCGGATCTCGTCGGTCATCTCCAGCCCGCCCGCGCCCTCGAAGCTCTTTTCCTCCAGGAACACCTGCACGTGCCCCTCCAGCTCGGCCCGGTCCTCCGGGGTGAGCCGCCCGTACAGGGGGAAGCCGCGCTCCAGGATCGCCCGCCACTCCGCCGGAAAGGGCTGCTCGCGGATCTTTTCCCGCCGCCGGCGCTCGAAGAAGTCGAACATGCCGCTACCTCGTCAGCCGGAGGATGAGGAGCGCCGCCCGCCGGGTCTGCAAGGGGAGCGACGCCAGGTCCACGGTCTCGTCCACGGTGTGCGAGCCGGAGCCGTACACGCCCATCCCGGCCAGCGCCGCCCCCACGTACGGGGCCACGAACGACACGTCGGCGGCGCCGCGGCGCCCGGGGTCGAACGCCTCCATCCGGGGCAGGCCCAGGTCCCGGTTGACGCCGTTGAGCTGCTCCAGCAGCGCGGCGTTCGCCGGAGTGGGGGGCATGGACGGGTAGCCCTCGCTGAAGGTGATCTCGGCCGAGGTCCCCGGCAGGTGGCGGGCGACGATGGCGCGCATCCGCTCGCGGGTGCGCTGCAGCTGCTCGTCGGTGAGGGTGCGGATGTCGCCGGTGGCCACGGCGCGGGCCGCGATCACGTTGTCCTTGCCGGCCGCCGTGCCGCGCGTCCCCTCCCCGTCGGTCCCGGCCGTGGTGCCGCCCACGATCATCCCCGGGTTGAAGGTCAGGTACGGCTCGCCGCGGAGCTCCTCGTGGAAGGCGGCCAGGATCCGCGACGCCTCGTAGATGGCCCCGCTCCCCGCGCCCGGCTGGAAGATGCCGGAGGAGTGCCCCGGCCGGCCGGTCACCTCCAGCCGCCACCCGGTGGAGGAGCGCCGGGCGGTGACCGCGTAGTCCTTGCCCTCGCCGCGGGAGCCGCTCTCGAACTCCAGCGCCACGTCGCTGCGCTTCCCGGCCTCCACCAGGTCGCGCCGGGCAAGCTCCAGCGGGGCGCCGGGGCTCTCCTCGTCGCCGGTGAGCGCCACGATGATCCGGGTCCCCTCCAGCGCCCCGGCGGCGTGCAGCGCCCTGAGCGCCTCCAGGATCACCACGTCGCCGCCCTTCATGTCGGACACGCCGGGGCCGCGGGCGGTGTCGCCCATGCGGGTGAACCGCTGGAAGGGGGAGTCCTCCTCGAACACCGTGTCCAGGTGGCCGATGAGGAGGAGCCGCTTGCCGCGCCGCCCCTTCCGCTCGGCGAACAGGTGCCCGGCGCGGCCCATGGAGTCGGGCATCTCCACCCAGCGGGTCTCGAAGCCCATGGCCTCCAGCTCGCGCCGGGCGATGTCGCCCACCCGGCGCACCCCGGCGGGGTTCTGGGTGCCGCTGTTGACGTCGACCATCCGCTGCAGCAGCGCGACGGCGCTGTCGGCGCGCAGGTCCACGTACCGGACGATGCGCTGCTCCTGCGGGGTCAGGTTCTGGCGCTGCGCCGCGGCGGGGGCGGCGAGGGCGGCCCCCGCCAGCAGGGCGGCGGCCAGGACGGGGGCGGTGCGGCTCATGGGCGGTGCGTCGGGGTGGCGGGTGCGCGGGGATCCGCCCCCAATCTAGCCGCGGCGCGACGCCGCGACAGCCGCCCGCCCGCGCCGGTGCTTCGCCGCGGGCGCGTCCGCCGGCGGGGGCGGCGGCACGTGGGGGGCGGCCGGGGCCGGCGCCTCCGTGCGCAGCCCGCCCACCAGCTCGCGCAGCGCCCCCGCGCTCTCCAGCAGCCGCCCGGTTGCCTCGCTCACCTGGCCGCAGGCGCCCTCCTGCTGCACGGTGGCCGCCTGCACCCCCTCCGCGGCCTCGGCGTGGGCCCCGGCGGTGCGGGCCACCGCGGCCACGCGCCCCGCCGCCTCCACGGCCGCGGAGGCGTTGGCCTCCGCGGCCTCGCTCACCCCGGCGGCGGCCAGGCGGGTGCGCTCCGCCGCCACGGCGATCCCGGAGAGCGCCTCCTCCATGGCGTGCGCCACCCGCTCGATCTCGTCCACCTGCCCGGCGCCGGCGGCCATGGCGCGGGTGGCGCTCCCCACCCGCGCCGTCACCGCCTGGGTGATGCGGGTGACGCTCTCGGCGCCGTCGCGGGCCTCGCCGGCCAGCTTCCGGACCTCCTCGGCCACCACGGCGAAGCCGCGCCCGTGCTCGCCGGAGCGGGCCGCCTCGATCGCCGCGTTGAGGCCCAGCAGGTTGGTCTGCTCGGCGATGCGGTTCACCATGTCCACGAACGAGGTGATGTCCGCCACGGAGGCGTGCAGCGCCGTGGTCTCGGCGGCGGCGGCCTGCACCGAGCCCTTGACCAGGAGCAGCACGTCCAGGGTGCGCGCCGTCTCGTCGCGGCGGGCCTGGGCCGTGGCCTCGATGGAGGCCGCGAGCGCGCTCACCTCGCGTACCTCGGCGGCCACCCGCTCGGCCTGGCGCAGCATCGCCGCCAGCGCCTCGTCCACCCGGCGCAGCTCGGCCACCTGCCCGGCCGCCCCCTGCGAGACCCCGGCGATGGAGCGCGACACCTCGCCCACCGCCTCCGCCAGCCCGGCCGCGACGCCCTGCAGCTCGCGCGCGGAGGCGGCGATCCCGTCCGCCGCGCCCGCCGTCCCCGCCCCGATGCGCGAGAGCGACTCGCTGGTGCGGTTCATGGCCGTGGCCAGGATCGCCAGCTCGCTGGGGAGGCGGCCGCCGGTGCGGGCGGTGAGGTCGCCCTCGCTGAGCCGCCCGGCGTGGCCGGCCAGCGCCTGCAGCGGCGCGGAGATGGAGCGCACCACCACGGCGACCACCGCGGCGGCGATCCCCAGGGCGCAGAGGAGCAGCGTCACCAGCAGGGTGGCGCGGTGCAGCGTGGCCTCCTCCAGCCGGGCCGCGGTCTCCGCCACGCGCTGCCCCTTGACCGCGGCGAGCCGCTCCAGGTCGCCCAGCATGGCTGCTTCGATGGCGCGGGCGCTGTCGGTCTGCGCGCGCGACTCGGCCAGCCGCCCCAGCTCCCCCAGCCGCCGCGCCATGACGTAGCGCACCTCGGCGTCGGAGAGCGCCTGGTCGATCCCCACCACCAGCGCCACCTCCTCCCGGGTCTGCCCGGGACGGCGGCGGAGGACGCGGTGGGTGCGGTGCGTCTGCCAGCGCAGCGAGTCGAAGCTGGCGGCGGCGCCCGGGTCGGTCTGCTCGATGTAGCGGGCCGCCACGGCGATCTCGCGCGCCACGTCGGTGGCCAGGCGGGTGGACAGGCGGGCGTCCTGCTCCACCCCGTCCAGCGCCTCGCCGATGGTTCCCGAGGTGGCCGTCATGGAGCGCCACCCCAGCGCGCCCGCCGCCAGGAGCAGGGCCACCAGGACCCCGAAGCCCATGAACAGGCGGGTGCGGATGCTGTAGTGCCGGATCACCTCGCTCATCGGTCGCCTCCCACGGGCCGGAGGGCGCCGCCGCGCACCTGGGTCATCACGAAGCGGGCGCGCTCCGGGTCGCCGTTGGCGGCGAAGCGGATGTCGCCGGTGACGCCGGCGTAGGCGTCGTCGCCGCGGACGCGGGCCAGGTAGTCGCGCACCGCGCCCCGGTCAGCGCCCACCTCGCGCACCGCCTTCACCAGCAGGCGGGTGGCGTCGTAGGCCATGGCGGCGTTGGCGTCGGGCTCCTCGCCGTAGCGGGCGCGGAAGGCCGCCACGAAGCGCTTCGCCTCGGGGCGGGGGTCGTGGATGCTGAAGGGGACGGCGATGTACGCCCCCTGGGCGGCGGGGTCGGACGCGATCCCCGTCCACCCGTCGCCGCTCAGCCAGCGCGGGGTGAATCCCTGCCGCCGCGCCTCGCGGAGCAGCGCGCGCCCGGAGCCCTCGGTGCCGGCCACGAAGATCAGGTCCGGGGCGACGCGGGCGTAGTAGGAGACGAAGGGCTCGACCTTGCTCCCGTCGCCGGCGATGGGGTCCACCCCCACCAGCTCGCCCCTGTAGCCGGCCCGGAACGCCTGGGCCAGGTCGCGTCCGTAGACGTTGTTCTCGTAGAGCACGGCGGCGCGGCGCGTCCCCAGCTGCGCCGCGAAGCGCGCGAGCATGGCGCCGTTGACGGAGTCGTTGGTGGTGACGCGGAACACCCAGGGCGAGATGCCGGTGATCTCGGGCGAGGTGGCGCTGGGGGCGACGGCGACCAGCCCGTGGTCGTAGAGCGGGGCCGCGCCCACCATGCCGCCGGAGTTGGCGTGCCCCACCACCGCCACCACGCGCGGGTCGTCCAGGAACTCCTGGGCGATCGCGGCGGCGCGCACGCCGTCGCCGCCGTCGTCGCGGGCCACCACCTGCACGGCCAGGCCGCCGCGGGCGCTCTCCTCGGCGGCCGCCATCTCGACGGCGCGCCGCACCATGCGCGCGTAGCCTTCCTGCCAGGGACCCGCCGTCCCGATGGCGACGGTGTCCCGTTCCGCGCGCCCGCAGCCGAGCGCCGCGACGCAGAAGGACACCGCGATCAAGAGACCGCGCATGACTCCTCGCTACCTTGGGGGTTGGACCGAAGGGAGTGCGGCGCGAATGTCCGGGCCGCACGGGGGACGAGCACTGCCACCGCCCCGGGGATGCGGGCGGAGCCATGCCTGTGCCTGTCGCCTCGTGCCCGGTCGGCGGGGGAACGGCGAGCGCCTGGGGTCGGGACGGGACTGCCGGCTGGGCGGCGGAGGGCTGCCCGGAATCGCACCGGCGGGGACAGGATGGATGGAAAACGATAAAGTACGTCGGATTCTGCGCTGCGTCAAATCCGCCACGAAATTCGCGTGAGCGCCGCGCCCCCGCCCGATGGAACGCGGGCGCCCCGCCCGTGGTATGCTGTGGGTTGTATCCGCCACTCCCGCCTGTGCCCGGAACCCGAAGTCCCGGACGGTCGATGAGGTCGTACGCTCTGCTCGCCGTGTCCGCGCTCGCCCTGCTCTCCGCGGTCCTGATCCTCGCCGACGCCCTGTCGGTGGGCGCCCGCGGCTTCCTGCGCCGCCGCCGCCGGCGCCGCGGCACCTACGGCGTGGTGGTGGACGGCCGCGGCACCGAGCTGGGCATCTACCTGGACCCCTTCGCCCAGCACCTGCAGGGCGCCCGCGTCCACACCGGCGACTCCCCCTGGACCTGTCCCGGCCCCGACCCCTGGAGCGGCTGGGCCTGGGAAGGCTTCGGCGAGACCATCGACGAGGCCCGCGCCGAAGCCAACCGGCTGCGGCGGCGCTACCTGCAGCTGCTGCCCTGGCTGGACGGCGCCGAGGAGGAGCCGGCGGACTTCTAGGGGAACGGCAGGGAACAGGGAACAGGGAACAGCCTGCAACTGCGGGCCCTCACCCCCCGGCCCCCTCTCCCAATGCTGGGAGAGGGGGAGAACGACGAGACGGCGGAACGGTGCCATGCGCGCGCCGTTCCGCCGTTGCAGTTCCGTCGTACCCGTATGATCCGTCACGGAGGGAGACTCGCCGGCTGTTTGGCGAGGCTCACTCCGGCGAGGTGAGACAGCCGGGCAGTTTCGGCTGGCTCGCCGAGCCCGCGGAGGAGACCGGCGGGGCAGTTTCCGCCGGGCTCCGGAGCGGCCCGCCTCAGCGCAAAGAACTCAGGACTCTAGACCGCGGGGCGAGGTAGCCGAGTGGTCGGCGACGTCGTCCGCGCCCTGGTGGCGCGCACAGTGGGCGCAGCAGTAGAAGGTGCCGTTCGCCTCCACGCCGTGGCCGACCACCCTGACGCCGCAGTGGGCGCACACCGGGGCGAGCTTGTGGATCGCGCACTCGAAGCTGTCGAACACGTGCCGGTTCCCCGCGGCGACGACCTCGAACGACAGGTAGTAGTCGTTGCCGCACACCTCACATTTTGCCATCTCCGCCTCCGTTGCCGGGTGGACCGATTCGCTCGCCGACCGGGGGCGCTCCCGCCCGCACGCCCCGGGCCAGCCGCTCAGCCGTCCCCGTCCGCCGCGGAAGCGTCCGGGAGCCCCCAGATGGCGGGCGAGGCCAGCTCCACCACGTTGCCGGCGGGGTCGCGCAGGTACAGCGAGGCGCCGCCGCGCGGCCAGCGCACCTCGGACTCCACCGGCACGCCCAGGCCGGCCAGCCGAGCGCGCCACGCGTCCAGCTCCGCGGCGGGAACGGCGAAGGCCACGTGCCCCGGCCCCGCGGCGCCGTGCACGGGGACGGGCGCGCCGCCCACCCAGGTCTGCTCGGCGGCGGTGCGTTCCGGGTTGAACACCAGGAACACACCCGCGCCGCAGCGGAAGAACACGTGCCTCCCCTCGGCGCGGGCGAGGACCTCCAGCCCCAGGGCGGAGGTATAGAACGCCTCGGCCGCCGCGAGGTCGGCGGCATACAGGCACGTTTCTAGCACGCCGCCGACGGCCATTCCGGATCGGGGCAGGGGTGGGCGCCGGGGCGGAGCTCCCGGCCGGGAGGCTGCGGCGGCACGATCCGGACCAGGGCGCCGGCCCCCGCGGGGCGGTACGGCACGGAATGTGAGTGTGGGAGCGGCGGTCTCGCAGGGTACCTCCCCGGCCGGCAATACGGAACGTCGTGCAGCATCCCGCGGGTGGACGGCACATCCCGGGTGCGTGGACGCGTCGCAAGTCAATAATCCAGGGCCGCAATGAACGTCATCAAGCTGAACAACGGGACGGAGGTCCGGGTGAGCCCGGAAGACCACGAGCGCCTGTCGGGCTACTCGTGGAGCCAGTTCCGCAACGGGCGGGCGTACCGCAAGGAACTGATCCCGCGCGAGGAGCGCGGCGGCAAGAAGACGCACCGCACGCTCCTGCTGCACCGCGAGGTCATGGGCGTGGACGACGACCGGCAGGTGATCTTCCGCGACGGGGACGCGTCCAACTGCACCCGCGACAACCTGGTGGTGGTGGACGCCACCTTCCGCCCCCGCCAGCGCGCCAAGAAGGGCGGCTCGTCGCAGTTCCGCGGGGTGGGGTGGAACCGGGCGAAGGGGATGTGGCAGGCCTACGTGCGGGTGAACGGCAAGCTGCGCCACCTGGGCTTCTTCCCGGAGGGCACGGAGGGGGAGCAGCAGGCGGCCCGCGCCTACGACGAGGTGGCGAAGGCGGAGTTCGGGGAGCTGGCCGTGCTCAACTTCCCGCGGACCCGCCGCCGGCGCCTGGCCGCGCACGCCTCGGCGCTGCTCAAGGGCAGGCCGCGCCTGGTGGCGAGCGCCCCGCTGCGCGTGGAGCCCACGCAGCCCACGGCCCCCGCCGCGCCGCTGGTGGCGGTGCCCGCCGGCCCGCTCCCCGGCCCCGTGGTGGCCGTGGAGACCGACCCGGAGCGCGACGCCCCGCTTCCCGCCGCCCCCGCCGAGAACGTGGAGGCGCTCTTCCAGAAGCCGGTGTCGGAGCTGACGCCGGAGGAGCTGGAGGTGATGAAGGCCCGCTTCCTGGGCGACCGCTACCGGGCGCGCCCGCGCCGGCTGGGCCGGGTCGGGTGAACGGCTAGGGGACAGGTTACAGGGGACAGGGAACAGCCTGCAACAGCGGTCGAACACAGCGCCCCCGCCTCGGGGATCGAGGCGGGGGCGCTGTCGCGTGAGGGATTTCGGCCCGGAGGGGCGAGACCGCGCGGCTGTTTGCGCGGGCTCGACTCCGTTACGCGGCGTTGTTTGCTGCGTTACGGAGCCGAAGCCCGACCCCGGCGCCAGCCGGGGGCACGCCCGGACCCGCCGTGAAACGCCGGGTCAGTGGGACGGCAGCGCCCAGAAGTACGAGACGCCGGCCACCACGGCGAGCCAGACCAGCGCCACGACGAGCCCCGTGAGGGCGGCGTTGGTGCTGGTGCGGGAGTGTTCCTGTTCGTCGTGCGTCGCGGTCATGGGATCGGGCTCCGTTCGAGCTTCGGTTCAGGGGGTCGGGGCGGTCGGGCCGCCGCGGCTACAAGTTCCGCCATCGGGGGCCCGGAGGCAAGGGAGGGGCCGCTACGCCGGGCGCAGCTCCACCGGGTCGCCGCGGCGCACGCCCAGGAGCCCGGCCGCGGAGGCGCCGTCCACGGACACCTCCAGGAACCCCGCGCTCCCCGCGATGGCGAAGGGCTCGCCCGGCGGCGCACCCGCGTAGTGGCGGCGCAGCCCGCGCACCTCGCGTCCGCCCACCACCAGCCGGAGCGCGTCCCCGGCGCCCTCCGGGAGGTCGGCCGGGGTCAGGGTGGTGACGCAGTTGCCGAAGCGGTCCACGTGCAGCACCGCGCCGCGCACGGTGCCGTCCGGGTCGCGGCGGGCGGCAAGGGGCTCCAGCCGCACCGGGTCGCGGATCTCGCTCCCCAGCCGCTCCGGCTCCGCGCCCGCGGCCAGCGCCCCGGCCACCGGGGCGAACACGTCGCGCCCGTGGAAGGTGGAGCTCACCGGGTGGCGGAACCAGCCGGGGTCGTCCAGCTGCCGCACCGCGGCGTCCGGCTCGCGGTCCAGCACGTAGCTGAAGATGCCGTTGTCCGGCCCCACGAAGCGCTGCCCCGCCGCGCTCACCACCACGGCCCGCCGCGCCGAGCCCACGCCCGGGTCCACCACCGCCACGTGCACGGTCCCCGGCGGGAAGTCGCGGTACACGGCCAGCAGCGTGAACGCGGCCGCGCGGACGTCCTGCGGGGGCACCTCGTGCGTCACGTCCACCAGGCGCGCGTCCGGGGCGCGCCCCAGCACCACGGCCTTCATCGCCGCCACGAAGTAGTCGGCCGTGCCGAAGTCGGTGAGCAGGGTGACGATCACGGATAGGGAACAGGGGACAGGGAACAGGGGACAGGGAACAGCCTGCAACTGCGGGGACGTGCCCGGGCCGCGGCAGGGAGCCCCGCACTTCCGCACTTCCGCACTTCCGCACTTCCGCACTCACGCACTCACGCACTCTCTGCCGGGCGGACGCCCAAGCTCGGCGGGGGCGGGGCGCCGCGCAACCCCGCACGAGATCCTTGCCGCCGGGCGTCCGGGAGCGCATCGTCTCCCGACGACCATCCGTTTGCCGACGATCCCCGTCCGGCGCCCCGTCCCCACACCCGCAGAGGCAGGCCATGCGCTCCACCCGACCCCTCGCCGCGCTCGCTCTCCTGGCCGCGCTCGCCGCCTGCGGCGAGAGCGCGTCCTCCCCCGCCGCGCCGGACGCGCCGCGCCGCATCGTGAACGGCGCGCCCACGGGCAGCGCCTACGGCAGCGTGGGCGCGCTGCTGTACGACTTCGACGGCAGCGGCAGGATCGACGGCTGGGACCAGGTCTGCACCGGCACGCTGGTGTCGCCCACGGTGTTCCTGACCGCGGCGCACTGCGTGAACTGGGTGCCGGCGAACGCCCAGCTCTACGTGTCGTTCGACGGCGAGCTGTTCCCCGCGCCCAGGACGGTGATCGCCGCCCGGGCGTTCCACTACGACCCGGCGTACGGCCACGACGAGGGCGACCCGCACGACATCGCCGTGGTGATCCTGCCGGAGCGCTCCACGCGGGGCGTCGCCCCGCTGCGCCTCCCCGCGGCCGGCGCCCTGGACGCGCTCGCGGCGAAGAACGGGCTGGGCGGCCGCAGCTTCGTCAACGTGGGCTACGGCGTGTCCGCCACGCGCACGGGGGTCCCCACCTTCGACTACGACGGCAGGCGCCGCGTGTCCACCTCCGAGTTCAGCGCGCTCCAGGGCGCCTGGCTGGACCTGCTGATGAGCACCGCCGCCACCGGCGAGGGCGGCGACTGCTACGGCGACTCGGGCGGGCCAAAGCTGCTCCAGGGCCAGGAGGACGTGGTGCTGGGCATCGTCTCCACCGGCGACTACCCGTGCCGCGCCATCAGCCGCAACTACCGGGTGGATACTCCCTCCGCGCGGGCGTTCCTGGGGCGGTTCGTGACGCTTCCCTGACGTTTTCCGGAACAGCTGGAAGGGCGGGGTTCGGGCGTGACCCCCGCTGACGCGGGGGTCGGGCTTCGGCTCCGTAGCAGACGAAACGACCGTCTGCAACGGAGTCGAGACCCGGCAAACTGCCGCCGGGTCTCGCCCCTTCGGGCCGTAATCCCTCACGCGACAGCGCCCCCTCCCCCGGCCCCTCCCCCGCAAGCGGGAGAGGGGAGAAATGCTTGGTGTTCCCGCAGTTAAGTCCCCTCTCCCAGAATTGGGAGAGGGTGGCGAGCCTCAAGCGAGCCGGGTGAGGGCCGGACGCCCCCGCCGGGATCTCCCGGCGGGGGCGCTTTTCACATACTCACGCACTTCCGCACTTCCGTTCAGCCTGGATTCCCCTCGCGTCCGGGATCCTTCTTCGCCAGCCGGCCGATCTCGATGTGCACCGACATCAGGTCGCCGGACAGCTCCGTGATGCGCTCGCCGATGTCGATCACGGTGCGCACGCCGTCGCCCCACACCTGCGCGACGTAGCAGTCGCCGGCGCGGAAGAGCACCCGCTGGGCGCGCTCCAGCGTCTGCATGGCCTCCCACACCATCTCGCCGGCCTGTTCCAGGTGGTCGGTGGATTTCGGGTCGTGGTCGGGCATGCGCCGGGAGGTGCGAGGGTGGGAGCGGGACGGGAGGACGCCCCAAAGATGCGCGCTCGCGCGCCGTTGCGCAAAGCGCGCGGCGGCAGCGGGGCGTTAGGGAGCGGCCGGCAGGCGCAGCGTGCCGTCCGGGAGCAGCTCGTGGCGGTCGCCCAGCACCGCCTCCACCAGCATGGTGTCCGGCTCCAGCGGGCCCAGCCACACCTTGACCACCCGCCCCCGCCGGTCGATCAGCGCGGAGCGCGGGATCCCCTGCCGCGCGCCCAGCAGCCCGTCCAGCCGGTCCCAGCGCTCCACCGAGTTGGGAAAGGAGATGCCGAAGGCGCGCCGGAACGCCTCCGCCTTGCCCAGGTCTTCGGTTCCCGCGTGGAGCCCCAGCACCACCAGCCCCTCCCCGCGGTAGCGGTCGTACAGCCGCTTCAGCGCCGGCATCTCCTCGATGCACGGCGGGCACCAGATGGCCCACGCGTTCACCAGCACCACCCGGCCGCGCAGCGCCTCCAGCGACACGGTGTCGCCCGCCAGCGTCACGGTGCGGAACGCGGGCGCGGCCTCGCCCAGCTTCACCGCGTCCGGGACCTCCTCCGGCTGCGGGGGCGCGTCGGGCGCGGCACAGCCGGCGAGCAGCGCGGCGGCGAGCAGCAGCCGGGCGCGGACGGGTCGGCCAGCGGTCATGGGGATGCCGGGACGGTGTGGAAGTGGGGGGCGGAGCGTCCGGCGCGGGCGTGGAGCCCGCGCCGGCCCGTGCGTCTACCGGTCGGCGTCCAGGTTGCGCTGGACCTTGCCGAGCGTGTCCTTGGCCTTGCCCTTGAGCTGGTCCATCTTGCCCTCGGCCTGCAGGCTGGAATCGCCGGTCAGCCCGCCCGCGGCGTCCTTGAGCTTGCCCTTGAGGTTGCTCCCCTGCCCTTCCAGGGAGTTTTCCGTACCCTTGCGGGTGAGATCGCCATCGGCCATCGGTGCCTCCACGTGTCCAGGTTCCGGCGCAGTGCGGCGCACCGCACGGAACTGCGTCGCAATTCGCGTACCCCGCAACGATTTACGCGCCGCGGAGCCGGGACTCCGGCCGGGTCCCGCCCACGGCGGGCGCGCCCCTTGCCGGTACGCGCCGGACAGGCTAATTCACGGGCCAACCTCCAACCGGGCGCACATGTTCCTGCTCCGCCGTCCCACCGAAGACGAGATGCGCCGCTACGTGGCGGAGCGGGAAGGCGCCCCCCTCACCTACCCGGAGGCGGGCGCCAGCCGGGGCACGGCGGCGCCCTCCGGCTACCTGCGCAACTTCGCCATCACGCGGCTGGGCAGGGGGATGGCCACGTACCGCCGCGCGGCCGACGCGGTGCGGCGCTGGGCCATGTACGACATGCCCTGGACGCGCATCCTCTGGCGCGACACGCCCATCGAGCCGGGGCGCACCACCGGGCTGCTGGTGAGCCACCTGGGCTTCTGGTCCATCCACGCCTGCCGGATCGTGTACGTGATCGACGAGACGGACGGGCCGGTGCGGCGCTTCGGCTTCGGCTACGGCACCGTGGCGGACCACCCGGAGCGCGGCGAGGAGCGCTTCACCGTGGAGTGGCGCGCCGCGGACGACGTGGTGTCGTACGAGCTGTTCTCGTTCTCGCGCCCCGCGGCGCCGCTTGCCATCCTGGGCTTTCCCATCGCCCGCGGCCTGCAGAAGCGGTTCGCGCGCGAGTCGCTGCGTGCGATGCGGGCCGCCGTGAATTCCTCGAAAGACTGACAAAGCGGGTTCGGGCGTGCCCCCGGCTGGCGCCGGGGTCGGGCTTCGGCTCCGTAGCAGACGATACGACCGTCTGCAACGGAGTCGAGCCCCGGCGGAAACAGCCCCGCCGGGTCTCGCCCCTTCGGGCCGAAATCCCTCACGCTAGGCCCCCTCCCCAAACCCCTCCCCCGCAAGCAGGGGAGGGGCTTTTCTCGCGCCAGCCCTCCGGGTCCGAAGCGTGTGGCGGGATCCTTCTACCGGCCCGGCAGCAGCACCGTCGTGGTCTCGGCGGCGGCCTGCACCCGGTCGCGGGAGTAGAGCACGGGGAAGTACTCGCCGCGGGCCCAGGGGCCGAACAGGTCGCCGTAGTGCGGCGAGCGCGGGTCGCCGGACTGGCCGGGGGAGTTGGTGCCCAGGGAGGCGTCCCAGTCCGCCGGGTCCGCGACGATGCGGAAGCTGGCGCCGTGGGTCTGGGCGTCGGGGGCGGAGGCGTTCACCGTCTGGGCGCTGCCGCCGCGGGGGAGCGGGCCGTGGTCCAGCCCGGCGCGCCCGGCGGAGTCCAGCGCGGCGCTCAGCGGGTGGCGCAGCTGGACGTGGTGCATGCGCGTCTGGCCGTAGCGCCACGCCGCCATGTCCGGGCCCAGGCGCTCCTTCAGCTCGGCCACGGCCTCCTCCAGGCTGCGCGCCAGGATCGCGTCGCGGATGCGCGCCGGGTCGCCGCCCAGCCGCTCGTCGGGCCGGGTCATCAGCTCCACCGTGCGCTCCAGCGCCGCGCCGGGGAGGAAGGGCCGCGCCGGCTCCGGGACGATGCGGTCGCGCAGGTTGCGCTGCAGGCGGCGCTCCCACGCCACGTAGATCGCCGCCGGCACGGACTCGGCGCCGAGCACGTGGTCCCAGCCCAGCAGCAGCTCGCGGGCGCGGCGGGCGGTCCAGTCCTCGGTCTGCACCCGCCGCAGCAGCGGCACCAGGGCGCGGGCGGGGAGCGAGGTCTCGTCCTGCTGGAGCGCGGCCATGTCGCGCACGGTCAGTCCCCGCCGCGCCCCCAGCACCTCGGCGATGCGCTGCACGCGGTACGGGTCCGCCCAGGTGAGGGTGACGGCGTCGTTGTGCGGGTAGCCGGCGGGGACGTTGTTCTCGTTGGCAGTCGCCAGGAAGCCGGCGCGCGGGTTCGCGGCGCCGGGCAGCTGCCGCACGGGGAGGAAGCCGTCCCACTCGTAGCGCCCGTCGCCGGGGACGGGGAGCAGGCCGCTCCACGTCCGCCGCACCGGCGCGATCCCCGCGGCCTGCCAGCCGATGTTCCCGCGCCGGTCGGCCCACACCATGTTCTCGGCCGGGGTGAGGCTGAACTCGCACGCGGCGAGGAACTCCTCCCAGGTGCGCGCCTGGTTCATCCGCAGCGAGGCCAGGTACGGCGCCGTCCCCGGCTCCAGCCACGCGGCCCGCAGCGCGTACGCCCGCCGGCCCTCGCGGTCCTCGTGCAGCACGGGGCCGTGGCGGGTGTACTTCAGCTCCACCACCACCGGCGCCCCTCCCTTCACCCGCACCGTGTCGCGCAGCACCCGCATCGTCTCCCAGCCGCCGCGGTAGCGGTACCGGTGGGGGTCGGCGGGGTCGGTCTCGTACACGTACAGGTCCTCGTGGTCCAGCCCGAACACCGTCAGCCCCCAGGCGCCCTCGGCGTTGTGGCCGATGGAGACGCCCGGGAGCGCAGGCTCGCCCCCGCCGATCACGTCCCATCCCGGCGCGGTCAGGTGCACCCAGTAGCGCAGCGAGGGCACCTGGAGCGCGCGGTGCGGGTCGTTGGCGAGCAGCGGCTTGCCGCTGGCCGTGCGGCTCCCCGCCACCACCCAGTTGTTGCTCCCCACCGTCGCCACCTCCTCGCTCCAGTCCGGCCGAGCGGGCGCGGCCGCGGACAGCCGCGCGAGCGCGGTCCGGTCGGCGCGGGCGGCGGGGACCACGTCCTCCGGGCGGAAGGCGAGCGGCGCGCGGAAAGCGTCGTACAGCTCCAGGATGCCGTTGGAGATGCGGGACGCGTCGATCGCCGGGTCCAGCTCCAGGCGCGGCTCGCCGGGCGCGAACACGTTGACGTCGGCGATGGTGGCCGCGTCGGTGTGGCGGAGCGCCTGCGCCAGCGCCACCTCCTGCCCCAGGTTGCGGTACAGCCCGTTGTGGCGCGAGACGACGATCTCCGGGGTCCAGTGCCCCGGGCGGATCCCCAGCCAGCCGAACTCCGGCGGCAGGAGCCGCGGGTCGCGCTCGGTCTCGGCGATGCGGGCGTTGACGCCGTCCACGAAGGCGCCGACGATCTCCTCGCCCTGCGGGTGGTAGTGCCGCAGCTCGGCGCGCATGTCGCCGCGGAAAGCGAACAGGCGGGCGCCGGTGTCGCGCTTCAGCTCGCGCGGGCCCAGCACCTCGGCCAGGGTCCCGGTGGCCTGGCGGCGCCACATCTCCAGCTGGAACAGCCGGTCGCGCGCGGCGTTGTAGCCCTGCGCGAAGAACAGGTCGCGGGTGCTCTGCGCGTAGATGTGCGGCACGCCCCAGCGGTCGCGCACGATCTCCACCGGCGCGGCGACGCCGGGGACGCGGAGGGTGTCGGACTGCGCGGCGGCGGCGGACGCCAGACAGAAGGCCGGGGCGGCAAACACCGCGATGGTGCACAGATTAAGAGAGAATTTCATAGTCCGGTTCAGTGTCCCTCTACTAGTTCTTCTCGTTGAGCTATGATGCTTAACACGCGAGCGAGACCGGCCTGCACAATCTCCAGATAGTAAGTACCCCCACACTCCCTAAGCTCTTGCAAAGCGAATTGATAAGCTTGAACGGCCTCCTGCAGCCGCTCGGTTCCAATCTCTAGCTGTCCAAGACTAATCTCTAGCTGTCCAAGATTCGTGAGCGTATTGCCGAGGTTGCTCTGGGTCACAGCCCAGTCAACAGGCACACGCTCGCGCGTGTGCTCCTCAAGAGCAGTTCGATAAGTTTCTATGGCCTCCTTGAGCCGCTCTGTCCCATTCTCCCGTTCCCCAAGTCTTGCGAGCGCGGAGCCGAGCGCGTTCATAGTCATTGCCCAGTTAAGCGGTACTCTCGCGCGCGTACGCTCGTCCAAGGCGGCTCGGTAAGCAGCGACTGCGTCTTTCAACCGCTCCGTCCCACTCTCCCGCTCTCCAAGCCTCAAGAAAGCGGTGCCTAGGTTGTGTTGGATCGCCGCCCAGTCAAGCGGCATCCGCTCTCGTGTGCGCTCCTCGCAAGATGCTCTATAGGCCTCAACAGCCTCGTATAGCATTTCCGTCCCACTCTCCCGCTCCGCAAGGCTCAGGAGGGCACTTCCGAGGTTGTTCTGCGTCATCGCCCAGTCGACCGGCACCCGATCTCGTGTGCGCTCCTCCAGAGCAGCACGAAAAACCCTGATAGCCTCCTTTAATCTCTCCGTCCCGCGTTCGCGCTGCCCTTGTTCTTTGAGCGCGACACCGAGGTTGTTCTGAATCGTAGCCCATTCCAGCGGCACCCGTTGTCGTGTGTATTCCTCTAGAGCAGCCTGATAAGCTTGGATGGCATTTTCCAACCTATCTGTTCTACGCTCTCGCTGCCCCAGTATGAGAAATGCATTTCCGAGGTTAGTCTGGGTCCGAGCCCAGCTACCTGGCACCCGCTCATGCGTGCGCTCCTCCAAAGCAGCGCAGTGAGCTACGACAGCTTCCTCTAACCGCTCGGTACCGCTGTCCCGCTCTCCAAGCCTTAATAGCGCAATCCCAAGGTTATCTTGGGTTGCTGCCCAAGCTAATGGGTCCCTCTCACGCGTGCGCTCTTCTAGAGCAGACCGGAACGCTTGGGCGGCCATTTCAAGTCGGCGCGTGTCACGTTCTCGCTCTCCAAGCTTCAAAAGCGCAAGTCCAAGTTGGTTCTGAGTCATCGCCCACCCGAGCGGATCCACACGACGCGGCTTTAGAACCATTGCCTCTCCGTAGACCGCGATCGCACTTTGAAGAGATTCGTTGTTCCCAAACTCCGACCCGTGATCCTGAAGCGTCATTCCCTCCGCGAACAGATACTCGAACTGACTTTCTTGGTCGAAATCAATAAGTCCCGCAGCTTCCCGGTATTTCTCTGCCGCTTGGATGTACCGGATCTCAAGTCTGTCTACTTCCGCCTCATGCGCAAGAAGCCCTGCTTCCTGTATTGAGTTCCTTTGACGCGACTCACGGAACTGCTGGCGTGCTTGGGAAAAAAGCGAGCGTGCCCCAACAAGATCGCCCTCGTCAATTAGTGCGAGCGCCTGCTCCTGCACGTCAGCGAAGTCGGGGTTTGCCTTTGCGAAATTTGCCCACTGCTCCCGTAGTGCAAGCAACTCGTCCGCTTTTACGGCAAGGCGCTCCGGGATTTGGCCGATCGGGACGCCTTCCTCCCCGAAGCGCTCCAAGATCGCTTGCAGTGGTTCCGGCGGAACACCCTTATCAGCGGAGACGGCAGCGAGGATCTTTGCGCCTAAACTGTGGAGGTCGGCGCTGACCTGGCGAACGTCGCCAACAACTGCATCGACCTTCGACTCCAGGCGGTCGAGCGCGGGCCCAAACCGCTCCTCGATGCGGGTGGCAAGCTCCCTCGCGTCGGATGCTAGCGACGCAATGTGCGCGAGTTTAACCGAGTTGAGGAGAGAGCGGAAACCCTGGTTCTCTCGGATCTGCTCGGTAATGTAGACTGCGAAGAGATCCAGAAAGCGAGGCTTGGATTGGGAACCGTTCCGGAAGTGCTCCTCGAACCCGTCCGGCAGCCGGACCCCATCAAGCGCCTCAGTCAGTTCCTCCAGCACCGCATCCTCGGCAAGCGCAGCGACTACCCGGCCGTGCTGGCCCGCCGCGTCGCCGGCCGTGGAGGGTGCGAGCAGGCCGTCGATCGCGGACGTGAGGGACGGAGTCACTTCAAGGTTAAGCTTGACTGACGGGTCCGTGCTCCTGCCAACCGCGCGTGCGCAGAAAGCCAGGCTCTGGTCGAAAAAGCTGTTGGGCCGGGTAAACAGCGCGCTGAACCTCTCCGGCCGTGCAACTTTCTGGAATTCGCGGATGACCCGCTCAAGCGCCTGGATCTGCGCGATCCTCACAGCCCGAGCAACTTCCTGGCTCTCGGAAGCACCTCGGAGACCGGCAAATCGGTCCCTCGTCGCGCGTATGATCCCTGAGAAGGTCTCACCGGAGATGCCCTCGACGATGCCTCCGGCAGCAGACGCGGCCACCCAGCCGAGACCGGCTATCGTCAGAGTCGCAATGGTCACAGGTTCCGGCATGCGTGGCCTTTCCGATCAGGAGCAGTTCAGAAGCTAGGCCCGAAGAACACCGAGTTGGCGAACAGCGGCAGCAGCCCCCGCCACAGGTCGCGGAAGTTGGGATCCCCCGCGAAGCCGATGATCCGCCCCCGCCCCACCCGCTCCGTCCACAGGTACGGCGTCCCAGCGAGCCGAGCCGGCGCCTCCGGCCACAGGTACCCCGCCATGCGCAGCCGCGGCAGCGGGGCGTAGCGCACCACGGCCTCCCCCGGCCGCAGGTCCCGCGGCGCCGAGTACACGCGGTCCGAGAACACCAGCACCGGCAGCTCCGCCGCGTGGACCCCCGCCAGCAGCGGCGACAGCGTGTCCGCCTCCGCCCGGACGATCGCCCCCGGCACGCTCACGGGGAGCGGCGCGCCCTGCGCGCTGTCCGCGCGGGCGGTGGTGTCGCGGCGCGCGCGGAAGCGCGACAGCCCGGTGCGCTCCGCGGCCAGCCACCCCGTGGCCGCGTCCAGCGTCACCAGCACCCCGCCCGCCCGCACCCACTGCCCGATCCGCTCCCGCCCGCCGTCGCCCAGCGCCCGCTCCAGCCCCGCCGCGCTCACCGACGGCACCACCAGCACGTCGAAGTCGTCCAGCGCCGCCCCGGCCAGGTTGGACACGTCCACCGGGGTGACGGGGTAGCGCAGCCGCTGCTCGAGCGCGTACCAGGCGAATCCGAACGAGTTGCCGCCCACCGGGGTCCCGCCGGCCAGCGCCACCCGCGGCGTGCGCAGCGGGAACACGCTGTTGCTCCCCAGGTCCGTCCCCTCCTCCACCGCCGCGGACTGGATCGCCGCCACCCGCGCCCCCGCCTCCGCCGCGCGCCGCCGCACCCGCTCGTGCACGTCGGGCCCGTTGCCCTCCACCCGCGCGAGCAGCGCCCCGTGCGGAAAGCGCTCGCCCCCGGCCGTGAACGGCCGGGACGCGTACCACACCCGCACGCTGTCCGCCAGCAGCGAGGCCAGCAGCCGGTACGACGCCTCGCTCCCCGCCTCCCAGGCGTACGCGTGGCGCGCCGTGGCCGGCGCGGCGACGGCCGTCCCCGCCGGCGCGTCCGCCGGCTCCACGCCGCCGGGAACGCCGCGCAGCCCCCAGGCGCGCACCCGGAAGGTGTACGGCAGCGACCAGGCGGTCACGTCGTAGAAGCGGCCCGGCTGCCCGGTGCGGCGGCTCTCCAGCTCCTCGCGGATGAACGACGAGTCCAGCTGCGCGTCCGGCTCCAGCAGCGCGCGGGCGAGCCGGCCCTGCGGCTGCGCCAGGTCCACCACGTACGCCCCGGCCGGGAGCCGCGCCGTCCCGCCGCCCCCGCGCCCGTACTCCGTGGCCGCCACGCTGGCCGCCGAGCGCAGCCGCCCCACCGCGATCCCGTTGTCCATGAGCCGCCGGGCCAGCGAGTCCGCGCGCCCCTGCGCGTCCGGCTCCCACGCCACCGCGCGCAGCCCGCCGCGCGCCGCGTCCGCCACCGCCGAGCGGCGGAACTCCACGTAGTCGCGCAGCCGGGCGGTGCGACCCCGCGCCGCGGCTCCGAGCGTCGCCATGGAGGCCGTGTAGTGGTGGTGCGCCGCCTCGCGCAGGGTGAGCACCGTGCCGTCGCTGCGGCGGATGGCCCCGCCGCCGCTGCTGGCCTGCTCGTACGTCATCCCCACCGCGCCGATCAGCGAGGGCCAGGACACCCCGTAGCCCGGGTAGAACTCGTCGTAGCCCTCGCGCCGGAAGTACGACCACCCCTGCCGGTCGAAGGCGGCGGCGTTGGCGGCGGCGAACACGTCCCACCCGCGCACGATGCTGGGGTGGACGTTCTTGTTCACCGGCTCCATGGGCGGGGCGAAGAAGTAGGTGGAGTTGGACCCCATCTCGTGCAGGTCCACCGCCACGTGCGGCCACCAGGTGGTGAAGGTCCTCACCCGGCCGCGCGACTCCGGGTGCGACAGGATGAACCAGTCGCGGTTCAGGTCGAACACGTAGTGGCTGGTGCGCCCGCCCGGCCAGTTGCCGTCGTGGATCATCGCCTCGGGCGACGTGGGCACCCCCAGGGCGCCGCGCATCCTCGTCACGTCCTGCACGTGCCGCTCGTGCCCGTCCGGGTTCTGCACCGGGTCGATGAGCACCACCGTGCTGTCCAGGATGGCGCGCGTCTCCGCGTCGCGACCGGCAGCCAGCTGGTACAGCGTGGCGATCGCCGCCTCCGTCCCCGACGCCTCGTTGCCGTGCACCGTGTAGCCCAGCCACACGATCGCCGGCAGCCGCCGCGCCACGGCCTCGGCCTCGCCCGCGGAGGCGGCGCGGGGGTCGGCCAGGCGCGCGGCGTCCGCGCGGATGGCGTCCAGGCGGCGGGCGTTCGCCTCGCTCGCCACCGTGATCCGCAGCAGCTCGCGCCCCTCGAAGGTGTGCGCCACCGTGTCCACCCGCACCCGCGGGCTCGCCGCGGCCACGCGCTCCACGTACCTCACCAGCAGGTGGTGCGGGGTGAAGCGCTCGCCCACCTCGTAGCCCAGCACGCTGCGTGGCGTGGGGACGGCCGGGTCGTACTCGCCGCCCGCCGAGAAGGCGTGCTGCGCGGCGGCGGGAGCGGCGGCGGACAGGAGCAGCGCGGCGAGGAGCGCGATGGGCTTCACGGGGGTCTCCGGCGGGACGGGGGGCACGGGTGGAATCCGCCGGAATGTGCGGGTTTCCGGGCGGGCGCGGCAAGGGGACCGGGGCGCAGGTGGCGCCCCGCTCCGCGCCCTGCTCCACAAGCCGCTGCGGCGGCCGAACATGCGTTTCCCGCGGGGGCGTTGCCTGGTATGCTTCGTGCGATTTGGCCGGGCCCGCGCGGACCGCCGGGATCGGCCGCCGGGGATGGAAACCAGGACCCCCCAGGGTATGAGATGATGGACCGCTACGAGGGCCGCGCCACAGACCGGAGCGCCGACGCGCGCACGACGCCCGCGGAGAGCGCCTACGCGCGCCGGATCGACTGCTGCGACTCGCCGCGCTCGCGCGAGCGGAGCGTCGGCGGGGGCCGCGGGCCGGGATCGCTGGACGCGGAATCGTACGCCGCCCGCTCGCGCAGGAGCGAGCTCGACTGAACGCCTTCGCCGGAGCTACATGAGTCGGACGGACCCCGCCGCGACGGCCGCGGCCCCCCGCCTGGACCCCGAGGAGCTGCGCGTCTCGCGCCTGCGCGCGGTGCGCGGCCCCAATTTCTGGAGGCTCGCCCCGGTCATCGCCTGCGACGTGCGGCTGGGCGCGCTGGAGGACGTCCCCTCCAGCGAGATGCCCGGCTTCAACGAGCGGCTGCTGGAGCTCATCCCCACGCTGCACGAGCACCCCTGCTCCCGCGGGGAGACGGGCGGCTTCGTGGAGCGGCTGCGCGAGGGCACCCACCTCCCCCACATCCTGGAGCACGTCGCCCTGGAGCTGCAGACGCTCGCGGGCTCCGACGTACGCTTCGGGCGGGTGGTGGAGTCGGGCGACGAGGGGGTGTGGTGGCTGATCGTGGCGTACGAGGAGGAGGACGTGGGCCTCCAGAGCGTGCGCGACGCCGTGCGGGTGGTGCGCGCCTGCATGTCCGGCGAGCCGCTGGACGTCGCCGCGATGGTGGAGGAGCTCCACGAGCTGCTGGAGGACGTGCGGCTGGGGCCCTCCACCGCGGCCATCGTGGAGGAGGCGCACCGCCGGGGGATCCCGGTGCGCCGGCTCAACAGCAGCTCGCTGGTGCAGCTGGGGCTGGGCAAGAACCTGCGCCGGGTGCAGGCGGCCATGTCCGACTACACCAGCGCCATCGGGGTGGAGATCGCGCAGGACAAGGACGACACCCGCCGCGTGCTCAGGAACATCGGCCTCCCCGCGCCGGAGGGCGACACCGCCTCCACGCTGGAGGGCGCGCTGGAGGTGGCGGCGGAGATCGGCTACCCCGTGCTCCTCAAGCCGCTGGACGCCAGCCACGGCCGCGGCATCTCCGGGTGCCTGGCCGACGAGGAGGCGGTCCGCCGGGCCTGGCCCGAGTCCAGCGCCTTTTCGCGGCGCGTGGTGGTGGAGCGCTTCGTCACCGGGCGCGACTACCGGGTGCTGGTGGTGGACGGCAGGGTGGCGGCGGTGGCGGAGCGCGTCCCCGCGCACGTGGTGGGCGACGGCGAGCACACCGTGCGGCAGCTGATCGACGCGGCCAACCGCGACCCGCGCCGGGGCAAGGGGCACACCAAGGTGCTCACCCGCCTCCCGGGCGACGCGGCCACCGAGGAGTTCCTGGCCTCGCGCGGCAGCTCCATGGGCGCGGTGCCGGCGGCGGGCGAGCAGGTGTTCCTGCGCGCCACGGCCAACCTGTCCACCGGCGGCACCTCCATCGACCGCACCGACGAGATCCACCCCGACAACGTGACCGCGGCCGAGATGGCCGCGGGGATCGTGGGGCTGGACATCGCCGGCATCGACGTGCTCTCGCCCGACATCTCGGTGCCGTTCCGGGAGAACGGGGCGGTGATCATCGAGGTCAACGCGGCGCCGGGGCTGCGCATGCACACCCACCCCAGCGAGGGCACCCCCCGCAGCGTGGGCGCCCCCATCGTGGACATGCTGTACCCGCCGGGGACGCCGTACACCATCCCGGTGATCGCCATCACCGGCACCAACGGCAAGACCACCACCACCCGGCTGGTGGCCCACCTGTTCCGGCACACGGGGAAGACGGTGGGCTTCACCACCACCGACGGCGTGTACCTGCAGAACCGGCTGGTGATGGAGGGGGACATGACCGGCCCCTTCTCGGCGAACATCATCCTCAGCAACCCCACCGTGGACGTGGCGGTGCTGGAGACGGCGCGCGGCGGGGTGCTGCGCGCCGGGCTGGGCTTCGACGAGGCGGACGTGGGGGTGGTGCTCAACGTCAGCGCCGACCACCTGGGACTGCGCGGCATCAACACGCTGGAGCAGCTGGCCGAGGTCAAGGCGGTGATCCCGGCGGTGGTCAAGCGCGAGGGGCACGCGGTGCTCAACGCCGACGACCCGCTGGTGTACGCCATGCGCGAGCGGACCGGCGCCGACATCGTGCTGTTCTCCACGGCGCCGGAGGGCGAGAACGAGCGGTTCGAGGACCACATCGAGCGCGGCGGCATCGGCGTGCGCATCGAGGACGGCACCTTCGTGGTGCGCCGCGGGCGTCTGCGCATCCCCATCGCCACCGTGCGCGAGGTGCCGCTGATGCTGGGCGGGGCGGCGCGCTTCCAGCAGCAGAACGTGCTTGCCGCCATCGCCACGGCGTACGTGCAGGGGGTGAGGTACGACACCATCCGCGCCGGGCTGCTCTCCTTCTTCCCCTCGCCCTCCATGACCCCCGGGCGGCTCAACCTGCTGCGGGTGGGGAAGGCGCGGGTGCTGGTGGACTACGCCCACAACCAGGCCGCGGTGGAGGGGCTGCTGGAGCTGGCGCTCAACCTTCCCGCCCTGCGCCGCATCGGGGTGGTCGCCGTCCCCGGAGACCGCCGCGACGAGGACATCCGCGGGGTGGGGCGGCTGGCCGCGGGGCTGGACCGCGTCATCGTCAAGGAGGACCCGGACCGGCGCGGCCGCGAGGACGGGGCGATCGCCGCGCTCGTGGTGGAGGGGCTGCGGGAGGGGGGGATGGACGAGGAGCGCATCGAGGTGATCCTGGACGAGCGGGAGGCGGTGGACCGGGTGCTGCGCGAGGTGGGCGACGGCGAGCTGGCGCTGATCCTGGCCGACGACGTGCCGGGGGTGCTGGCGCAGCTGCACCCGCACTCCAGCGGCCCGGCCGCGGCCTGACGCGATGGAGCTGCCCGACCCGTTCACCGAGATCTCGCTCGTCGGGCTCCGCAGCATCCGCGGCGCGAGCTTCTGGTCGCGGCGCCCGGTGACGCGCGTGGACCTGGTCCCCGGCGCCTATGACGACATCTCCTCCGCGCAGGTCCCCGGCTTCACGGACGCGCTGCTGGCGGCGCTCCCCGGGCTGTGGGAGCACCGCTGCTCGGTCGGCGAGCGCGGGGGCTTCGTCGTGCGCCTGCGGGACGGCACCTACGCCCCGCACATCGTGGAGCACGTGGGGCTGGAGCTGCAGTCCATGGCGGGGCACGACGTGGGCTACGGGCGGGCGCGCGGCGGCGACCGGCCGGGGGAGTACACGGTGGTGTTCGAGCACCTGCACGCCGAGGTGGGGCTGCGCTCCGCCGCGCTGGCGCTGGAGACCGTGCAGCGGGCGCTGGCGGGGACGCTGGACGGGGTGGACGGCGCGGTGGCGGAGCTCCGGGCGCTGGCCGGCGCGCCGGACGCCCCGCGGCTGCGCCACGCGGTGAGGTGCGGGATCACCGGGGGCGGCGACCGCGGCGCCGTCCGCGCCGAGATGCTGCGGCGGGGGATCGGCGCGGGGGAGCTGGTGGTGGACGTGTCCCCGGCCTACCTCCTCAACGCCGGCCTCCCCTACTCGTCGTCCCGGGTGGCGGTGATCCTGGACGCGGAGCCGCGCGACGTCCCGGAGCGCTACCGCGACCCGGAGCTGGCCCGCAAGCTGCTGTCCGTCCCCGCCGACGCGGTGGCGGAGGGCGGCTTCGCCGTGGTTCCCGCCGGGGAGCCGGACCTGCAGGAGCGCGCCCTGGACGCCGGCTGCCGCCTGGCCGTGTTCACCACGGACGAGCGCCTCCCCGACCGCGACGCCCGCGCGGCCCACGCCCGGGCCGTGGCGCGCGGCGGGCGCATCGCCCTGGAGCTGGACGGCCGGGCCGTGGACGGCGGCCCGCTGCGCCCCGGCGAGGCCGCCGCGCCGCAGCTGGCCGGCGCGCTCGCCGCGCTCGCCCTCCGGCAGACGCAACCCGACCCGCAGGTGGAGCCCGATGGCCCGGTCCCGTAACGGAAATTCGGCCCCGGAGAACGCCCCGGAGCCCGACGAGGAGCACCCAAACCGCCGCCGTACCGACCGCCAGGCCGGCACGCTGGTGCTGATCGGCGGCGCGTGCGAGCCGCAGGGCGACGCGCTGGGGAGCTTCCTGGACCGCTGCAACGCCCGCCAGGGCGGCAAGGTGGTGGGGATCACCACCGCCTCCACCGACCCGGCCGGCTCGGCGCGGGAGTGGATGGGCGCCTTCGCCGCGGCGGGGGCGCACAACGTGGAGATCCCGGTGATCGACCGGCGCGACCGGGCGCAGGACGCGCGCATCGCCGAGATGATCCGCGGCGCCGACGGCATCTTCTTCGGCGGGGGCGACCAGGTGCACCTGGTGGCGACGCTGGGGGGCTCGCGGGTGGACCGGGCGGTGCGCGAGGCGTACTCGCGCGGGGCCGTGGTGTGCGGCACCAGCGCCGGGGCCGCCGCGCTCACCGAGACCATCCTGGCCGGCGGCGAGCCCGACGAGTACGGGCAGATGCAGGACCTCCACCTGGGCCCCGGCTTCGGGCTGCTGGGCTTCCGGGCGATGATCGACACGCACTTCTCCCAGCGCCGCCGCCTGCAGCGCCTGTTCATGGTGATCGCCCAGAACCCGGAGCTGATGGGGCTGGGGATCGACGAGGACACCGCGGTGGTGATCCACGGGCACCTGGGCGAGGTGCGCGGCCGCGGCTCGGTGACCTTCGTGGACGGGCGCGGCGTCCGGTTCGACAACGCGGACGAGTGCATGAACGGGGCGCCGCTGACGCTCAGCTACCTGCGGGTGGGGATCGTGGGCGCCGGCTACACCTTCAACCTGCGCGAGCGCGAGCTGGAGGTGCTGGTGCAGGCGCGCGAGAGCCGCGAGGAGATGGAGGTGGTGCGGGGCGAGGACGCGGAGGTGCCGGGCGAAGCCGGCACGGGCCCGCCGAGGGTGCGGAGCGCCTGAGCCGGCGGCCGCCCTCGCCCGCGTGACGCGGGCGGGGGCGCGGTCGTCCGTTTCGTCGCATCGGCAGAGCACGCACGTTCCGCCCTCCGCTCCCGCATGGCTACGAAACACACGCGATCCGCACTGCGCTTCGCCGCCGCGCTGGCGCTCCCCGCGCTGGCCGCCTGCAGCGACACGCTGCGCCCCGGCGAGCTCGTCCCCGCCGACCTGGCCGGCGAGACCGTCCGCGGCGACGGCCAGGCCGCCCCCGCCGGCGAGCCCCTCCCCGACTCCGTCGTCGTCCGCGTGCTCGGCCGCGGCGGCGCCCCCGCCCGCGAGGTCACGCTGGAATGGCGCGTCCTCTCCCAGGGCGGGGGGGAGCTCCGCTTCCCCACGACCCGCACCGGCCCGGACGGCCGCTCCGGCAACGCCTGGATCCTGGGCCCCCGCGCCGGGGAGCACCAGGCCGAGGTGCGCGCCGTGCTCCCCGAGGGGGTTGTCGTGGTGGACACCGTCCGCGCCACGGCCCGCGCCGGGGAGCCCGCGACCCTGGAGGTGGAGGGCGACACCCTGCGCGCCCTGGCGGTGGGGGACACCGTCCGCCCCGCGCTGCGCGCGCGGGACCGCTTCGGCAACGTGGTGCCGGCGGCGCAGGCGCGCCCCGCCTGGCAGTCGCTGACGCCCGCGCTGGCGTCGGTGGACTCCGCCGGGCGGGTGCGCGCGCTGCAGCTGGGCGACGCCGTGCTGGAGGCGCGCGCGGGCACCGCCACGGCGCGGCTGCGCCTGGCCGTCGCGGCCGTGGTGGACGTGTTCCCGGTGGACGTGGGAGCGCGCTTCTTCCCCGGCGTCGCCGCCATCCACCGCGGCGGCGGGCGCCTGGCCGCGGTGGGCGCGGCGACGGTGTACGACGGGACGCAGTCGCGCGGGATCGCGCTGGGCTACGCCTTCGACGGCTCCCGCTGGACCGCGCAGACCCTGGACCCCACGCCGGCGGAGCTGAGCGCCACCTCCCTGCACGTCACCCCGGCGGGGCGGGCGTACGCGGCGACCCGGTACTCCAACGGCTCCGCGGGCGGGGTGTACACCTCTCTTCCCGGCGCCGGGTGGACCTCGATCGCGGCCCTCCGGCAGGGGCTCGGCGTCGCCGGCTCGGGCGACGTGCTCTTCGTGAGCGCCCGCCGGCCCCGGTCCGCCGGCTGGCTCGACTCGCTCGCGGTGTACCGGCTCGCCGGCGAGCAGCTGGTGGACCTGCGCCTCCCCCCCGAGCTGGACCGGGCCTTCTTCGCGGCCACGCTCGCCGCCGCCGGCGGCGACGAGCTGTACCTGGCAGGGAGCGGCTACCCGGCCGCGTACTGGAACGGGTCCGCGTGGTCCGCCGTGCGCCAGGCCGGCTCCGGGGACTCCGTGCGGCTGCACCTGGTCTCGGCCCACCCGCAGGCGGGGACCGCGTGGGGGATCGTGGAGGACGCGACCCGGCGGCTCTTCCGCCTGCGCGGCGGCGTGGCGGAGCGCGTCGCCTTCCCGCTGGAGCGCCCGACCGACGACTGGGTCCGGAGCGTGGCCGTGGACCCGGACGGCGACCCGTACCTGTCCTTTTCCGGCGGCGTGCTCGTCCGCGACGCCCGCGGCTGGCGGACCCTCCCCGTCCCCGGCGAGTGGACGCCGACCACGGGCCTCTGGCCCGAGGCCGACGGGAGCGTCTGGGTGGCCGCCACCCGCCCCCTGGGGCGGACCCCCACGGGCGGGGCGGACCGGCAGCTCGCGTTCCTGCGCATCCGGCCCCGCGCCACCTCTTCCACCTCGAACCTGGACGGAGGTGCCCGATGAGCCGCGCCGTCTTCCGCGCGGGGCTCCCCGCGCTCGCCGCCCTGGCGCTCGCCGCCTGCGACAACGGCCCCACCGACCCCGCCGGCCGCGACCCGGCCGACCTGGCCGCGTCCGTGGTGCTGGGCGACGCCCAGGCCGGCACCGTGGGCAGGGCCCTGGCCGACTCGGTGGTGGTGCAGGTGAGCACCCGCGGCGGATCGCCGCTGCGGGGGCTGGAGCTGGAGTGGCGGGTGCTCTCGGAGGGCGGCGAGATCCTGCGGAGCACCACCACCACCGGGCGCGACGGGCGCTCCGCCAACGCCTGGGTGCTGGGCACCCGCGCCGGCGAGCAGCTCCTGGAGGTGCGCGCCCTGCTCGACGGCGGGCCCGCGGTGCTGGACACGGTGCGCGCCTCCGCCGCCGCGGACGTCCCCGCCGCGCTCCGCCTGGTCGGCGACTCGGTGCGGACGCTGGGCGTGGGCGACACCGTGCGGCTGGCGGTGCAGGGCACGGACCGCTTCGGCAACCCGGTGCCCGCCGCCGCGCTCCGCCCGCAGTGGGCCTCGCTGGACCCCACCGTGGCGGTGGCCGACTCCACCGGGCTGGTGCGCGTGGTGGGCGCCGGCGACGCCGCCGTGGAGGCGGTGGCGGGGACGGCCCGGGTGCGCGTGGTCGTGCGGGCGGGGGCGGCCACCGAGGAGTTCCCGGTGACCTGGAGCGGCCACTACCCCTACGTGCGACGCTTCTACCAGGGCGGGGGGCGCATGCTCGCCATCGGGCTGGAGAACTACCGCGCCACCACCTACAGCCTGACCTTCGGCTTCAGCGGCGCGGCGTGGTCCAACACGGGGAGCACGGGGGCGCTGTTCACCTCCGCGGGCGACCTCTACGTCGCCCCGGACGGGACGGCCTACGGCACCGGCACCCTGGACACGTACGTGTCCCCGCCCGGCGGAGCCTGGCGCCCGGACTCCACCCTGCGGGGGTGGCAGCGCGTCACCGGCGCGGGGGGCGCGGTCTTCGGGCTGCGGTCGCCGCTGTACTCCGGCCGCTCCTCGGTGGAGCGGCTCGCCGGGGGCCGGCTCACCGACCTGGCCCTCCCGGAGCCCTACGCCGGCCGGCAGGTGAACGCGTTCGCGGCCGCCTCCGAGACGGAGCTGTACGCGTCCACCGAGACGGAGACGGCGTACTGGAACGGCACCGCCTGGTCCCTGGTCCCGGGCACGGGGCTCGGCTTCGCAAACCTGGTGTCCCCCTCCGGCGGCGGCGCCGTCTGGGGGGTGCTGGGCCGCAGCGCGCTGTACACCCTGCGCGGGGGGCGCGCGGAGCGGGTCTCCAACCCGCTGGAGGACCGCGGCGAGGCCGTCCTTTCCCTGGCGGTGGACCGGGACGGGCAGCCGTACCTGCTGCACCCCGCGGGCTTCTTCTACCGCACCGCCGCCGGGTGGCGCGAGCACCGCTTCGCGAAGACGTGGGACCGGGTCACCGCCGTGTGGCCGGCCGACGACGGCAGCGTGTGGGTGAGCGCCTACCGCAACACCGGCGAGATGACGTATTACGGCCTCCGGCACGAGCTGGTGATGCTGCGCGTCAGGGTGCGCGCGCGGTAGCCGGATCTCCGCCGGCCGCATCCGAGGCCCCTTTCCCGGTCGCGGGGGAGGGGCTTTTCCTTTTCCGGGCGGTGGTTCGTGTAATATTGACTCTATAGGAACCGACAGTTACCGTGCTTTCGGGGGTGGCGGACGCCATGCCCCCGTGCACCGGAACTCCCAGGAGGACGCCATGAGCCACAAGTCCCGCAGCCGGGTCCGCGCGCTGCTCGCCGTCCCGAGCGCCGCCGTGCTGATGCTCAGCGCCACCCAGCTGCTCGCCTCGCCCGCTCCCGCGGCCCGGGCGCCGGACTGCCAGTCGTTCTGCCAGGACAACCCGGACTACTGCTCGACGTACCCGACGTCTTACAGCTGCCGGTACTGCGGCGGGTGCCTCATCTACGGGTAGCGGCCCCGTCTGCACGCGACGCACGCCGCGGCAGCGAGCCCTCCCCCGCCCACCGGGGGAGGGCTCGCGTTTTCCCCGACCGCAGGCCACTCGGAGCGAGTCTTGCGGACGCCAGCGCGAAGCCGCGTGAGGGATGTCGGCCCGAAGGGGCGAGACCCCGACGGCAGTATCGTCGGGGGCTCGACTCCGTTGCAGACGGTCGTTTCGTCTGCTACGGAGCCGCAGCCCGACCCGAGCGTCAGCGAGGGGCACGCCCGCACCCGCCGTCCACAGCCGTTCCCAAAGCACCCGCGAATGAGCCGACTCCGCGCCGCCCACGCACGCCCCCGGAAGAAGGAGCAGCCGGAGCCCGCGGCCTCCTTTCCGCTCCGCGTCGCCTCCGTGGACGTGGGCTCCAACGCCATCCGCTTCGTGGCCGCCGAGTTCACCGGCCCCGCCGAGCGCACCGTGCTGGACGAGGAGCGCAGGGGCGTGCGCCTGGGGCACGACGTGTTCGTCACCGGCCGGCTGGCCCCGGAGGCCATGGAAGCGGCGGTGGCGGGGCTGGCGGACTTCCGGCGGCGGATGGAGCGGCTGGGGATCGAGCACTACCGCGCCACCGCCACCAGCGCCGTGCGCGAAAGCCGCAACGGGGCCGAGTTCGTCCGGCGGGTGCGCGAGGAGGCCGGGCTGGAGCTGGAGGTGATCACCGGCTGGGAGGAGGCGCAGCTGGTGTACGACGCCATCCGCAGCCGCGTGGAGCTGGGCCGCGAGCGCTGGATCCTGGTGGACCTGGGGGGCGGCAGCGTGGAGGTGTCGCTTGCCAGCGCCACCGGGATCGTGTGGAGCGAGTCGCACACCATGGGCTCGGTGCGGCTGCTGGAGGTTCTCTCCGGCGACGGCGACGCCCCGGGCCGCTTCGAGCGGCTGCTGCGCGAGTACGCCGCCACCCTGCAGATCCCCGCCGCCGCGCAGCACCTGCGCCCGGCCGGGGTGATCGCCACCGGCGGCAACATCGAGGCGCTGGCCAAGCTGGGCGGGCGTCCGCCGCGGGGCGGCCGGGCCGGCTCCATCACCATGGACGAGCTGCGCGCCACCATCGCAATGCTCTCCGGCCTCTCGGTCCGCGAGCGGATGGAGCGGCTCAAGCTGCGCGCCGACCGCGCCGACGTCATCCTCCCCGCGGCGATGGTCTACGAGCGGGTGGCGGACCTGGCCGGCGCGGACGAGATCCAAGTGCCCGGCGTGGGCGTCAAGGACGGGCTGCTGCTGGACCTGGTGGAGGACCTGACCACGCACCAGGAGTGGGAGGACCGGCGCGAGCGCAGCGTGGTGGAGGGGGCGGTGGCGCTGGGGCGGCGCTACCTGTTCGACGAGGCGCACGCCATGCACGTGGCGCGGCTGGCCGGGTCGCTCTTCGACCAGCTGCGCGACACGCACGGGCTGGACGCCGCCGACCGGCGGGTGCTGCTGGCCGCCGCCGTGCTGCACGACGTGGGGGCGTTCATCAGCCGCAAGCGGCACCACAAGCACTCGCTGTACCTGATCTCCCAGTCCGAGCTCCCCGGGTTCGCGCCGGGGGAGATCTGGCTGGTGGCCAACGTGGCGCGCTACCACCGCAAGGGCGAGCCGACCACGGACCACGACTCGTTCCAGCGGCTGTCACCCTCCGAGCGGGAGCGGGTGGTGAGGATGTCGGCGCTGCTGCGGATGGCGGACGCGCTGGACCGCGAGCACCTGCAGGCGGTGGAGTCGGTGCGGGCGCGGGTGCGGAAGGGGGAGCTGGTGCTGGAGGCGGAGTCGGCCGGGGACCTGCTGCTGGAGCGCTGGGCTTTGCGGGAAAAGGCGGGGCTGTTCGGGAAGACGTTCGGGGTGCAGGTGCGGCTGGTGGGGGGTGTGTTGGACGACTGAGCTGCTTTTTACGGCTTGAACGGCGGGTGCGGGCGTGCCCCCGGCTGGCGCCGGGGTCGGGCTGCGGCTCCGTAACGCACGATAAAACTGTGCGTAACGGAGGCGAACCCCAACGGTACTGCTGTTGGGTTTCGCCGCTTCGCGCTCGCATCCCTCACGCGGGGATCGCGCTGGCGTCCGCGGGGGCCCCCACCCGGCGGCTTTATCGCCGCCACCCTCCCCCGTGCCGGGGGAGGGCTTCCCGGGAGGCAAGATCGGGCCGCTGTGGCAGGCCCCCTCCCCCCGGCCCCCTCTCCCGCTTGCGGGAGAGGGGGAGAACTGCAACTGCCTGGCTGTTGCAGTTCCTTGGATCTGCGCAGGGAGGTCGGGGGAGGCTGCGCAGGGGGAACGTCATGTTCGAAGCCAGCGTGATCTCGACAGCGCAGACGGAGCGCCGGCGAGTTCGGCTCCCCCGGAGCAGCATCCCCCGGCCGACCACCTACACCGGAGCCCAGCCGAAGCGCACCGTCGTTCTCCCCCTCTCCCAGCATGGCGCTTCACGCTTCGCGTGAACCGTATGAAGGGAGAGGGGGCCGGGGGTGTCAGGCAGGCGCTCGCGCGAGCGTCAGCAGCAGCGACAGCGGGCGGCCGGTCTCCGGGTGGACGGGCTCCTCCAGCTCCGCCACCTCCAGGCCGGCGGCGCGGGTCTCGGCGAGCCAGGAGGCCACGGTGCGGAAGTACCAGGGCATCGCGGCGGGAAAGGGGGTGGCGAAGGCGGCGAAGTCCTCCGTGCGCCAGCCGTCGCGGTAGGGGGCGTCGCCGCAGGCGGTGAAGGGGTGCACGGTCTGCACCAGCAGCCGCCCCTCCGGCGCGAGCGCCGTGGCGAGGGCGCGCAGCAGCGGCGCGAGGGGATCCCCAAGCAGCGCGAAGTTGCAGACGACGGCGTCGAAGGGGCCGTGCAGGCGCGCCGGGTCGGCCTCGATCTCGTCGTAGCGGAGGACGTGGAACGCGCCGCCGCCGGCGTCGCGGGCGCGGCGCACCAGCTCCTCGCTCCCGTCCACGCCCACCACCTCGCGGCCGCGCGCGGCGAGCGCGCGCGCCAGCCACCCCTCGCCGCACCCCACGTCCAGCACCCGCGCCCCGGGCACCCGCGCCACGGCCTCCACCACCGCGGCGTCCGTCGCCGCCCGCCGCGAGGGGATGGCGCCGCCGCGCACGGCCTCCGTCCACGCGGCGGCGTTGCGGTCCCAGCTCGTCCGCAGCGCCTCGTCGTCCCTCATCCGAGCGGCTCCTCGCCGAACGCGCCCAGGAACGCCGTCTCGCCCAGCGGGCGGCGGGTGCGCGGGCGCGACTCGCGCTCCAGCAGTGCGGCGTCCTCCAGCGCGGGGTCGTGGCGGCCCAGCGCGATCACCGCCATGGGGCGGAAGTCCGGCGGCACCTCCAGGGTGGCGCGCAGCGCCTCCGCGTCCCACCCGGCCATGGGGTGGGAGGCCAGCCCCAGCGCCGTGGCCTGCACCAGCAGCAGCCCGGTGGCGAGCCCGGTGTCGTGCTCGGCCCAGGCGTTCGGCACGGCGGCGCCGTCCCTGCTCTCGCGCGTGGTCTTCGCCAGCGACACCAGCAGAACGGAGGCGCGCTTCGCCCAGGCGTTCCCCGGCCGGAGCGCCGCCTCCAGCCCCGCGCGCCGCGGGTGGCCGCGCGGCACCGCCAGGAAGCGCCAGGGCTGCCCGTTCCCCGCCGAGGGCGCCCAGCGCGCCGCCTCCAGCACGGCGACCAGGTCCTCGCGCGGCACCTCGTAGTCCGCGTCGAAGCGCGACGGGCTCCACCGCGCCGCGATCGCCGGGTGCACCGGCACCGAAGTCTCCGCCGGGCGCGCGGGGTAGCCGCCCGCCGCCGCTTCCGTGCTCGCCATCGCCTTTCCCATCCCGTGTTCTCCCGAAAAAGCCGCGGTTCCCGCCCGCCGGGAAGATGCATGCCGCACCCCGGCGCGGGAACCCCGACGCGAAGCTTGCGGCCGCGGCGCCTGCGCACGCATAATAGGTGACAACAAACGCAACCAGGTGCTCGCTCGGATCCTCGCGCCCCCTTCCGCCGGGGCGAGCGCGCCCCTCCCGCTCCCTTCACCCCGGAACCGCATGCACCGCTCGCTGCGCCTCGGTCTCCCCGCACTGGTCCTCGCCGCCCTGGCCTCGTGCACGCCCGGCGAGGGTCCCGCCGCCCCGGATCCCCGGCCCGCCGTGCCGGCCGGGGGGCCGCAGGCGTCCGCGCTCGGGGCGGAGGCGCGCGCCCTGTGGGTGAGCCGCTTCGAGTACGACTCGCCCGCCAAGATCGCCACCATCATGCAGAAGGCGGCGGACGCCAACTTCAACGTGGTGTTCTTCCAGGTGCGCGGCTCCGGCGACGCCTACTACCGCTCCGCGCTGGAGCCCTGCTCGGTGGGGCTGTGCGGCCGCCTGGGCGGCACGCCCACGTGGGACCCGCTGGCGGTGGCCGTGCGCGAGGCGCACGCGCGCGGGCTGCAGCTGCACGCCTGGCTCAACGCGCTCACCGGCTGGGGCTCCGGGTCCAGCACCACCTGCTCGCTGCTGCGCGAGTCCGATCCCGGCAACCCGCGCCACGTGCTGCTGGCGCACCCGGAGTGGAAGGTGGTGAACAGCGCGGGCACGGCCCAGCCCTGCCCGAACAGCGAGGAGTACGTGTACCTGTCGCCCGGGAACGCGGGGGTGAGGACGCAGCTCGCCCGCGTCTCGGCGGACATCGCCCGGCGCTACGCGGTGGACGGCATCCACCTGGACCGCATCCGCTATCCCGGCACCGGGTGGTCGTACGACGCCGCGAGCCGCGCCTCCTTCGGCAAGAGCCCGGCCAGCTACCCCGCCGAGTGGAACGACTTCCGCCGCTCGCTGGTCAACCGCACGGTCAGGGAGACGTACGACAGCGTGCGCGCCGTGCGCGCCTCCGTGGTGCTGTCCGCCGCCGTGTGGCAGATCTACCAGGACAGGTGGGGGTGGAACTCGTCGCAGGGGTACTCCCAGTACTTCCAGGACCCGCTCGCCTGGGCCCGGAACGGCTACCTGGACGTGGCGGCGCCCATGACCTACTACGCGGTCACGCCCACCCCCTGCGCCTTCACCGACTGGGCGTGCCTGCTGGACGACCACGTGCAGCGCCTGGAGGAGTCGGGGGGACGCCAGGTGTACATCGGCATCGGGGCCGGCAAGGGCCCGGCGGAGGTGGAGAAGCAGGTCAAGCTGGGGCGCCAGCGCGGGGTGGCCGGCTTCTCCGTCTACTCCTACGGCTCGGCCGAGAGCACCGGCCTGTGGGCCGTCCTCCGCGCCGGCGTCTTCCAGAACAAGGCGGCGGTCCCGGAGATGCCCTGGAAGTAGGCGGCCGGGCGGGCCCGGCGCCGCCTCAGAGCGGCGTCCAGGCGTCCCGGTCCAGCTCCGGGAACGACACCCTGCACGTCCCGGAGGGGATGCGGTCCAGCCGCGCGAGGCCCTTGCCGTCCAGCCTGCCGCTCCGCTCCGTGCCGTCCGGGAGCACCACCCGGTAGCGCGCGCCCGGGATGGGCCGGTCGTCCTCGCCCACCAGCCGGATCTCGATCCAGTCCAGCCGCGGCGGGGGGGCGGGCGCCGCGCGGACCGGGCGCGACGCCCGCGCGGCCGCCTCCATCTCGCGCGGCGTGGGCGGCCGCCCCGCCGCGGCGCCCGTCCTGCCCGCCGACCCGGGCGCCGGCGGCCCCGACGCGGAGGACGTCGAGCCCGGAGGCGACGACCCCGGGGACGAGGATGGGGACGACGGGGACGATGCCGCCGACCCGCCGCCCGGCACGAAGCGCGACGGCGCCGGGAGCGGCGCCAGCCCCACGCGCACCACGCCCGCCGCCAGCTCGCCCGCCAGGCGCTCCAGCACCTCGGCGTCACCCATGCGGTGCACCCCGGCGCCCGGCCACTCCCCGGCCAGCAGCTCGCGGAGCGCCGCCGTCCCCTCCTCCGCGGCCAGGTGGCGCAGGAAGCCGAGCGCGTCCTCCCGCCGCTCGAAGCGCACGGGGTCGCCGCGCAACGGGTCGATCCCCACCGCCAGCTCCCACACCTCGCCCGCGCGCCGGATGGTGCGCCGCATCGCTCTCGCCCCGGGGTGATGGTGACCGGGCCAAGCTCGCGCCCGGCCGCCGCGGCGGCAAGGCGTCCGGAAAAAGACGAGCGCGCCGCCGGTCCGTGGACCGGCGGCGCGCTGGCGTCCCCCCGGGGACGGCTACGGCTTGCGCTTCTTGCCGCCTTTGGGCGCCCAGGCCGGGGCTCCGCCGCCGGGGCGCTTGCGGGGGGGGCGCGGCGCGTCGTCGTCGTCGCGCTTGCGGGGGCGGTCCTCGCCGCCCGCGGGGCGCTTGCGCGGCCGGTCCTCGCCGCCGCCGGCGCGGGGGCGCGGGCGGCGCTCCTCGCCCTCGTCGCCGCCGGGGCGCTCGCGGCGCGGGCCGCCCTCCCGCCGCGGGCCGCCGCCGAAGCCGCCCGGCTTGCCGCGCGGGCGGGGCGGCCGCTCCTCGCCGGCGCCCTCCAGGCTGCGGGCCATGCGCTGCAGGCGCCGGGCCTGCTGCATCAGCGAGCGCGCCTGGTCCTCCAGCTCGTCGGCCAGCTCCAGCAGCTCGTCCGTGCCTGCGCCCCCGCCGCGGGGCGGGGCGAAGCCGCGCGGCTCGTCGGAGTCGTCGCGGGGGCGCGGGGGGCGGCGGTCGGAGGGACCGCGTCCCGGGGGGCCGCGGCGTGAAGGCTCTTTCATCGTGGTTCCTTGCCGGTCGTCGTGGGCGGATGCGTCTCGCGCATCCCGGGGTGCTGCACGTTGCGCACCGCCGCGGGGCTTGCTCCCCTTGATCGCGGAGCGCGCCCGCAGGCGGTCGCGCACCTCGCCCCAGGTGGGGGTGGAGGCGGGGCCCGCCTCGAACTCCGCCAGGCGGTCGTCCAGCCCGCGGCGGCGAGGGTCCTGGTTGCGAGGTGTCATGGCGTCAGGCGGCGAACTCGAAGACGGGCGTCTCCACCACGCGGGCCGGAGTGCGGCCGCTCCAGATGATCTCCTGGAGCCGCTCGACCGTCGCAGGCGAGAAGTACCGCTCTCCCGTCTCCTCGTCCACGCGAGCGGGGACGTTTTCCACGATGACGACCCGGCCGTCGATCTCGGCCGTGTACGTCACCAGCCGTTCCACCAGTCTTTCCTCCCGCTCCCAGCCTGTCATCGTTCACCTCCTGCGCTGGCGATGGTCGGTCCAGAGTTCGGGATCGGGCTCATACAAGGTAATGATCTTGAGCACCGGACGGGATGGATAGCTGCACTGCACGTGCAGAGGTCGTCCCGTGTCCGTCCGTCCGAGAACGAGGCAGCTGGGGCCGTACTTGTCGTTTGGGTAGTCCTCGATCACCTCGCCCCGGCCGAGCGCTTCGCGGACCTCGTGCACCGCTATGCTGCGATCCAGGGCCTGTTTCACCGCATGGTCCGAGAGCTCGAAGCGTCCGTCGGCAGCCTTTCCGCGGATCTGCTCGGCCAGCAGCCTCTCCGTCACGCCCGGTGCTCCGCGCAGGCGGCGAACACCTCGCGCAGGTCGGCGCGCTCCAGCACGGCGGGCGCGGGGCTGCCGGCCGCGTCGGGCCAGCGCACCAGGCGGATCTCCCCGCCCGCGATCTCGATGCCGGTGATGTGCCCGTCCACGAAGCAGCAGCACCCCGTGTTGAAGTAGTACGGCCCCGCCATGGGCACCACCCGCTCGGCAGAGGCCTGGTTCTCCTCGGCGCGCACCCACTCCAGCTCCGCCCGCAGCCGCCGCACCCGCTCCGCGGCCTCCGCGTCGTCCGCGGACCGGGCGGCGGCGGCGCGCGCGGCCTCCAGCTCCGCCTGCACCCGGGCGGAGCGGGGGCGGGAGCGGAAGATGGGCGCGTGCGTGTGCCCGGCCACCAGCACGGTCCCGGGGCGCCCCTCGGCCCACGAGTACAGCGCCACGTCCTGCCGCTTGCGCAGGCGGAAGTCGCGGGCCGGGGTGTTCAGCGAGCGCCCGGTCACCCGCTGCACCGCGGTCCACACGTAGCGCACCGGGATCCGGGCCACGCGCGACCAGCGGTCGCTCCAGCGCACCCCCTGGTGGCCGTGCGCCAGGAACAGCGTCCCCAGCTCCCGCCCGCCGTCCGTCACGCGCAGCCGGATCGCCTCCTCCACGCGAATCCCGGGGAAGACGGGGTCCAGCAGCGTCCGGACCGCCAGCTCCGATCCCCACAGGTCGTCGTGGTTCCCCCAGACGCGCCGGTACCGCCCGGCGCGGTGGAACTCGGCCTCCAGCTCCAGGGTGTGGCGGTACGCCTGGAACACCGCGCGGGGCGGGGCCTCCCACAATTCCTCCGCGTCCCCCAGCACCACCAGCGTGTGCCCCGCCTCCAGGTAGTAGCCCAGCGCCGCGTCGTACGCCGCCTCGCAGCGGCGGAAGTCGTCGGCCCCGTCGCGCACCCCCTTGTGCTGGTCGGAAAAGACCACGATGCGCGCCTCCGCCAGCTCCACGGTCCGCTCGCTCCGGCCGGCGCGCTCGTACGCCGCGTCCAGCGCGCGCGCCACCTGGCGCCCGTACGCCTCCGCCTTCCGCTTTCCATCCGCTGGGGGCATGCCGCTCCGCCTGGGTTGGGGTCCGCGGGCGGCCTCCGGAAGATCCGGACCGCCGGCGGGCGCCCGCGCGCGGCTCAGCCGCGCGAGCCCAGGTACTCGCGGCGGAAGCGGTCGCTCCTGCGGGCCTCCTCGGGGGAGCCCAGCCACTGCGAGGTGCCGGACTCCACCCAGAGCAGCCGGTCCGCCAGCGCGAACACCGTGGGCACCTCGTGCCCGGACAGGACCACCGCGCACCCGCGGTCCGCCAGCGCGCGGAAGGCGCGCGCCAGCGCCTCCGCGTCGCGGGGGTCCACGCCGCGAAAGGGCTCGTCGGCCACCAGGCAGGCGGGGCGCCGCGCCAGGGCGAGCGCCACCTCGGCGCGCCGCGTCTCCCCGCCGGACAGCCCGTGCGGCCGGCGGTCCACGAGCCCGGCGATCCCCAGCAGCTCCGCCGCCTCGCGCGCGTCGCCGCCGTAGCGGCGCGCGAAGGCCCCCAGCTGCGCGCCCACCGCCAGGCCGGGGGTGAGGACGTCGCGGTCCGGCAGGTAGAACAGGCCGCGGCGGGCCAGCAGGTGCAGGCGCGGCCGCTCGTACACCTCGCCCATGAAGTGCACCGTGCCGTGGTCCGGCGCCAGCCACCCCGCGGCGATCTTCATCAGCGTGCTCTTGCCGGAGCCGTTCCTCCCCACCACCGCCGTCACGCTGCCCGCCTCCGCCCACAGCGAGCCGGACTTGAGCACCACCTTGTCGCCGAACCGCTTGCCGACGGACTCGGCCGCGAGCACGGACTTCACGCGGCCGCCCACGCGACGAGCGCGAGCTCGCCCAGCAGCGGGGGGGCCGCCGCGAGCGCCGCCATCCCGGCCGGACCGGTGCCCAGGTTGGCGAACATCAGGTGCTCGTGCCGGCGCCACGCCTCCAGCAGGGCGAGCGCGGCCGCGACGGGCACGGCGAAGAGCGGGAGGGGCGCCAGCAGCAGGGCGAGGGAGACCGGCTCGCCGCGCGCCGCCATGGCGATCAGGACCGGCACCAGCAGCAGCAGGCGGACGCCGGGCCAGTAGGCCAGCGAGCGCAGCAGCAGCGTCCGGGCGAGGGTGGGCTCGGGGAGGGACCAGCCGGGCATGGGGGCTCCGGTCGCGGGGGTGGCGGGGCGCGCGGGGGGCTGCGGGTGGGACTCCGGTGTCCCGGTCGGGGCGCATACGCCCCGACGGCGGGCGGGGCGGGGCGCGCGGGGCGCGCGGACAAGATGGGCCGCCGCAGCGAGTTGCGGCGGGAGGCGCGGCGGGTGCGCCCGCCGCACGGCCCTTGCGGCGGAGGGACCGGGCTGCACCCGGTCCGCCGGCGCCGCCGCCGGGCCGCGCCTCCCCCTCCGCGCAGGAGCTCCCGCCATGAAGATCGTCAAGCACCAGCTCGTCAAGCCGGACGGCACGCCCTACCCGTTCCGGGCGAGCCCGAACGTGGGGGGGAAGCTGGAAGCAAAGTACCTGGTGATGCACTTCACCGCGGGCTCCAGCGCGCAGGAGTCCATCGACTGGCTGGTCAACCCCAAGGCCAAGGCGTCGGCGCACGTGGTGATCGGCCGGGACGGAAAGATCACGCAGCTGGTGCCCTTCAACAAGGTGGCCTGGCACGCCGGCGCCAGCCGCTGGGAAGGGCTGGAGGGGCTCAACCGCCACTCCATCGGCATCGAGCTGGACAACGCCGGCCGGCTGGTCCGCAAGGGCGGCAAGTGGCAGGCGTGGTTCGGGGGGAGCTTCAAGGACGCGGACGTGATGGAGGCCGTCCACAAGAACGAGAGCACGTCGTGCGGCTGGCACATCTACACCACCGAGCAGATCGAGGTCGCGGCGGAGCTGGCGGCGCTGCTGGTGGACCAGTACGACCTCCAGGACGTCATCGGGCACGACGACATCTCCCCCGGGCGCAAGTTCGACCCGGGCCCGGCCTTCGCCATGGGCAACTTCCGCTCGCGGGCGCTGGGCGGCGCCGCCGAGCGCCTCCCGGTCTTCGTGACCACGGACTCGCTCAACATCCGCGTGGGGCCGGGCGCCGACCGCAAGGCGCTGGACGAGGGCCCGCTCCCCCCGGGAACGCGCGTGGAGGTGCTGGCCGAGGACGGCAACTGGCGGCGGGTGGACGTGCTGGACACCGTGAACGGCGCCAACGACCTGGAGGGGTGGGTCAACGGCCGCTTCCTGCGCCGCGCCGAGGTGGACACCTCCCCCGCGGCCTCGGACCGGCGCGCCCCGCTGACCGTGGAGGTGGTGCCCCCGGCGAAGTAGCCGCCGGGGGCGCGTGGCCGGGGCCGCCGCCGGGCGGCCCGGGCCCGCGCCGCGCCCTACCTCAGCAGCGCCGCCGCCAGCGCGACCAGCGCCAGCCCCAGCGCCGCCAGGGCGAGCCCCGCCACCGTCCGCTCCCGCATCCGCCCCGCCTCCACCGCGCTCCGCACCGCCGCCTCCAGCTCCGCCGCCCGCCCGGCCAGCGCCGCCGCGGCCTCCGACTGCACCGCTTCCAGCCGTCCCAGCCGGTCCGGCAGCGCGCCGATCGTCCCCTCCACCCGCCCCAGCCGGTCGGGGAGCGCCACCAGCGCGTCCTCCACCTCCACCACCCGCGCGGCGAGCGCGCTCATCTCGTCGCGCACCTCGTCCGCGGAGGCGGCGGCGCCGCCGGCCAGCGCCGCCCACGGGTCGGCGGCCGCGCCCTCGCCGAAGAGCGACTGCCCCATCACCGAGCGCGCCGCCTGCACCTGCCGCATCCCCTCCTCGAAGTGGTGCTGGCCGATGCGCTTGTCCGCGTCGGGGAGCGGCTCGGAGGCGGCCATCTGCGCGGCCTTGAGCACGGCGTTCTTGATGTCGCCGCCGCTGGCCGGGTACGCTTCCGCCAGGGCGCGGAAGTCGACGTCCTCGCCCAGCGGCGTCTTTTCGCCGTGCAGCTGCACCCGCCAGATCCTCTCGCGCTCCTCCGCGCCCGGCATGGCGAACAGGATGTGGTTGCGGATGCGGCGCTCGAAGGCGGGGTCGAAGTTGGCCGCCAGGTTGGTGGCGAACACCACCACGCCGGGGAACTCGTCCAGCTCGCGCAGCAGCACGTTGACCACCAGGTTGGCCTCGCGCTGGTACCCCTGGTCCAGCATGGTGGAGCGGCGCGCGGCGATGGCGTCCGCCTCGTCGAAGAAGAGCACCGCGTCCTGCTCGGCGGCCGAGCGGAACACGGCCGACACGTTCTTGCCCGTGGCGCCGGCCCACTGCGACTCCAGCTCGGCGTACCTCACCACCAGCAGCCGTCGCCCCAGCGCGTGGGCGATCGCCTCCGCGCAGATCGTCTTCCCCGTCCCCGGCGGCCCGGCGAAGTTGAAGGCCAGCCCCAGCCCGGCGTCGTGCCGCTCCCCCAGCCCCCAGCGGCGGAAGATCAGGTCGTGGTTGCGGATCTGCGCCAGGGCGTGCTCCAGCGAGCGGCGGGTCTCCGGGGGGAGGACCACGTCCGCGAAGGTGCGGCGCGGGGCCACCGCCTCCACCAGGGCGCGGGCGCTGGTCCCCATGAACAGGTCTCGGAACGGATTCGCCATGGATCGAACGGCTTCCGGCTGCGGGTTCGGGCGTGCCCCCGGCTGCGCCGGGGTCGGGCTGCGGCTCCGTAAGCGAGCAAACAACGCTCGCTAACGGAGGCGAACCCCAACGGTACTGCTGTTGGGTTTCGCCGCTTCGCGCTCGCATCCCTCACGCGGGCATCGCGCTGGCGTCCGCGCTCGCCAGGGCCGAATGCAAGATCCCCACCGGGGCGCCCGCGCTCCGGTGGGGATCGTCGCGGCGGGGGCCGCCCGGCCCCTCCCGTGGTCCCGCTCGTCGCCGCCGGCCGGCGCGCGCTCAGGGCGCCGGCTGCTGCTGCCCGGAAAGGGTGTCCGGGGCGGTGCTCTCCATGTTGGAGCCAGCCGGCACGTTGGTGTTGGAGGTGTCCACCGCCATCTCCCCGCCCACCTCCCCGCCGTCGTTGCCGCAGGCTCCCAGCGCCAGCGCCAGCAGCGCGGCGGTGAACAGGCTTCCGCGTTTCTTCATGCGTGCTTCTCCTCGCAAGGGGAACTCCCGCTCTTCCTGGCCGCCGCGCCGACGCAAGCCCCGCACCGGGAGCGTCTTCGACGTGGCTTTGAACTGCCACGGCTTGTGACGGCGGGTTCGGGCGTGCCCCCGGCTGCGCCGGGGTCGGGCTGCGGCTCCGTAGCAGACGAAACGACCGTCTGCAACGGAGGCGAGCCCCGCCAAACTGCCGGCGGGTCTCGCCGCTTCGCGCTCGCATCCCTCACGCGGGGCTGGTGCTGGCGTCCGCGGGGGTGGGCCCCCTCACCCCCCGGCCCCCTCTCCCCCGCAAGCGGGGGAAAGGGGGAGCACGACGATCCCGCCCCCCGGACAGCCCTCCCCCGGCACGGGGGAGGGTGGCGGCTCTCGGGCCGCCGGGTGGGGGCCCCGGCGGACGCCAGCTCATCGCTGGTCTACGCATGGGAAAAGCCCCTCCCCTGCTTGCGGGGGATTGGAGGGGGCAGGCCGTGGGAAGGGGCCCGTCGTGGCGGCCCTCAGCCTGCCGGACGAGAACCCGCCGCCGCGACCAGCCGCTCCGCCATGCGCGGGTCCGTGGCGAAGTGGACGTGCAGGTACGTGGCGAGCACGTTGCCGCGCGGGCCGGCCACCACGCCCTCCGTCTCCGCGCCGTCGGCGCGGCGGTACGCCGGCTCGCCGGCGGCGGACTCGCGCGCGGAGTAGTGGAACTCGTGGCCGCGCACCGTGTCCCCCGCCCGCGCGAGGGGCGAGTCGCGGAGCGCCACCACCTCGCGGTAGCCCAGCGTCACGCGCGGCTGCATGGCGGACGCGCCGGGGACCACGCCCGCCATGGGGTGCCGCGCGCCGGCCGCGTCGACGAGCGCCTCGCACAGGTACATCAGCCCGCCGCACTCGGCGTACACGGGGCGGCCGGCCGCGGCGAAGGCGCGCACCGCCGCCCGCATCCCGGCGTTTGCGGCCAGTCGCGCGGCGTGCAATTCCGGGTAGCCGCCGCCCAGGTACAGCGCGCCCGCGTCCTCCGGCAGGCGCGCGTCGGCCAGCGGCGAGAAGAAGCGCAGCTCCGCGCCCAGGTCGCGCAGCAGGTCCAGGTTGTCCTCGTAGTAGAAGTCGAACGCCGCGTCCCGCGCCACGGCGATCACGGCGCGGCGCCCGCCCACGGGCGCGGGGAGCGGGTCCGGCCCCGCGGGGAGCGGCGGCGCCGCCCGCGCGACCGCGAGCAGCCCGTCCACGTCCAGCGTCTCCGCCGCGCGCTCCGCCAGCCGGTCCAGCTCCATGGGCCGCTCCCCGGCCAGGGTCAGCCCCAGGTCGCGCTCGGGGACGGCGAGCGCCGGGTCGGCGGGGAGCCAGCCCAGCACGGGGACGCCGGTCTCCCCCACGACGGCGTCGCGGCAGAGCGCGTAGTGCCCCGGCCCGGCTGCCCGGTTCAGCACCACCCCCGCCAGCGGCAGCGCCGGGTCGAAGCCGTGGAAGCCCCGCACCACCGCCGCCGCCGAGCGCGCCATGCTCCACACGTCCAGCACCAGCACCACCGGCGCCCCCAGCAGCCGCGCCGCCTCCGCCGTGGACCCCGCGTCCGACGCGGCCGAGCGCCCGTCGAACAGCCCCATCATCCCCTCCACCACCGCCACGTCCGCCGCCCGCTCCCCGGTGACCGCGCGCCGGAACAGCGCCCGCAGCGTATCCGGCGGCAGCAGCCACCCGTCCAGGTTGCGGCTCGCCCGCCCCGCCGCCGCGCGGTGGTGCGAGGGATCCACGTAGTCCGGCCCCGCCTTGAATGGCGCAACGCGCATTCCCCGATCGCGCAGCAGGCGCATCAGCGCCGCCGCGACGGTGGTCTTGCCCTGCCCGGTGCCCGGCGCGGCGAGCACCAGCCGGGGGATGTCGATGTCAGTCATAACCGAAAGAAGGAAAAGCAGAGGAGCGGCACTCCACTCATGGAGAGCCGGTTACGATCAGGATTTCGAGCACCCCCGCTGGGGCCTTGCTAGGTCAGCATCCTTGTATGATGGCACCCCATCATGTAAATTAGAATTAGACATAGCGCCTACATGGCGCTCGCCTTTTAAGGCCCGCCCGGCACAATGCCGGTGCGGGCTCTTTTTGTTTCCGCCAGAGATGGCGGCGCACGGCGCGGACGCGACAGTGCCGCGAGACCAGCATGGAGGCCACTATGGCAAAGCCCGAATACCGGATCGTGTGTCGGCCGAGACTCCCGAGAGGCTAGCAGAAGAGGTTGAATTGCTTCTTGCCGACGGGTACAAATTGCAAGGCTCTTTATTCGTCCAAGAGGGGGTGAGCGGCCCACAGTGGATACAGGGCGTCATTCGTGAATCCAAGCCGGAACCCCGCAGAATTGAACGGCGGCCGAGCAAGAGTGTCTACTACTGACAGCCGACAGGCGCATCGCCCCCTGGGGCTCGCGAGCCCCGGGGGCGATGCGTCAACACAAAACAAGAACTTAGACGAAGAGCAGAGTGGGAGCCGGCGGCCCACTCTCGCGGACGCAGCACGGGCCCGCGTGAGGGATTTCGGCCCGAAGGGGCGAGACCCGGCGGCAGTTTGCCGGGGCTCGACTCCGTTGCAGGCGGTAGTTTCGCCTGCTACGGAGCCGAAGCCCGGCCCCGGCGCCAGCCGGGGGCACGCCCAACCCCGCCGTACAAAGCCGTCAAGCCTTTGCAGTCCTCTTCTTGACCACGGCAGCCGACTCCCGGTACTCGGGCGGAAGCGCCTCCACCACCACCTGCGGCTCCACGCCCCCCTGCTCCGTGTACCACTTCAGCCACATCCGCACCGAGGGCCAGTCCTGCCCCTGCTCGTCGAACACCACGGACAGCCAGTTCCGCCGCAGAAGAAGCTGCTCGTCCCCGGTGACGTCCAGCATCTGCGTGTAGACCCCGTCCAGCGGCGAGTCCCGGTCGTCGTCGGTGGCCAGGCGCAGCAGCAGCAGCTCGTACCAGCGCGGCGCGAAGTTGATGATCCCGGACGAGGTCACCTGGTGCAGCACCCCCTCCGGGCGCCCGCCCGGACACAGCTCCGGGTGCGTGGCCACCACCCGCCCCCGCGCCCCCACGTGCACGTCGCCCGAGAGGATGGTGACCTGCGACGCCGCCCGCCGCGCGTGCCGCAGCAGCGTGACCAGCAGGTGCGCGCGCTCGCCGCGGTGGCTGGGGTGCTCCCACTGGTCCAGCTGGTCGTCGCGGATCCCCTTGACGTCCAGCCCGCTGAACAGCCGGTACACCCGCCGGTGCACCACCGGGATGGTGGAGACCACCACCAGGTGGCTCTGCGCGGCGCCCAGCCCCGCGGCGTGCCCGTCCAGCCAGCGGGTGACGTCCTCCCACTGGTCCGGCGCCAGCACCTGGCGCGGGGTGCGGCCGCTGCGCAGGTCCAGCACCAGCAGGTCCAGCCGCCGGTCCGCCTCCACGAACGACGCCGCCTGCAGGAAGTGCGGCCGGTCGCCGCGCACCCGCAGCGTGTCCCCGCGCCCGCCCACCTGGAAGGCGTGGAAGGCGTCGCGCGCGGCCCCGAACACCTGCCCGAAGTAGTTGTCCGGGCGCTGGCGCCGCTCGTCGTGCGAGCCCCACCCGTCGAAGATGTCGTGGTCGTCCCAGGTGAACACCCCGGGGACGCGCGCCATCACCGTCCGCATCTCCGGGTCGGACCAGCGCTCGGCGTACAGCTCCACGTACTGGCGCCGCACCTCCCGCCACTCCTCGTCCGTCAGGCGCGTGGTGGGGGCGGCGTCCAGCGGGGTGGCCTCGTAGCGGCGCAGCGGCGGCTTGTGCCAGAGCGAGTCGGCGTACACCTGGTCGCCGCCGCCCAGCAGCAGGTGGTAGCCGGGAAGGTGCGACGCCCCCGGCTGGTTCCCCTGGTGCCGGCGCAGGATGTCCTTCCACAGCGCCCGCGGGTCCGGGTGGGTGCGGATGGCCTCGATCTGCTCGGTGCCGTTGCACGAGAAGAAGGCGATGCGCGGCAGCGAGCCCAGCGCGGGGACGCACACGTCGTCCACCCGGCGCTCCTCCTCCAGCCCCTCCACCGATGCCCCCGCCGCCCGCACCACGTAGCCCACCCGCCGGTCCTCCGGCCCGCGCACGGCCTCCACCGTCCAGCGCCAGTACACGCCGCCGCCCACGTCGCCGAAGTCCCAGGCGACGGTGGCCTCGCCCACCGCGACGTCCTCGCCCACGGGCTCCACCGTCACCGGGGGCGCCGCCGCGTCGCCGCCCTGCACCAGCAGGGCGACGTGGAAGCGCCACAGGCGCGCCTTGCTCTTCTTCGCCCCGGGGGCGTGCTCGTCCGCCCGGCCGAGGTACAGGACCGGGCCCAGCGCCAGCTTCATGGGAGCCTCACGGGTGGGGGAGACGGGGGCGGGCGGGACGCCGCGGCGGGAGGGGCGCGCCCGTTCCGGGCCCGGGATTGTAGGCACGGCCCGGCGCGCCCCGCAACCCCGCATTGACACCCGCCGCCGCGCCGCGGTAGACTCGGCCCTCCCGCCCGCCGACACCCGTGCCGAGGAGCGCACTTGGCCGCGCGAACGCTGATGGTGCAGGGGACCTCCTCCGGCGCGGGGAAGTCGCTGCTGACCGCCGCCCTGTGCCGCGTGTACGCGCGGCGCGGGGTGCGCGTGCTGCCGTTCAAGGCGCAGAACATGAGCAACAACGCGGCGGTCACCCCCTGCGGCGGGGAGATCGGGCGCGCGCAGGCGCTCCAGGCGCGCGCCGCCGGCGTGGAGCCGCGCCCGGAGATGAACCCCGTGCTCCTGAAGCCGCTTGCCGACACCCGCTCGGAGGTGGTGGTGCTGGGCCGCCGGGACCCGGCGCTCTCCGCCCTCCCCTGGACGGAGCGCAAGGCGGCGCTCTGGGACGTGGTGCGCGCCTCGCTGGCCGCGGTGCGCGCGGACGCGGAGCTGGTGCTGATCGAGGGCGCCGGGAGCCCCGCCGAGATCAACCTCCCCGACGTGGTCAACATGCGCGTGGCCCGCGAGGCCGATGCCCCCGTGCTGCTGGTGGCCGACATCGACCGGGGCGGCGCCTTCGCGGCGCTGTTCGGCACCTGGGCGCTGCTCCCCCCGGAGGACCGCGCCCGCATCGCCGGCTTCGTGCTCAACAAGTTCCGCGGCGACGCGGGGCTCCTGGCCCCCGCGCCCGAGACGCTGCGCGGCCTCACCGGCGTCCCCACGCTGGGCGTGGTCCCCTGGCTGCGGCTGGACCTGCCGGACGAGGACGCCTTTTCCGTGGCCGACCGTGGGAGGGGCGGCGGGATCGACGTGGCGGCGGTGCGCCTCCCCCACCTGGCCAACTTCGACGACCTGGACCCGCTCGCGGCGGAGCCGGGGGTGCGGGTGCGCTGGACGGAGCGGCCGGAGGGGCTGGAGGGCGCCGACGCCGTGGTGCTCCCCGGCACCCGCAACACCACGGCGGACCTGCGCTGGCTGTGGGAATCGGGGCTCGCCGCCGCCGTGCGGGCGCGCGCCGCGGCCGGCACCCCGGTGGTGGGCCTGTGCGGCGGCTACCAGATGCTCGGCGCCTCGGTGGCCGACCCGCTAGGGCTGGAGGGCGGCGGCGAGGTCCCCGGGCTGGCGCTGCTGGACGTCCGCACCGTGCTCGCGGAGGCGAAGACGACGCGCCGGGCGCGGGGGGTGTGGGAGTGCGCCTCCGGGCCGCTGGCCGCGCTGCGCGGCACGGAGGCCGCCGGCTACGAGATCCACCACGGGCGCACCGAGCCGGGCCCCGGAGCGGAGATCCTGATGCGGATCGACGGGGAGGCGGCGGGCGCCGCGGCGGGGCCGGTGTGGGGGTGCTACCTGCACGGCGTGTTCGCGGACGACGCCCTGCGCGCCGCCTGGCTGCGCTCGCTGCGGGCGGACGCGGCGCCGGCCGGGCGCTGGGAGGCGCACCTGGACCGCGAGCTGGACCGCCTGGCCGACGCCGTGGAGGCTGCGCTGGACATGGACGCCGTGGACCGGCTCGCCGGCTTCGCCGGGAGGGGGAGGTGAGCGCGGTGGGGAGGATCGTGCTGGTGACCGGCGGCGCCCGCAGCGGCAAGAGCGGCTGGGCCGAGCGCCGCGCCGCGGAGCTTGCCGGCGACTCGGTGACCTACGTCGCCACGGCGGAGGCGCTGGACGAGGAGATGGCGCGCCGCATCGCCCGGCACCGCGCCGACCGCCCGGCCGCCTGGCCCACCGTGGAGATGCCGCGCCGCGCCGCCGACGCCGTGCGCGCCGCCACCACCGCCGCCGTGCTGGTGGACTGCATGACGGTGCTCGCCTCCAACGCGCTGCTCGCCGCCGAGGCGGAGGGCGAGGAGGCCGCGCTCGCCGCGGTGCTCGCCGAGGCGGAAGCGCTCCGCGACGCCGCACTCGCCCGGGAGGGGACCACGCTGGTGGTCACCAACGAGGTGGGGATGGGCGTGCACCCGCCCACCTCGCTGGGCCGCTGGTACCGCGACGCGCTGGGCCGCGCCAACGCGCTGCTGGCCGCGTCGGCCGACGAGGTGGTGCTGATGGTGAGCGGGATCCCGCTGCGGATCCGCTGACGCCGCGCGCCCGCCGGGACCTCCCGGCGGGCGCGCCGAACCTGCGTGAGGGATGCGCGCCCGGCAGGGCCGAGACCCGCGGTGGATTGCGGGGCTCGGCTGCGTTGCAGACGGTCGTTTGATACTGTCGGCGAACTCAGGCGGCTTGAGGCACGAGCGCCGCGAATCGCGTGACTCGCGTCGAGGCACGTGTACGCCCGTCCAGCCAGGATACTGCGCGCGCGAGATTCATCCCGGTTGCGATACAGACCTCTTGC
>DASVQR010000155.1:0-25256 GCA_036389055.1 Longimicrobiaceae bacterium | reverse complement strand
CCACCCTCCCCCGTGCCGGGGGAGGGCTGCCCGGAGGTCGGGTTTTGTCGTGCTCCCCCTCTCCCCTTGTGGGAGAGGGGGCCGGGGGGTGAGGGGTAGCCCCTCGCGCCGAACCCGCCTTCGCGGTGCCGTTGCAGGCTGTTCCCTGTTCCCTGTTCCCTGTTCCCTATCTCCTCAACATCGCCAACCGGCCGCCGGCCCACAACTCCCGGCGGTGGGGGCCGAACGACCGACGGGGCGGGCTCGCCGTGAGCCCGCCCCGCCGGTCGTCTTCCATCCCGTCAGCCGTTCAGGCTACGGCACCACCTTGATGGGCGCGGCGCCGCGGACCTGGACGCAGCCGTCCTTGAGGCCGGCCTGGAAGACCAGCTGCGTGGCGGCGGAATTGACGTCGCCGTTGGCGATCAGCGTCTTCCGTTCGAACTGGAGCACCAGGTCGGCGCGGCCGTCGCGGTCCACGTCGATCAGGTCGGCGTACGGCGTGCCGTTGTTGCGGCGCGCGACCGCGGCCTCGGCGCCGATGCCGTTGCCCAGGGTGGCGCCGGCGGCGACGATGCTCGCCGCGTCGAAGCCGCCGCGGCTGAACACCGTCACCGGGATGAGCGCCGCGCCCGTGGGCCCCTGGTTGACGGCGTCCGGCGCGGTCACCGACACCGCGTTGCGGGTCACCGTCAGCATGGAGGCGGCCGAGCCCGTCCCGCCGTCCTTGTCGGTGACGCTCAGGGTCACGGCGTAGCTGCCGGCCGCGCAGAACTGGCGCGTCCCGGACACCTGCTGCGATTGGGCGTTCAGCGTCCCGCCGGTCGTGCCGTTCCCCCAGGCGATGGAGTATGTCCAGGGCGCGTCGGCCAGGCCGGCGTCGGAGAAGGAGCCGGTGAGGGCCACCGAGCCGCCGGAGGGGATGGTCGCCGCGCCGAGCGCCGCGGACACCGCGGGGAGCGCGTTGGAGATGGCGGAGGTCGAGCTCACGCTGCGGGCCAGCCCGCTCTGGTCGGTCACCGTCAGCGTCACGGCGTAGCTGCCGTTGTCCACGTACACGTGGCTCGGGTTGGCCTCGGTGCTCGTGGTCCCGTCGCCGAAGTTCCAGGCGTAGGTCACGGGCTTGCCGTTGGGGTCGTTGGAGCCGGCGCTGCTGAACTGCACCGGCGAGCCCTCGGCCGCCGCGTACGGGCCGTCCACCACCACCACCGGCGGCGCGTTGGGGTCCTTGCCGGTGACCGCGCGGTACGCGTTGATGCGCCCGGCGCCGAACTGCGGGTCCCACCCGGCGGGTCCCAGGTCGTCCACGCTCCCGCGGATGCGGGCGAGCACCTCGTCGGCGCTGGTGATCCCCGTGGCGAACAGGAGCGCGGCCAGCCCGGCGGCCTGCGGCGACGCCATGGAGGTGCCGGCCTTCCAGCCGTAGGTGGTGTTGCTGGTGGGGCTGGTGGAGCTCCAGACGGAGGACAGGATCAGGCTGTACGCCGAGCCGGAGGGGTTGGAGTCGCCGCCCGGGGCCACCAGGTCGATGCCGGGGCCGTAGTTGGAGTAGCTGGCGCGGGCGTCGCTCCAGTTGGTGGCGCCCACCGCGATGCACTCCTCGAAGCGCCCGGGGAAGGAAAGGGCGCCGTAGTTGTCGTTGCCCGTGGAGCAGAAGGGGAGCACGTTCTTGGAGCGCGCGTAGCGGAGCGCGGCCAGCTGCGCCGCCGAGCCGCTGGTGGCCAGCGGGCTGCCGCCCAGGCTCATGTTGAGCACGTTGGCGCCCTGGTCCACCGCCCACACGATGGCGTCCGCCGTGGACGACGAGGGGCAGCTGGTGCCGGTGGTGCCGTCGGCGAAGCGGTACAGCTCGCACGCCTTGGCGTTGATGATCTTGATGTTGGCGCCGTAGGCCACGCCCGACAGGCCCAGCCCGTTGTTGCCCCGGGCGGCGGCGATCCCCGCCACGTGGGTGCCGTGGCTGTTGCGGTCGTCGGTGAAGTCGGCCGCGTAGCCGGTGGCGAAGTTGCGCTCGGCGATCACCTTGCCCGCCAGGTCCTGGTGCGTCTTGCGGACGCCGGTGTCGATGATGCCGATGATCGCCGTCCCCGCGAAGTCCTTGCCCAGGTAGTCGTACGTCTCTTCCCAGTCGATGTCCGCATCCACCTTGCCGGTGGCGCCCAGCACCGTGCTCGCGTTGGCGCGGATGGCGCCGTCGTTGTGCAGGTCCCACTTGTAGCCGATGAACGGATCGTTGACCGTCTCGCACTGCCCGACCTCGCAGGGGGAGACCGCGAACATGTAGTCGGGCTCCGCGAACTCCACGTCGGGATCGGCCTCGAAGGCGTCGGCGGCGGCGAGCTCCTCGCCGGGGGCCACGTCCACCACGAAGGTGCGGTCCAGGCGCATCTTGCGGTTCACCTTGCCGCCGTGGCGGCCGGTGACCTCGTCCTCGATCGCCTCGGAGCGCATGCGGACCACGACGCGCCCCTCGGCGAAGGGCGTCTTCACGTCGCGGCCGCCGCGGTTCATGGCGGGCAGGATCTCCGGGGCGGCGGAGCCGGCCGGGTTGCGGTCGGAGCAGGCGGACAGGAGCGCGGCGCCGGCGAGGGCGGCGGCCGCGAGGGGGCGGAGCGGACGGATCATTGACGTTTCCGGCGGGGGGTGGTGCCGGGCTGCGGCCCGGCGGTCCCCTCTTCGGCGGCCGGACGATCTCGGGGGCGCCGAGACTCCTGGCTTTGCGGACCGGCCTCGCGGCCGGGGTGCGGTGTCGGAGGGCGTTTGAACGGACGGTCGCCTTCCCGGGGCGCGGTGCGGCCGGGGACGACTGCGACGACTGTGTTTCCGGGAACGAGCGGCCGCCCGGAAGGGGCGGCGAGACGGAACCGTGCTGGCGGGTAAGGTCCCCCGAAAGGGAGACAAAGGATAGCGGCGCGAGGCCGGCCCGTCAACGGGTGGCGGAAAGGTAAGCCGCTGGCATGCAAGGAGTTGACGGATTCGGAAACTGGCGGGAGAGTGGCGCGGTGTGCCAGACTGGCACACCGCGCGCCGCGGCGGGGCCGCCGCCCGCCCTTGTGCTCCGCCGCGCCGCGCCCGACGTTGTGGGGATCCGTCCGCAGCCCCGCACCCCCGGCCCGATCCACCCGGAGATCCCGATGATCCCTCGTCCCCGCACGGCGCCGCGCGCGCCGGCGGCCACGCTCGGCGCGCTGCTGGCCTGCGCCGCGGCGGCCGCGCCCCTCGCCTCCCAGGCCGGCGTCCCCGGCCCCTCGTTCGAGCAGGTGATCGGGCTGCGCAGCGTCGGCTCGCCCGCCCTCTCGCCGGACGGCCGCTCCGTCGCCTTCACCGTGCGCACCACGGAGTGGGAGGAGAACCGCTTCGACACCGAGATCTGGCTGGCGCGCCAGGGCGAGGAGCCCTTCCAGCTCACCCGCACCGAGAAGGGGAGCAGCACGGGCCCGCGCTGGTCGCCGGACGGCCGCTGGATCGCCTTCACCGCCGACCGCGGCGACCGCTCGCAGGTGTACCTGGTGCGCGCCGCCGGGGGCGAGGCGCGCAAGCTGACCTCGTGGAAGGAGGGGGTGGGCGCCTTCCGCTGGGCGCCGGACGGGCGCCGCATCGCCTTCACCGCGCAGGAGGCCGAGGACGAGGCGCTCCGCAAGCGCCGCGAGCGCTACGGCGACTTCGCCGTGGAGGGCGCCGAGTTCCGCCAGTCGCACCTGTGGGTGGTGGACGTGGCGCCGGACGCGCTCCCCGGCGGCGACGCCTGCCCGGCCCGCCCCGACTCCACGCGCGCCGACAGCGCCCGCGCCGACTCGGTGCGCGTGGACAGCACCCGCGCCGCCCCGCGCCCCGACACCGCCCGCGCGGGGTCGGGCGCGGCGCGCGGCGCCGGGTGCTCGGCCATCCCCCGGCCGCGCCGCCTCACCGGCGGGCGCGGCTTCACGGTGAGCGGCTTCGCCTGGGCGCCGGACGGGCGCAGCATCGCCTACGAGCGCCGCTCCGACCCGGGCATCAACGCCACCTCCAGCGCCGACGTGTGGATCGTCCCCGCGGCGGGCGGCGAGGGGCGGGCGCTGGTGGCGGGCCCCGGCTACGAGGGGAGCCCGGTGTGGTCGCCCGACTCGCGCTGGGTGCTGTTCTCCACCTCCGCGGGCGACACCACTTCCAACTTCTACACCAACGGGCAGCTGGCCCGCGTCCCCGCCGCCGGCGGCACGCCGCAGCGCCTCGCCGCCGACCTGGACGAGCAGGCGGGGAGCGTGGCCTGGACGCCGGCCGGCATCTACCTGCTGGCCTGGAACGGGACGCAGCGCGCCCTGTACGCCGTGGACGAGCGCACCGGCCGCACCCGGCGCGTCACCCGCGCCCCGGAGGTGGTGACCGCGGTGGACTTCTCCGCCGACGGGCGCACGCTGGCGCTGGTGGGGCAGACGCCCTCCACCCTCCCGGAGGTGTACCGCGCCTCGCTGTCCTCGGGTCGCCCCGTCGCGGTCACCGACATGTCGCGGCAGATCGCCGCGTGGGGGCTGGGGACCAGCGAGACGGTGAGCTGGACCAGCACCGACGGCACGCGCGTGGAGGGGGTGCTGCACCGGCCGCCGGGCTTCGACCCGGCGCGGAAGTACCCGCTGATGGTGGTGATCCACGGCGGGCCCACCTCCATCGACTACCCGCAGCCGGTGGCCGGCTACGTGTACCCGGTGGCGCAGTGGCTGGCAAAGGGCGCGCTGGTGCTGCGCCCCAACTACCGCGGCTCGGCCGGGTACGGCGAGCGCTTCCGGGCGCTCAACGTGCGCAACCTGGGGGTGGGCGACGCGTGGGACGTGCTCTCCGGGGTGGACCACCTGGTGAAGCAGGGCGTGGTGGACACCACCCGCATGGCGGCCATGGGGTGGAGCCAGGGCGGCTACATCTCCGCCTTCCTCACCACCACCTCCAGCCGCTTCAGGGCGATCTCGGTGGGGGCGGGGATCTCGGACTGGATGACCTACTACGTCAACACCGACATCCACCCCTTCACCCGCCAGTACCTCAAGGCGACGCCCTGGAGCGACCCGGAGATCTACGCGCGCACCTCGCCCATCACGTACGTCCGGCAGGCGCGCACGCCCACGCTGATCCAGCACGGCGAGCGGGACCCGCGCGTCCCCATCGCCAACGCGTACGAGCTGTTCCAGGGGCTCCAGGACCAGGGGGTGGACACGCGGCTGGTGGTGTACCGGGGCTTCGGGCACGGGATCGACCGGCCCAAGGAGCAGCTGGCGGCGGTCTGGCACAACTGGCAGTGGTTCGGCAGGCACCTGTGGGGCGAGGACGTGGAGCTCCCCCTGTAGGCGCGGGGACGGGGACGGCGGTGGCGGAACGGGGGCGCCGGTCGTCCTGACGGCGGGCATCGTTCCGTCACCTTTGCATGGAGGCTCGTGATGAGACACTCTCGTTGGCTGCCGGTCCTGCTGGGCTCCCTGGTCTCGCTCGGCGGGTGCGCGGGCATCCTCGACACCGAGGACGAGCTGGCGCCGCTGTACGGCGAGGTGGCCGAGCAGCGCGCCCGGTGGGAGGCGCAGGGGCTGGACGACTACCGCTTCACGCTGGCCCGCAGCTGCTTCTGCCCGGAGGAGGCGACGCAGCCGGCCCGCGTGGAGGTGCGCGACGACCGGGTGGTCAGGGTGACCAGCTTCCGCACGGGGCGCGACCTGGACGTCCGGCTGGGCCTGACCGTGGAGCAGCTGTTCGAGATGATGGCGGCGGCGGAGCGGGACGGCACCTACCTGGAGGCGTCGTACCATCCGCAGCGCGGGTACCCGGTGGGGGCGGTGATCGGCACGCTCGCCAACGACGCCGGGGTGGCGTATTCGCTCTCCGATCTGGAGGCGGTTCGCTGAATTTCGGGACGGCTCTGAACTGCTTTGAACTGCCGGGGTTGGGCGTGCCCCCGGCTGAAGCCGGGGTCGGGCTTCGCGCGGAGTAACGCACGATACTACCGTGCGTAACTCCGGCGAGCCCCCGCGGTACTGCTGCGGGGTCTCGCCCCTCCGGGCGCGAATCCCTCACGCGGGGCTGGTGCTGGCGTCCGCGGGGCCCCCTCCCCCGGCCCCTCCCCCGCAAGCGGGAGAGGGGAGCACAGCACGTCGGCCCCACGGTGTGTAGCAGTACTTCGTACTGCCTTTCACTTTCGCACTTCCGCACTCTCGCACTTTCGCACTCATGTCCCAGGACCTCTGGACCGCGGTGGACCGCTACCTCGTGGACGCGCTCGTGCCGGGCGATCCGGCGCTCGACGCGGCGCTGGAGGCGAGCGCGGCGGCGGGGCTGCCGGCGATCAGCGTGGCGCCAAACCAGGGGCGGCTGCTCATGCTGCTGGCGCAGCTGCGCGGGGCGCGCAGCATCCTGGAGATCGGGACGCTGGGCGGGTACAGCACCATCTGGCTGGGGCGGGCGCTGCCGCCGGGCGGGCGGCTGGTGACGCTGGAGGCGAACGCCGAGTACGCGGCGGTGGCGCGGGCCAACCTGGAGCGGGCGGGGCTGGCCGGAGTGGTGGAGGTGCGGGTGGGGCCGGCGGCGGAATCGCTGCCGCGGCTGGAGGCGGAGGGGGCGGGGCGGTTCGACCTGGTCTTCATCGACGCGGACAAGCAGGGCACGCCCGAGTACTTCCGGTGGGCGCTGCGGCTGGGGCGGCGCGGCACGCTCGTCGTGGTGGACAACGTGGTGCGTGACGGCGCGGTGATCGACGCGGACAGCGAGGACGCGGCGGTGCAGGGGATCCGCCGCTTCGTGGAGATGGCCGCCGCGGAGCCGCGCGTGAGCGCCACGGCGCTCCAGACCGTGGGGAGCAAGGGGTACGACGGCTTCGCCCTGCTGCTGGTGACCGCCGACCCGTGACGCTCGGTCCGGGTCTTCCTTTTCAACCTCCCGCCATCCTGGCCATGAGCATCCGACGCACCGCTTCCCTCGTGTTCGCGGGCGCCCTCGCCTCGCTCGCCGCCGGCTGCGCGTCCGCCGGCGGAGCGACCTCCGGGCCCCGGTCCGCCGCATGCGCCTCCGTGTCCATCCCCGACTCGGCGAGCCTCGCCGCGGCCTTCGACTCGCTCCACGCGCTGCGCCTGCAGGGCAGGTCCGGGGGGGAGCTGGCGCTGGTGCCCCACGACAGCAAGCCGCAGCTCGCCAACCCGCGTGAGGTCCGCAAGCTGTTCATGAGGCTGTATCCCCCGGCGCTGCGCGACGCGGGCGTGGGCGGGACGACCGAGGTGACGCTGCTCATCGACGCCTCCGGGATTCCGCGCGACGTGCGCGTCGTGCGCGGCTCCGGCCACCCCGAGCTGGACCGTGCCACCATCGACGTGCAGAAGGGCATGCGGTACCGCCCGGCGCGCCAGGGGAGCTGCCCGGTGCCGTTCTTCATGGTAATGTTGCACAACTGGGTGGTGGAGGCGGACCGGTAGCCCGAGGGACGCCCCGACCCTTCCGTCCACCCTTTTCCCGAAATGCCGACGCGATGGTGGCCCGCGGGAGGGCTCTGGCGCCACCCGGACTTCCTGCGTCTCTGGGCCGCGCAGGCGGCCAGCGCCTTCGGGAGCCGCATCACGCGCACGGCGCTCCCCATCGTCGCCATCCTGACGCTGCGCGCCAGCCCCACGGAGGTGGCCGTGCTGTCGGCGCTGGGGGTTGCGCCGGGCGTGGTGGTGGGGCTGTGGGCCGGCGGCCGGGTGGACCGCGCGGCGCGCCGACCGCTGCTGGTGGGCGCGGACCTGGTGCGCGCGGCGCTGATCCTCACCATCCCCGCCGCGGCGTGGCTCGGGGCGCTTTCCATGCCGCAGCTCTACGCCGTGGCCGCCGCCGTGGGCGCCGCCACCACGCTCTTCCAGATCGCGGACAGCAGCTTCCTCCCCTCGCTGGTGGGGCGCGACCGGCTGGTGGAGGGGAACGCCCGCCTGGAGGCGACCGACTCGGTGGCGGAGGCGGCGGGCCCCGGGATCGCCGGGGTGCTGGTGGAGCTGCTCACCGCGCCGGTGGCGCTGGTGGTGGACGCGCTCACCTACCTGTGGTCCGCGCTGCTGCTGGGCGGCATCCGCGCGCGGGAGGCGCCCCCCGCCCCCGCCGGCCCGCCCCCGGGCGTGCTGGACGACGTGCGCGCGGGCTTCCGCGCCTGCCTGGATCACCCGCTGGTGGGCCGCCTGCTCCTGGCCGAGGCCGTCACCTACCTGTTCGGCGGCTTCTTCCTGGCGCTGTACATGGTGCTCGCCCTGGAGACGCTGCGGCTCTCCCCCGCAGCGGCGGGGCTGGTGATCGGCGTGGGCGGGGTGGGCGCCTTCGCCGGCGCGCTGCTCGCCGCGCCGCTGGGCCGCGCCCTGGGCACGCGCCGCGCGCTGGTCGCCTCGCTGGCCGCCGGCCAGGCCGCCGTCCTGCTGGTCCCCCTCGCCGCCCAAGCCGGCCCGCTGGCCGTTCCCCTGCTGGTCGCGCAGCAGCTGGCGGGCGACGCCTTCCTGGGCGCCTTCGCCGTCCACGCCGTCAGCCTGCGCCAGCGCGAGCTCCCCGACGCCGTGCTGGGCCGCGCCTCCGCCGCCTTCCACGTCACCACCGGCGCCCTGCTCCCCGCCGGGGCCCTGCTCGCCGGCCCCCTGGCCGACGCCCTCGGCGTCCCCGCCGTCCTGTGGATCGGCGCCGCGGGCGGCCTGCTCGCCCCCCTGCTGCTCGCCACCGGCCGCCCCGCCCGCCCGGACGGGTAAAGAAGACGGCCTGGCCGCCGACACTTGCGGAGGGGCGAAAGCGAACCCGCGTGAGGGATTCGCGCCCGGAGGGGCGAGACCCCGCGGCAGTTTGCGGGGGCTCGCCGGAGTTACGCACGGTCGTATCGTGCGTTACTCCGCGCGAAGCCCGACCCCGGCGAAGCCGGGGGCACGCCCAACCCAGCTGTTCAACAGCAGTTCATCCGTTCACACACGCGGGCGCACCCGGAGCCCGATGCGGTGTACACGGGAGCTTAGCGCGACAGACCGGCCGCGTTAGATTGTAACGGAGCCACGACGCTCCCCCGAAACCGTTTCCCCGTCCCGCGACTCAACATATGTGCGTCCTCTGCAACGCGGAGAGCCTCCGCCTCCTCGTGGTCCCCGTGAACACGCTGGAGCCCTCCAAGCTGGCCGAGTCCATCCAGGTGTCGCGCGACGCCGCCGTGCAGTTCGTGCTGGACACGGTGGACGCGCTGCGCGACGACCCGGGCGGCGAGCTGCCGCTCTCCACGGACACGGAGGAGTACGTGCGCTACGTGATCGGGCGGGCGGAGGAGGACGCGGTCGCCACCCCGGCGGAGCTGCGGACGTGGACGGCGACCCACCCGGTGGAGTACGCAGCGGACCCGCGGGTGCAGGCGTTCGTGTCGTCGGCGGTGGAGTGGCTGGCCACCTACCGCGCCCGCATCGACGAGCAGCAGGCGATCCTGTCGCGCTTCCTGGAGGACCGCAGCAACAGCGTCAAGTTCGCGGGGGTGGGGCCTTCGTCGGAGCTGTACTTCCGCCAGGGCGAGGACACCTACGTGGCGCTCACCGACGCGGACGCGCTCCAGATCGCCGTGGACCGGGTCTCCTGGGGGCTGCACCGCGAGGAGCCGCAGGTGCTGCTGCAGTACACCACGCTGCCGGACGGTGCGGTGGACATCCTCTCGGACGCGCAGAAGCGCCCGGAGGACGAGGCCAACCAGGTGCTCGCCGGGATGGTGGACGTGACCGCGCTGGCCGAGGACACGCTGCGGCAGCACGGCCACGGCTGGCTGGTGGCCGACCCGCAGGACGGCGGGGTGGTGGAGCAGCGCTTCGGCGACCGGGTGGTGATCCGCTTCCGCGAGCCGGACGAGGACGACGACGACGCGGAGGGCGAGGAGGACTAGCCGGTTCTACGGCAACGGCTCTGAACTGCTTGAACTGCGGGTTTGGGCGTGCCCCTCGCTGGCGCTCGGGTCGGGCTTCGGCTCCGTAGCAGACGAAACTACCGTCTGCAACGGAGTCGAGCCCCGGCAAACTGCCGCCGGGTCTCGCCCCTTCGGGCCGTAATCCCTCACGCAGGGCCCCTGCGTGCCTCGGGATCGGACTGCTGCGTCCGCCCTGTCCGTGCCGCCGCACGGGTGCGGGCGCAAGGCTCGCCGCTTGCACCGCGGGCGCGGCGGAACCGGACACACAGGAGGAGGCGATGCGGGAGGACGAGCGGGACCGGAAGCGCGCCGTGAACCCGGCGATGCGGCAGGACGCGCCGGGCGAGGCGCCGTCGCTGGAGCGCGAGGAGCAGGAGCCGCGCCCCGTGAAGGGGACCCAGGGCGCGGAGCTGAACCCGGTGGACGAGGCCGGGATCACGGAGTAGCCGGCCACTTTCCCAACGACCTGCAACTGCCTGGAAACGGCGCCCCCACCGGGAAATCCCGGCGGGGGCGCCGTTTCGCACTCACGCACTTCCGCACTTCCCTTCAGCAGTGCTCCGTACCGCCGCCGCTCCCCCTACAGGGTCGCCTTGTACAGCAGCCGGTTCGCCGTGCCCGGCGGCACGCCGATCAGCACGCCCACGGTGGCGTTGGAGGTGATCCAGTTCGCGACCGTCGTGGACGAAGCCGTGGGGTTGTACGCCAGGTACAGCGCGGCGACCCCGGCGACGTGCGGCGTGGCCATGGACGAGCCGCTGAGCGTGGTGGTGCCGCCGTTCAGCCAGGTGGTGGGGATGGAGGAGCCGGGGGCGTAGATGTCCAGGCAGCTCCCGTAGTTGGTGCCGCTCATCACGTTGTCGGTGGGGGTGCTGGCGCCCACGCCGTACGCGCCGGCGGCGCTGGCGGGCGAGGTGTTGCACGCACTGGTGCCGCCGTTGCCCACGGCCACGGCGGTGAACACCCCCGCGTTGACCAGGTTCGTGACCGCCGTGTTCAGCGCGCTGGAGACGCTGCCGCCCAGCGAGATGTTGGCGACGGCGGGCCGGACGCCGTTGACGCGCACCCAGTCGATCCCGGCGATGCTCTGCGCCGTGGTGCCGGAGCCCGCGCAGCTCAGCACGCGCACCCCGCGCAGCTTCACGCCCCGCGCGACGCCGTGCGTGCTGGACCCCACCACGCCCGCCACCGCCGTGCCGTGGCCGTTGCAGTCCTGGCCGGTGCCGCCCAGCGCGTCGTACACGTTGGCGGCCCGTCCGCCGAACGCCGGGTGCGCCGTCTGGATCCCCGTGTCGATGACGTACACGCTGACGCCCGGAGCCAGCGTGTTGACGCTGTAGATGCCGTCGAGCGGCAGGTTGTGCTGGTCGATGCGGTCCAGGCCCCAGGGGACCGCGGTCGCCGCCACCGTCTGGTTCTCCTCCACGTACCGGACGCGCGGGTCGCGCTGCAAAGCGGCCAGCTGGCCGCCGTTCAGCTCCGCGGCGAAGCCGTTGAGCGCCGCCCCGTACACGAAGGCGGGCTCCACCCCGGCGGCCGCGGCGACCGAGCGCGGGCCGGCGCCCTCGTTCAGCACCACGATGTACGAGCCCTCCACCGCGCGCCCGGGAGCGGCGGAGAGGAGCGGCGCGGGCTCCGCCGAAGCGGGGGCCGACGCGACGGGCCCCTGGTCGGAGCAGGCGGCGAGGCCCGCCGCGGCGACGGCGAGCAGGACGGGACGGAGCGGGCGCATGGGACCTCCGGTGTGGAAAGGGTAGGCGAGCCGGCGGAAGAGGATGCCGGCGGTCGACACGGGGTGGTGAGCCGAGGCCTGGCACGGAGCCGCGTGAGGGATTCGCGCCCGGAGGGCCGAGACCCCGCAGCAGTACCGCGGGGGCTCGGCGGAGTTACGCACAGCGGTTTCGTGCGTTACTCCGCGCGAAGCCCGACCCCGCGCCAGCGGGGGCACGCCCGACCCCGCAGTTCACAAGCGGTTCGAGCCGTTCAGAGCGCCGCCTTGTAGAGCAGCCGGTTGGGCGACCCGGTCCCCGCGCTGGTGACCTTGTTGAGCGTCGCGTTGCTCTTGAGCCACGAGTCCAGCGTCGCGGTGGCGGTCTCGCCGTAGGTGGCCTTGTAGAGCGCGGCCACCCCGGCGGCGTGCGGCGCGGCCATGGAGGTGCCGCTGAGGGTGCGGACGCCGCCGCCGATCCAGGTGGAGGGAACGCTGGAGCCCGGCGCGAAGATGTCGATGCAGCTGCCGTAGTTGGAGTACGAGGCCCGCGCGTCCGTGCTGGTGGTGGCCGCCACGGTGAAGGCGCTCGCGGCGCTGGCCGGGGACACGTTGCACGCGCTGCCGTTCTCGCCGCCGGCGCCCACGGACACGAACACGCCGGAGGTCGCCAGGTTGTTGACCGCGGTGTTCAGCGCGGTGGAGAGCCCGCCGCCCAGCGACAGGTTGGCGACCGCGGGCCGGGCCGCGTTGACCCGCACCCAGTCCACCGAGGCGATGATGCCGGAGGTGGTGCCGCTCCCCGAGCAGTTCACCGCGCGCACCCCGCGCAGCGCCACGCCCTTCGCCACGCCGTAGGTGAGCGAGCCGACGATGCCGGCCACGTGCGTGCCGTGGCCGTTGCAGTCGTTGCCGTTCTGCCCGTCGCCCACGGCGTCGTACACGTTCTGCGCGCGGCCGCCGAACTCGGGGTGGTTGGCCTGGAGGCCGGAGTCGATCACGTACGCCCGCACCCCGCCGCCCAGCGAGTTGTAGACGTAGCGCCCGTCCAGCGGCAGGCTGCGCTGGTCGATGCGGTCCAGGTTCCAGGGCGGCGAGGTCTGCACGTACTGCACGACCATCTCCTGGTCCTGCTCCACGTAGTCCACCGCGGGGTTGTGGCGGAGCGCGGTGAGCTGTCCGTCGCTCAGCCGCGCGGCGAAGCCGTTGAGCGCCGCGGCGTAGACGTAGCCGGGCTCCACCCCCGCGACGGCGGCCACGGAGCGCGGGTCGGCGCCCTCGCGCAGCACCACCACGTACGCGCCCTCCACCGCCCGTCCGGGGGCGGCGGAGCGCAGGGGCGCGGGCTCCGCGCCGGCGGGCGCGGAGGCGGCGGGACCGCCGTCGGAGCAGGCGGCGAGGGCCGCCAGGGAGCCGGCGAGCAGTGCGGGACGGAAGGGGCGCATACGACCTCCGGGTGGGATGGGTGGGCGTGCGGAGAAGCGGCGCGTGCCGCGGCCCACCGGCAGCATGCGACACGCCAGATAATGCGGCGGGGGGAAGTGTCGGCGCCGGTTCGGCTTACCCGGAAGTGCGCCCGGAGGAGGGGAGACAGGAATGGTGCGGCGCGGCCCGGCGCGCTCAAGAATGGTGCACCCGGGGCCGTCGGTGGACGGCCCCGGGTGCGCGCCGGCGGGGGCGGCCGGCTCAGCCGAAGGTGTGGGTGTACTTGAGGAGGACGGTGCGGCTCCCCGACAGGGGAAGGGTGGGGTCCGTGGCGAACCGGTCGGTGTTGATCCCCTCGTTGAACACCAGGAACAGGTCGTTCCCCTCGCGGAACGAGTAGCGCAGCCGCAGGTTGGCGGTCGCCAGGTCGCGCAGGGAGCTGTACTGCGCCATGGCGCTCGCCGACACGCGGGTGTTGAGCGCGGCGGTGGCGCGGAGCTGCGCCAGGTGCGCCTCGAAGCCCTGGCCGCGGGCCGGGAAGCGCACCGCGTTCAGCTCGTAGGCGGCGCCCAGCTCCAGCCGCGGCGACACGTTCCAGGTGGGGCGCGCGGCGACGGAGCCGCTCCACCCGTCGTAGAAGGTGCCCGCCTCCAGCCTGCCGCCCACCCGGAAGAGGCGCGACGTGCCGGGGTCGAAGCTCCCCACCAGCCGGTGAAAGGTGTACTCGCCCGCCGGGACCTCCGCGCCGGCGGGAAGGGCGAAGGTGTCGCGCAGGCTCTCGCGGACGCGGTACACGCCCAGCACGCCCCAGGGGCCGCCGCGGCTCTCGCCCCACCACTCCGCCACGTAGCGCCCGCTCTCCACCGAGCCGTCCGCGTTGCGGAACACGGTCCCGCCGATCAGGTTGGCCCCGTGCCGGCGCAGCCCACCCCCGTCCGGCGCCCAGGCGTAGCCCAGCCGTCCGCCCACGCGGTGGAAGTCCTGGAGGGTGACGAAGCCGATGCCCGGGGCGTACTCGCGCCCGGACCACTGGAGGTCCAGGTCGTACACGGGGCCGCGCGAGCTGCGCCGCTCGAAGCGGGCACGCGCCCGCCCGCCGTCCGCGGGGGCTGCGCTCCCCCCGTCGCGCACGCTCTGCGACCAGGTGCCGGTGACGAAGTGCTCGCCCGGCAGGCGAACGGAGGCGTCCAGCCCGTAGGCGACGTTGTACCGGCCCTCGCCGTCCAGGCGGGTGGTGAGCATGGCGCCCGCGTACGAGACCGGGTCCAGCACCGGCCGGCGCGCGCGCAGCACCCCGAAGCTCTCGCCCGGGGCGCCGCCGTGCGCGGCGGTCCGCATCCCCAGCGCGCCCACGTCCCACGCGCCCGCGCGCCCCACCACCCGGGCCCCGCCCAGGATCCGCACCGGCTCGCCCTCCTCCGACAGGCCGATGCGCCGCGAGTAGAACAGCCCGGTGGGCCCGCCGGTGTTGAAGTCGAAGAGCCCGGCGCGCTCCTGGAAGAAGGGGCGCCGCTCGGGCTGGACGAGGGAGAAGCGGGTGAGGTTGACCTGCTCGTCGTCGGCCTCCACCTGGGCGAAGTCGGTGTTCACCGTCATGTCCAGCGTCAGGCTCCCGGTGAGGCCGTACTTGAGGTCCAGCCCGGCGTCGCGCGTGGGGTCGGCGAGGCTCTCCCAGGCGCCGCCCGCGGCGTCCAGCCGGGCCAGGCGGCTCCGCCCGGCCAGCAGGTAGGGCGTCAGGTACACCGGGCGCGGGGCGCGCACCCCCTCCAGCACGGCGTCCCGCATCAGCGCGGGGCGCAGCTCGTTCATCTCCCGGTCGGCGGGGAACGCGGGAAAGGTGTGCAGCTCGGGCTTCCGCGCGATGTAGCGCGACGCGGCGATCCCCACCACGGCCCGGCCGCCGCGCGCCTGGAAGCGCAGGGTGGAGAAGGGGATCCGCATCTCCGCGAACCAGCCCTCGGGGGTGCGGGTGGTGGCCACCTCCCAGAACGAGTTCCAGCTCGCGTTGATCGCGCTCGGGCCCTCGGCGTTGTTGGAGATGGCCAGGTCGCGGCGGATCCCGCCCGGGGTGGTCTGGAACCACAGGGCGTTCTGGTCGTCGTTGGAGGCGTCGACCAGCAGGTTGAAGGCGTCGTCGCCGCTCCAACGGTCGCGGGTGAGCGAGTTGGCGCGCACCCCGTCCGGCCGGGAGTCCCAGAGCCGCGCGGCGGCGTACAGGTAGCCGTCGTCGTACGCCACGCGGATCTCGGTGCGCTCCGTGGGCGGCGCCCCCGCGGTGGGGAGGTGCACGGCGAGGGGCAGGGGCTCCACGGCGGCCCACGCGGCCTCGTCAGGGCGGCCGTCCAGCACGACGGGGCCGGTCAGCCGGGGGAGGCGGAGCGGCTCCGCCTGCCCCCGCAGGGGGGCGGCGGCCAGGAGCAGGGCGGCGAGCGCCGCGCCGGCGTGCAGCGGGTGCGCGCGCATGTCACGACCCGCCCTTCGGCTGGGAGTGGAACGTCTTGTTGACGATGCGCCACTCGCCGTCCACGCGCAGCAGCGACATGTAGTCGGTGATCCGCGCCTGCGGGTAGTCGAGCACCACCTTGGCGACGGCGGCGTCGCCGGTGACGTCCACCTCCTCGATCCAGCGGCGCCGCTGCGCCTCGTCCGCGGCGGGCCGGCCGGAGGCGCCGGCCACGTACTCGGCCTGCGTCCGCTGGCTCAGCGCGCCGTCGCGGATCCAGAACATCCGCATCTCGGGGTGCATGGCTGCTGCGAAGTGCTCCGCGCGGCCGGTGGCGTGGCCGTCCAGGTAGTGCTGGAGCGCGGCGCGCACGCCGGCCTCGTCGGCGGCGCGGGGGCTGCGGGCGTACGAAGGGGCGGCGGCCACGGCGAGGGACGCGGCGAGCGCGAGGATGGCTGTCTTCATGGGGATCTCTCCCGGCGGGATGGGTGGGCCGGGGAGGTGCGTGCCGCCCCGGAGGTGGGCGGCATGGTACGCGGACGCGGGGCGGGGGTGAAGCGCGGTGCTGCGGAGCGCCGGGATGGTGCGGCGAAGCGGCCGCGGCGCGCGACGAACGGCGGGCTACACCTCCTCCTCCAGCACCGCCTGGAGCCGCGGCCGGTAGCCGCGGCTCAGCTTGAGGCGGGTGCCGTCGTGGAGGATCACCGAGTACTCGCCGTGGAAGTAGGGCTGCATCTCGCGCACACGGTCCAGGTTGACGATGGTGGAGCGGTGGATGCGCAGGAAGCGGCGGGGGTCCAGCGAGCGCTCCAGCTCCGCCATGGTCTTGCGGAGCAGGTGCGACGTGCCGGCGGAGTGCAGGCGCATGTAGTCGCCGTCGGCCTCGATCCAGTCCAGCTCGTCCACGCGCACCCAGCGGATGCGGGCGGCGTCGCGGATCACCAGGCGGTCGGCGTAGCGGCGCCCCTCCGGCGGGGCGGACGCGGACGGCGCGGACGCCCCGGCCCGGCCCAGCTGCTCGGCGAGCGCGGCGAGCTGCCGCCCCAGGCTCCCGGAGCGCGCGTCGGCCAGGCGGGCGCGCACGCGGGCGAGCGTGTCGGCGAAGCGCTCGTCGTCGAACGGCTTGAGCAGGTAGTCCAGCGCGTGCACCTCGAAGGCGCGCACGGCGTACTGGTCGAAGGCGGTGACGAACACCACGTGGGGGAGGCGCTCCCCCGCCAGCGCCTCCAGCACGCCGAAGCCGCTCACCCCCGGCATCTGCACGTCCAGGAAGACCAGGTCGGGCTCCAGCTCCAGGATGGCCTCGGCGGCGTCCGCGCCGTTGCCGCACTCGCCCAGCACCTCGAAGTCGGGCTCGCGCTCCAGGCGGATGCGGACCCCGTCGCGGGCCAGCGGCTCGTCGTCCACGATCAGCGTGCGGATCTTCATCGCGCCGCTCCCGCCGGCTCCGCCGCGCGCGCGCCCTCGCCCGCGGCGACCCGCACCCGGAAGGGGATCTCCACCACGACGTGGGCCCCGCCCCCCGGGGCGCTCCCCAGCTCCAGCCGGCCGTCGGCGCCGTACAGCCGCTCCAGGCGGGCGCGCGTGTTGGACAGCCCGATCCCGTCCACCACCCGGGCGGGGAAGCCGGGGCCGGTGTCGCTCACCTCCAGCCGCAGCCGGGCGCCGCGCCGCCCGGCGGCGACGCGGATGGTGCCGGGCTCCACCCGCTCGGCGATGCCGTGCCGCACGGCGTTCTCCACCAGCGGCTGCATCAGCAGGTTGGGGACGGCGGCCCCCAGCGCCTCCGGCTCCACCCGGGTCTCCACCGTGAGCCGGTCCTGGAAGCGGACGCGCTCGATCTCCATGTAGCGCTCCAGGAACCCCAGCTCCTCGCCGAGCGTGACCTCCTGCGCGCCCCCGCTCTCCAGCGTGAGGCGGAGCAGGTCGCTGAGCCGGCTCAGCATGCGGATGGCGCTCTGCGACTCGCCCTTGAGCACCAGCACGGACACGGCGTTGAGGGTGTTGAACAGGAAGTGCGGGTGGAGCTGGGTGCGCAGCGCCTGCAGGTGCGCCTGGGCGAGCCGGCCCTCCAGCTGCGACGCCGTCAGCTCGCGCTCCCGGAAGCGGCGGTGGTAGTCCAGCGCGAAGTAGGCGCCCACCAGCACCCCGTAGGTGAGGAGCTGCAGGTGGACCTTGCCGGTGAGGTACTTCTTGAAGAGCGACGCCCCGGTGTGCATCTCCATCCCCGGCCAGCCGGCCCACGCCGTGGTCCACGCGTACACGGCCAGGATGAACAGCGAGATGCCCGCCGCCGCGGCCAGGTGCACCGGCACCGACCCGCGCAGCCTGCCCCTTTCCAGGGGGAAGCGGCCCGCCAGCCGGAACACCGCCGGCGTGAGGAGCGCCCACAGCAGCCAGATGGCGAACACCCGCCCCATCGCCTCGCCGAACCCCACCTCCCGGTGGTCCCAGAAGTAGATGGAGAAGTACACCTGGCTGGCGTCCACCAGCGCGATCAGCAGCCAGAACCCGGCGAGGATCAGCCAGCGCATGCGCCAGGCGATGGGCTCGGGCGGCGCGGACGCGCCCGCGAAGGGGAAGGGATCGACGGGAGTCATGGAAAGCTGCGGGCGGGGGTGCGGCGTCGCGCGGACGACGAACTATAGGGGCGGAGTGCGGGGGTGGGGAAGTGCGAGAGTGCGAGAGTGCGAGAGTGCGAGAGTGCGAGAGTGCGAGAGTGCGAGAGTGCGAGAGTGCGAGAGTGCGAGAGTGCGAGAGTGCGAGAGTGCGAGAGCGGACGGCGCCGGCGCCCGGAGATCCGGGTGCGGGCGCCGTTGCAGTTCCGCAGTACCCAAATGATCCGTTGCGGAGGGAGACAGCCGGGCAGTTTCGGCTGGCTCACTCCGGCGGAGGGAAACCCGCAGCGGTACCGCGGGGTTCCCGGAGCCCGCGGAGGAGACCGGCGGGGCAGTTTCCGCCGGGCTCCGCAGCGGCCCCGCCACGTCACACCCTACTCGCCGTACAACCCTCGATAAATTGCGATGTTGCGGGTGAGGATCTTGACGTAGTCGCGCGTCTCCTCGTACGGGATGCGCTCCGTGAACAATTCCTCGTCGCGGTACTCGGGGAATGACTTCCAGCGCTCCACCCGCGCCGGCCCCGCGTTGTAGGCCGAGAACACGGAGGGCAGGCTGCCGTCGTACTCGCGCATCTGGTCGGCCAGGTAGCGGACGCCCATGTGCACGTTGATCTCGGGGTTGTAGAGGATCTCCGGGTCCCACTGGCGGATGTCGGCCGCGTAGGCCAGGCGCCGCCCCGTCTCCGGCATGATCTGCATCAGCCCCATGGCGCCCACGCCGGAGGAGATGCGCGCTTTGAAGGTGGACTCCTGCCGGATCAGCGCCGCGACCAGGAACGGGTCCAGCCCGCGCTCCCGCGCCTCGGCGGCGACCATGGCGCGGTACGGGAACGGGTAGACGATCCGCAGCAGCCGCGCGTTCCAGCGCCCGGCCTCCCGCTGCATGCGCGTGCCCAGGCGGGTGCCGTGCACGGTGTAACCGCGCTCGATCAGCCGCTCGGCCAGCGGGTAGAGCACCGCCGGATCGTCGCCGGCGCGCTCCACCAGGCGGTCTGCCTCTGCCTCCGCCTCGCCGTACAGCCCGGCGGCGCGCAGCAGGTCGAGGGTGTGCATCCACCCCTCGACGCGCGCGCGGGTCTCCGGGGCGTCGGCCGGCGCCTCCGCGAGCGGGATGGGCCAGTACGGCTCGCGCAGGCGCTCGGCGGACCGGAGGGCGTAGTACGAGAGCGGGTCGCGCGTGCGGGCCTCCCGCCAGCGCGCCCGGGCGCCCGCGGAGTCGCCGCGCGCGGCGAGGACGCGGCCGGACCAGTAGGTGGCCTGCACGGCGTACGCGCCGGAAGGGAAGGTCCGCCGCGCCTCCTCCCAGGCGGCGAGCGCGCCGTTCCAGTCGCGCGCCCCGTAGGCCATGCCGCCCAGCCGCATCAGCGCCAGCCCGGCGCGCCCGCCGCCGGGATTCTCCGCGGCCACGCGGCGGTACAGCGCGCGCGCCTGGGCCGTCTCGCCCGCGTCGTGCGCCAGGTCGGCCACCAGGAAGAGCGCCTCCGCGGCGGACGGGGTGCGGGGAAAGCGCCGCGCCACGTCCAGCAGCGTGGCGCGGGCCTGGCGGAGGTTGCCCTGGCGGTACTGCGCGCGGCCGAGCAGGAAGCCGGCGGGGGCGGCGACGGCCGGCGGCGCGTCGGACAGGCGGAGGAGCGCGGCCTCCGCCTCGGCGAAGCGCCCGGCGTCGAAGTACGCGCGCCCCTGGAGGAGCCGCAGCTCGCGGCGCTGCTCGATGCCGCCGCGGCCGGGGGCGAGCCAGGCGCCGTACCCCTCGGCGGCGCGCAGGTTGGCGCCGTGGCGGTCGTCCACGCGGGCCAGCGCCAGCCGGTCTTCGGCGACCAGGCCGCCCACGGCGCGGAGCAGGCGCGCGGCCTCGGGCGCGGAGCCGCTCCCCGGTGCGCCGCGCACCACCGACAGCAGGTACCCGCGGGCGGCGGCGCTGTCGCGGGTCTCCAGGGCGGCGCGGGCGGCGAGCACCAGGAAGGAGGCGCGCAGGGCCGTGTCGCCACTGCCCTCGCGGAAGCGGAGGGCGGCGGCGCGGGCGCCGCGCGGGTCCCGGGCGGCCAGGTGGGCGCGCACGTACGCGCGCCGGGTGCGCGCGGGGGAGCCCTGCTCGCCGGCCTCCATGAGCGCGCGGATGCGGGCGGTGTCGCCGCGCTCCTCCAGCGCCTCGGCCATCAGCGTGGCGGCCCAGCCGGAGACCGCGGGGTCGTGCCGGCGGACGTGCTCCAGCACGGCGGTCCCCTCGTCCACGCGCCCCAGCCTCATCAGCACCAGCCCCTGCCGCAGCCCGGCCACCACGCCGCGGTCGCTCGCGCTGTCCGCGCCCGCCGAGCGCAGGAAGCGCGCGTACGCGGCGGCGGCGGGCTCCCACGCGCGGTCCTCCTCCAGGGCACGGCCCAGCAGGTACCACCCCTCGCCGCCGGCGAGCCGGTCCAGCCAGGGCTCCCCCTGCAGCAGCACGCGCACGTTGTCCCAGCCGCCCCAGCCGGCCTCGGCGCGCGCGGCCAGCAGCACGGCGGCGGGGGCGGGCGGGTCGCGCCGGCCCAGGTACTGGCGCATGGCCCGGGCGGCGCGCCAGTTCTGGCCGCGCTCCAGGAAGGCGTGCACCTCGTCGGGGAGGTCGGCGGGGAGGGGGAGGCCGGAGTCGGCGCGGGCGGCGGCCTCCACGCGGTGCGCCGGTGCGCCGGGGGGAGCGTCCATCGCCATCCCCGCCAGGCGGATGAGCACCGGGACGGCGAGGAGGCAGGCGAAGATGAGCAGGTGGCGTCGCGTCATGGCCCCGGACGGATCTCGGTGGGTCCGTTCGGGTCGTGCGGGACGTCGGAACGGACGGCGTCTGCGGGGGCGGACGGCAGGAAGCGCACCAGCGCGGGTGCGGCAACTCTGGAATCCGCAAAAAGTTGAGGGGGCCGCCCCGTCGGACGGCCCCCTCTTTCGGTCCTCCCCCGCCGCTCCGGGCGGGGCGTCCCCTCACCGTGCCGCGGCGCTCGCCAGCCGAGGCAGGCACCCGGCGTACGCCTGGAGCTGGCTGCGCACCCGGAGGGCGAGGTCCTCCTCGAATGCCGCGCGGTTCGGGAATCGCCCGGCGGCGGAGGACCCGGCGCACCTCCGGCCCCCCTGCTCGTAGCCCATCGTCACCTCGTGGCTCCCGTCGGCGCTCCAGGCGACCGACACCGCCAGCACCACGAGGCCCGGCGCGGCGGCCGGGGCATCGGGGTGAAGCTCGATCGGGAACACGCCCAGGGGCGTCGCGGCCTTCTGTACGAGCTTCGACAGCCCCTCCTGCGTGGTCCCGGGCCGGGGAGTGCCGTGGACGCGGAGGACGAAGGGGATCCGGGGGCTCGCCACGCGCGGAGCCCGCGCCCTGCGGGGCTCCCGTCCGGGCTCCACCACCCGCACCCGGCTGGTGGACACGCCGTCCCAGCTGCTCCGGCGGTCGGCGGAGGCGCCGCTGCGGCGCAGCTCCAGCTCGTATACACCCGGGGGGGAGGCCACCACCGCGAGGCGTTCCGTGGCGAGGGAATCGCCGGGGGCGATCCGTACGGGTGCGGCCGGGCAGTCCTGCCGCGGATCGCCCAGCACGCGCACCTGGAGCGTCCCCCCCAGGCGGGGGCGGCACGGGTTCGCGGCCGCGGTGATGGCCGTGTCGGCGAGGTTGACCAGCACCTCCCGCAGGCGGATCGTGTCGCCCACCGAGACCGGTTCGCTGTGCTCGACGATGCTGTGCAGGGCGGTGGCGCGGGGATCCTGCTGCATCGACTCGCCGATCACGCCGGTCGAGCGGGCCTCCAGCCGCGAGCAGGCGGCGGCGAGGAGCAGTGAAAGGGCGAGGAGAGGAGTGGGGTCGCGCACGGGGCGGCGCTCCGGGAAGGAGGATGGTCGACGACGGTCCGAGGGTGTCCGGCAAGCGCGGTGCCGTCTGGGGGTGTGCGCACAAACCGAAACGCCGCAAGCGGTTAGGTCGCGTGGGCGTGGAGTCCGGCCGTCGGCGAGTGGGAAATCGGGGCGGGGGAGCCCCCGACGTGGGGCGGGCGTGCCTCATGGCGGCGGAGCGGAGGTGCTCCCGGACGCGAAGAGCGGCCGCCCGGTCTCCCGGACGGCCGCTCCACTTTCCGCGTGACGGATCGGGCTACTCCCCCGACCCCAGCGGCACCTTGATGCAGGCCGCGAAGTGGCCGCCGCCCTTGTCGGCCAGCGGGGGGACGATCTTGGCGCAGTCCGCGTCCTTGAGCGGGTGCTGGCAGCGCGGGTGGAACGGGCACCCGGACGGCGGGTTCGCCGGCGAGGGCACGTCGCCCTGGAGCACGATGCGATTCCGCTTCACCGTGGGGTCCGGGACGGGCACCGCCGAGAGCAGCGCCTGCGTGTACGGCATCAGCGGGTTGCGGTACAGCGCCTTGGAGTCCGCCAGCTCCACGATGCGCCCCAGGTACATCACGGCCACCCGGTCGGAGATGTGCTCCACCACCGACAGGTCGTGCGCGATGAACATGTAGGTGAGCCCGAACTGGCGCTGCAGGTCCTGGAGCAGGTTGATGACCTGCGCCTGCACCGACACGTCCAGCGCCGACACCGGCTCGTCGCACACGATCAGCTCCGGCTCCACCGCAAGCGCCCGCGCGATCCCGATGCGCTGCCGCTGCCCGCCCGAGAACTCGTGCGGGTACCGGACCGCGTGCTCCGGGCGCAGCCCCACCACCCGCAGCAGCTCCGCGATGCGGTCGTTCGCCGCCTTGCCCTTCGCCAGGTTGTGGATCCCCAGCACCTCGCGCAGCATCTCCGCGATGGTCATGCGCGGGTTCAGCGACGAGAACGGGTCCTGGAAGATGATCTGCGCCCTGCGCCGCAGCTTGCGCAGCTCGTCGCGGTCCATCTCGAAGATGTTGCGCCCCGCGAACTCCGCGCTCCCCTCGGTGGCGTCGATCAGGCGCAGGATGGCGCGCCCCGTGGTGCTCTTGCCGCACCCCGACTCGCCCACCACCCCCAGCGTCTCCCCCTTGCGCAGAAAGAACGACACCCCGTCCACCGCCTTGACGTCGCCCACGTGGCGGTTGAAGAAGCCCTTGCGGATGGGGAAGTACTTCTTGAGTCCGCGCACCACCAGGAGGGAGTCCGCCGGCGGCTCCATGTCGTCCGGCGTCTGCCCGCGCAGGTCCGAGTCCCCCTTCGCCGGCGGCAGCTCCCGCCGCTCCGGCGCCTCCGGGATGCGGGCTACCTGCCGGCGCCCGTTCCCCTCCGCCGCCGGTCCGCCCTCCACCCCGCGCCCCATGATGGGCTCCGCGCCCGCGCCGGGATGCCCGCCCCCGCTGCGCTGCCCGTCGCCCGCGCCGCGGCCCCCCGCGGGCGTCCGTCCCTCCGGCGTGCTCGCCATCAGCCCACCTCCTCCCCGGCCGCCCCGCCGGCGGGCGGCGCCACGTCCTCCGGGCGCCCAGCCACCGGCGTCGCCGCTCCCGTGCCCGTCGTCGCCCCCGCGGGGGTGAACCCGCCGCCCGCGCGCCGCACCTCGTCGCGCCGCTCCGGGTACTTCACCAGCCAGCACTTGTTGCGGCGCCCGCCGCCCATGTCGAACAGGGGCGGGTCCTCCTTTTCCGTCTTTTCCCAGCCGTACGGGCAGCGCTCCGCGAAGCGGCACCCGGTCGGCCAGTTGGTGGGCGCCGGCACCACGCCGGGGATCACCGCCAGCCGCTCCACCTCCTCGCCCAGCTTGGGCATGGAGCGCAGCAGCCCCTCCGTGTACGGGTTCTGCGGGTCGGCGAAGATGTCGCGCACCGGCCCCTCCTCGAACACCTGCCCCGCGTACATCACGATCACCCGGTCGCAGGTCTCCGCCACCACCCCCAGGTCGTGGGTGATCAGGATGATGGACATCCCCAGCTCCTCCTGGAGCCGGTTGAGCAATTCCAGGATCTGCGCCTGGATGGTCACGTCCAGCGCCGTCGTCGGCTCGTCCGCGATCAGCAGCTTGGGGTCGCAGGCCAGCGCCATGGCGATCATCACCCGCTGCCGCATCCCGCCCGAGAGCTGGTGCGGGTACTCGTCCACGCGCTGGTCCGGGATGGGGATCCCCACCAGCTGCAGCATCTCGATGGCGCGGTCCCGCGCGTCGCGCTTGTTCAGCCCCTGGTGGAGCCGCAGCGACTCCACGATCTGCTCGCCCACGGTGAACACCGGGTTCAGCGAGGTCATGGGCTCCTGGAAGATCATGGCCATCCGGTCGCCGCGCAGATCCGCCCGCTCACGCTCGGTGAGCGTCAGCAGGTCCTGTCCGTCGAACATGGCTGAACCCGAGACGATCCGCGCCGGCGGGGTCGGCAGGAGTCCCATGAGAGCCAGAGACGTCACGCTCTTTCCGCAGCCGGATTCACCAACGATACAGAGGGTCTTTCCCTTGCGCACCGAGAAGCTGACATCGTCGACGACGTTTACCCCCTTCGGAGCTCCATCGAAGCGGACGGACAACCCCTGAACATTGAGAAGCGGTTGTTCAGGAGTCACAGCGGCATTGCCGATATGATGAACCTTTGCAGTTGGCTGTCGGACTTCCTCATGTCCCATGGCGAATCTCTTTTTTGGTGTTTGCTGTCACGGGTGTTTCGTGAATCTGTCCATCCATGCGGTCGGGCAGGGGCCTGGTCATCACTTTGAGAAGGCCTTCGCGAACGAGTTCGAGATGCTCTCGCATGGCGTGTTCGGCCGCATGGGCCTCCCGCTGTGCGATGGCAGCGATGACGCGGCGGTGCTGTTCGACATAGATCTGCTGGCGCTCGCCGGAGCGCGCCCGCTCCCGCAGAAGCCGCCAAGTTGTGTCCTGCCGGATGCGATCAACCATGTCGAAAATGGCTAGCAGCAGGGAGTTGCCCGCCGCCTCGGCAATGGTCCTGTGCAGTGCACTGTCCCAGAGCTCTCGCCCATCCGCATCCGAGGAGGAAGCCGTCTTTTCTGCGAGGCGCAGGAGGCGTTCGATGTCACCGTTCGTTGCATGCATTGCAGCCAGACGGGCGAGGGCAGGCTCGATTTCCAGGCGCACATCCATCACCTCAAGCGGGTGGGTGCGCCTCGACAGTTCCTCAAGGCTTGTCGGAGCCCGCGCCGGGCGCGGCCCCAGGAAGGTTCCCTTGCCTTGATGCCGCCAGATCCGGCCCTCCGCCTCCAGCACTTCCAGCGCCCGTCGCAACGCGCGACGACCTATTCCGATCTTGGCTGCCAGCACACGCTC
>DASVQR010000154.1:0-3457 GCA_036389055.1 Longimicrobiaceae bacterium | reverse complement strand
CACGAAGGGGGTTCCCACGAACCCCGTGCCCCCCGTCACGAACGCCTTCATCCAGGATCCGGTTGAAACTTCAATTTTCGAACTGCTACTACGGGTTTGGGCGTGCCCCCGGCTGGCGCCGGGGTCGGGCTTCGCGCTGGCGTCCGCGCGAGAGGCCCCCACCCGGCTCGCTTAGGCTCGCCACCCTCCCCCGTGCCGGGGGAGGGGAATCTCCACGCTGCGGTCCCCACCGTCGTCGAGTCGTGCTCCCCCTCTCCCAGCATTGGGAGAGGGGGCCGGGGGGTGAGGGCCCGCCGTGCCGTTCTCCCCTCCCCCTTGCGGGGAGGGGCCGGGGGAGGGGGTCGCCGTCGGGGCACTCCGTCGGATTCTAGTGCTCCCGCCGCCGACGCAAGGCACGTTCCCGCAAACCGCACCCAAAGGTGCGGTTTTCCTGCAACTGCGCCGTTTTCATGAGGTTGCGCGCGAGACCCGCGTGAGGGATGCCGGCCCGAAGGGGCGAGACCGCGCGGCTGTTTGCGCGGGCTCGACTCCGTTACGCACAGTCGTATCGTGCGTTACGGAGCCGCAGCCCGACCCCGGCGCCAGCCGGGGGCACGCCCAAACCCGAGCAGTCACGCCGTTCTTTTTGCAGTAACAGGCGCTCAACTTGCATCACCCGCGCGGGACGCACGCGAGGACGAACAGCCAGGGGAGGCGCGCCATGCAGCTGGGGATGGTGGGGCTCGGGAAGATGGGCGGGAACATGGTCACGCGGCTCCTCCGGGGCGGCCACGAGGTGGTGGTGTTCGACCTGGACCCGGAGCTGACCCGCAAGGTGGGCTCGCAGGAGGGGGCGAGGGCCGTGGGCTCGCTCTCGGAGATGGTGGGGGCGCTCCAGGGGCCGCGGGTGGTGTGGGTGATGGTGCCGGCGGGCGCGGCCACCGAGCAGACGCTGCGCAGCCTGGCCGCCGAGATGTTCAGCGGCGACGTGCTGATCGACGGGGGCAACTCCAACTTCAACGACACCAAGCGGCGCGCGGCGGAGCTGGCGGAGATGGGGATCCGCCTGGTGGACGCGGGGACCAGCGGCGGGGTGTGGGGGCTGGAGGTGGGGTACTGCCTGATGGTGGGCGGCGACCCGGAGCCGGTGGCGCTGTGCGAGCCGGCGTTCCGGACGCTGGCGCCCGAGGACGGCTACCTGCACGTGGGGCCCAGCGGGGCGGGGCACTTCACCAAGATGGTCCACAACGGCATCGAGTACGGGCTCCTCCAGGCGTACGCCGAGGGGTTCGAGATCATGCACGCCTCCGACTACCCGCTGGACCTGGGCGCAATCGCCGGGCTGTGGAACCACGGCAGCGTGGTCAGGTCGTGGCTGCTGGAGCTGCTGGAGCGCGCCTACGCCGCGGAGGGGCAGGAGCTGGAGCGCATCCGCGGCTGGGTGGCCGACTCGGGCGAGGGGCGCTGGACGGTGGAGACCGCGCTGGAGCTGGACGTCCCCGCGCCGGTCATCACCCTGTCGCTGCTAGCGCGCTTCCGCTCGCGGCAGGAGCAGTCGTACTCGGCGCAGGTGATCGCGGCGCTCCGCAACCAGTTCGGCGGGCACGCGGTGAAGGAGAGCGGGGGCGGCGGAGGCGGCGCGTGAGCACCACGCACGTCGTCCACGCCCCGGCGCCCAGCCCGCTCCGGAAGACCCTTTCCACCCCCCGCACCCCCGAGCCGGTCACCCTGGTGATCTTCGGGGGGACGGGCGACCTGGCGCGGCGCAAGCTCCTGCCGGCGCTGTTCCGGCTCTGGCAGCACCAGCTGCTCCCCGAGAGCTTCGCCATCGTGGGCGTGGCGCGCGAGCAGTTCACCGACGAGGCGTACCGCGAGCTGATGCGCGCCGCGCTCGCCGAGTTCTCCACCGCGCCCACCCCCGAGGAGTGGGCCTCGTTCGGCCCGCGGCTGTTCTTCGGGAGCGAGGTGTTCGACGACGAGGAGGGGTTCGACCGGCTCAAGGCGCAGCTCGTCGAGATCGAGAGCGGGCTGGGGCTCCCCGGCAACCGGCTCTTCTACCTGGCCGTCCCCCCGCAGGTGCTCCGCAACATCACCGCCGACCTGGGGCGGGCCGGGCTGGTGTGCCCCGCGGACTGCCCGTGCTGGACGCGCATCATCGTGGAGAAGCCCTTCGGGCGCGACCTGGAGTCGGCGCGGGAGCTCAACCGCACGCTGCTGGAGGTGTTCGACGAGCGGCAGGTGTTCCGCATCGACCACTACCTGGGCAAGGAGACGCTCCAGAACCTGATGGTGTTCCGCTTCGGCAACACCGTGTGGGAACCGCTGTGGAGCCGCGCCCACGTGGACAGCGTGCAGATCACCGTGGCCGAGACGGTGGGGGTGGAGCGCCGCGCCGACTACTACGAGAAGAGCGGGGCGCTGCGCGACATGGTGCAGAGCCACCTGCTGCAGGTGCTCACCCTGGTGGCGATGGAGCCGCCGGCCTCGTACGACGCCGACTCCATCCGCAACGAGAAGGTCAAGGTGCTCCGCTCCGTGCGCCCCATCCGCGGCGAGGACGTGCTGCACGAGACCGTGCGCGGCCGGTACGACGCCGGGCTGCACGACGGGGAGCAGGTGCCGGGCTACCGGGAGGAGGAGGGGGTGGCCCCGGACTCGCGCGTGGAGACCTTCGCGGCGCTGCGCATCTGGCTGGACAACTGGCGCTGGGCCGACGTCCCCTTCTTCCTGCGCACCGGCAAGCGGCTCCCCTCCAAGGCCAGCGAGGTGGTGATCCAGTTCCGCCCCGCGCCCAACCCGGTCATGGACCTGGTGGACAACGAGGCGCCGGCGCCGAACGCGCTGGTGCTGCGCATCCAGCCGCGCGAGGGGATCTCGCTGTTCTTCGAGGCCAAGGTGCCGGGGCTGCTGGGGCGGCTCCAGCCGGTGAGCATGGACTTCGACTACCGCAGCGCCTTTCCCGGGGCGGAGTCGCCCGAGGCGTACCAGCGGCTGCTGCTGGACGCCATGCTGGGCGACGCCACCCTGTTCGCGCGCCGCGACGAGGTGGAGGCGGCGTGGACGCTGGTGACGCCGATCCTGGAGGCGTGGGAGCAGGGCGGGGAGCCGGAGCCGTATCCCGCGGGGAGCTGGGGGCCCGAGGGGGCGCACCGGCTGCTGGGGGAGGGACGTGCGTGGCACCAGCCGTGAGCTTTGCAACGGCTTTGAACTGCTTTGTTACTGCCGGGTTCGGGCGTGCCCCCGGCTGCGCCGGGGTCGGGCTGCGGCTCCGTAGCGAACGATACTACCGTTCGCAACGGAGTCGAGACCCGGCAAACTGCCGCCGGGTCTCGCCCCTTCGGGCCGGCATCCCTCACGCGGGGGTGGCGCTGGCGTCCGCTGGGGGCCCCCACCCGGCTCGCTCGGGCTCGCCACCCTCCCCCGTGCCGGGGGAGGGGACGCTCCGCGCTGCGATTCCCCCCCTCCGGCGTGCCGGGTC
>DASVQR010000153.1:0-36710 GCA_036389055.1 Longimicrobiaceae bacterium | reverse complement strand
GACCCGGCGGGGCAGTTTCCGCCGGGGCTCGACTCCGTTGGCGAGCGTTGTTTGCTCGCCTACGGAGCCGAAGCCCGACCCCGGCGCCAGCCGGGGGCACGCCCGAATCCGCCGTTCACCGCCGTTCTCAACCCCACACCTGCTTGAGCGGAAACCCCGGAGAAGAGCGGTCGCGCGGATACCGGAGCGCGTTCTGCACGTAGCGGACGCCGTCGATGTCGCGGTCGGAGTTGATGTGCGTGTGCCCGAAGACGTGCGCCCGCGACCCCACCCGGCGCAGCTGCGCCTCCAGCTCCGCGCACCCCGCCACCAGCGGCAGCCCCTGGAAGCGCAGGTACCTGGCCGGCGGGAGCAGGTCGCGGCGGGGGAGGAAGTGCGAGAAGGTGACCACGGGGGCGTCGTAGTCGCGCAGGTGCGGACGGTTCATCTCCAGGAACCACTCGCACGGGCGCCCCACCCGCTCCGGCCAGCGGCAGAAGTGGAAGTCGGCCCAGGCCTCCAGCTCCTTTTCCACGGCGTCGCCGTACGAGTCGAACTCGGGCTCGTACCAGGCGAAGAGCGGCACCACCCACACCCCGCCCGGGAGCCGCGCGGGGCGCGTCCGCACGCCCAGGGCGTCGCACAGGCGCAGGATGCGCTCGAACTTGTCGGCGGAGTCGCCGGTCTCGGCGCGCACCCACAGCTCGTGGTTGCCGGGGACGAAGAACACCTCGCGGAAGCGCGAGCGCAGCAGCGCCAGCGTGGCCTCGATCCGGTCCAGCGAGTCGGCGATGTCCCCGGCGACGATCAGGGCGTCCTCGGCGTGCTCCCCCAGCGGGAGCCCCTCCACCAGGGCGTGGTTCTCGGCGAAGTCGGTGTGCAGGTCCGAGACCGCGAACACGCGCATGCGGTCAGTCCGTCCCCGGGGCGGGCTCCCCCGGGAAGATCAGGCTCCGCACCGTCTGGCCGTCGCGCACGGCCACCTCGTGGCAGGGGTGCCGCACCGCCTCCAGCGAGTGGTCGGGGTGGTACACCACGCCGCCGCCCGCGGGGATGCCGATCCCCTGCACGCTCTCGCCCAGCAGGCGCACGGCCCGGCCCAGCTGCTCCCACTCCTCGCGCTCGGCGTGGGCGTCGACCACGTAGGGGACGATCTTGAAGGTGTCCACCAGGTCCTCGGTCCCCGTGGGCCCCTCGGGCGGCCACCCCACCAGCCCCAGCTGCACCGCCCCGGCCGAGACGCCCACCAGCACGGCGCCGGCGTAGTAGCGCCGCAGCACCGCGTCCTTGACCCCGCTCGCCTCGAAGGCGCGCCACCCCCGCTCCACGTCGCCGCCGGCCAGGAGGACCAGGTCGGCCTCGTCCAGGAAGGCCAGGTCCTCCGCGGAGGGCGACGCGGGGATCATCCGCGTGTCGAACACCGCCACCGAGTCCATGGCCGCGACGAAGATGTCGTAGTACTCGGGCTCGTCGCCGTTGGAGGCGCCCAGGTAGGCAGCCTTCGGCGTCGGCTTGTCCAGCTGCGCCCGCACGTCGCCCAGGAAGTGCGCGTCGCCCTCGCGCCAGAAGAGCAGCTGGCTGTCGGCCAGCAGGTACACCGGGCGGGTGTCGCCGCGCGGCGTGGCGAAGCTCCCTGCGAGCGATCCCTCCTCGGGGAGCTCCGGGTCCGGATAGAAGCTCATGTCTCCTGCGAAGATCTTTTCCACGGGACTGGGTGGCGGCTCCGCACGGTTACCGCCACAGGTTCACGAACACGGTAATGATAACCGCGTTGGTGAAGTCGATGAAGAAGGCGCCCACCATGGGCACCACCAGGAAGGCGCGCGGCGCGGGGCCGTACCTCTCCACCAGCGAGCGCATGTTTGCCATGGCGTTGGCCGTGGTCCCCAGCATGAAGCCGCAGAAGCCGCCGCTCATCACCGCCGCGTCGTAGTCGCGCCCCATGAAGCGGAAGATGAGCCAGAAGCTCGCCACGATCAGCAGGATCTGGGCGGTGAGGATGGCCACCAGCGGCAGGGCGAGCGCGGCGATCTCCCACAGCTTCAGCGTCATCAGCGCCAGCACGATGAACAGCGAGAGCGCGGCGTTGCCCAGGTCGTCGATGGTGCGCTGCGACAGCCCGATCCACCCGGTGAAGTCGTCCAGGTTGCGGATCACCGCGGCAGCCAGCATGGCGCCGATGGTGCCGGGGAGGGTGATCCTCACCGAGGTGAACCAGGCGCTCACCCACGACCCCACCCACATGGCGACCAGGATGACGACCACGTTCTTGAGCAGGACGTACGACTCCTCGTCCTCCCCCTCCGGCACGTGGGCCGCCGGCTCGGGCATCAGCGCCTCCCCCACCTCGTCGGCGGTGCGGGGCACGCCGTCTCCCCCCCCCGCGGCCGCCGCGGCGGGCCGGGCGCGGACTCCGCGCAGCCCGTGCTTCTCGATGATGCGGGTGGCGACCGGGGCGCCGATCACCCCGCCCACCACGATCCCCGCCATGGCCGCCGCCACGGCGACGGTCGCCGCGCCCCGCACCCCCGCCTCCTCGAAGAGCGGCGCGAACGCCAGCCCCGTGGCCGGCCCGCCGGTGAGCGTCACCGACCCCGCGAGCACCCCCAGCAGCGGGTCCACGCCGAAGGGGAGGGCCACCAGGTAGCCCACCACGTTCTGGAGCACCGCGAACACCGTGGCGACGCCGAAGAACAGCAGCACCTGCGGCCCCCCCACGCGCAGCAGCGACAGCGACGCCCCGAACCCGATGCTGGTGAAGAAGGCGATCATCAGCGGGGTCTGCAGCGTGGTGTCGAACTCGAAGAGCGTCACCCCCTGCCCGCGGGCGAACAGGATGGCGAACGACACCAGCAGCCCGCCGATCACCGGCGCGGGGATGTTGTAGCGCGCCAGCGGCGGGATCGCCCGCCGGATGCCGTACCCGACGAACAGCAGGAGCCCGGCGAACGCCAGGGTGTGCACGAGGTCGAGCTTGAGCATGCGCGGGGAGGCTAGGGGACAGGTTACAGGGGACAGGGGACAGCCTGCCACGGCGGACCCCCTCCCCCGGCCCCCCCGCTAGGGGGAGGGGAGAACGACGGAGTGCCGGGGCAGGCTACGGTGCGAGGGGCTACCCCTCACCCCCCGGCCCCCTCTCCCACAAGGGGAGAAGGGGAGCACTACGATCCGGAACCCCGGGCAGCCCTCCCCCGGCACGGGGGAGGGTGGCGGCTCTCGGGCCGCCAGGTGGGGGCCACCGCGGACGCCAGCGCGATGCCCGCGTGAGGGATGCGAGCGCGAAGCGGCGAGACCCGGCGGCAGTTTGCCGGGGCTCGACTCCGTTACGCACGGTTGTATCCTGCGTTACGGAGCCGCAGCCCGACCCGAGCGCCAGCGAGGGGCACGCCCGAACCCGCCGTAAAATGCTGTCGCGAATCAGACCGACGGTTATGATAACCCGCCCGGAGCCGGGCGAAAGGGCGTCAGTCCGACAGGGAAGGAAGGCGCACCTCGAAGGTGCTCCCCTGTCCGGGCGCGCTACGCACCGAGATCTCGCCGCCGAGCAGCCCCACCAGGTCGCGCGCGACGGTGAGGCCCAGCCCGGTGCCCTCGGCGACGCGGGTGGCGCTCTGCTCCACCTGCCAGAACGGCTCCCAGATGCGGTCCAGGTGCTCCGGGGCGATCCCCACCCCGGTGTCGCGCACCCGCAGCACGGCGCCGTCGCCGTTCAGCTCGCCGCTCAGCTCCACCTCGCCGTGGGCGGTGAACTTGACGGCGTTGGAAAGCAGGTTGAGCAGGATCTGCCGCACCTTGGCCGGGTCGGTCCGCAGGGTGGCGCCGGTGCCGGGGCCGCGCACCGTCAGGGCGATCCGCTTCGCGCCGGCCAGCGGCTCGGCCAGCGAGCCGGCCTCGCGCAGCAGGGCGTCCAGGTCGGCCTGCTCGGCGCGGACCCGCTCCTGGTGCGCCTCGATGCGGGAAAAGGTGAGGATCTCTTCGATGAGCTGCAGCAGGTGGGCGGAGCTGCTCTTGATGCGGCCCAGCTGCTCGCGCTGGCGGTCGTTGACGGGGCCGGTGATCCCCGCCTGGAGCAGGTCGGCGTAGCCGATCACGGCGTTGAGCGGGGTCCGCAGCTCGTGGCTCATCACCGCCAGGAACTCGCTCTTGGCGCGGTTTGCGGCCTGCGCCTGCTCGAACAGGCGGGCGTTCTCCACCGCGGTGGCGGCGCGGCGGGCCAGGTCCTCGGCCAGCGACAGGTCCGCGTCGCCGTAGCGCCGCCCCGACACGGAGGTGGCCAGCGTCAGCGCCCCGAAGGTCCGCCCGTGCGCGGAAAGCGGCACGGTCATGTACGAGACGGGGCCCAGCGCCTGGAAGATCTCGCGGGTCTCGCCCTCCGGGGCCAGGCGCTCGGCGGCGTCCGCCGGCACCTCGGAAACCAGCAGGGGGCGCCCGCTGCGGAGCACGCCCGGCACCGGGGTGCGCGGGTTCGCCGGGTCCACCCGGTAGGTCTCCGCCAGCCGCTCCAGCAGGGCGTCGCCGGCGGGGTCGCGGTGCGCGGAGGCCACCTGCGGGATCTCGCCGTCGTCGCCCTGCACGTGCACCAGGCAGTAGTCGGCCAGGAAGGGGACGGAGAGCCGGGCCACGCGGCTCAGCGTGGCCCGGTAGTCCAGCGACGAGCCCAGGATCGCCCCGGCGTCGGCCAGGAAGGCGACCTTGCGCGCCGCCGTCTCCGCCTCCTCGCGCGCGGCCTCGGCGCGGAAGCGCTCCCGCTCTGCCTCCTCGGCGCGGCGCCGGTCGGTGACGTCGCGCAGCGCCACCAGGCTGGTGTCCTCGCCCTCCCACCTCACCCGCGCCACCCGCAGCTCCGCCTGCACCAGCCCCCCGCCGCGCCGCACGATCTCCACCTCGGTCCCCTCGCCCGCGGCCACGGGAAAGCCGAACTCCTCGCCCAGCAATTCCTCCTCGCCGCGGCCGAAGAGCGCGGCGGCGGCGGGGTTGAGGAAGCGGATGCGCCCCGCCCCGTCCACGACGACGATCCCGTCCGCGTTCAGCTCCACGATGGCGCGGAGGTCCGCCATGGACCCGTCCCTCATGCCGCCCTCATCCCTGGTCCGCGTCCTCCCATCCGGCGCGCGGGTCGTCGTGTCCCTCGTTGTCGTGGGAGACGGCGCCGGTGAGGATCCCGCTGATCTCGTGGAACGGCTCGCGGATGTGCAGCCCGGAGCCGTCGATGGTGAACTCGCGGATGCTCCGCTCGTGCGGGGAGCCGCGCATCTTGAGCACCAGGACGCCGCGGCGCAGCTCGCCCCCGCTCTCCACGTAGCGCAGCAGGATGATGGTGTCGGTGAGCGTGGAGATGTGCTTTTCCGTCACCGAGTCGCCGCCGGAAAGCTTGCTCGCGGTGGAGGTGAACATCCCCGCGATCTCCCGGTGCTTGATGAACGAGGTCAGGTTGATGATGAACTCGCGGAAGCTGCGCAGCGAGGTGACGCGCTCCAGCGCCGAGAGCGAGTCCACGATCACCCGGCGGGGCCTGAACTCGTCGATCTGGTCGCGCATGCGCAGGAGGTGGTCCTCGATGGGCATGGCGTGCGGGTACACGGGGACCACGCGCAGCATGTCCTCGGCGATCATCCGCTCGAAGTCCACCCCCCAGCTGCGGGCGTTGCGGCCCAGCTGCTCGCGGCTCTCCTCGAAGGCGAAGAGCAGCGAGCGCTCCCCGGAGCGGTAGCCCCCGTCCACGAAGTGCGTCACCGACAGCGTCTTCCCCGTGCCGGTGGCGCCGGAAAGGAGGATCACGCTGTCGCGGAAGTAGCCGCCGCCCACCATCCGGTCCAGCTCGGGGAGGCCGGAGGTGATGCGCGTGTCGGACGAGCTCTGGGTGAGCTCCATGGCCGACAGGGGGAGCACCGTGATGCCGCGCTCGGGCGACACGGTGAAGGGGAACTCCCCCCGCTGGTGCGAGGTCCCGCGGAACTTGAGGATCTCCACCGTGCGGCGGCGCCTCTCCTCCTGGAGAAGGTTGCGGAGGATGAGCACGTTGTCGGCGACGAACTCCTCCACCCCGTAGCGCGACACCTCGCCGTACTCGTCCACCCGCTCCGCGGTGAGCACCGTGGTGGCGCCCAGCTCCTTGAGCGCGGCGGAGATGCGGTACAGCTCGGCGCGCAGGGTGCCGTGGTCGCCGAAGCGGGCGAAGAGCGCGTTGACCGAGTCCAGCGACACGCGCCGGGCCCCCGTCCGCCGCACCGCGTGCTCCACCCGGGCCAGCAGGGCGCCCAGGTCGTATTCGCCCACCACGGTGGCCTGGTCGCCGGAGCGCAGGGCGGCGTCCACGAAGGCCCAGCGCCCCTCGGCCTCCCAGGCGGCGATGTCCCACCCGAAGCCCAGCATGTTGCGCCGGATGTCCTCGGGCGTGTCCTCGAAGGTGACGAACACCCCCGCCTCGCCCGCGTCGCGGATCCCCGAGGCCAGGAAGTGGGTGGCGAAAACCGTTTTGGCGCTTCCCGCCGTACCCGCGATCAGGGTGGTGCGTCCGCGCGGCAGCCCCCCCTCGGCCACGGTGTCGAAGCCGGGGATCCCGGTGTGGAGCTTGGTGATCGGCTCGGGGGCCGGGGCGGCGGTCTGGCTCATCCTTGCTCCTGGCTGTCCGGCCGCCGCAGCCCCAGCGCGGCGACGACCGTCCGCAGGTCGGAAAGGTCGCCGGTCACCCGCCGGGCGGGAGCGGGGGCCTCCCGGACCACGGTGGGGGTGGTGAGGATGCGGGCGGCCTCGGCCCGCTCGGGGTGCTGCAGCACGTCCACCACCGCCACCTCGGCCTCGCCCTCCACCCCGGCCGCGACGATGCGGCGCAGGTTGGCGATCGCCTGCTCGGAGCGCAGCGAGTCGCCGGCGACGTACAGGGTGAGGCGGACCGGGTCCATGTTCCTTCCGGAGGGGGACGGGCCCGGGGGGGATCCCCCGGGCCGGAGCAATGTAGCCGGGATCAGTCGGGCCTGACAGCCCCGCCTGTTTCCCTCACCGCGGGGCCGCCGCGGCCCGCTCGCGCAGCACCGGCTCCAGCGTGCCCCACACCGTCTGTGCCACGCGCCGGTGCCCCTGCTCGTTGGGGTGCACGCCGTCGGGGAGGTTCATCGCCGGGTCGCCGCCCACCCCCTCCAGCAGGAAGGGGACGAGGGGGAGCTGGTACTCCCGGGCCAGATCGGGGTAGATGGCCTGGAACTCGGTGCCGTACTCGCGCCCCAGGTTGGGGAGCGCCATCATCCCGGCCAGCACGATGCGGGTCCGCGGGCGCTCGGCCCTCACCCGCTCCACGATGCGGCGCAGGTTGGCGCGGGTGGAGTCCGGGTCGGCGCCGCGCAGCATGTCGTTGGCGCCGGTCTCCACCACCAGCACGTCGAAGGGCTGGCGCATCAGCCAGTCCAGCCGGCGCAGCGCCCCGGCCGAGGTCTCGCCGCTGGAGCCGGCGTTGACCACCCGGAAGGGGAGCCCGGCCGAGTCCACCTTCGCCTGCACCAGGGCGGGGTAGGCGTCGTCCGGGTCCACACCCAGCCCCGCGGTGAGGCTGGTGCCCAGGAAGAGCACGACGGGCTCGCCGCCGGCGGCGGGCGCGGAAGCGGAGCCCGCGGCGCCGGCGGGCTGCTGCGCGGCGGGGGCGGAGTTGCCTTCCTCCCCCCCGCACCCGATGATCAGGGGAAGGAACCCAATCGCGAAAACAAGGACGGGTCTGCGGATGCTCATCGTTCAGGATCTCCAGAAGTCGTACCGCAGCGGCGGCCGCGAGCTGACCGTGCTGCGGGACGTGAATTTTTCGGTGTCCCCCGGCGAGTTCGTCGCCGTGGTGGGCCCCTCCGGGAGCGGCAAGACGACGCTCCTGGGCCTCATGGCCGGGCTGGACCGCCCCAGCCGCGGCTCGGTGACGCTGGACGGGGTCGACCTGGCCGCCCTTTCCGAGGACGGCCGCGCCCGGCTGCGGCGCGAGCGCATCGGCTTCGTGTTCCAGGCCTTCCAGCTGATCCCCACGCTCACCGCCAGCGAGAACGTGCGGGTGCCGCTGGAGCTGGGCGGCCGGGACGGCGCCGCCGCCCGCGCCGACGAGCTGCTGGAGCGCGTGGGGCTGGGCGGGCGCGGCCACCACTACCCCACCCAGCTTTCCGGCGGCGAGCAGCAGCGCGTGGCCGTGGCCAGGGCCTTCGTACACTCGCCGAGCATTCTGTTCGCCGACGAGCCCACCGGCAACCTCGATGCCGCCACGGGGGGTCGCATCGTGGAGCTGCTCACCGAGCTCAATCGCGAGCTGGGGACCACGCTGATCCTGGTGACGCACGACCCCGACCTGGCGGCGCAGGCGGGGCGCGTCATCCGCCTCGCCGACGGGCGGGTGGTCTCCGACGGGGCGCCGGGCTCGTGAGGGGCTTCCGCTACCTGGCCGCGCTGGCCTGGCGCGAGAGCCGCTTCGCCCGCCGGCGCCTCTTCCTGTTCCTGTCGTCCATCTCGCTGGGCGTGGCCGCGCTGGTGGCCACGCAGTCGTTCGCCGCCAGCATGGCGGCGGGGGTGCGCGACCAGGCCCGCATCCTCATGGGCGCCGACCTGGCGCTCTCCAGCACGCGCGCCTTCGGCCCGCGCGCCCGGGCGCTGGTGGACTCGCTGGCCCGCGCCGGCAACCCGGTGTCCCGCACCACGTCGTTCGCTTCCATGGCGACGCTGCCGCGCACGGGCGCCACCCGGCTGGCGCAGGTGCGGGCGGTGGAGGGGGGCTGGCCCTTCTACGGCACCATCGAGACGGAGCCCGCCGGGCGCTGGGGCGAGCTGCGGCGCGGCCGTGTCCTGCTCGCCGACCCGGCGCTGCTGGTGGCGCTGGGCGCCCGCGTGGGCGACACGGTGCGCATCGGCGAGACGGGCTTCCGCATCGCCGGGACGCTCCGCAAGGTGCCGGGCGAGACGGGGATCTCCACCTCGTTCGCCCCGCGCCTGTACATCCCCGCCGCGGCGCTGGAGTCCACGGGGCTGCTGGGCACGGGGAGCCGGGTGGAGTACGAGACCCACCTGCGCCTCCGCGACCCGTCCTCCGCCGCGCTTATCGACCAGGGATACCAGCCGCGCCTGCGGGCCGAGCGGGTGTCGGTCCGCACGGCGGAGGGGCAGCAGCGGCGGCTCAGCGACGCGCTGGGGCGGCTGGGGCGCTACCTGGGGCTGATCGGCACCTTCGCGCTGCTGCTGGGCGGCATCGGCGTGGCCAGCGCCATGGGCGCGTACATGGCCGAGAAGCGCGACAGCATCGCCACGCTGCGCTGCCTGGGCGCCACCGCGCCGCAGGTGCTCGCCATCTACCTGCTCCAGGCCGCGGCCATGGGCGTGGTGGGCTCGCTGCTGGGGGCCGCTCTAGGGGTTGCGGTGCAGTGGGTGCTGCCGCGCCTGCTCGCCGACTTCCTCCCCGTGGACGTGGCGATCCGGGCCTCGCCCGCGGCGGTGCTCACCGGCGTGGGCGTGGGAGTTTGGGTGGCGACGGTGTTCGCGCTGCTGCCGCTGCTGGCGGTGCGGCGCATCTCCCCGCTGGAGACGCTGCGCCGCCGCGTGGCCACCGAGCCGGAGCCGGCCGGGCGCGACGCCTGGGGGTGGGGCGCCCGCGCGCTGCTCGCCGGCAGCGTGGCGGCGCTGGTGGTGCTCCAGGCGGGGGAGTGGAAGATGGGGCTCCAGTTCGCGGGCGGGATCGCGGCGACGCTGCTGGGGCTGGGGCTGGCCGCGTGGGCGGCGGTGCGCGGGGTGCGGCGGCTGCGGGCCGGCGGCCTCCCCTACCCGGTGCGGCAGGGGATCTCCAACCTGTACCGTCCCGGCAACCAGACGAGCACCGTGGTGCTGGCGCTCGGCTTCGGCGTGTTCCTGCTGGCGGTGCTCTACCTGGTGCAGGACAACCTGCTCCGCCCGCTGCGGGTGGGCCCGGTGGACTCGCGCGCCAGCCTGGTGTTCTTCGACGTGCAGGAGGACCAGGAGCCGGGCGTGCGCCGGGCGCTGGAGGGCGGCGGGGTCCGCGTGCTGCAGCGGGCGCCCATCGTCCCCATGCGCGTGGCGGCCATCAACGGCGTCCCCGTGTCGCGCATCGCCCCGCCGGACGACGTGGACGGGCCGGAGGGAAGCGGAGACGGGGAGGACGGCGGGCGCGACGGGGAGCGCGGCCCCGGCGGCGAGGGGCGCGCCGGCCCGGAGGGGTGGGCGGTGCGGCGCGAGTACCGCTCCACCTACCGCGACAGCGTGGTGGGGTCGGAGAAGCTGGTGGAGGGGAGCTTCTGGCGGGCGGGGGAGGCGCGCCGCCCCGGCGAGCCGGCGCCGGTGTCGCTGGAGCGGGGGATCGCGGAGGACCTGCGGGTGGGCGTGGGCGACCTGGTGACCTGGGACGTGCAGGGGGTGCAGATCCCCACGCGCATCACCTCGCTGCGCGAGGTGGACTGGGCCCGGCTGGAGCCCAACTTCTTCGCCGTGTTCCCCAGCGACGCGCTGGCCGGCGCCCCGCAGACCTGGGTGCTGATGGCCGCCGCCGCCGACCCGGCCGCCCGCGCCCGCGCCCAGCGCGACGTGGTGGCCGCCTTCCCCAACGTGGCCTCCGTGGACCTCACCGAGGTGCAGGCCGCCCTGGACGACGTGCTTGGCCGCATCTCGCTGGTGATCCGCTTCCTGGCCGGCTTCAGCATCGCCACCGGCTTCGTGGTGCTGCTGGGCGCGGTGTCGGTGAGCCGGCTCCAGCGCATCCGCGAGAGCGTGCTGCTGCGCACCCTGGGCGCCACCCGCGGCCAGATCGGCGGGATCCTGCTCGTGGAGTACGCGCTGCTGGGGCTGCTCGCGGGCGTGGTCGGCACCGGGCTGGCGGTGGCGGGCGGCTGGGCGCTTGGGAAGTACGTGTTCGAGATGGACGCGTTCGCCGTCCCGGCCACGGGGCTGCTGGGGCTGATGCTGGGGATGGCGCTGCTGGCGACCGTCACCGGGTGGTGGGGGAGCCGGGAAACCTTCCGGCGCACGCCGCTGGAGGCGCTGCGGGACGATTGAACGGCAGTACGGAGTACGAAGTACGCAGTACGCTGAAATGCGACGCCCCTGCCGGGATCTCACGGCAGGGGCGTCGTGCTTGTGTGTTTCACATTTTCGGGGAGGTTGTTTGTCCGCCCGTCACTAAAAATGTGCAGAGTGCCGTGGCGTAGCTCAGTGTAATATGCCGTAAGTAGTTGATTCGCAGTTACTTGAATTGGAGCGAGGGTGGCGACCCGGAGTTTGCCATAGGAGTGGCCAAGGTGAAGTCGCGTTTCCACTCCGATCCGGAGGTGCTGCCATGCGTCGCATGCTGTTGCTGCTCACGGTCGCGGGCCTGGCGGCCTGCAACGACTCCTCCCAGCCGGTCGCGCCCGGCGAGCCCACGGCGCGCGCGGCGCTGCTCCCCACGGTCACGGACGGGAGCATCCCCGGGAGCTTCGTGGTGTCCGTGGGCTGGGCGGCGGACGCGGCCTCCGTCGCCGCGGAGTACGGGCTGAAGCCCAAGTACGTGTACGAGCACCTGCTGAACGGCTTCGCGGGCGAGATCCCGCAGCCGACCGTGGACCGGCTCCTGGCTGACCCGCGCGTCCTCAAGGTGTCCGTGCAGCGGCGGATGCGGGCGCTGGCCACGCAGGGCGGCGCCACCTGGGGGCTGGACCGCATCGACCAGCGCGCCCTCCCGCTGGACTCGGCCTACAGCTACACGGCCACGGGGGCGGGCGTCACCGCCTACGTCATCGACACGGGGATCCGCTACGGCCACGTGGAGTTCGAGGGGCGCGCCACGCCGGGGTGGGACGCCTACGCCGCCGACCCGGTGGACGCGCAGCTCTACGACGGCAGCGGCGACTGCGACGGGCACGGCACGCACGTGGCCGGCACCGTGGGCGGCAGGACCTTCGGCGTGGCGAAGCAGGTGCGGCTGGTGGGCGTGCGGGTGCTGAGCTGCGCCGGCTACGGCTCGGACGCGGACGTGATCGCGGGGATGGACTGGGTGGCGAAGAACGCCACGCTCCCGGCGGTGGTCAACATGTCGCTGGGCGACGTGATCCCCACGAAGACGCTTGGCACCAGCGGCCCCATGGACGACGCGGTGCGGGCGATGATCTCTTCGGGGATCACCGTGGTGGCGGCGGCGGGGAACGGGTGGGGCAACGGGACCATCGGCGCCGACGCCTGCATGTTCCCCATCGCCAACGTGCCGGAGGCCATCACCGTGGCCGCCAGCAACGCCTCCGACAAGCGCACCAGCTGGACCAACTACGGCGCCTGCATCGACCTGTTCGCGCCGGGCGACGGCATCATGTCGTCCACGCTGGACAGCGACACCTCCACGGGCACCAAGAGCGGCACCTCCATGGCCGCCCCGCACGTGGCCGGGGCGGCGGCGCTGGTGCTGGAGCAGGCCCCCGGCGCCACCCCGCAGCAGGTGCGCGACGTGCTGGTGGAGGGCTCCACCAAGAACGTGGTCCTGCCGGTGACCGGCAACGACGGGCACACCATGAACAGCCACCTGCTGTACACGCGGGCGCCGCTGCCCACGTGGCTGGTGGGCAAGAAGGGGCCGACGGTGCCGTGCACGCCCAAGCGGAAGCGCTCGGGCCAGTGCTGAGGGACGGCTGAACGGCTTTGAACGGCTCGGACGGCGGGTTTGGGCGTGCCCCCGCTGGCGCGGGGTCGGGCTGCGGCTCCGTAGCGGACGGTACGACTGTCCGCAACGGAGTCGAGCCCCGGCGGAAACGGCCCCGCCGGGTCTCGCCCCTTCGGGCCGACATCCCTCACGCGGGGCTCGCGCTGGCGTCCTCCGGGGCCCCCTCCCCAAACCCCTCCCCCGCAAGCAGGGGAGGGGCTTTTCTCGTGCGTGAACTGGGGCTGAGCTGCGCCTTCGGGGGCCCCCACCCGGCGGCCTGAGAGCCGCCACCCTCCCCCGTGCCGGGGGAGGGCTGCCCGGGGTTCGCTATTGTCGTGCCCCCCTCTCCCCTTGCGGGGAGGGTACCGGGGGGAGGGGGTCGCCGTTGCCGTGCTCCCCCTCTCCCAGCATTGGGAGAGGGGGCCGGGGGGTGAGGGCCTCCGCCTTGTGGCCGCCCCGCGCGCTCCCAAGATTGCCCCGGGGGCGAGCGGCGGAGTCCACCGACGGGGCGGGGAGCATGAGCCGGATCCAGACGGGGCTGGCGGGGATGCCGGTCTATCGCGGCGGGATGGGCGTGCCTGTGGAGGGCGCCCTGCCGCCGCGCCCGCCCTTCGCGGCGGGCGTCGTGCTGGCACTCGCGGCGCTCAAGCTGGCGCTGCACGTGGCGGTCAACCTGCGGACCCCGTACGGCGTCCACCGGGACGAGCTCCTGTACATGGCGGTGGGCGAGCGGCTGCGCCTGTGGAGCATGGACTTCCCGCCGCTCATCGCCCTGGTCTCGCTGCTCGGGCGCGGCCTGTTCGGCGACTCGCTCGTCGCCATCCGCCTGGTCCCCGCGCTGGCGGGCGCCGGGCTGTTGGTGCTGTCCGCCGCGATCGCGCGGGAGCTGGGCGGCGGCCGCCGGGCGCAGGCGCTGGCGGCGCTGGCCGTGCTCGCGGGTCCGCTCTTCCTGCGCTCCGCCAGCCTGTTCCAGCCCGTGGTGCTGGACCAGCTCTGGTGGACGCTTGGCCTGCTCGCCCTGGCCGTGCTCTGCCGCACCGGGAGCCCGCGCGCCTGGATCGGCTTCGGCGTGGCGTGCGGGCTGGGGCTGCTCACCAAGTTCAGCATCCTGTTCTTCGGGCTCGCGGTGCTCGGGGCCGTGCTGGCGACGCCGCACCGCCGCGCGCTCCGGGCGCCCTGGCCGTGGGCCGCGCTGGTCACCACCCTGCTCCTGGGGGCGCCGAGCTTGGTGGGGCAGGTGCGGCTGGGCTTCCCCGTCTCCGGGCAGATGTCCGACCTCCAGGAGTCGCAGCTCGCCCGCGTCGGACCCGCGGAGTTCGTGCTGGGGCAGCCGCAGCTGCTCGGCCCGGGCATCCTGCTGGCGCTCCTCGGCGCCGTCGCGCTGCTGGCGTCGCCGCGGATGCGGCCGTTCCGCCTGGTGGGCTTGAGCTGCGTCCTCGCCTTCGCGCTGCTCCTGGCACTGCGCGGCAAGCCGTACTACATCGGCCCCATCTACCCCGCGCTCCTGGCCGCCGGGGCCGTGCAGCTGGAGCGGGTGCCGGGGCGCATCGCCGGGCCGGCGGCCGGCTGGGGCGCGGCCGCGGGGATGGTCGCCTTCGCCCTCGTCATCCTCCCCCTGGGCGTCCCCGTCCTGGCCCCCGCGCGCATGGCCGCCTACACGGAGCGGCTGGGCCTCGCCGAGGCCAACCGCACCAACACGGGCGAGCTGGAGCGGCTGCCGCAGGACTACGCCGACATGCTGGGGTGGCCGGAGCAGGCCGCCGCCGTCGCCCGCGTCTTCCACGCGCTGCCGCCGGAGAAGCGGGCGCGCGCCGTGGTGCTCGCCGGCAACTACGGCGAGGCCGGCGCGCTCGACTTCTACGGGCCGCGCCTGGGGCTGCCGCCGGCCGTGAGCCCGGCCGGGTCGTACTGGTTCTTCGGTCCCGGCGAGCTGCCGGGCGAGGTGCTGGTGACGCTGGGGTTGCCGGAGGAGGAACTGCGGCCGCTGTTCCGCGAGGTCAAGGCGGCGGCGCGGGTGGCGAACCCGTGGGGGGTGGAGGAGGAGCGCGACGTCCCCGTCCTGGTGGCCGAGGGGCCCCGGCGCACGCTCCAGGAGGTGTGGCCGGGGCTGGCGGGGCGGAACTGAGGGCGGGCGCTACCGCAGCGGGTCGGCCAGGCGCACGGCGAGGACGGAGGCGGCGGCCTGGCCCAGGTTGTAGGCCACCACGGCGTACGGCTGGTCGGACGGCGCGACGGAGTCCACCAGCAGAGAAAGGCCGCCGCCGGTCGCCACACCCGCGAGCGCGCCCAGCAGCGCCGGCCGGAACACGGGGCTGCGGGCGAGGCGGAGGGCCCTGGGGATCACGGGCCCGACCGGCGGCTCGTCCGCCACCGCGGTGACGCCGAGCGCCGTCCCCAGCGTGCTCCCCGCGCCCATCAGGATGTACACCGGCGCGTCGGGCACGCCGCAGTCGATGCACCCCTGGAGGATCGCCACCGGCAGCGTGCCCAACAGCCCGCCCAGGATCCCCAGCGCCGAGCCGAACGTCCCGCCCACGTACATCCCCACGTAGTGCACGTCGCGCAGCCGCGGCCACCCCTCGCCCGGGTCCTGCGGCGCGAACGGCAGCGCCGCGGAGAGTGCAGGCGGCTCCAGCCGCCCCGGGAGCGCGTCGGCGCGGTGCTGGGCCCGAACGGACGGCGCCAGCACGAGGACGAGGAGCAGCGGGAGGAGGGCGAGTATCCGCATGGTGTGGGGTGGCGAGGGAGACGGTTGGAACGGCCGGTGCATGACCGGCCGCGAGCGCGAAGCCCCGCGTGAGGGATGTCGGCCCGAAGGGGCGAGACCGCGCGGCAGTTTGCGCGGGCTCGACTCCGTTGAGCAGCGTAGTTTGCTGCTCTACGGAGCCGCAGCCCGACCCCGCGCCAGCGGGGGCACGCCCGAACCCCGCACTTGCAGTTGCAGTTGGACCCGACGCCGCCCCGCAGACCGAGGAGAACGATGAGCCGTGCAGCCGCAGACGAACCGCGACGCCGGAGGCCGCTTGGCCGCCTCTGACCGCGAGCGCATCGAGCGCGCATTCCAGCGGGCGCGCGAGGAGCTGGAGGTGCGGCCGGAGTTCCCGGCCGCGGCGCTGGACGAGGCGGAGCGCGCCGCCCGCGAGCGCAATCCCGAGACCGCGCCCGGCTACGAAGACCTGACGGAGGTCCCCTTCGTCACCATCGACCCGCCGGGGAGCCGCGACCTGGACCAGGCGCTGCACCTGGAGCGCGCCGGGGACGGGCTGCGCCTGCGCTACGCCATCGCCGACGTGGGCTTCTGGGTGGACCGGGGCGGCGCCGTGGAGGACGAGGCGTGGCTGCGCGGCGTCACCTTCTACGCCCCCGACCTGCGGGTGCCGCTGTACCCGCCCGCCCTGGGGCAGGGGGCCGCCAGCCTGCTCCCGGACGGCGTCCGCCCCGCCGTGGTGTTCACCGTGGAGGTGGACGCCCGCGCCATGCCAACCGCGGTGCGCATCCAGCGGGCCCGCGTCCGCTCCCGCGCCCAGCTCACCTACGCTCAGGCGCAGGAGCACGTGGAGGGCGGCGGCCGGGCGTTCGGCGCGGAAGCGTGGAGCGACTCGCTGATGCTGCTGCGCGAGTTCGGCGAGGCGCGCCGGGCGCGCGAGGCCGAGCGCGGCGGCGTGTCGCTGCCCGCGGTGGACCAGCACGTCCAGGCCGACGCCGCCACCCGCCTGGGCTACGAGCTGGAATACGAGGTCCCCGCCGCCTCCGAGCAGTGGAACGAGCAGGTGTCGCTGCTGGCCGGCCACGTGGCCGCCCTCAAGATGCTGGAGGCCGGCGCGGGGCTGCTGCGCGTCATGCCCCCGCCCGATCCCGAAGCGGTCGACAAGTTCCGCCGCGCCGCCCGGGCGCTGGGCTTCCCCTGGCCCGACGGCACGGCCTACGCCGACTTCATCCGCTCCGTGCCGCTGGACAACCCGCGCCTCCCCACGCTGGTCTGGCAGGCGCGGCGCGTCAACCGGGGCGCCGACTACGTGGCGTTCCAGGGGACGCCGCCCGAGCACGCGGAGCACGCCGCGCTCGCCATGCCCTACGCGCACGTCACCGCCCCGCTGCGCCGCCTGGCCGACCGCTACGTGCTGGACCTGCTGGTGGAGCTGGACGCCGGCGGCCGCCCGGACGCCGCGGAGACGGACGCGCTGGCCCGCGTGGCCGGGGTGATGAACGCCGCCGACTCGCGCGCGGCCAGGCTGGAGCGCAAGGCCGTGGACATCGCCGAGGCGTGGGCGCTGCGCGGCCGCGAGGGGCGGGAGCTCCCCGCCACGGTGCTGGGCTTCCGCGGCGGCGACGTGGAGGTGCAGGTGCAGGACCCGCCTGTGCGCGCCGCCGCCCGGCGCGAGGGCGGCCGGCCGCGCGTGGAGCCCGGCGACAGGGTGACGGTCCGCCTGGCCCGCGCCGACGTGGACGCCGGCGAGGTGGAGCTCACGCTGGTTCCCTGAGCCCGCCCGCGGCGCGTTTGTTGCCGGGGCTGGCCGCCGGGCCCGGCCCGGCGCCGCGCCCGCCCCGTTTTCGTCCCGCAGCACCACGGACAGACCCGTTCAGACCGGAGAATGCCGCGTGTGGAATCGTGAGTACCAGCGGTGGTACAGCCCCTCTCTCTCGCGCGACATGGAGCTCCTGGTGCTGGGGCACGCGGGCGCGCGCGTCCTGGTCTTTCCCACCTCCATGGGGAGGTTCTTCGAGTGGGAGGACCGGGGCATGCCCGAGGTGCTGGGCGAGCACCTGCGCAACGGCTGGCTGCAGCTGTTCTGCGTGGACAGCGTGGACCAGGAGAGCTGGTACGCCACCTGGAAGTCGCCCGGCGACCGTGCCTGGAGGCACGTGCAGTACGAGAAGTACCTCCTCAACGAGGTGCTCCCCTTCACGGCGCACCGCAACCCCGATCCGTTCCTGATCGCAACCGGCGCCAGCTTCGGCGCCTACCACGCCGTCAACTTCGCCCTGCGCCACCCGCACCTGGTGGGCCGCGTCGTCGGCATGAGCGGCCTGTACGACATCCGCCGCTTCACCGACGGGCAGGAGGACGCCAACGTCTTCGCCAACAACCCGTCGCACTTCGTGTCGCACCTGGCCGACGTGGGCCGGCTGGAGGCGCTGCGCCGCATGGACATCGTGCTCGCCACCGGCTCCGAGGACGCGTTCGTGGAGAACAACCGCTACCTGTCCGGGGTCCTGTGGGACAAGGGGATCGGCAACGCCCTGCGCATCTGGGACGGCTGGGCGCACGACTGGCCCTGGTGGAAGCAGATGATCGTCAAGTACATCGGCGGCTCGGACTGACTTTTTCTCGCTCAGTCGGCTGCGGCGGGCCGCTCCGGAACCAGGCCAAACTGCCGGCCTGTTTCCTACGCGGGCTCCGGGAGCCTCCTCGGTCGGGCGCAAACGGCCGCGCCCGACGCTGCGGGGTCTCCCTGCGCCGGAGTGAGCCACCGGAAACCGCCCCGGTGTCTCCCTCCGAACAGACTCTGGGGGATACGGCGGGAACGACGAACCGCAACGACGAACGACGACGGCTGGCCCCCGCCGTGCAGTTCTCCCCCTCTCCCAGAATTGGGAGAGGGGGCCGGGGGGTGAGGGCCCGCCGTTCGCAGTACCCATATGAATCCGTTCGGAGGGAGACAGCCGGGCAGTTTGGCCTGGCTCCCGTAGCCCGCGCAGGAGACCGGACGGCAGTATCGTCCGGGCTCCGGAGCGGCCCCGGACCAGACGGAAGCACCACCACGCTCAGAAAACGCAGAGGAAACCGCCATGTCGCTCAAAGTCGGCCTGCTCGTCGGGATGGAGTGGTCCTTTCCCCCCGCCTTCATCGAGGAAGTCAACCGCCGCGACGAGGGGGTGACGGCCGAGTTCATCACGCTCGACGCCACGCGCATGGACGAGCCCGTGCCGTACGCGGTGATCATCGACCGCATCTCGCACGAGGTGCCCTTCTACCGCACCTACCTGAAGCACGCGGTGCTGCAGGGGTGCACGGTGGTCAACAACCCCTTCATGTGGACGGCGGACGACAAGTTCTTCGGGGCGTCGCTGGCCACCAAGCTGGGGATCGCCAGCCCCAAGACGGTGGTGCTCCCCAACCGCGAGTACGTGCCGGGGATCGACCACCAGAAGAGCCTGCGCAACCTGCGCTACCCCATCGACTGGCAGGGCGTGGTGGACTACGTGGGGCTCCCCTGCGTGCTCAAGGACGCGCACGGCGGCGGGTGGCGCGACGTGTACATCTGCCACTCGCTGGAGGAGCTCATCCAGAGCTACGACGAGTCCGGGCGGATGACCATGGTGGTGCAGGAGTTCATCCACTGGGACCGCTTCGTCCGCTGCATCGCGCTGGGGCAGGAGGTGGTGCTCCCCATCAAGTACGACCCCAAGGAGCGCCGCTACCACGTGGAGCACGAGCACCTCACCCCGGAGCTGGGGCGGCGCATCGTGGACGACTCGCTCGCGCTGATGCGCGCGCTGGGCTACGACATGTGCTCGCTGGAGTGGGCCGTCAAGGACGGGGTGCCCTACGCCATCGACTTCATGAACCCCGCCCCGGACATGGACGTCAACTCGCTGACGCCCCACTACTTCGACTGGGTGGTGAAGAACATGGCCGACATGGCCATCCGCCTGGCCAAGACGCCGCGCCCGCAGCGCGGCCCCATGCGCTGGGAGGAATTGTTCACCGCCAGCCGGCACCCGCGCGGCTGGCTCGCCGACGGCGGCGGGGACGGCGGGCCGGGCTCCGACGCGGAAACGCAGGGGATCTGGCCGGCGCACCGCGAGAACGCCGCCGCGGGCGACCTGGCCGAGGGGCTCCCCAGCCTGGCGCAAGGGCTGGGCGCGGGCCGGCGCGAGTACGACGGCCCCGAGCCGGCGAGCGGCGGAAAGGGCAACGGCCGCGAGGGCGGCGAGGACACGGCGGGGGAGCACGGCATGGACCGCTTCGCCGGCGGCGCGAAGCCCACGGGCGAGACGCCCCCGGCGCTCAGCCCGGACGCCCCGGGGAACCCGTCCGTCGCGGACCCGGCGCACCAGACCGACCCCGGCGCCGCCGAGTAGGCGCGCGGCGCACCCCGACCTTTCACCCAGGCCCGGTCCGGTCCATGGCGCTCCAGGAAGCCATCCATCGCTACCACGACCTGCTCGGCGACGAGCTCGCCGCCGACACGCAGGCGCAGCTCGACGACCAGCAGGTGAGGCGCGGCCTCTTCTTCGGCGACAAGCCGCTGTGCACGGTGCTGCGCCCGCGCTTCCTCACCCCGGAGATGTACCGCTTCCTCCAGGCGCGCGTCGCCCTGGTGATGCGCGCCTTCGGCAAGGCGTACGCGGCGGCCATGGACGATCCCGTCTTCCGAAAGCAGTTCGGGCTGGAGGGGTGGGAGGAGGAGGTGATCCACCACGACCCGCAGTTCCGCGACCCCAGCCCCACCTCGCGGCTGGACGCCTTCTTCATCTCGGGCAAGGGCGGGCTCAAGTTCACCGAGTACAACGCCGAGACCCCCGCGGCCCCGGCGTACAACGACGTGCTCTCGGAGATGTTCCTGGGGCTCCCGGCAATGCGGGAGTTCCTGCGGACCTTCGCGGTGCGCCCGCTGCCGGCGCGGCACAACGTGATGCACGCCCTGGTGGACTCCTTCCACCAGTTCGCCGGCCGGCGCGAGGCGCCGCGGGTGGCGATCCTGGACTGGAAGGAGGTGCCCACCTTCAGCGAGTTCGTGCTGTTCCGCGACTACTTCCACTCGCAGGGCATCGAGTGCGTCATCGCCGACCCGCGGGAGGTGGAGTACCGCGACGGCAAGCTGATGGCGGGGGACTTCCACGTCACCCTGATCTACAAGCGCGTCCTGATCACCGAGCTCGTGCAGCAGGGCGGGCAGGGGCTGGACCACCCCGTGATCCGGGCGGTGCGCGACGGGGCCGTGTGCATGGTCAACCCCTTCCGCTGCAAGCTGCTGCACAAGAAGGCGTCGCTGGCCGTGCTCAGCGACGAGCGCAACGCGCACCTGTTCACCGGGCCCGAGCTGGAGGCCATCGAGGCCAACATCCCCTGGACGCGCAACCTGGAGGAGCGCCGCACCTTCCACAACGGCCAGGACGTGGACCTGCTTCCCTACGTGCGCGAGAACCGCGAGCGCATGGTCCTGAAGCCCAACGACGAGTACGGCGGCAAGGGGATCGTGCTGGGGTGGGAGGTGGACGACGACGCCTGGGAGGCCGCCCTGAAGACCGCGCTGGACTCGCCGCACATCGTGCAGGAGCGGGTGGAGCTCCCCAAGGCCCCGTACCCCAGCATGGTGGACGGAAAGGTGGTGCTGGCCGACCGGATGCTGGACACCGCCCCGTTCATCTTCCACGGCCAGTACATGGACGGCTGCCTGACCCGCCTGTCCACCGCCGCGCTGCTCAACGTCACCGCCGGCGGCGGCTCCAGTGTCCCCACCTTCGTGGTGGAGCGGAGATGAGGGAACAGGGAATCCCCGCCCCGTTCCCGCCCCGCCCCAGGGAACAGGGGACAGCCAGCGAACTGCACGACGCGCGTAGTTGCAGTTGCAGGCTGTCCCCTGTCCCCTGTTCCCTGTCCCCTGCTTTTCACGAGGCCGCATGAAGGCGCCGTCGCTCACCATCGGGATCGAAGAAGAGTACCAGATCATCGACCCGGAGACGCGGGAGCTGCGCTCCTACATCACCGAGATCCTGCACGACGACCACCTGGTGCTGGGCGAGATCAAGCCCGAGCTGCACCAGAGCATCGTGGAGATCGGGACGCGCGTGTGCCAGACGCCGGCGGAGGCCTGCGCCGAGCTGAAGCGCCTGCGGGGGATGGTGATCGGGCTGGCGGCCCGCAAGGACCTGCGGGTGGCCGCGGCCGGGACGCACCCCTTCACCCACTGGACCACGCAGGAGATCACCCCGCTGGAGCGCTACATGGGGGTGAAGGCGGACATGCAGGACCTGGCGCAGCAGCTGCTCATCTTCGGGACGCACGTGCACATCGGCATCGACGACCGGGAGTTCCTGATCGACGCCATGAACGTGTCCCGCTACTTCATGCCGCACCTGCTCTGCCTGGCCTCGTCGTCGCCCTTCTGGCAGGGGAGGAACACCGGGCTCAAGTCGTACCGCAGCGTGGTGTTCAGGAACTTCCCGCGCACCGGCGTCCCCCGCATCATGCGCGGCTGGGCCGACTACCAGTACCTGCTGGACACGCTGGTGAGGACCCGCTGCATCCCGGACGGCTCCAAGATCTACTGGGACGTGCGGCCGCACCACATCTACCCCACCCTGGAGTTCCGCTTCCTGGACGTGTGCACCCGGGTGGACGAGGCGGTGTGCATCGCGGCCATCCTCCAGGCCATCATCGCAAAGCTGTGGAAGCTGCGGCGCGACAACACCACCTTCCGCGTGTACCCGCCCGACCTGATCGAGGAGAACAAGTGGCGCTCGGTGCGCTACGGGCTGGACGGGCGGCTGCTGGACCTGGGGAAGCAGGCCGAGCTGCCGGCGCGCGACCTGATCCGCGAGCTGATCGAGTGGTTCATCGGCGACGTGGTGGACGAGCTGGGGAGCCGCGCCGAGGTGGAGTACGCCTACCGCATCCTGGAGGAGGGCGCCAGCGCCGACCGCCAGATCGCCACCTTCGAGCGCACCGGCGACCTCAAGGCGGTGGTGGACCAGCTGGTCCGGGAAACCGCCGAGGGGGTGACGGTGTAAGGGGCGGGACCGCCGCGGAAACGTTTGTCGTGGCGGGTGCTCTTGTGGAGCGGGGGATAGCGGCCTAATTTGTGCTTATCCCCCCTCCCCGGAACGTCATCCGGACCCGAGCAGTTCCCCGAAGGAGAATTCCATGCAGCAGCGTCCCGTCGTCGGCATCCCCACCCAGACCCTGCAGTCCATCGACCGCATTCCGGAGGACCTGCCTCACTCGTGGGTGATGAACAGCCGCTACTACACGGCGGTCACCTACGTGGGCGGCGTGCCCTGGATGGTGCCGCTGCTGGACGACGACGTGGAGACGCTGCGCGCCATCTACGACCGTCTGGATGGCGTGTTCCTGGCCGGCGGCGTGGACGTGGACCCGGGCTCGTACGGCGAGGAGCGCCACGACCTGTGCGGCCGCACCGACCTGGCCCGCGACCGCGTGGAGCTGCTCTTCGCCCGCTGGGCCATGGAGGAGGGGAAGCCGGTGTTCGGCGTGTGCCGCGGGATGCAGGTGATCAACGTGGCCGCGGGCGGCACGCTCTACCAGGACTGCGCGGACCAGCTCCCGGGCTCCATCAAGCACGACTACTTCCCCGGCGCCGGCTGGGCGCGCGACCACCTGGCGCACGACGTGGAGCTCCCCGAGGGGACGCGGCTGCGGCGGCTGTTCGCGGCGGAGCGGGTGATGGTCAACAGCATGCACCACCAGGCGATCCGGCGCATGGGCGAGGGGCTGGTTCCCTCCGCGCTGTCGCCGGACGGGCTGATCGAGGCGGTGGAGGGGACGGGCGAGGCGTTCCTGGTGGGCGTGCAGTGGCACCCGGAGATCCTGGTGGAGCAGGACGCGGGGACGCTGCGGCTGTTCGAGGAGTTCATCGAGGCGTCGCAGCAGTTTCACCTTTCGCGCATGTTCGCGGCGGCGTGAACTGATTTGACGGCTGCGGGTTCGGGCGTGCCCCCGCTGGCGCGGGGTCGGGCTGCGGCTCCGTAACGCACGATACAACTGTGCGTAACGGAGGCGAGCCCCCGCGGAAACTGCCCCGCGGTGTCTCGCCGCTTCGCGCTCGCATCCCTCACGCGGGCATCGCGCTGGCGCCCGCGGGGACGGCACGACGGCACCATGCGCAAACGGGCGCTCCCCCGGTGGGGAGCGCCCGTTTGCGTTCGGCTGGCCCCCACCCGGCGGCTTTATCGCCGCCACCCTCCCCCGTGCCGGGGGAGGGCTTCCCGACCCCCAGCGCTCGTCGTGTCGTTCTCCCCCTCCCCCTTGCGGGGAGGGGGCCGGGGGGAGGGGGGGACCGCCCCCGCGGACGCCAGCGCCACCCCGCGTGAGGGATGCGCGCCCGGCAGGGCCGAGACCCGCCGGCAGTTTGGCGGGGCTCGGCTGCGTTGGCGAGCGTTGTTTGCTCGCCTACGCAGCGCGCAGCCCGACCCGAGCGTCAGCGAGGGGCACGCCCAAACCCGCCGTTCAGGTCCCTTTCAATCGGAACCGGTGCGAACGCGCGGGCTGCGCAACGGGACGCCGAGGAGAAAGTGGAGCTCCTTGCGTAAGCGCCTGGCCCAGGCGCGCTCGTTGTGGGCGCCGCCCATCTCCACCACGTACAGGAAGTTCCTCCCCTTCTCGTAGCCCTTGGCCACCAGGATGTCGCGCAGGCGGCGGACGTCCTGGAGCTCCTCGGAGCCCTCCTGCGTGCCCACGTCCAGGTACAGCTTGCCGGGGACGAAGGGGGCCGCCTCCACGAAGTCGTAGATCCTGCGCCCGCCGAACCAGAGCGCGGGGCTCATCACCCCGGCGAAGCCGAAGGTCTCCGGGTTGCGGAAGAAGGCGTACAGCGAGATCAGCCCGCCCATGCTGGAGCCGGCGATGCCGGTGTGCTCGCGGCCGGGGAGGGTGCGGAAGTCGCGGTCCACCACGGGCTTCAGGGTCTGCACCAGGAAGTCCACGTACAGGTCGCCGCTGCCGCCGGCGTCGTGGCGCTCCTCCGGCCAGGGGCTGTACTCGTCCAGGCGGGCGTCGCCCAGGTTGGGGATCCCCACCACGATCGCCTCCAGCCCCTGCTCGGCCCCCGCCTCCAGCGTCTGGTCCACCCCCCACTCCGCCCCGAAGCTGGTGGCCTCGTCGAACAGGTTCTGCCCGTCGTGCATGTACACCACCGGGTAGCGCCTGTCGCCGCTGCCGTACGAGGGCGGCAGGTACACCAGGATGTCGCGGCGGTTGTCGAGCTGGGGGGAGTGGAAGCCGTGGAACACCCTGACGGTGCCCACCACGGTGTGGTGCTCGCCGGGTGCCTGCGGGTAGTCGTGCCAGTGGGCGGCGTGCGTGGTCAAGCGTTCTCCCTCCCCCGTTCCTCTCGAATCGGCCAGGACCCCGGCGCTCCAGGCAGGCCATGTGCCAGCCGGAGCCAGGCGGGATCATGGCACCCCACCGCGCGCCGGGCAACCCTTCCCGGCGGGCCGGCATCGAACCCCGCAGGAAGCACCTCCCGGCCGGCGGCTCCCCGCCCGGCCCACCATCCCCACAGCGAAAGGCGGGTGAACGTATGAGCGGTACCCGGCCCCGTGCCCTCCTCCTCGCGGCGCTCGCCGCGGGACTGGCCGCCGCCCCGGCGGCCCATGCCCAGCAGACGGTGCGCCTCCCGGAGGAGGACCGCGCCCTCGCCCTGCGCCCCACCCCCGTGTTCGCCGTGGGGACAGCCGAGGGGCGCGCGTGGGAGATGTTCTCGCGGGTGGAGCAGGTGGCGTTCGACCGCGCCGACAACCTGTACGTGCTGGACGGCGGCGGGAACCGCGTCGTGGTCTTCGACCGCGCGGGCAAGTTCGTGCGGCAGTTCGGCAAGAAGGGCGGCGGCCCGGGCGAGTTCCAGATGCCGGTGGGGATGACCGTGCAGGGCGACGGCACCGTGGCCGTGGCCGACCTGGCCGCCCGCTCCTACTCGCTGTTCTCGCCGGACGGGCGCTACCTGCGCAGCGTCGCCTTCCTGGACGACTACATGCCCATGGCGATCGGCGGCAGCTTCTCGTCTCACCCGCGCGGCGGCGTGGTGACGGCGGTGCGCCCGGCGCCGCCCATGACCATGGACGGGCGGATGCGCCGGGAGACGCTCCAGGCCACTCCCATCGTCTGGCAGCCCTTCGCGGCCGGTGCGCAGCCGGTGCGCATGTTCAACGCCCCCACCGAGATCAACACCCAGACGCAGGCGAGCGAGCCCTCGCGCGGCGAGCGGCAGGTGGCGTTCCGCATGACCATCCCCATGTTCACGCCGCGGGTCAACTGGGGGATGCTCCCGGGCGGCGACCTGGTGGTGACGCACACGCCGGGCTACACCCTCAAGGTGATGCGCGACGGCCAGCCGGTGCGCTACATCCAGCGCCCCATGCGCGAGCGCAGGGTGACCGAGGCGGATCGCGAGCGGGCGCGTGAGCGCCGCCGCGAGGCCATGCGCAGCGGCGAGGGGGTGCGGGTCATCTCCATCGGCCCGGGCGGCGGCGGCCCGCCGCCCCGGAGGTCGCCGGAGCAGATCGAGCAGTCGATCCGCGACATGGAGTTCGCCGAGACCATCCCGGCAATCCAGAACCTGCGGGTGGACGGCGCCGGGCGCATCTGGGTGGAGCGCACCGGCGAGGAGTGGGGCGAGCCCGGGCCCATTGACGTGGTGGCCCCCGATGGCCGCTACCTGGGCACCGTCACCGGCCAGAAGCTCCCCGCGGCGTTCAGCGCCTCCGGGCGGGCGGCCTACCTGGAAAAGGACGACATGGGCGTGGAGCGGGTGGTGGTGCGCCAGCTCCCGCGCCTCTGACGGCGGCACCGCCGCCGGCCGGCGAGCCGGCTGAAACCTTTCGCGGCGTGGCTGCGTAGAACACGACGAGGACCGGATCAGGACTGCAGGACCACAACGGCGGGCGGCGTTCCGGGGGGGGCGTCGTTCCGCCGTTGTGTTTTCGGCGCGCCGCGGTTAGATGTGCGGGGATCCCCCTGCCGTCCCGGCCTCCGCCCGGACGGAGCTCCCGCAGCGAGGTGCCCGGTGCGCAGACCGACTCTTCCCCTCCGGCGGGCAATTTCCGCCGCTCTCGCCCTCTTCGCCGCGCTCGCGGCGGCTCCCCCGCTCCCCGCGCAGACCCCGGCCGACTCCGTGCCGCACCGCGTGTACGACGCGCGCGCGGGCCGCTGGACGGACTTCGCCGCGCTGGCGGACTCCGTGGCCGCGGCGGACGTGGCGTTCGTGGGGGAGCAGCACGACGACGGGGGGACGCACCGGCTCCAGCGGGCGCTGCTGGAGGCGCTGGCGGCGCGGGGCGAGCGGGTGGTGGTGGCGATGGAGATGTTCGAGCGCGACGTGCAGCCGCTGCTGGACCGCTACCTGGCCGGGGAGGCGCCGGAGTCGGCGTTCGTGGCCGGCTCGCGTCCGTGGCCCAACTACGCGGCGGACTACCGGCCGCTGGTGGAGCTCGCGCGGGAGCGCGGCTGGCCGGTGGTGGCCGGCAACGTCCCGCGCCGCATCGCCTCGGCGGTGTCGCGCCGCGGCGCGGACACGCTCGCCTCGCTCTCCGCCGCGGAGCGCGCCTGGGTCGCCGCCGAGCGCCGGTGCCCGCGCGACGCCTACCACGCCCGGTTCGCCGAGCAGATGCGCGCCCACCCCATGCCCGGCACCGCGGAGGAGCAGGCCGCCGCCACCGACCGCTTCTACCTGGCGCAGTGCGCCAAGGACGAGACCATGGCGGAGTCGGTCGCGCGGGCGCGCGAGAGGCACGGCCCGGGGGCGCTGGTGGTCCACTTCAACGGCGCCTTCCACACCGACCGCCGCCTGGGCATCGTCCCGCGCCTGGAGCGCCGCGCGCCCGGCGCGCGCGTGCTGGTGGTCTCCGCCGTCCCCGTCCCGGACCCGGAGCGGGTGGATCCCGCCGAGTTCCGCGACCGCGGCGACTTCATCCTGTTCACCCGCCGCCCCCCGCCCGGCAGCTGACCGCCGTTCCCTTTCGCACTCCCGCACTCCCGCACTTCCGCACTTCGGTTCAGCACCACGGCGCGAACGCCCGCGTCAGCTCCGCCGGCCGGTCGAAAGCCCAGTCCGGCTCCAGCGCGCGGACCTCGTCCAGGAAGCGCTCTCGCTCGCCGGGGGCGTCCTTGGGCCAGAGCGCCGCGGCCACCCGGGTGCCCGCGGCGCGGCCGGCGCGCAGGTCCCCGGCGGAGTCGCCCACGTACACCGCGGCCCCCGGCTCCACGCCGAGCGCGTCCAGCGCGGCCAGCAGCCCCTCCGGGTCCGGCTTGGGGGCGCGCACGTCGTCCTCCGTCACCACCACGTCCCAGCGGCCCAGCTCCAGCGCGGCCGCCGTGGTCTCCCAGGCGCCGCGCCCCTTGCCGGTGACGATCCCCAGGCGCATCCCCGCGGCGCGCAGCGCGGCCAGCATCTCCCGCACCCCCTCGTACATCCCCCCGCCCAGCGCGCCGTGCAGCTCCGCGTAGTGCTCCCGCATGGCGGCGTGGCACGCGTCCACCCGCGCGTCGCCCAGCCACTCGGCCAGGAACAGCCGCTCCGCCGAGGGGCGTCGCGCGACGATCTCCTCGTCCGTGGGCGCGTAGCCCAGGTGCGGCGCGAGGGCGCGGCGGTAGCTCTCCAGGTACAGGCGGTACGTGTCGATCAGCGTGCCGTCCAGGTCGAACAGGACGGCTGCCGGCTGCCGCGGATTCGTTCCCTCTTTCGCCACGCATCCCCTCCTGGTTGCCGGCCGCGTCCCGGGGCATCGTCCCCGCAGGCCATGTTATAGTCGCCCCGGAGGCGGTGGAAAAGGGGAAGGCGGGATGGCGTCCGGTGGGCTCACGTGCTCTATTCCGTTCCGGCGCCTGCGGCGCCCTCATGAACTCGCGGTCGTGTCCCGGGCCGGAGCCACGCCCCGTGCGTGGGCCCGGCCGCGAAGACTCCCGATCCTCGGCGTTTTTCCATGAACTTCGACGTGCGCGGTACGGGCGAGCGGTCCGCGGCCGCGGAGCCCGGCGGTCCGGCGCCCTCCGTCGGATCGCTTCGTCTTCCCTCGGCGGAGCCGCCGTTCTACGTGGCGGCCGCGGACGAGGTGCAGCTCTTCACCGCGTGCCACGCGGGCGGGCTGCCGGTGATGCTCAAGGGCCCCACGGGGTGCGGCAAGACGCGGTTCGTGGAGCACATGGCTTCGCGCCTGCGCCGGCCCCTGGTGACGGTGGCCTGCCACGACGACCTGTCCGCCAGCGACCTCGTCGGCCGGTACCTGATCCAGAGCGGCGAGACCGTCTGGCAGGACGGGCCGCTGGCGCTGGCCGCGCGCATGGGCGCGATCTGCTACCTGGACGAGATCGTGGAGGCCCGCCAGGACACGGTGGTCGTCATCCACCCCCTCACGGACGACCGCCGGCTGCTGCCCATCGACAAGACCGGGGAGCTGATCGAGGCCGCGCCCGGGTTCCAGCTCGTGGTGTCCTACAACCCGGGATACCAGCACGCCATCAAGGACCTGAAGCCGAGCACCCGGCAGCGCTTCGTGGCCGTGGAGTTCGACTTTCCCGCCGCGGCCCGCGAAGTGGAGATCGTACGCCACGAGGGCGGCGTTCCCCACGACGTGGCGCTGAAGCTGGTGCGCCTCGCGGAGCGCGTGCGCCGCCTGCGCGACCAGGGGCTGGCCGAGGCGCCGAGCACCCGCCTCCTGGTGGCGACGGCGCGGCTGGTGGCCGCCGGGGTCGCTCTCGACCGCGCGTGCCGGTTCGGGCTCGCCGCGCCGCTGACCGACGACCCGGACCTCCTGGCCGCGATCCTGGACCTCGTGTCCACCACGCTGTAGCCGATGTCCGGGTTCCGGTTCCGCCCCGGCGGGAGGCGCGCCGCTCCTCCGGGTCCCGCCGCTCCCTCGACCGTCCTGCGCCTGGACGACGTGCGGCGCCGGCTCGAGTTTCTCCTGGCGGCCGTGTACGGCCGCCCCCTGCCGATCCTCGCCGCTCCCCCGCCGCAGCCCCTGCGCTGGTTCGACCTCCGCGGGTGGCGCACGCCGCGCCACCTCCGCCCGGGGGCGCCGCTCGCCGCCGACGACGGCAGGGCCATCTACCTGCCTCCTGAGCTCGACGCTCTGGGGGCGCACGACGCGGTCGCGCGGTACCGGCTCCTTGCCCTTCAGCACGCGGAGCGGATCTCCCGCGGCACGGCCGCCTCCGTTCCGCCCGACGCCGAAGGCCTGCGGCGCGACCTGTACCTGCTGGCCGAGGCGTCGACGGTCGATCGCGAGGTTGCGCGCATCGCGCCGGGCATGCTGCCCGTGCTCGCGGCCGAGCGGACGCTCGCGCTCGGGGCCCGGCCGCCGCTGGAGCTGCTCACCCCCGCCGAGCGCGCCGTCGAGGACATCGTCGTCGGCGTGCTCGGCGCCGACGCGGCGGCGGACCCGGGCGTCGTCCCCCACATGGCCACCACCGCGGACTCGCGGCAATGGGCCGACGAGACGGCGGCCCGCATCGCGGGCCCGGCCGCCGCGTACCGGGGGACGGCGCCGGTGGGCCACTGGGGGACCGTGCGGCCGCCCATCGAGGCCGCGCTCGCCACGGGCGCGGATGCGATCCCCCGTATCGCCATCCACATCCCCCACGCCACCCGCGGAACCCATGCGTCCGCGTCGGGGCAGGGAAAGGCGGCCCGGCGCCTGGCCGAGGGCGGCGACGGAAGCCACGCCGGTCCGGCCAGGCCGGGGGAGCAGGGGAAGGCGCCGGAGCAGCCGCCGGCCGATGCGACGGCCGGGAGCGATCCGGAGGCGGATCGGGACGGCGGTCGGGAAGAGGGTGGGGAGGCCGACCGGGATCCCGGCGCTCGGCCCCGGACTCCGGAGAACCCCGCGGACGGGGCGGGGGCGTCGGCCGGCGGCCCGCCGGCGGGCGCGGCGCAGTGGCTGCTGCCGGAGTGGGACTTCCGCGCCTCGGCGTACCGGCCCGGGGCGGTGGCCGTACGGATCGTGCCGCCCGTGCCGGGCGACGCGCGCTGGGGCCCGGAGACCCTGCGGGCCGCCGCTCCCATCCGGCGCCACATGCGCTCACAGTTCGAGCGGTTGCGCGCGCAGCGGGTGAGGACGCACAGGCAGCGGCAGGGCGACGAGCTGGACCTGGAGTCGTGCGTGAGAGCCCAGGTGGAGCGGCTCACGGAGGGGACGTCGGACGACCGGCTCTACGCGGTGACGCGCGCCACGCGCCGGGAGCTCGCCATCGTGCTCCTGGTCGACGTCAGCGGGTCCACCATCGAGCAGGTGGGGGTCCGGAAGGTCATCGAGAGCGAGCAGCTGGCGCTCCTGCTCGTGAGCCAGGGGCTGGATGCCCTGGCGGATCCCTACTGCGTGCTGACCTTCGCCAGCCTGGGCGCGGACGACGTGCGCATCCAGGTGGTCAAGGCCTTCCACGAGCGGAACGACGCCGCGGTGATGCAGCGGGTGGCCGGGCTCAAGCCCGGGGGCTACACGCGGCTGGGAGCGGCCGTCCGGTACGCCACGCAGGTGCTCGCGGAGCGGCCCGCGCGCCACCGGCTGCTCCTCCTCATCTCGGACGGCAAGCCGGACGACAAGGACGGCTACACGGGGGATTACGGCATCGAGGATTCGCGGCAGGCGATCCTGGAGACCCGCAGGATGGGAGTCGTCCCCTTCTGCCTGACGATCGACCGGCGCGGCCGCAGCTACCTGAACCGGATCTTCGGACCGACCGGCCACATGATCCTCACCGAGCCGGACCGCCTCCCCGCGGCCCTTTCCCGCGTGGTCCGCTTCCTCATCCGCTCGTAGGGGAGCCCGCCGTTCCCGGCAGCTTCCACGCCGGAACGCGCGAGGGGCCGCGGTCCACGTCGGACCCCGGCCCCTCGATTCGTTCTGCCTGCGCGCGGCGGCTACTTGGGAGCCTTCACCACCTTGGCGCTCCACGGGCAGTAGACGCGCGCCTCCGCGATCCACTTGCCCACGTTCTTCTGTACCATGCTGGGGCGCCCGTCGCACAGCTCCATGGCCGCGTCCGCCACCTCCACGGTGGCCGGGTCCAGGTGCCAGCTCCACGGCGCGTTGAAGCCGCCGTCGCCCTGCTTGACCTCGCCCAGCACCACGCTCACCTCGCCGCTCTTCTGCCGGGCCTCCAGCGCCGCCACCGTCTCCGGGTCGGTGGCGCGGACGTAGAACTGCTCGCCCACCACCTCCACCAGGAAGGCGTCGCGGTCGTCCTGGTCCTTGTTGGTGGGGGAGCTCTCGCACCCGGCGAGCAGGGCGAGCCCGCACGCCAGCCCCGCGGCGGCCGCCCTCCGGCGCTTCACGAATCCGGGAATCCTCACCATGACGTCCTCTCCGTACTGCGGTTGCGCCCCTCCCCGAAGATCGTCCCGGGGGAGGAGCGAGGTTGCTCGTGGACCGGTCGGTCGTTCCGGTCGTGACGGGCGGCACGGCCGCCAACAGGACGACCGGGCCCGCCACCGCGTCACATCCGCCCGGCGGCGCACCGCCGGCCCGTCCGCAGAACCGCCGTTTCAGCGCACTTCGTACTCCGTACTGCCGTTCACCTCCCCGCCCACTGCCACACGGTCCCCTCGTGCAGCGCCTCGTACACGGCATCGCGCAGCCGGTTCGCCTCGGCGGCGGTGAGGGTGCGCTCCAGGTCGCGGACCACCAGGCGCACCAGCACGTTCTTCTGCCCGGGGAGCAGGCCCAGGCGCTCCGCGGCGGCCGCCGGGAGGTCCTCGCCCGGCGTCTCGGACAGCACCTCCACGGCCTCCAGCGCGTCCGCGCGCGCGCCGAGCGCCCCGCGCACCCGGTCGCCGATCTCCTCCGGGGTGCGGTCCGGCGCCACGGCCACGGACAGGTCGCGGCGGACGGCGGGCTGGCGGGAGACGGGACGCCAGGGGGACAGGTCCAGCATCTGCGCGGCGACGCGCGGGTCGTCCGAGCGGAGCAGGCGGATGTCGTCGATCCCCTTGGCCAGCATCAGCAGCCGGTCCAGCCCCAGCCCCATCGCCAGGCCGGAGTGCCGGCGCGGGTCCAGCCCCGCCTCCGCGAGCAGGGCGGGGAGGGCGAGCCCGCACTCCCCGGCCTCCACCCAGCGGGCTCCGTCGCGCACCTCGATCTCCAGCCCGTGCAGCGTGTAGGGGTGCCGGGCCGGGTTGCAGCGATGGGCGGCGCCGGGGAGCGCGGCGCCCACCACGGCGTCCACCATCTCCCGCAGCGCGTCCGTGCCCAGCGGCCGGGCGGCGACGCGCCACAGGTCGGCCTGGTGCGGCTCGCCCACGTGCAGCCGGTCGATGGCGTCGCGGCGGTACACCAGCCCGGGGCAGACCAGGAGCACGTCCGCGGGCGGACGGGGCGCCAGCGAGCGCAGCGCGGGCGGGACCAGCGCCGTGGTGCTGGTGCGCAGCAGCGCGTCCGGGCCCACGTAGCGGGTGTGGCGCGCATCGCGGGCCGCGCCGCCGGGCGGGTAGTGCAGCCGGTCGTAGTTGTCGGCCACGGAGACCACGGGGTGCGCGCGGTGCTCCCGGACGGCGCACCCCCACAGGGCGGCGAGGGCGTCCACCACGCGGCCCAGCAGCAGCTGCATGGCGTGCGGGCCGCGGGCGGGGTCGGTGAGGTCGCGGAGCGCCAGGGCGCGGCGCAGGGCTTCGGGGTCGGGGGTCGTGGGGCGCATGACATCCTCTCTTCGGCTCGTGCGTGGCGGGCCGGGGCGGAGTGCCCCGGCGCGGGAAAGCGAAAGGCCCCCCGGACCGGAGTCCGGGGGGCCTGGCCGCCTGCGCCACGCCGGGGAGGATGTCCGCGCTATCGCACGCGCGCGCACGCCTCCCACGCCCCGGACCGGGTCGGGGGGCGGATAAATCGGCGGGTGCGCGCGGCGTGCGTCGTCATTGCGGCTCGGAATCGCGAAGAGGTGTCCTGCATCCCAAGATAATCCGCGGACGGGGTTTATCAAGCGTGGGGAGGCGGCGCATTCGAGATCGTGGCCCTTGATGAACGGATGTCCCGTGTACAAACTGTGGATGCGCCGGCGCGCGTCGCCCGCCGCGCCGCCCCCCCGCGCCACCCGCCCCCGCCGGAGGTCCGCCGATGCAGCCCTTTCCCCAGCCGATCGTCCCCGCCGAGGTGACCGGGCTCCTGCGCGCCGCGGGGGACGGCGACCGCGCGGCCTTCGACCGGCTCTTTCCGCTGGTGTACGCCGAGCTGCGCGCCATGGCCGAGCGGCAGCTCCGCGGCGAGGCGGCCGGGCACACGCTCCAGGCCACCGCGCTGGTCCACGAGGCGTACCTCAAGCTGGCCGTGCCGGAGGGCGCCGCCGGGTGGGCCGACCGGGCGCACTTCTTCGGCATCGCGTCGCGGGCCATGCGGCAGGTGCTGGTGGACCACGCCCGGCGGCGGCGGGCGCACAAGCGGGGCGGGGCCTGGTCGCGCACCACCCTGTCCGGCAAGCCGCTGGCGCTGGACACCGACCCGGAGGAGCTGCTGGCGCTGGACGCCGCGCTGGAGGGGCTGGAGCCGCGGCAGCGCGAGATCGTGGAGATGAGGTTCTTCGGGGGGATGACCGAGGAGGAGGTCGCGCTGGTGCTGGGGGTGTCCGACCGCACCGTGCGGCGGGAGTGGGTCAAGGCCCGCGCCTGGCTGTACGACGCGCTCTATCCCGGCGCGGAGTGAGGGCGGGCGCCGTGCAGGCCGACGCCAGGAAGCGGGTGGAGGCGTTGTTCGAGGCCGCGCTGGACCGTCCCACGGAGCAGCGCGCGGCCTGGCTGCGCGAGGCGTGCTGGGACGACCCCGAGCTGCACGACCGGGTGCAGCGGCTGCTTGCGGCCCACGAGCGCGCCGAGGGGGTGCTGGAGCACCCGCTGGAGGGGTCGCTGCTGGGGATCCGCTCCCGGCGCGAGACGCTGGCGCGGGTGGGGCCGTACCGGCTGGTGCGGGAGATCGGGCGCGGGGGGATGGGGAGCGTGTTCCTGGCCGAGCGCGACGACGAGCAGTTCCGGCAGGAGGTGGCGGTCAAGCTGGTGCCGCCCGAGGTGGACAGCGAGGAGGTGGTGCGCCGCTTCCGCGCCGAGCGGCAGATCCTGGCCTCGCTGCGGCACCCCGGGATCGCGCGGCTGCTGGACGGCGGCGTGGCCGAGGACGGGCGCCCGTACCTGGTGATGGAGTACGTGGACGGCGAGCCCATCGACGCGTACTGCGACCGCCGCTCCCTGCCGCTGGACGAGCGGCTGCGGCTGTTCTGCACGGTGGCCCGCGCCGTCCACCACGCCCACCGCAACCTGGTGGTGCACCGCGACCTCAAGCCCTCCAACGTGCTGGTGTCGCGTGACGGCGAGGCGCGGCTGCTGGACTTCGGCATCGCCAAGCTGCTGGACCCCGGCTCCGCCCCGCACACGGTGCCCGTCACCCGCACGGGCGACCGGCTGATGACCCCGCAGTACGCCGCCCCCGAGCAGGTGCGCGGCGAGCCGATCACCACCGCCACCGACGTGTACGGGCTGGGGCTGCTGCTGTACGAGCTGCTCTCGGGGCGCCGGCCGTACGAGCTGTGGGGGCGCCCCCCCGCGGAGGCCGAGCGGCTGGTGTGCGACCTCGAGCCCCCGCGCCCCAGCGCCGCCGCCCTGCTCCCCTCCGGCGCCCCCGGCGGCGCCGCGCCCGCCGACGCCGCCCGCGCCCGCGGGCTGACCCCCGACCGGCTGCGCCGCCGCCTGGCCGGCGACCTGGACCGCATCGCCATGACCGCGCTCCGCAAGGAGCCCGAGCGCCGCTACCCCTCCGCCGAGCAGATGGCCGAGGACGTGGAGCGCTACCTGGCCGGACGCCCGGTGCGCGCCCGCGGCGACTCCCCCGCGTACCGGGTGAGGAAGTTCGCGGGACGGCACCGCTGGGGGGTGGCCGTCTCGGCGGCCTTCGTGGCGCTGCTGGTGGGCTACGCCGGCACGGTGACGGTGCAGGTGAGGATGGTGCGGCGCGCCCTGGAGCAGAAGGCGCTGGAGGCCGAGAAGGCCGAGCAGGTCACCGCCTTCACCCTGGGGCTCTTCGAGGCCGGCGACCCCTCGCGCGCGGCGGGCGACTCGCTCACCGTGCGCGAGCTGCTGCGGCGCGGCGAGGAGCGCGCCGAGCGGCTGCACGGCCGCCCCGCCGCCCAGGCGCAGATGCTGGACGTGATGGGACGCGTCCACCAGCAGCTGGGCGAGTACGACCGCGCGCAGCCGCTGCTGGAGCGGGCGCTGGCGCTGCGGGAGGTGGCGCTGGGGGAGCGCAGCGAGGCCGTGGCCGAGGGCCGGCTCCACCTGGGGGAGCTGCTGGTGCAGCGCGGCCGCTACGACCGGGCCGAGCCGCTGTACCGCAGCGCCCTGGCGCTCCAGCGCGAGCTGCTGGGCGAGCCGCACCCCGCCGTGGCGCGGACGCTGGCCGCGCTGGGCATGCTGCGCCAGGACCGCGGCGACTACCCGGGCGCCGAGCGGCTGGCGCGCGAGGCGCTCGCCATGCGCACGGCGCTGTACGGCCCGGACCACCCGGAGGTCGCCGAGAGCCTGAACGCCCTGGCGTACCTGCTCCAGCTCCAGGGCCGCTCCGCCCAGGCCGAGCCGCTGTTCCGGCGCGTGCTGGAGACGCGCCGCCGCCTTTTCGGCGACGCGCACCCGGAGGTCGCCGAGGCGCGCAGCCGGCTGGGGCTGTTCCTGGCGCAGCAGGGCCGCGACGCCGAGGCCGAGCCGCTGTACCGCGAGGCGCTCGCCGCCCGCCGCCGCGCCCTGGGCGACGAGCACCCCGACGTGTCCACCAACCTGGGGCTGCTGGGCGCCCTGGAGCGGCGCCGCGGGCGGCTGGCCGAGGCCGAGTCGCTGTACCACGAGGCCATCGAGCTGGGGCGCCGCTCCCTGGGCCCCGGGCATCCGGAGCTGGCCCACACCCTGAACGGGCTCGCCCTGGTGTTCCGCGACCAGGGCCGCCTCGCCGAGGCCGACTCACTGTACCGCCGGGTGCTCGCGATCCGCCGCCGCGCCCTGGGCGAGGAGCACCCCGCCATCGCCGTGACCCTGTCGCAGCTGGGCGGGGTCCTGCGCGAGCGCGGCGACGACGCGGGCGCCGAGCCGCTGCTGCTGAGCTCCTTCCGCATGCGCCGCCGGCTGCTCGGCGACTCCCACCCGCACACCGCCGAGTCGGCGCGCCTGCTGGTGTCGCTGTACGAGGAGACCGGGCGTCCGCGGCAGGCGCGTGTCTACCGGGCTTACGTGCGCGATCCGGCGTTTCCCAACTGACACGGCACGGCGGTTTTGGGCGTGCCCCCGCTGGCGCGGGGTCGGGCTGCGGCTCCGTAGCAGACGAAACGACCGTCTGCAACGGAGGCGAACCCCAACGGTACTGCTGTTGGGTTTCGCCGCTTCGCGCTCGCATCCCTCACGCGGGG
>DASVQR010000152.1:0-18390 GCA_036389055.1 Longimicrobiaceae bacterium | reverse complement strand
AGGGCTTCCCGGAGGTCGGGACCGTCGTTCTCCCCCTCTCCCCTTGTGGGAGAGGGGGCCGGGGGGTGAGGGGTAGCCCCTCGCGCCGAACCTGCCTCCACGCGAGTCGTTCTCCCCTCCCCCTTGCGGGGAGGGGCCGGGGGAGGGGGTCCGCCGTTGCAGGCTGTTCCCTGTTCCCTGTTCCCTGTTCCCTGCCGTTCCCGTGACCCCGCCTCCACGCCGCCGGAGGCAGCCGCTCCCCCACGACGTCCAGGTCCTGCGCCTGGCGCTGCTCACCGGGCTGCCGGGGGCGCTGGTGGCCGCCGGGCTGCTGTGGACGGGGCCGTACGACGGCAAGCTGCGGTGGACGCTGGGATTGTTCGTGGCGCTGGGGTGGCTGGGGTTCGCGTTCGCGACGCGGGAGCGGGTGGTGCGGCCGCTCCAGACGCTCTCCAACCTGCTGGCGGCGCTGCGCGAGGGCGACTTCTCCATGCGGGCGCGCGGCTCGGGGACGGCGGACGCGCTGGGGCTGGCGCTGATGGAGGCCAACGCGCTGGCGGACACGCTGCGCGAGCAGCGGGTGCGCGCGCTGGAGGCCACCGCCCTGCTCCGCCGGGTGATGGACGAGATCGACGTGGCGGTGTTCGCCTTCGACGGCGAGGAGCGGGTGAGGCTCGCCAACCGCGCCGGCGAGCGGCTGCTGGGGCAGCCCGCCGAGCGCATCCTGGGGCACACCGCCGCCGAGGTGGGGCTGGACACGTCGCTGGAGGGGGAGTCGCCGCGCACGCTGGACCGCGCCTTCCCCGGGGGGACGGGGCGCTGGGAGGTGCGGCGCGCCCCCTTCCGCCAGGGCGGGCGGGAGCACCAGCTGCTGGTGCTCTCGGACGTGAGCCGCGTGGCGCGCGAGGAGGAGCGCGAGGCGTGGCGCCGCCTGATCCGCGTGCTCTCGCACGAGATCAACAACTCGCTGGCCCCCATCCGCTCCATCGCCGGGACCCTCCAGGGGCTCCTGGGCGCCCCCGCCCGCCCGGACGACCTGGACGACGACCTGCGCAGCGGCCTCACCGTGATCGCCGGCCGCTCGGAGGCGCTCTCCCGCTTCATGTCCTCGTACGCCCGCCTGGCGCGCCTCCCCCCGCCCGAGCCCGCCCCCATGGACGTGGGCGCCTGGGTGCGCCGCGCCGCCGCGCTGGAGCCGCGCCTCCCCGTGCGCGTGGTCGCCGGGCCCGACCTGGCCATCGACGCCGACGGCGACCAGCTGGACCAGCTCCTCATCAACCTGCTTCGCAACGCGGCGGACGCGGCGCTGGAGACCGGCGGCGGGGTGGAGGTGGGGTGGCGCGAGGAGGCCGGGCGGCTGGTGGTGTGGGTGGACGACGAGGGGCCGGGGCTCGCCGAGACTGCCAACCTGTTCGTCCCCTTCTTCACCACCAAGCCCAGCGGCACCGGCATCGGCCTGGTGCTCAGCCGCCAGATCGCCGAGGGCCACGGGGGCACCCTCACCCTGGAGAACCGCGACGGCACGCGCGGCGTGCGCGCCCGCCTCGTCCTGCCGATGTGAGAAGGCGGGGCGAGCTTACGGTAGGCGAGCCGCTATTCGGGCCTTGTCCACGCGTCGCCTTGGGACTTTTTCCCTCCGCGCCCCTCCCCGCACCTTTCGGGATAAAAATGTTGACAACATCAATAGTGAAATTTAGGAATATTGCCAGGGGAATGGATAGGTTTGCCGTAACCCCGCCTATTTCACTCACCACACCCGGAGGCTTACCATGTTTCGGCCGATGATCCGCCTGCTGTCTACAACTCTGCTCTCCGCGATCCTTGCTGCCGGCTGTGGCGACGCCGCACCCACTGCTACCGAGCGGGTCGAGCCACCCACGTCGGAACCTGCTCTTGAAGTGTCGATCTTCACGGCCGAGAACATCGCCGGGCAATACGACGAACGTCAGCCGCTTGCGCCGTTTGGGATCACTGAGTGGGAGTTCAACGAGGATCCGGAACTGGTCAGCGACGAGCAGTTCACACAGCAGGGCGAGGCAACGCTTACGGATTGGGAGGCGTACCAGATCGAGGCAGACGCAATCCAGATCGAAGATCACGTGAATAACTGCTCCGGGTACCACTCCTCCGGTGGAGGCGGAGGGGGCTCCCCGGACCCGTTCCTGTCAGCGTCGTCCTACGATCGCTGTGAGGCTCTGTACAAATCTTGCTCGAACCGCTGTCGGCGGATCCGAAACCCGAAGGGAAAGGCGGCTTGCTGGATCGCCTGCATGGCCGCCTTTGCAATTTGCAGGGCGAACAAATGAAACGGAACACAGAGACTCGCATGGATATACTGAGAGACGTCATCGCTGAGCGCGAGTTGGAGCGCCCTGGCGAGAACGTGGCCGTGGTGCGGATCGGCAGACCGGTACGGATCGACGATGGTGAATGGGGCTGCTCGTTCCAGGTGCAGGGAGCCGGCAGCGAGCGGGTGCTCACCGCGTACGGCTACGACGGCGTGCAGGCACTGAAACTCTGCCTGGAAATGATCAGGGCGGAGCTTGGCGCCCGTCAAAGGGAGCACGGGCTGACGTGGCTGGAGGAGGACGACCTCGGCTTCTAGCAATCGGGCCACCAGTCCGAGTCTCGGCTGGTGCTCGGTCGTAGCCAAGCCCCGGCATCACTCACTTCCTGTTCAGCAGCGATCGCCGGCCCGCAGCTGGAGGTACGGCCGGGCGAATCGTGAAGATCCCCCGACCTGCCGCGGCCGGGGGATCTTTGCCGTGCCGAGCGGGCACTACAGTCCGAAGCGCATCAGCACCATGCAGAGCACGATGGCGGTCAGCCCGGCCAGCGTGACCGTGCCGGAGCGGCGCAGGTACTCCGCAGCGCCGGGGCGGTAGGCGTCGCCGTCCCACACCCGCTCCATCATCCGTCCCCTCGCCTTCCCCGAGTACCCCATCACGAACAGCGTCAGCAGCAGCGCGGCCAGGAAGGTGAGGCCGTACGCCGTGGAGAACAGGGCGTCCAGCGAGCGCACCGGCCCCAGCACCGTGCCGCGCACGATCCCCAGCAGCAGCACCAGCATCCCCGAGCCCCCCATCACCGGCCCCGCCCAGCGGCCCATCCCCTGCACCAGCTCCCTCGCTTCGGCCGCGGGGCGGCTCAGCAGCGCGGGCGTGAGCACCAGGCTGCCGAACACCTGCCCGCCGAGCCACACGGTCCCGGCGAGCACGTGCAGCCAGTGGACGACGACGAGCAGCACCATGGTCATGCGGCGATCTCCGGGACGAGGGCGTTTGCGTGCCGATAGCAATCAATTGCTATTAGCATATAATTGGCACCCGGCGGCGTCAAGCTTTATGTTCAGCGCATGACCCCACCCGCCCCGCCCCCCGACGAGGCACCCGCCGAGCCGGCCGCTGCCGTTGAGCGCGCCATGGTGCGGCTGCGGCGCAGCATGACCCGCCACACCATCGGGCGGCGGATGGCCAGCGAGCTGGAGGTCCCGTTCGACATGGCGCTGATCGGGGTGGTGGACGCCGTGGACCAGGGCCCGGACGACTCGGGCGCGGAGGTGACGGTGGGGGCGGTGGGGGAGCGGCTGGGGATCGACCCGTCGCGGGCGAGCCGGGTGGTGAGCGCCGCCATCGAGGGGGGCTACGTGCGGCGCCTGGCGTCGCAGGCGGACGGGCGGCGCAGCGTGCTGGAGCTCACGGACGCCGGACGGGAGCTGGTAGCCGCCGCGCGGCGCACGCGCCGACGCTTCTTCGACGAGGCGATGCGCGACTGGCCGGAGGACGACCGCCGCGCCTTCGCGCGGCTCCTGGGGCGCTTCGTGGACGCGCTGGGCGAGGAGCGCCCGGGCTGAGCCCCCGCAAAGACGAAGCGCCCGGCACGTGCCGGGCGCTTCGCTCGTCGGGTCGTCGTCCGCGCCGCGGGAGGCGGCTACGAGGCCGGGATCACCAGCGTCGCGCCCAGCTCGACGGTGTCGTCCTCCAGCTTGTTCGCCGAGCGGATGGCCGCGGCGGACACGCCGTACTTGCGCGCGATGCCGAACAGCGTGTCGCCGCTCACCACCTTGTGGGTGCGCCGCCCCGCCCGCGCCGTGGACGACGAGCCCGATCCCGACGTGCCGCGGCTGCCGGCGCCCGCCGTCCGCGACGTGCCGCCGCCCGACGTGCGGCTCTCCCCACTCTTCGGCGCAGAGGACGAGGACGCGGCCGCCGCCCCGGGGATCCACAGGGTGGTGCCGCTGCGCAGCGTCTCCGGGTCCACGCCGGGGTTGGCGGCGCGCAGCGCGGCGGGCGTCACCTCGTAGCGGCGCGCCACGCCGTAGAACGTCTCGCCCGGCTTCACCTCGTGGCTCCGCCGCGCGCCGCTCCGGGTGGACGTGCCGGCCGCGGAGCCGCCGGGGGCGGGCCGCGGCGGGCGGGCGGCCGTGCGGGCGGAGTCCGCGCGGGGACGCGCGGGCGCGGCGGGGCGCGCCGAGGCCGTGTCCACCGGCACCGCGGCGAGCGGCACCGTGTCGGGGGCGGCGGGCTTCGGGGCGCTGTCCGCGGCCAGGCGGACCACGGCCGGGCGCGGGTCGCGCGCGGCGAGCTGCCCCACGCTCTGCACCGCGAAGGGTGCGGCCCAGCGCTCCTCCAGCGGCGCGTCCGGCTCGGCCGGGGGCGCGGGCGGCAGCGTGTCCACGGGCGCCACCGTCTCGGGGACGGGCGCGGCGGGGGCGGAGGCGACCATCGCCTCGCCCGAGGCGCAGCCGGCCAGCGCGGCGAGGAGCAGGGCGGGGATCGGGCGGAACGGGTACATCCCGGGACTCCGGAACTGGGGACGAGCGGCGCGGCCCTCGGGCCGCTCCCGAAACCGAAACAGCCGGCAAAGATAGCAGGAATCGTGCGTCCGGGCGAGCCGGCGCGCGGCACGCGCCGTGCGCGGCGGCACGGGCGGGAAGCGGGGACCCACTCACAACGGGAGAGCGAGCGTGAACAACCCCTCGGGAATGAGCGACGCGGAGCGGAAGAAGCTGGAGGCGCAGCGCGACCGCCTGATGAAGCTGCTGAAGGAGGCCGAGAGCGGCGGAGACGTGGAGGACCGGGCGGACCTGACGCGGGAGTGGACCCGCATCGACAACCTGCTGAACCGCGACGGGCGGGGCTGAGCGGCGCGGGCCCCGGGGGTCCGCGCCGCCCGCCGGGGTCACCAGCTGATCGTGCCCTTCTTGCTGGTGTCCACCTGCTCGGTGTCGCCGCCGAACAGGAACTTGTCGGTGTTCTCGGTGAGGAACTGCTTGGCCTCGGGGTCGCGCACGTTGAGCCCGTAGTGGTTGATCAGCATGGTCTGCTGGCGGAGCCACTCGGCCCAGCACACCTGGCAGATCTCGGCGTGGATGCGCCGGCCCAGGTCGTTGTTGAAGGGGGCGTACGGGACGGCGGCGCGCTCCTGGCCGCAGCGCGTGCACTTTATGTCGGCCATGGGGTCTCCCGGCTGGTCGTTCGGGGGAGGCGCACCCTCGCGCGGGGCGCCCGGTTCCCCGAATATACGCGCGCCGTCCATCCCCGTCCAACCAGCCGCCGGAGCGCCGCCATGCCCGACGCCCTCCCCGTGCGCCTCTCCGACCGGGGCCGCACCGCCACCTGGAACCCCGCCCTCACCCGCGCCTCGCAGGTGCTGCTGCGCGTGCGCGGCGCCGGCGGCGCCGTGGAGGAGCGCCGCTCCGTGAACAGCGGCCGCGCCCGCGTCCGCGAGGACGAGACCATCGAGGCGGTGGTCCCGGCGGAGTAGCTACCGCGCGCCCGCCACCGCCTCCCAGCTCCGCCGCGACACCTCCACGGCCACGCGCCGCGCCAGCTCGCGGTCCTGGAAGCCGCGCGTGAGCACCACCAGCACGTAGGGCCGCCGCCCCTCCGGCAGCACCACCGCCGCGTCGTGGTTGATGCCGGTGATCCACCCCGTCTTGTTCGCCACCCGCACGCCGGCCGGGAGCCCCGCCGGGATCATCTCCCGGAACTCCTGCCGCCCCAGGATCGCCAGCATCTCCTCCGTGGCCCGCGGCGACGCCGCCCGCCCCGCGGCGATCGCCTCCAGCGTCTTCATCATCCCGTAGGCGGTGGTGGTGTTGTTCATCCCCGCGCGGAACGCCGGCCCGTCCTCCACCCCCCGCAGCACCACGGTCTCCGCCGCACCCAGCGACGCCAGCGTGGCCCCGATGCGCGCCGGCTCCGCCAGGTCGATGAGCAGGTTGGTGGCAAGGTTGCTGGAGCGCGTGATCATCCGCTCCACCAGCTCCCGCACCGTCATCCGCTCTCCCAGCCGCCCGTAGATCTCCGTGTCGCTGTCGTCCGCGGCGGTGAGGGTGTACGCGCTGCCGTCGGCGATGCTGCGGAAGCGGTTCCTCACCTCCACCGGACCGTCCAGCGCCAATTCCCCCGCGTCCGCCCGCCGGAACAGCTCCAGCATCACCGGCACCTTCATGGTGCTGGCCGCGTGCATGGGCACGTGCGCGTCCACCAGCAGCGAGTCGCCGCCCTGCAGGTCCTTGAGGGCGACGGACACCTCCAACGTGTCCCCCGGCAGCTCCCGGACGATGCGCCGCACCTCCGCCTCCAGGGCGGCCAGGCGAGGCGCCGGGCCGGACGCCGGCGGGACCGCCGGGGCGCAGGCGGCGAGCGCGAGCAGGACGGGGAGGGCGATGCGCTTCATCGTCGGTGTCGGGGATGGCGGGGACGGCTGCGGCCGGACGCGCCAAGCTACCCCGCGCCTCCGCCCCCTGGCAAGCCGGTCCCCCCGGCGGCGCCCTCCGCCCGCTCGATGCGGAAGTCGTAGCACCCGGCGGAGGTGTCCCGCACGTGCACGTAGTCCACGTCCGCCCGCGCCAGGAGCCTCGCCACCTCCGGCTCCACCTCCGCCCCCTGCACGCGCACCTCCTCCCGCAGCTCGCGCCCCCGCGCGTAGCCGCAGAGCGTCAGCGGGTGCGCCCTGAGCTCCTCCGGGAACCCGCCCTCCTCCGGGTACCGCGCGCACGCGTCCTGGTGGACGAAGACCGGCCCGGGGAGCGGGAACGGCTCCACCCCCTGGAACGGGTCCAGCGTGAACAGGATCCGCCGCTCCTCGCCGACCCGGAAGGTGCGCAGGCAGTGCCGGCACGGCCCGTACCCCGCCGCCGTCTCGACGTGGGCCGGGTGCCCGTACCGGGGCGAGCGAAGCGTGGCGCGGACCGCCTCCGCGGTGGCGGTGGGGATCGCGATGGTGCGGAATCGTGGCATGGCTCCTCGGGGACGCGGTGCCGCCGGGCGCGAATCGCCCGGCCTGCCCCAAAGCTGCCGCGCGCACCGCCGCCCGACCACCCGATTCGTGCGCTCGAATCCCGCCCGCAAAGCGAAGCCGCACCGGCGAGCAAAGCTCGCCGGTGCGGCTGTCGTGCGGAGCCGGCGGACGCCAGCGCAAACCCCGCGTGAGGGATGCGAGCCCGAAGGGGCGAGACCCGGCGGGGCAGTTTCCGCCGGGGCTCGACTCCGTTGCGGACAGTAGTTCCGTCCGCTACGGAGCCGCAGCCCGACCCCGGCGCAGCCGGGGGCACGCCCGAAACAGCAGTGCATTACGTCGTCACTGCCCCTTGATCGTCAGCGTCGTGTTGGAGACGGTCAGACTGCCGTTGCTGACGGTGACCGTCCCGTTGGCCGCGGTGCTGCCGCCCGCCGAGACGCTCCCGGTGACGAGCAGGTTGGGAACCGTCCCCTGGATGCTCCGCGAGCTCCCGGTCATCTGCACGACGCCGTTGCTGACCACGCCGCCCGAAGCCACGGCGTCCCCGGTCACGACCAGCTTGAAGCCGCCGAGGTCGAGCGTCCCGCCCGCCGAGGTCATCACCAGCCGCAGGATGGTCTTGTCCGCGTCGGTGACCTGCGGCTGCGTCCCGCCCCCGTTGATGACGATGGTGTCGGAGGAGGTCGGCGTCCCGCGCGGGCTCCAGCTCCCGGCGGTGCTCCAGCCGCTCCCCGCCAGCCCCGTCCAGGTGCGCTGGATGCCGCCCGCCTGGAAGCTGACCTGCGCGTTGTCGGTGATCGGCGTGCCGCCCAGCGTCCCGGTGACCGTGGCGACCCCGTTGGTCCCGGTGTGCGTCAGGTCCGCCGTGTAGGTGCCGTTGCCGACGTCGGTGACCGGGCCGACCGTGCCCAGGTCGGTGGCGAGCGCGACCGTGGCGCCGCCCGTGGTGAGGGCGTTGCCGTACTGGTCCCTCACCTGGACCGTGACGGTGGTGATGCTCCCGGAGGTGAGCGCCGCGTTCGCGGTGGTGATCTGCGTCCCCGCCGCCGAGGCCGGCCCGACCGTGCCGGTGACCGCGAAGCCGGCGCTCAGGCTCCCCGCCGTGGCGGAGAGGGTGTTCGCGCCCGCCGTGGTCCCCAGCGTCCAGCTCCCCACCGTGGCCGCCCCGGTGGCGTCGGTGGTCTGCGTGGTGCCGGTGACGCTGCCGCCGCCGGCCGTGACCGCGAAGACCACGCTCACCCCCGGGACGCCGTTGCCGTTGGCGTCCGTGACCCGCACCGTCGGAAGCGGCGTCACCGCGCTCCCGGCGGCCAGCGACACGCCGTCCGCGCCGCTCTTGACGATCGCGGACGCCGCGCCGGTCTGCGTCACCACGCTGCCGCTGGTGCCGACGACGCTGCCGTCGTCGGCGGTCACGGTGTGCGTGGTGCCCGCCGTGGTGCTGGTGGTGAAGACGACGGTGGCGACGCCCGCCGCGTCCGTGGTGCTGGTGGGCGAGGCGAAGGAGCCGCCGTTCGCGCTGCTCCAGGTCACCGTGCGCCCGGCCGCCGGGACGGCGTTGCCGTTGGCGTCCACCAGCTGCGCGGTGATCGTCACCGTGCCCCCGGCCGTCGCCGTGGCGGCGCTCGGGGTCACCGTGTAGCGCGCCGCCGCGCCCGGCACGAACGCGACCGTTGCCGTGCCCGCCAGCGCCCCGCCGTTCAGCGTGCCGCTGACCGTGGACGAGCCGACCGCCGTGGGCGCGGTGAGCGTGGCCGTGTAGGTGCCGTTGCCGTTGTCCGTGACGGCGGAGAGCGTGCCCGACGTGGCGGAGAGAGCCACCGTGCCGGCGCTCGCCCCCACGGCGTTGCCGTAGGCGTCCCTGAGCTGGACGGTCAGGATGGAGGCGGAGCTCCCGTCCGCCGTGATGGAGGCGGGGCTCGCCGCCAGGGTGCTGCTCCCCGCCGCCGCGGCCGCCGCGGTGGTGGTGGCCGTGAAGGTCAGCGGCGAGCCCGCGAGGCCCGCCGACGTGGCGGTCGCGGTCTGCGCGCCCGCCGCGGTCCCCAGCGTCCAGCCGACGGACGCGACGCCCGCGGCGCTGGTGGTGGAGGTCGGCGCGCTCACCGAGCCGCCACCCGTCGCCGCCGCCCACGACACGGTTTGGCCCGCCACCGGGTTGCCGTTGGCGTCCACCACCTTCGCCTCCAGCGTGCGGGTGCTCGCCACCACCGCCGTGCCGCCGTTGCCGGACTGGATGGAGATGGTCGCCGCGGGGCCGGCCACGCCGGTGGCCGTGAAGGTGGCGGGGGTCAGCCCGCCGGACGAGGCCGTCAGCGTGTTGGCGCCCGCCGTGGTGCCCAGCGTCCAGCTCCCGACCGTGGCGATCCCGCCGGCGCCGGTGGTCGCAGTGCCGCCGGTGACGCTGCCGCCGCCGCTCGCGACGGCGAAGGCGACGCTCACGCCCGGGACCGGGTTGTTGCTCACGTCGCGCACGATCACCGAGGGCGCGGTCGAGACCGCGCTCCCCGCCGTCGCCGTCTGCCCGTCGCCCGCGTTGATGCCGATGGTCGCGGCGGGGCCCGGCGTCACGGTGATCGCGGCGGACGTGTCGCCGGCGAGCCCCGCCGCCGTGAAGCCCAGCGTGCGGTCGCCCGCCGCGCCGGTGATGACCAGCCCGCCGAACACCACCTGCCCGGCGGCGTCGGTGCTCTCCACCGTCGTGCCGCTCAGCACGGGGCCGCCCGAGGCGATCGCCACCGTGACGGACACGCCCGCCTGCGCCACGTCGTTGCCGCTGGCGTCGCGCAGCCGGAGCACCGGCGCCGTCCCCAGGAACGAGCCGTTCTGCACGGTCGAGGAAGGCTGCCGGGTGATGACGAGCTGCGAGGCCGCGCCCGCCGTCACGCTGATGGTGTTCGAAGTCGCCCCCGTCACCCCGCCCGCCGAGAAGGAGAGCGTGCGGTCGCCGATCGTGCCGCTGATTGACAGGCCGGAGAACGTCGCCTGCCCGCTCGCGTTCGTGCTGACGGTGGCTGTCCCGCCCAGCGTCCCGCCGCCCGAGGCGATGGCCGCCGTGACCGCCACGCCCGCCTGCGCCACGTCGTTGCCGTAGGCGTCACGCAGCTGCAGCGCCGGCTGCGCGCCGAACGCGATCCCGCTCTGCGCCGTCGCGGAGGGCTGCGTCACGAGGACCAGCTGCGTCGCCGCGCCCGCCGTCGCCGTCGCCGTGAAGGTGGCCGGCGTGAGCCCGCTCGCCGAAGCCGTCAGCGTGTTGGCGCCCGCCGTCGTGCCCAGCGTCCAGCTCCCGACCGTCGCGATCCCGCTGGCGTCGGTCGTCGCGGTCCCGCCGGTGACGCTGCCGCCGCCCGTGGCGACCGCGAATGTCACGATCACGCCGGCGACCGGGTTGCTGCTCCCGTCGCGCACGAGCACCGAGGGGGCCGTGGCCACCGAGGTGCCGACCGCTGCGGTCTGCGCGTTACCGGTGTTGACGGCGAGGCTCGCCGCGGCGCCCGCCGACACCGTGACGGTGTTCGACGACGCGCCCGTCAGCCCGCCCGCCGAGAAGGCCAGCGTCCGGGCCCCGACGGCGCCGGTGATGGACAGGTCGGTGAAGGTGGCCGCGCCGCTCGCGTCGGTGGAGACCGTCGCCATCCCGCCGAGGGTCCCGCCGCCCGAGGCAATGGAGGCCGTCACGGGAACGCCCGACTGCGCCACCGTGTTGCCGTCCGCGTCGCGCAGCTGGACGACGGGCTGCGTCGCCAGCGCCGCCCCGTTCTGCACGGTCGCGGACGGCTGGGTGGTGACGACGAGCTGCGAAGCCGCGCCCGCCGTGATGCTGATGGTGTTGGAGGTGGCGCCCGTCACCCCGCCCGCCGAGAACGACAGCGTGCGGTCGCCGACCGTGCCGCTGATCGACAGGCCGGAGAACGTCGCCTGCCCGCTCGCGTTGGTAGTGACGGTCGTGGTGCCGCCCAGCGTGCCGCCGCCCGTGGCGATGGCCGTTGTGACGGACACGCCCGCCTGCGCCACGTCGTTCCCATACGCGTCGCGCAGCTGGAGCGCCGGCTGCGCGCCGAACACGACCCCGCTCTGCGCCGCCGCGGACGGCTGCGTCACGAGGACCAGCTGCGTCGCCGCGCCAGCGGTCGCCGTGGCCGTGAAGGTGACCGGCGTGAGCCCGCCCGCCGAGGCGGTCAGCGTGTTGGCGCCGGCCGCCGTGCCCAGCGTCCAGCTCCCGACCGTCGCGATCCCGCTGGCGTCGGTCGTGGCGGTCCCGCCGGTGACGCTGCCGTTGCCGCTCGCGACCGCGAAGGTCACACTCACGCCGGCAACTGGATTGCTGCTGGCGTCACGCACGACCACCGAGGGGGCCGTGGCCACCGCCGTGCCGACCGCGGCGCTCTGCCCGTTGCCCGCGTTGACGGCGAGACTCGCCGGGGCACCCGCCGCCAGCGCGATCGAGCCCGAGGTGGCACCCGCCAGACCGGCGGAGGCGAAGCCCAGCGTGTACGAACCCACCGGCCCGCCGACCGCCAGGTCGGTGAACGCGGCCCGCCCGGCGGCGTCGGTCGCCACGGTGGCGGTGCCGCCCAGCGTCCCCGTGCCCGAGGCGATGGAGGCGGTCACCGGGACGCCGGCCTGCGGCACGGCGTTGCCGTCCGCGTCCCGCAGCTGGAGGACCGGCTGCGTCGCCAGCGCGATCCCGCTCTGCGCCGACGAGGAGGGCTGGGTGGAGATGGTCAGGCTCGCCGGGGCCCCCGCCACCACGTCGACCGGCGTCGAGGCCGCGCCGGTGAGACCCGTGCTGGCGAAGGAGAGGGTGCGCTGCCCGGCCGTGCCGCTGATGGCGAGGCTGCCGAAGACCGCGAGGCCGGACGCGTCGGTGGTCGCGGTGGCGGTGCCGCCCAGCGTGCCGCCGCCGGAGGCGATCGCCGCCGTCACGGTGACGCCCGCCTGGCTCACCGCGTTGCCGCTCGCGTCCCGGAGCTGCACCGCCGGCTGCGTCGCGAAGGCGATCCCGCTCTGCGCCGTCGCCGACGGCTGCGTGGCGACGACCAGCGCCGCCGGGTTGCCGGCGGCCAGGGTGATGGTGCCGGAGGCGGCGTCCGCCAGCCCCGCGGCCGTGAAGCCCAGCGTGTAGGCCCCCGTCGCGCCGCTGATGGACAGCCCGGCGAACGTCGCCCGGCCCGCCGCGTCGGTGGCCGTCGTGGGCGTGCCGCCCAGCGTGCCCGTGACGGCGGCGATCGCCGCCGTCACGGTGACGCCGCTCTGCGCCACCGCGTTGCCGAAGGCGTCCTGGATCTGCACGACCGGCTGCGCCGCGAAGTCGATCCCGCTGCGGGCGCTCGCCGAGGGCTGGGTCGCGACCGCCAGCCGCGAGGCCGGCGCCGGGGTGGCGGTGGCCGCGAAGGCGAGCGGCGAGCCGGCGAGCCCCGCGGCCGAGGCCGTGGCGCCCTGCGCGCCCGCCGTGGTCCCGAACGTCCAGGCCACGGAAGCGACGCCGGCCGCGTCCGTCGTGGAGGACGGCGCGCCCAACGACCCGCCGCCCGCCGTCACGGCCCAGGAGACCGTGGTCCCCTGCACCGGGTTGCCGTTGGCGTCCACCACCCGCGCCTCTAGGGTGCGCGTGGTCCCCACCTGCGCGCTGCCGCCGTCGCCGGACTGGACGGCGATGGCCGCCGCCGCGCCCGCCGCGCCCGTGGCGCCGAAGGCGACGGACGCGAGCCCCGTCGACGAGGCCGTCAGCGTGTTCGCGCCCGCCGTGGTGCCCAGCGTCCAGCTCCCGACCGCGGCGACGCCGCTCGCGTCCGTCGTCGCCGATGCGCCCGCGACGCTCCCGCCGCCGCTCGCGACGGCGAAGGCGACGCCCACGCCTGACACCGGGTTGCCGCTGGCGTCCACCACCCGCACCGAAGGCGCGACCGCGACCGCGCTCCCGGCCACCGCCGTCTGCCCGTCGCCCGCGGCCACGGCGAGGCCGGCCGCGGTGCCCGCGGCGACGTCGATCGCGTTGGAGGTGGCGCCCGTCAGCCCGCCGGCCGAGAAGGCCAGCGTCCGCTGCCCCACCGTGCCGGAGATCGCCAGGTCCGTGAACGTGGCGGCGCCGGACGCGTCGGTGCTCACCGTGGAGGTGCCGCCCAGCGTGCCGCCGCCGCCGGCGATCGCCGCCGTCACGGCGACGCCGGCCTGCGGCACCGCGTTGCCGAACGCGTCGCGGAGCTGCGCCACCGGCTGCGCCGCCAGGGCGATCCCGCTGCGCGCCGTCGCCGAGGGCTGCGCGGCGAGGACCAGCTGCGAGGCAGCGGCCGGCGTGGTGGCGACGGTGAAGGTGAGCGGCGAGCCCGCCAGCCCCGCCGCCGAGGCGGTGGCCGTCTGCGTCCCCGCCGTCCCGCCCAGCGTCCAGGCCGCCGAGGCCACGCCCGCCGCGTCGGTGGCGGAGGTCGGCGCCGAGAGCGAGCCGCCGCCCGTGGCCACGGCCCAGGCCACCGTCACGCCGGGGACGCCGTTGCCGTGGGCGTCCACCACCTTCGCCTCCAGCGCGCGGGTGGTCGCCACGGTCGCAGTGCCCCCGTCCCCCGAACGCACGGAGATCGCCGCGGCGGCGCCCGGGAGCCCGACCGCAGCGATCGTCGCCGTGGGCCCGCCCTGCACCGCGGCGGCGAGCGTGTTCGGCCCGGCCGTGGTGCCCAGCGTCCACGAGCCCACCGTGGCGACGCCGCTGGCATTGGTGCGGGTCGCGCCGCCGGCCACGCTGCCGCCGCCGGCCGCCACCGCGAAGGTCACCGCCACGTCCACCACCGGGTTCCCGGACGAGTCGGTGACGCGCACCGCGGGCGGCGTCGCCACCGCCGTGCCGGCGACGGCCGTCTGGTCCGCGCCGGCCACCACGGTGGCGGCGGCGGGCGCGTCGGCCACGCCCGTCGCGGTGAAGACCACCGCTTCCGCGCCGGCCGCCGACACCCTCACCGCGTTCGCGCCCGGCACCGCGCCCAGCGTGAACACCGCGCGGACGCGCCCCTCGCCGTCGGTGCGGGTCTCCAGCGGGCGGATCGACCCGCCGCCCTCCGTCACCGTCCAGGCGAGCTCCACGCCCTGCATCGCGCGCCCGGCCGCGTTGGTGAGCCGGGCCACCAGGAAGTCCGCCGGCGGCCGGCCGGCCACCCCCGTCTGCGCGTCACCCGCTTCCTTGGCGAGGGTGAGACCCCGCCCCGACGCGGCGCGCGGCATCACCGCGTAGGTGCTGAACCCGCTCAGCTCCGCGGCGACGGTCCCGTTCGCCACGTCCACGCTCCCCCCCGGCACCTCCACCCAGCCGTCCCCTTCGCGGCGGTGGATGCGCAGCTCCGACGCCGGCACCCCTTCCGGGACCGACGCCGGGTCGAAGCGCAGCGTCAGCCGCACCGGCTTCGCGAAGCGCTGCCCGCTGGGCCCGAGCTCCAGGATGGCTCCCGGGAGCTTGCCGCCGTCGGCGGCCATCCCGGCCGCCGGCTGCACGGTGACGGTCACCTCCCCGGCGAGCGCGCCCTCCGGGAAGTCCAGCCGGATGGAGTCGCCCGGGGAGACCACGGCTCCTCCCGCGCTCCCCACGGTCCCGCTGAGGATCCTGCGCCCCACGGGGTACCGGGCCACGTCCTTGCCCACCGCGTGCCCCAGGATCACCAGCGCGTCCAGCGCCGTCACCTGGCCGTTGCCGTCGGCGTCGCCGTCCTGCGCCACCGTGTAGGTGGCCGGGAGCGGCTTGCCCACCACGTGGGAGAGCACCGCGAGCGCGTCGACGGCCGTGACGCCGCCGTCGCGGTTGACGTCGCCGCGGATCCCGATGGCGCCGGACTGGGCGGCGAGGGGGCGGGGGGCGAGCGCGAAGATCAGGAGCAGCGCCGCGCACGGCGCGGCGAGCCTGGCAGGAAACCGCATCGATGTCTCCGGGAGCGATCGGGAGGGTATGGCCGACGAGCGAAAAGGGCCGATCCGGGGGGCTGCGGGCCGGCGGGCGCAGCGGGGCGCACGCCGGGGTCGGACCGGTTCCGGGAATGGACGCGCCGGTGCGCACGGCGGTGCGCGACCGGGATCGGGTGGTGGATTGGGCCCCAATCTGGGGCCGGACGCCAGCCGGTGTCAAGGAATGCACGGCGGGCGTGGGCTCGCGCGCGGGCGCGAGGCGGCTCCGGCGCGCCGGGACGGTTGCGCGGGCGGGCGGCGCGTGCATCTTTCCCGTCCGGACCCGCCGCGGGCCCTCCGAGCCCGCCACCCACCACCTCCGCACCGGACACCGAGATGCTCGAGACGTTCACCCACGAAACCTTCGCCGGCCACGAGGGCGAGGCGTTCCCCATCCGGCTGGAGGACGGCGGCACCGTCGACACCACGCTGCGCAGCGCGCGGACCTGGGGGAGCGGCTCGGACGGGCACCGCGTGCCCTTCACGCTCACCTTCGTCGGCCCGCAGCAGCCGGTGCTCCCCCAGCGGATCTACCGCATGGAGCACCCGGGGATCGGGGCCTTCGAGCTGTTCCTGGTGCCGGTGGGGCCCGGCGCGGGGGGGATGCAGTACGAGGCCGTCTTCACCTGAGCGGCGGCCGGCGCGCCGGGACCGCGGCCGTCCGGAGCGCACGCCCCGGACGGCCGTTCCCCCTCACGCGGGCTCCCCCCCGCCGACCGGCCGCTCCATGAGCAGGTACATGCCGCGCTCCTCCACCGGCACGAAGCCCAGCCGGTCGTAGAGCCGCCGCACCGGGTTGTGCATCTCCACGTGGATGCTCACCGGCTTCCTCGCCCCGTCCGCCTCCTCCAGGATCCGTCGCAGCAGCTCCGATCCCAGCCCGCGGTTTCGGTGCGCGGGGAGGATGGCGATGTCCACGATCCGGTGCTCCCGCGTCCAGCGCGCCAGGTACAGGCGCCCCACCGGCTCCCCGTCCGCCAGGACCACGGCGAAGTCCGTCCCGGCGTAGTGCTCCTGGTAGTACGCGTGCTGCGCATCGAACTGCATGCGCAGGAACGCTTCCTTCTGCTCCGCGGACCAGGGGACCGGCGCCAGTTCCTCCTCGCGCGTCCCCGCGTAGACGCGGAACAGGAACTCCAGGTCGTCGTCCCGCACGGGCCGGAGCTTCACGTCCATGTCGATCTTCATCTCCTTTCGAGCCGACTGCCCCGCGGACAGGGAACGGCACCCCGCCTCACCCGGGAACCCTATAGATAACGCCACATTCCACGCGGCCCGGCACAAAGGGGGCGGCCCGGGGACCGCACCCTTTGTGCCGGGCCCGAAATCTAGCTGCGCGGGGGGTATACGCCCTGCAGAGCGATGTTGAAGTAGAAGGTCAGGTAGGGCATCATGTTGTTGTGCGGCTGGTCCCCCCCGGCCGGCGGCAGCGACACCGGGTTCATCTGCGTGAGGGCGCCCGGTGCGGCGTACACCCCCAGGCCAAGCGCGGTCGCCAGCAGCTGGGTGGTGGGCGTGCGCGCGATCGCGTCCGACTCGGACGCGTTCATCGCGTGGCTGTGCGCCGGGATCTCCGACTCGAGCAGCGCGACGGTCTCACTCCCGCCGGTCTCCCCCAGGTCGTGCAGCGACAGCCCCGGCCCCTGCCCCGGGTGCATCGGCGCACTGCCCTGCAGGTTCGGCAGCGCGAAGTTGCTCTTGCCGTCTCCCCCGTAGGTGGTCCCGAGCAGGGAGAACAGCGCGGTGTTCTGCGAGATCGGCATCAGCTGCCCGTTGCACCACGCCCAGCCCTTGGGCGCGAAGTTGAACGGGAAGATGCGGATCTCGGCGACGAACGGATCGGCCATGGTCTGTCTCCGTCAGGTGGGGGAGGGGAAGATGCCGAACAGCGAGATGATGAAGTCCACGCACAGGTACGGCTGGAAGTTGGTGTGCGGCTGGCTCCCGCCCACCGGTCCCACCGAGGACGGATGGAGAGACGTGATGGGAGCGTCGGTGCCGTACGGGTTCACGCCGAACACCGCCGACGACGCCAGCACCTGGTTCGCCGGGGAGTTGTTGTTCGCGGTGTTCAGCGAGCCCAGCATGGGGTGGCTGTGCGACGGGATCTGGTTGACGGTGAGCGTGATCTCCTCGGCCCCACCGGTCTCGGCCAGGATGAAGCCGTTGCCCTGGTGGATGGGCAGGCGGCCGCGCAGGTCGGGTAGGGCGAAGGTGCTTTCGCCGTCGCCGCCGTAAGTGGTGCCGATGAGCTGGAACAGGGTCTCGTTCTCGCTGATGGGCAGGAGCTGGCCGTCGCAGAACGCCCATCCGGCAGGGGCGAAGTTGCCCGCGAACATGCGGATCTCGCCCACGTAGGGTTGCGCCATGGTCGGTGGGCCTCAGTTGGGGGAGGGGAAGATGCCCTGCAGCGCGATGCAGAACGACAACGTGAGGAACGGCTGCATGTTCAGGTGCGCCTGCGAGCCGCCGGTGTTGGAGATCGACCGCGGGTCCATGGCCGTCAGGTTGGTCCCGGCCGAATACAGCTGCTGCACCGTGGACTCCGCCAGCATCAGGTTGGCCGCAGGCGTGATCGCCGTGGCCGGAGTCGCCACCGCATTCACCAGGTGCGTGTGGGTCGGCAGCTCCGCGATGCTGATGGTGTGAGCCTGCTCGCCCGCCCGCTCACCCAGGGTGTGCCCGCTGCCGACGTGGATGGGAGTACGACCGCGCAGGTCGGGCAGCGCGAAGTTGACGCGCCCGTCCCCCCCGAAGGTGGTTCCCAGGAGGGAGAAGAGCGCCTGGTTCTGGTTGATGGGCAGCAGCTGCCCATTGCAGAGCGCCCACCCTTTGGGTGCAAACACGAAGCTCATGATGCGTATTTCCGATAAGAACGGCTCGGCCATGATCCCCTCCTTTTGTTCGTGGTGAGCATACCGGCCGCGGCGGGAGCCCGGCCGAACAGCGTACCGGCGCCCCCCGCGAGGGAGGGACGCCGGTACACAGCTTCAGGGTAGGTCAGTGAGTCAGGGAAGAGAGCAGTTGCCGAAGCCGCTGGTGGCGGAGATCAGCAGCGTGCCGCCGCCCGCCGGGTTGAGGCCGTCCACGTACGCTTCCACGCCCGGCGTGCTCGTGGCCGCCATCCCGTGCACCTGGAAGGCGTTGACCGTGGTGGAGGTCCCCTGCTTGCGCAGGCCGAGCCCCTTGGCCGAGGCCGTGCTCCCGGCGCTCGTGTTCCCCGAGAGGTTCAAGCACACCGTG
>DASVQR010000151.1:0-26994 GCA_036389055.1 Longimicrobiaceae bacterium | reverse complement strand
AAACAGGCCGGCAGTTTGGCCTGGTTCCGGAGCGGCCCCCCGCACCGCCCCAGGACATCGAGCGACGAGACCACATGCAGAAGAGGCCGCCCCGGAACACCGGAGCGGCCTCTCTTCACATCGTTACGACCTCGGGAAGATCGCTCAGGGCGCCAGCCAGTACGTGGCCTTGATCAGGAACACGTTGCTGCTGGGCGCGTCGAAGATGCCGCGGAACTCCCGGCCCCCGTCGAAGTCGCCGAAGTAGTCCAGCCCCTCGCGCTCCTGCTGCCACACGAAGAACAGCGTGGAGCCCGGCCGCCACTCCCAACGGAGCACGGCGTTGCCGCGCAGCGAGCGCAGGTTGAAGTCGCTCTGCCCGAACGCCTGGCCGAAAGTGAAGGGGCGCGCCGGCCCGGCGGCGTCCGGGTCCACCCGGAACCGGTTGGGGGCGAACTCCTCGATGGTGCCCACGTCGCGGCCGTACACGTTGGTCTTCAGCGTGCGCGGCTGCGCCAGCTCGCGGTAGTCGGAGAACTCGGCGGCGCTGACGAACGGCTCGGCGTACAGCTGCAGGCTGAGCGTGGGGGTGAAGGTCCAGTCCAGCCGCGTGCCCACCGCCACCGTGGTCTGCCGGAGGGTGGAGAGCACGTAGCGGCGCCCGAAGGTGGCCGTCGCCGTGGGGTCGGCGGGGGCGGCGATGTACTGCCCCTCGGTGCGGTCCATCACCAGCTGCGGCTGCACGCTGAAGCGGATGGTCTCGGTGGGGCGGCCGGAGAGCGTGAGCGCCCCGACGCGGGTGGAGCCGCCGAGCTCGTCGTGCGCGTAGCTCGTCGACCCGGACACCACCAGCGGCTTGCGCGGGTCGGACCCCGCCGAGAGGTCGATGCCGTAGTAGCTGGGGCTCTGCACCACCGGACCGCCGCGCGTCAGCCGGTCGTTGAGGGTGCGCGGACCCCAGGTGAGCGTGGTGGCGCCGTTCCACAGGTTGTTGAGCGTCGCGTTGCCGCGCACGCTGTACGACGAGGCGATGTGGTCGCCGCCGAAGTTCCACTGCTGCGCGGTGAAGGCGCGCACGAACCAGTCGCGGAACACCGGTCCCGGCTTGCTGCGGCGGTAGCCGTACAGGCCGTTGAAGGTGCGGGTGTCCACCCGGGTCTGGTAGCCGGCGTCGTTGATCTCGAAGCCGGGGCTGATCTCCTGGTAGTAGAACGAGCCGCGCCAGTCGCCGGTCTTGCGGAAGGCGAGCGCCGCGCTGTACCCCTGCATGGAGGTGCGGGTGGAGTCGTACGTCAGGTAGTCCGCCGCGTCGGGGCGGCGGAAGTAGCGGGCGCTGGACCGCTGGGCGAGGGCGATGGCGCGCTCGGAGCCGTTGATCTGCGAGCCCGCGACGTAGCCGCTGAGCGCGTAGGTGCGCTTGCTCCAGGAGTGCTCGGCGTCGATGCCGCCGATGTAGGCGCTGGAGCGGAGGAACGGGTCGAAGACCTCGTCCCCCATGTCGCGGTTGGTGGCCGTGACGATGCCGCCGACCAGGGTGTTGCCGGCGCGGAAGTCGCGCCGGGCGCGCCCCACGAAGTAGTTGCTGAGCGGCTCGACCGGGCTCTCCACCGTGTTGAAGCGGCCGGAGGCGGAGTCGAAGGCGGCGTAGCGCCCGGTCTCCTTGCCGGTGACGGCGTCCAGGATCCCCACCGACCACCCGCCCGGGGTGCGCCCGCTGACCTTTGCGGCGCCCAGGATGGTGGACTGGGTGGGGACGTCCAGGTACTCCACCGGCACGCCGGCCGGGAGCTGCCCGCCCAGCTGCGGCGTGCGCCCGATGCGCCGGGTGTAGAAGTACGGCGCGTACCCGGGGCTGATGAAGCTGAGCAGGTTGCCGAAGCGGAAGATGTCCACGCCCTCCACGAAGAAGGGGCGGTTCTCCGGCAGCAGCGTCTCGAAGGCGGACAGGTTGACCACCGCCGGGTCCACCTCCACCTGCCCGAAGTCCGGGTTGATGGTGGCGGAGAGGGTGAGCCCGCCGGGGAGGCCGGCCTTGACGTCGGCGCCGACGGAGCCGGTGAACTCGTTCTCGGAGAAGAACGGGTCGCGCGACTCGCCGGGCTCGCGGGTGAGGCGGGCGCTGCTGTAGGGGACCACCTCCAGGCGGCGCGGGGTGCCGATCCCCACCAGCCCCCGCAGGTCGCCGGCCCGCGACACCAGCCCGGTGTAGTTGGGCGGCACCTCGGACCAGTAGGCGACCTCGTCGCGGCGGGCCAGGATGCGGGTGAAGTTCACCCCCCAGGTGCGCTCCGCGCCGTCGGCGGCGCGCGGGAAGCGCAGCTGCGACAGCGGGATGCGGAACTCGGCGGTCCACCCTGCGGAGTCCACCGCGGTGGCGACCTCCCACACCGGGTCCCAGCTGGCGTCCTCGTTGGCGTCGTTGGAGTGGTACACGTCGCGCCGCACGCCGCGGGGGTTCACCGCGAAGCGGAAGCCGGTGCGCTTGTCGTGGTAGCTGTCCACGAGCACGTCGAACCAGTCCGAGTACAGCCCGGCGGCGACGTCGCGCCGGGCCAGCGGCGCGGCGATGGAGTCGGGGTGGTCGTCGTACATGCGCGCGGCCACGTACAGCGCCGCGTCGTCGTACAGGACGCGCACCACGGTCCGCTGGCTGGCCGCGGCGCCGGGGGTGGGGCGCTGCTGCACGAAGCCGGTGGCCGTGTCGGCCTGCGCCCAGGCTTCTTCGTCCAGGCGCCCGTCCACGCGGACGCCGGCGGCCGCGCGCGAGGCCTGGAGCACCGGGGTGCGCAGCTCGGCGGCGGGCGCCGGCGCGGGGCGGCCGGTCTGCGCGGCGGCGCCGGCGGCGGACAGGGCGCCGCAGAGCGGGAGCGCGAGCCGGAGGAGGGTGGATCGTCGGTGCATTGCACGTGCTGCGGAAGGTGAGCCGCCGTCCGGGTGGACGGCCGGAGATCGGACCCCGGCCGCGCGCGGCTGCGCGCGCCGCCGGTGTGTCCGCCGCGGGCGTCGTATTTTACCGGACAGCTCGCGCGGCTACAAGGGCGCGGCGAGCGCCGGGGCCGCGGAAGGGGCCGCGAGCCCCTCCGCGATGCGCCGGAACGGGTCCACGCAGCTCCACTCGCGCCACGCCGGCCCGCGCAGGTGCTTGGCCAGGATGTGGACCTCGGAGCACCCCACCACGAAGCCGTCGGCGCCGTACCGGTCCAGCATCCGCTCCAGCAGCGCGGCCTGCGCGTCCATGTCGCACGGGCGCTTCATGGGGTAGATGAGGTCGCGGTGGATGGCGGCCTGGTCCTCCGGCTCCGCCAGCACCACGCGGTCGCGCACCCGCTCCCACAGCGGCTCGCGCTCCAGCAGCCGGAAGGCGCGCGTCCCGCTGGAGCACACCAGCAGGTGCCGTCCCCGGGCCTCCAGCAGCAACTCGGCGGCCAGCCGCGGCAGCGACACCACCCGCTCCCGCAGCTCCCGGGGCACGCGCGGCAGCAGGTGGTGCACGGTCATGCAGCACATCACCGTGCGCGTGGCCCCCGCGTCGCGCAGCCGCTGCAGCGCCGCCACGAGCGGCCCCAGCACCGCGTCCTCCTCGCCCGCCAGGAACGCCGTGGTCCGGTCCGGGAACGCCGGGTCCGAGAGCATCACCACCGCGGGCGAGTCCTGCTCCCGCTCCCCGAGCGTGCACTCGTAGATCGTCCGGAGGAACTCCGCGGACGACAGGGGTCCCATCCCTCCCAGGATCCCCAGCACCTCCCTGCCCTGCACTTCCGTCATCCGCGGCGCTCCATGGTTGCGCGGGCCGCGCTCCGGCGGGCTCCGGTGTTGGTGGTCGGCCGGGGGAGGCTGCTCCGGGGGAGCCGCACCCGAAGGGACTCGCAGAGCACTCGCCGGCCGTCCGTCTGCGCCCGCAGGATCACGCCGGCTTCGAACATGACGTTCCCCCTGCGTAGCCTCCCCCGACCTCCCTGCGCAGATCCCAGGAACGGCAACAGCCCGGCAGTTCTCCCCCTCTCCCGCTTGCGGGGGAGGGGGCCGGGGGGAGGGGGCCTGCCACCGCGCGCCGATCCCGCCTCCCGGGAAGCCCTCCCCCGGCACGGGGGAGGGTGGCGAGCCTCAAGCGAGCCGGGTGGGGGCCTCCCCGAGGACGCCAGCGCCACCCCCGCGTGAGGGATGCGAGCGCGAAGCGGCGAGACCCGGCGGCAGTATGCCGGGGCTCGACTCCGTTGGCGAGCGTAGTTTGCTCGCCTACGGAGCCGCAGCCCGACCCCGGCGCCAGCCGGGGGCACGCCCAACCCCGCCGTCGCCGTAGCAGTTCAAGCGGACAGCGGCCACCTCCGGTACTGCCCGCGCGGAATCTGCAGCACGTCCTGCTCGACCAGCAAGTACGCCTGCGACTCGCTCACCCCCTCCAGGCGTCGCCGCTCGTCCATGCGCTCCCGGTGGAACTCCCGCAGCTCCCGGTCGAACGGCAGCCCGGCCACGGCGAGGAAGCGGATCGCCCCCTCCGCGTCGCGCGCGGTGACCACCTCGCCCCGGTTGTGGATGCTGGGCGCGAAGGGCACGTCCAGGATCCCGGTGCGGAACGCCTCCACGATCCCCTGCGCTACGCTCCCCCGCCCCGCCATGACCACGGCGTCCAGGATGGCCTGCACCTCGCGGCGGATCACGGCGCACTCGGCGGCGACGGCGGTCTCGTCCACCCGCTCGGAGCCGGCGGCGGCGATGCCGCGGGCCACCAGCCCCAGCCCGGCGACGTTGTCCTCCAGCGTGGGGATGCGGTACGCCTCCACCGGCGTCTTGGCGATCACCCGGGTGGCGCCGGAGAGCTTCGCCGTGACGGCGGAGTTGAAGATCAGCTCCTCGGCGCGCTCGGGGACGGTGGGGAAGGCGGCCATGTACTGGTGGAACACGGTGTTCACCTGCACGTCCGCGTACCCCGTGTTGCGCAGCGTCTCTTCCGTCATCGCCCGGAGCGTGCGGACGGCCGCGACGTCCTGCGTGCGGTTGCCGGTCTCGGCGTAGCCCAGGCTGACGCACTTCACCCCCTGCTGCACGGCGAGGAGCGCCTCCAGGACCCCGGTGGAGATGGCCAGGCAGGGCGGGATCAGCGTGGCCGTGAGCGTGCCGAAGTACTCGCGGTCCAGCACGATGCCGAAGCGCTCATGGTACTGCCCCGTGAGGTAGTCCACGTACTGCCAGGAGCGGATGGCGTCGGCGAGGGGGTAGTCCTTGTAGTAGGGGATGTTGTAGCTGATGGGGCCGCCCTCGAAGGAGGTGGCGCCCCCGGCGTACCCCACCTCGGCCAGGAGCCGGGCGTCGCGCGCGCTGTGCCGCACCTGGAGGGGGACCTTGATGCGCTGGGTCATCCGCCGGAGCGTGGGTACGCCGTGGTTGATGACGGGGAACCCGTTCAGGGTGGCGACGCCGGAAGCGCGGCTCTCGCGCATCGCCTCCTCGGCCCCCGCGAGGTTGCCGTTGCGGGTGAGCGAGTCCACCTGGTAGGAGAGGACGGGCGCCCCGGCGGCCTTGAAGGCGCGGAAGAGCCGCATCTGGCCTTCCACCAGCGGCACGCCGCAGCGGGGCTGCACCAGCATCTCGCGGGTCCCGGCGTTGGCCGCGGCCTGCAAGGCGGCGAAGCTCGGCTGGCGACCCAGGAACTCGGCATTTTCGTCCAGGTGGCGGGCGCCCTCGCCGGTCTTCCACTGCTGGAGGATCTCGCGGCGGTCGCGGGCGAAGGCGTCGGGGTCCAGGCGGTCGTCGCCCACGGAGGTGGCGTACGCGGCCGCGATGCGCTGCGGCTCGGCCAGCAGGGTGGCCGATTCGGCGACGGGCTCGCGGGCCGACAGGTCGGCCTGGAGCACCTGGAGCACCTGCCGCAGGTCGGCGAACTTCACGAACACCCGGTCCAGCCCCATTTCGCGGAAGTACTGCTCGAAGCCCAGCGAGTCGCCGATGGTGAGGTTGCCGCCCAGGTACCAGAGCGGGGTCCTCGCCCCGTACTTCTCCATCAGCTCCGGGAACTCCTTGAGGTAGTAGCGGGTGTGCCCGTCCATGCTGGAGATCATCACCGCGTTGCAGAGCGGCGCCAGCCGGAAGAACTCCTCCAGCCGGTTCTGCGTCCCCAGGTAGTGGACCCGGTACCCGTTCTTTGCGAGGGCCTGGCGGAGGATGGTGAGCCCGACGGAGTGGGAGTCGCCGCCGACGCCCCCCAGGAGGATGGTGTGCCCGATGCCCTGTTGCATGCCCGGATGCCGGAGTGGGTTGGAAGAGCTCCAGATGCGCCTCGGCGGAACCCCGGAGAGCGCCTCCGGGACCGCCTCACCCAGGGCAGAACGATAGGGCCCAAGCAGGAATCCGGCAAGTGCTGTCGTTTGTTATGCGGCACATTCAAGTCACGCACCAGCACGCCCGGCCGCCTTCCCGTCACGACGAAAACGCCCCCGCCGGGATCTCCCGGCGGGGGCGCTGTGACGCTTCACGCTGCGCGTGAAACGATGAACCGCACTCACGCACTCACGCACTTCCGGTCCACTTCCTTCCCGCGTCCGCGCGCGGCAGCGTGAAGTAGAAGGTGCTCCCCTCCCCCGGGGTGCTCTCCACCCAGATGCGGCCGCCGTGGGCCTCCACGATCCCGCGCGCGATGGCCAGCCCCAGGCCGGCGCCGCTGCGGGCGGAGCGCTGTCCGCGCCAGAAGCGGTCGAACACGTGGGGGAGGTCGTCCGGGGGGATGCCGGCGCCGGTGTCCGCCACGGCGAAGCGGACCTCGCGCTCGCAGGCCTCGGCGCCCAGGGTGATGGAGCCGCCGGGCGGGGTGAACCGGATGGCGTTGCCCAGCAGGTTGGAGATCACCTGGAGCACGCGCTCGCGGTCGGCCAGGACCAGCGGGGCGTCGTCGGGGACCAGGGAGCGGACGGCGACGCCGCGCTCCTCGCCCAGCGCGGCGTCCATCTCCAGGGCGTGGCCCACAAGCGGGCCGGCGGGGCACGGCACCGGCTCCACCGGCAGGCTGCCGGCGTCCACGCGGGCCACGTCCAGCAGGTCCAGGATCAGCCGGCGCATCCGCTCGGCGGCCTGGGCGATCCCCTCCAGCTGGCGGCGCTGGCCCGCGCGCTCGGGGGCGGCGTCCCAGGAGCGCAGCAGCACGTCGGAGCTGAAGGTGATCACGCCCAGCGGGTTGCGCAGGTCGTGCGACACGATGGCGAGCACCTCGTCGCGGAGGCGCGCGGCGGCCTCGGCCTCGCGGTACAGGCGCACGTCGTCCAGCGTCAGGGCGATGCGGCGCGCCAGGTCCTCGGCGAAGCGCACGTCGTCGCGCTCGCAGCGCCGGCGCGACCCTGCGGTGGCCAGCGTCAGCGCGCCGAACACGCGCCCGCGGGCGGCCAGCGGCACCACCACCAGGGAGTGCAGCCGCGGCGGGAGCGCGCGCAGCTCGGCCGGGGAGAACAGGGCGCGCAGCTCGTCGCGCGCGGCCTCGGGGAGGAACACCGTCTCGCCGGTGCGGGCCACGCGGAGCGCGGGGTGCCGCGCGTCGGAGGTGCCGGGCGCGAAGCCCTCGGCCGCGTCGTCCTCCGCCCGGCCCCCGCCGTGCACCAGCGCCAGGCGCGCCAGCGAGCCGTCCTCGCGGACCTCGTCGATGCGGCAGTAGTCGGCCAGCGTGGGCACGGCCAGCGAGGCGAGGCTGGACAGCAGGGCGCGCAGCTCCTCGCGGGTGTACTCGAAGGCGCTGTGCAGCAGCTCGCTGGCGTAGGCGAGCACGGCGGAGCGGCGCTCGGCGCGCTCGGCGCGGGCGCGCGCCTCCTGCGCCGCCAGCAGCAGGTTCTCGCGGTCGCGGTCGGCCTCGTGGCGCGCGCCGACGTCCACCATCACCCCCACCACCCTGCCCTCCTCCCGCGGGCCCACGATGTCGCGCACCCACACGGTCCCCCCGCCGGCGGCCACCATGCGGTACTCCAGGTCGTGCGGCTCCCCGCGGGCCAGCGCGTCGCGGCAGAAGGCCACCACCCGCTCGCGGTCCTCCGGGTGGAGGTGGCGCACCCAGAAGTCGGGGTCGGCGGTCCAGCGCTCGGCCGGGTAGCCCAGCAGCCGCTCGGCGCCGCTGCTCACGAACTGGAAGCGGAGCGTCTCCGGGTCGGCTTCCCACACGACCGCGCCGGCGCGCTCCACCAGCCCGCGCGAGTGGGCCGCGTCGCGGCGCAGCTCCTCCTCGCGCCGCTCGCGCTCCAGCCGGCGCCCCAGGTGCCCGGCGGCCTCCTCCAGCGCGTCGGCGAGCCAGGGCTCGGGCGGATACGGCTCGGCGGGGAACAGCTCCAGCACGGCGGCCACCTCGCCCGCGGCGTGCACCGGGAGGGCGAGAGCGCCGCGCGCGCCCACGGCCCAGAGGAGCGCGGGGAGGGCGGCCTGGGCCTCGCGGGCCCAGGCGGGCTCGCCGGTGCGGCGCGCCCGCTCGGCCAGGGCGTCGTCCAGCGGCGGGCGGGGCGCGCCCCCGGCGCCGCCGGCCAGGTGCCACACCTCGTCCGGGGCGCCGCCGGGCGCGCCGCGGAGCAGCGCCCGCCCGGCGGGCCAGCCGGCGTGCTCGCACAGCCCCGCGAGCGCCTGGCGGAAGGCGTCCTCGACGGTGGCGGCCTCCAGCGCGGCGGCGGCGGCGGCGTAGCGCAGGCGGAGCCCCGCCCCGGCGGCGTCCTCCGCGTCCGGGGGCGGCGGTGCGGCGGGCGCCGCGGCGCCGGGGGGCGCGATGGCGCTGGTCCCCGCGGCGGCGGACCCGGGGAGGAGCACCGAGCCGGCGGCGTCGCCGGCCAGCCAGTGGTAGCGCCAGCGCAGCGGCGAGGCGGGGCCGGCGGCGTCGGCTTCGGGGCCCAGCGCCGCGGCGGCGGCCGCCGCGACCTCCCGCAGCAGCTCCAGCTCGCCCTCGTCCCAGGCGCGCGGCCGGGTGTCCAGCACGGCGAGCAGCACCTGGGCGCCGCCCGCCGGGGCGCACGCCCGCACGGCGGCGCACCCGCCCACCCCCGGGAAGCGCGGGCCGGCGCGGAGCTGGGCGGTGGCGAGCGCGCCGGTGCCTGCCAGCCTGCGGAAGAGCCGGTCCGCGAGGGCGGCCTCCCACCCGGGCCTCCACGCCTCCGGCGCGCCGAACGAGGCGGCCCGCGGCGCAGACGGCTCCCCGGCGTACAGGAGCGCGACGGGCGCCCGCAGCGCCTGCGCCGCGAGCCGCGCGAAGTGGCGCACGGCGCCTTCGCCGGAGGCGACGGGGTGCGGGGTGGGAGGGGTGGAGCGTCGTGCCATGGAGGAACCGGGGATGCTGGTTCCGGGTGGGAGGAAGGGGCGGCAGGGCCGCGGGCGCGCGGGACCGGGGTCACGCGCGTGCATGGGGAAGCCGCTGGCGGCGATGGAGTTATATTAGCGCGGCCGCGCGCCGGGGGGCAACAGTTTCGTTCGAGTCCCTGGCGGAGGGCGGCCGGCGGCACCATGATTGAGCGTCGGTCCGGGGGCGCGCCGCCGCGGCGGAGGCCCGCCCCGTCCCCCGAGCGGAGTCCCGTGCGATGACGCTGGTCCAGGTGCTCAACGTGACGCGCGGCTCGGTGCTGGGCGCCCGCGTGGAGGTGGCGGACCGCTGGTGGCTGCGGCTCCGCGGCCTGCACGGCCGCCCGCCGCTGGTCCCCGGCGAGGGGCTGCTGTCGCTGCCCTGCAGCCGGGTGCGGGTGCGCGGCGCCTCCCGCCCGGTGGACGTGGCGCTGCTGGCCGGCGACGGCGAGGTGGTAGCGGTGTACCCCTCGCTCCCGCCCGGCGGGTGCACGCGCGAGCACCCCCGCGCCCGCGCCGCCCTGCTCCTCCCCGCGGGGATGCTGCGCGGCACGGGGACGCGCGAGGGCGACCTGGTGGCCTGGTCGGAGTGGGCGGCGGCCTTCGCGCGCCGGCGGGTGCGGCCGCGCGCCCGGGTGCACCGGCTGGCCTTCGGGACGGGGCGCTCGCTCCCGCCCGCGGGGGTGGTGGCCCGCGCGCGGGCCACCCGCGGCCGGCGGCGCCGCCTGCGGGTGCTGGCCGGGTCTGCGCTGGTGCTGCTCCGCGCCCTGGCCGGCGACGCGCCCGCCTGGGGCGAGCTGCGGCTCCCGCGCCTGCGGGGCGCCGCCGCCGCGGCCCAGGCGGTGCGCGCGGAGGCAGCGGCGTGGCGCGGGATGCGGCTCTGGGGGGCGGCGGGCTGAGCGAACGCGCCGGAACGACGAGGCGAGGGGCCCCGGGATCGCTCCCGGGGCCCCTCGCCTTTGCCACGCCCGGAGGCGGGGTCCGTCTACCGGCTCTGCACGGCCACGTTGCCGCCGCCCAGCTGCACCGGCGCGGTGCGGGTGCCCAGCTGGCGCCAGATCCTGCCCTCGTTGTCCATGATGGTGACGGCGAAGGTGTCGCGCACCTTGGGGCTCTTGAGGTCGCCGTCCATCCCGTCGACCGTGAAGGTGTAGTTGCCCGCCGGCCAGCCCGGGTCGGCCAGCCCGGTGGCCCGGTCGATCCGCTGCACCGTGGCCCGGCCGCTGAAGGCGGCCAGCGACGGGTCGTTGTTGCTGAAGGTGAGCGCCCCGCCCTGCCAGCTGTTGCTCTTCACCACGTAGTCGTACCCGTCGGTGCCGCGGTACACGTAGGTGAGGTTGCCGCGCGGGCTGCCGTTCTTCTGGTACGCGACGCTGAACCCGAAGTTGGCCTTGCCGTTGGCGCTCCCGGCGTCGGCGACCCAGCCGCCGCCGGTGGTCCGCTTCTCCGTGGACCCCAGCACCACGCTCAGCGGGTCGGTGTCGAAGTCGCCGCTCCAGTAGGCGTTGTCCGGGTCGATGCTGGTCTGTACCAGCCACTGGTTGTCGTTGTCCGCGGCGACGCTGGCCGTCGCCATGGCGCTGCCGTTTGCGTCGGCCATGGCGAACACCGTCTGCGAGCCGCCGCCCTGCTTGGTCAGCGTGAAGCGCACCCGGGCCAGGCTCAGGTCGCCCAGCATCCCGCCGGCCTTGCGCGCCACAGTCGCGGACAGGCGGATGGTCGCGGTGGCGATGGTGGGCCCGCCGGTGGCGGCGTAGCTGTCGCCCGTGTACTCCACGGCAAGGGCGCGCTTGCCCACCGCGAAGCTCTGGTCGATCTGCCCCGCCGCGTAGTCGGCGCTGGTCGCCTGCGCCGCCCGGACCGTGCAGCTCCCCGACCGCAGCAGCTGCACCTGCCCCGCCGCGCTCACCGTGCACACCGCCGGGGTGACCGACGAGAAGGCCACCGCGATCCCGGACGCCCCGGCCGAGGCGAAGGTCGCCACGCCGAACTCGGGGTCGCCGTAGGTCTTCGCCGGCAGCGCCAGCGAGAAGGCGAGGGTCGCCGGGGCCTTCGCGGCGGCCACCGTGCGCTCCAGCGCGCTCCCCGCCGCCGCGCCGGCGGCCAGGTAGTCGTCGCTGCCGGCCTGCGAGGCGGTGAGCACGCACGCCGTGGTGCCGCTGGTCATGGTCACCGTGTAGCCCGGCGACGCCGGCGCCACGGAGCACCCGCCGGACGCGGCGAGCGCCACCGCCAGCCCGGAGCTGGCCACCGGGTTCACCGCGAAGCTCGCCCCGAAGGTCTGCGGGGTGGCGGGCTGGGCGAAGGTGACGGTCTGCGCGGCCTTGCTCAGCGCCACCGCGAGCGCCGGCGAGGTCGCCTGCTCGTAGTTGGCGTCGGCCGCCCTGGTCGCGGTCACGTCGCAGGTGCCGGTGCCGCGGGTGATCTCCACCTTGCCGGCGTCCGGGCCGGTGGCGACGATCGCGCACGCCGTGGAGGCGCCCACGCCGAAGCTGACGGCCCCGGTGCCGCTCCCGCCCGCGGCCGCCGGCGCGTACTTCTGCCCGAACGTCCCGGCCGTCGGGGCCGTGACGGCCAGCGCTGCCTGGGCGATCTTCGCCGCCGCCGCCGAGGCCGTCACCTCCGCCGCGGCCTGGTAGTTGGCGTCGCCGGCACGGTTCAGCTTCACCGTGCAGGCGCCGGTGCCGCTGGTCATCGTGACGTCGTTGCCGCTGGCCGTGCAGACGCCCGACGTCGTCACCGCCGCCGCACCCGAGCCGCTGCCGCCGCCCGGAGCGACCGTGAAGGTGGAGTTGTACGGCGCGGTCGCCGGGACGCCCGCCAGGCTGAGCGCCGACTGGGCGATCTTCGCGGCGGCCGCCGAGGCGGTCACCTCGGTCGCGGCGTTGTAGTTGTCGTCGCCGGCGCGGTTCACCTTCACCGTGCAGGTGCCCGTCCCGCCGGTCATCGTGACGTCGTTCCCGCTCGCGGTGCAGACGCCCGACGTCGTCACCACGGTCGAGCCCGAGCCGCTTCCGCCGCCCGGCGTCACCGTGAACGTCGAGTTGTACGGCGCCGATGCGGGGACGCCGGCCAGGCTCAGCGCCGCCTGGCTCAGCTTCGACGCGGCGACGGAGACCGTCGCCTCCGCGGCGGCGTTGTAGTTGTCGTCCCCGGCGCGGTTCAGCTTGACGGTGCAGGTGCCGGTGCCGCTCGTCATGGTGACGTCGTTCCCGCTCGACGTGCACACGCCCGCGGTCGTCACCACGAGCGAGGCCGAGCCGCTGCCGCCGCCCGGGGTCACGCTGAAGGTGGAGTTGTACGGCGCCGACGACGGCGCGCCGGTCAGGGTCAGCGCCGCCTGGTTCAGCTTCGCGGCGGCGGCGGAGGCGCTGACCTCGGACGCGGCGTTGTAGTTGTCGTCCCCGGCCCGATTGACCTTCACGGTGCAGGCGCCGGTCCCGCTGGTCATCGTCACGGCGTTGCCGCTGGCCGAGCACACGCCGGACGTGGTCACGACCACGGGGGCCGAGCCGCTTCCGCCGCCGGCCGTCACGGTGAAGGTCGAGTTGAACGGAGCCGATGCAGGCACGCCCGACAGGCTCAGCGCCGCCTGGCTCAGCTTCGATGCGCTGGCCGAAGCGGTCACCTCCGATGCGGCGCCGTAGTTGTCGTCGCCGGCGCGGTTCACCCTGACGGTGCACGAGCCGCTGCCGCTGGTCATGGTGACGTCGTTCCCGCTCGCCGTGCAGACCCCGGCCGTCGTCAGCACGAGCGGAGCCGACCCGCTGCCGCCACCGGCCACCACAGTGAACGTGGAGTTGAACGGAGCCGACGCGGGGACGCCCGACAGGCTCAGCGCCGCCTGGCTCAGCTTGGACGCGTTGGCCGAGGCCGTCACCTCCGCAGCGGCGCCGTAGTTGTCGTCACCCGCACGATTCACCTTCACCGTGCAGGAGCCCGTGCCGCTCGTCATGGTCACGTCGTTCCCGCTAGCCGTGCAGACGCCCGATGTGGTGACCACCAGCGGGGCCGAGCCGCTGCCACCGCCGGCCGTCACGGTGAAGGTCGAGTTGAACGGAGCCGACGCAGGGACGCCGGACAGGCTCAAGGCTGCCTGGCTCAGCTTGGACGCGTTGGCCGAGGCCGTCACTTCTGCGGCGGCGCCGTAGTTGTCGTCACCAGCGCGGTTGAGCTTCACGGTGCAGGAGCCGGTGCCGCTGGTCATCGTGACGTCGCTGCCGGTGGCCGTGCAGACTCCGGCCGTCGTCAGCACGAGCGAGCCCGAGCCGCTGCCGCCACCCGCCGTCACGGTGAACGTCGAGTTGAACGGAGCCGTCGCGGGCACGCCCGAGAGGCTGAGCGCGGACTGGCTCAGCTTCGATGCGCTGGCCGAGGCCGTCACTTCAGCGGCGGCGCCGTAGTTGTCATCGCCTGCACGGTTCACCTTCACCGTGCAGGAACCGGTGCCGCTCGTCATGGTCACGTCCTTCCCGACCGCCGAGCAGACACCTGCGGTCGTCACGACCACCGGAGCCGAGCCGCTGCCGCCGCCGGCGGTCACCGTGAACGTCGAGTTGAACGGAGCCGACGCGGGCACCCCGGAGAGGGAGAGCACGGGCTGGGCGACCTTCGACGCGTTCGCGGAAGCGGTCACTTCCGCAGCGGCGTCGTAGTTGTCGTCGCCGGCACGGTTGACCTTGACCGTGCAGGCGCCCGTGCCGCTCGTCATGGTGACGTCGTTCCCGCTCGCGGTGCACACGCCCGCGGTGGAGACGACGAGGGAGGCCGAGCCGTTCCCGCCGCCCGGAGCCACCGTGAACGTCGAGTTGAACGCGGACGACGCGGGGACCCCCGAGAGCGTGAGCGCACCCTGCGCCAGCTTGGAGGCCGTCGCAGAGGCCGACGCTTCGGCGGCGGCGTTGTAGTTGTCGTCGCCGGCGCGGTTCACCTTCACGGTGCACGTGCCGGTGCCGGCGGTCATGGTGACGCTGTTGCCGCTGGCCGAGCACACGCCCGATGTGGTGACCACCAGCGGCGCGGTGCCGCTGCCGCCGCCGGGCGTCACGGTGAAGCTGGAGTTGTACGCGGCGGTCGCCGGGACGCCGGAGAGCGTCAGCGCCGCCTGGCTCGCCTTGCCGATCGTCAGCGACCCGGCCGCGGTGGACGCCGAGTAGCCGCCGTCGCCGGCGAAGCTCGCCCCCACCCCGGTGCCGTACGTGCCGGCGTTGATCCCCGCCAGGCTCACGCCGGCGAGCGAAGCCACGCCGGAGGCGTTGGTGGCGGGGCAGACCACGCCCGTGCTGCCGCCGCAGACCGCCGTGCCGTTGAGCGTGAAGGCGATCGGCTTGCCGGCGACCGGGGAGCCGCCAGAGACGAGCGTTGCGGAAAGGCCGGCCGTGCCGCCGTACTGGCCCGTCGCCGCGGAGACCGCCAGCCCCGTGGCGAGCACGCTGGAGACCGTCACCGTGGTGGAGTCCAGCGCCGCCATGTAGAAGGAGGGCGACTCCGACCCGGAGTAGCGCACGTACACCTTGTAGGTGCCCGGCGCCGCGGGGAGGGTGCCCGTGGCGGTTGCCGTGCCGTTCCCGACGGACGAGGCGGTGAAGGTGCTGGCCCCGATGGTGAAGCTGACCGTCGCGCCCTGGATGCCGGTGTTCCCGGGGGGCGGCGAGCGGTCCACCAGCCGGGCCTGCAGCGTGGTGGAAGCGCCCGCCGCGCCGCCAGCCGCCGACAGGTCCAGCAGCGCCGTGCCCTTCTTGACCCGGATCGCCCCCGTGGCCGTGTTGGCGGCGCAGTTCCCCGACGCCGTGGAAGCCGCCGTCACCGGGTACGAGGTCCCCAGCGTCAGCGCCGAGAGGTTGACGCCGTTCCAGCTCGCCTCGCCGGAGCTGAGCGAGGTGTTGTTCTGGTTGAGAGAGGCGGTGATGGAGAAGTTGACCTTGACGCCGGCGAGGTTCGCCGCGTTGCAGCTGCCGGACGTGGCCAGGTTGGCCCGCAGGCTCGCGCTCGCCGCGCCGGCCGCCAGCGCCACCACCGAGTCGGGGCTCACGCTGAGCGTCAGCGCCGGCCGGGCGCTGCCGCCGCCCGCGCCGGGCGAGGTGGCGAGCACCACCGTGTAGGCGGCGAACATCCGGTCCCACCAGCTCCGCACCAGCCCGGCGAAGCGGGCGCCGACCAGCGAGGCCCCGTAGGCGCCCGAGCGGGTCGCCCCGCCGAACGCCACCGGCGAATCGTCCGCCGCCACCTCGGCCACCCACCCAGCTCCCTCGGGGAGCGACAGGCCGAAGGCGGCCATGTTCGCGAAGGCGAGGCCGCCGGCCACCCGCGATCCCGTCTCGGTGAGCCCGCGCACCCGGCCGAACGCGCGCGCCGTGCGCTCCGCGCCGAGGGTGCGGCCGGAGACCCCGGCCAGCCAGCCGTAGCGCTGCGACACGTCCGCGGAAGCGTCCTGGAGCACCAGGAGCCCCGGGATCCCCGCCTCGGCGCCCTCGGCGGCGTACGCCGCGAGGTTGCGGATCAGCGTGTTCTTGGCGTCGCGGTTGCCGCGGCCCTGGTCCGGCGTGCCGGACCACACGGCCACGCGGCCGGTGAGGACGCCCGCCAGCCGGCCGGCCACCTCGGCGTCGCGCAGCAGGCCGTACGGCCGGCTGTTGGGGTTGTCGGAGAGCGAGGGCACCACGACCAGCGAGTACCCGCCCAGGTCCGCGGTGCGGAGGTCCACGGTGCCGGCGGAGCCGTCGTAGCCGCGGTCCACCCCGGCCGGGAAGGCGGAGGCGAGGGCGCCGGCGACGTTGCCGCACCCGGCCACGTCGATGCCGGCCGGGCAGTAGACGAGCGCCTTCTGCGCGGCGGCGCCGGAGGCGGAAAGCACGAAGCCGCACGCGAGCGCGAGGGCGCACCGTGCGAGCGGGGAGATTCGGTTCATGGAGCCCTGGGGAGAAAGCGGGGAGGGGCGGCGGGGATCAGTTGTCGCAGGCGTCGGCGGCGAGCATCTCGTACGCCGCCACCTCCTCGGCGTCCGGCGTGGACTCGGCGCGCAGGCTGGCGAGCTGGTCGGTGTAGGTGTCGCACACCGTGTTGCCGGTGGGCTCGGCCGCGGCGGAGGCCGACGGGCCGGCCGGCGACGCGGCGGCCTCGGGCCCGGTGGGGGTGCGCTGGGCGGGGTGGTCCTGGCAGGCGCAGAGGAGGGCGAGCGCGGCCAGCGTGAGCGCGGAAGTGGGCTTCATGGGTCTTCTCCTGCGGGAAGGGGTACCGTCGATGCCGGAAAACGGCCTTCTTCGGCAGCCCGGCCGTCTCAGGGAGACCCGTGGCTTTGCGGACCGGCCTCGCGGCCGGGGTGCCATTGTCGGAGGGAATCGGATCGGAAGGGGAGCGGAATCGCTCGGCGGGGGGCGTGGCACCCATCGTGCCGCGGCCCGCGAGGGGAGCTAAGTCGTTGCAGGGACCGACTTAGGGAAAAGGCCGGCGCCGGCGCCGGCCGGCGGGCTGTGCCACATTGGCTCACCGCGCGTCAAGTGGCCCGGGCTCGCGCGCGCAAGTGCCTGCGAATCGGTTGTTTATGGCGTCCGGCGGGGGAGGCCGGCGGGTGGGACAGGCGTGGGACATGCTGCGGGGTCATGTCACAGCCGCGCGCGGCATGTGGGGACATGCACCATTGCGCGTCGGGAAACGTATGGCAGCGGCGGAAGATCCGGCTACTCCGGCTCCTCGCGGGCCAGGATCCCGTACTCCTCCAGCCGCCGGTACAGCGTGCGGCGGGGGACGCCCAGCTCCTCGGCGGCGCGCGAGCGGTTGCCGCCGCAGCGGCGGAGCACCTCCAGCGTGTACTCGCGCTCCAGCTCGGCCAGGGTGAGGCCCCGCTCCGCCGCGCCGCGCACGGTCTCGCTCCGCTCCCCGGCCGCCGCCAGCTCCGGGGGCAGGTCGTCCGGGCGCACCTCGGCGCCCTCGCACAGCACGGCGGCGCGCTCCACCACGTTGCGGAGCTCGCGCACGTTGCCCGGCCAGGGGTGCGCCACCAGCGCGGCGAGCGCCGCGGGGGAGAAGCTCATCTCCCCGCGCCCCTCGCGCTCCGCGAAGCGGGCCAGGAAGTGCTCGGCCAGCAGCGGGATGTCGGTGGGCCGCTCCCGCAGCGGGGGGACGGGGAGGCGGAGCACGTCGATGCGGAAGAACAGGTCCTCGCGGAACAGCCCCTCGCGGACCCGCTGCGGCAGGTCCCGGTGCGTGGCGGCGATCAGGCGCGCGCCCACCCGGCGCGTCGCCACCTCGCCCACCCGCCGGAACTCCCCCGACTCCAGGAAGCGGAGCAGCTTGGCCTGCAGCGCCGGCGGCAGCTCGGCGATCTCGTCCAGGAACAGGGTGCCGCCGTCGGCCGCCTCCACCAGCCCGGCCTTGTCGCGGTCCGCGCCGGTGAACGCCCCCGCCGCGTGCCCGAACAGCTCCGACTCCACCAGGTGCGCGGGGATGGCGCCGCAGTTCACCGGGACGAAGGGGCCGCCGCCCCCGGCGCGGTGCAGCCCCAGCGCGATCACCTCCTTGCCCGCCCCGGTCTCGCCGGTGACCAGCACCGGGGCGCGCGACCGGGCGATGCGCCCGATGCGCTGGAACAGGCGCGCCATGGGCCGGCTCCTCCCGATCACCCCGGCCAGGTGGGCGCCGCGCTCGCGCCGCGCCCGCGCCTCCTCGCGGCGGGGGCGCGACTCCTCCAGCACCCGCGCCACCGAGGCGAGCAGCGCCGGGGTGCGGAAGGGCTTGGCCAGGTAGTCGGCGGCGCCGGCCCGGGTCAGCGCCACCGCGCCCTCGATGGAGCCGAACGCCGTGACCGCGATCACCGGGACTTCCGGGAAGACCGCGCGCACCTGGGCGAGCAGCTCCTCGCCGCGCAGCCCCGGCATCATCAGGTCGGTGACCACCAGGTCCACCGGCTCGCTCTGCAGCGCCTCCAGCGCCTCGCGGGCGTGCGCGGCCGTGGACACCCGGTACCCGGCCGCGGACAGGACCTCGGCGTACGTCGCGCGGAGCGGCGGGTCGTCGTCCACCACCAGCACCCGCTCGGGCGCCTCGCCGCTCACGGCGCCCCCGCCCCGGCGGGCTCGCCCGCCGCCGGCAGGGTCACCACGGCGCGCACCCCGGCGCCGGTGGACTCCACCCGCAGCTCGCCGCCGTGCTCCTCCACGATGCCGCGGCTCACCGCCAGCCCCAGCCCCGCCCCCTCGCCGACCTCCTTGGTGGTGAAGAAGGGCTCGAACACGCGGGCCAGGTGCTCCGGGGCGATCCCGGGACCGTTGTCCTCCACCACCACCCGCACCTCCCCGCCCCCCTCCTCCACCCGCACCGCGATGCGCCGCCCGCCGCGCGGGCCCGTCGCCAGCGCCTGGATGGCGTTGCGGGCCAGGTTCAGCACCACGTGCCGCAGCAGGGTGGCCTGGCCGCGCACCACCACCGGGGCGTCCGGCTCCCGCACCTCCACCTCCACCCCGGCCGCCTCCCCCGCGGGGGCGAGGCTCGCCACCACCTCCCGCACCACCGGGCGCAGGTCCAGCGGCGCCGGCTCGATCCCCCGCCGCCGCCCCACGTACAGCAGCCCCTCCACCAGCCGGGTGATGCGATCCACCTCCGAGGCGATCGCCTCCGCGTTGCGCCGGGCCGCGGGGGTGGCCCCCGGCTCCGCCCCGACGGCGTCCGCGCGCATGGCGATCACCGCCAGCGGCGACCCCAGCTCGTGCGCCAGCCCGCCCGAGACGCGGCCGATCACCGCGAACTTCTCCGCCTCGCGCAGGCGCCGCTCCCGCTCGTCCAGCTCGGCCGCCATGGCGTTGAACGCCCCCGCCAGCTCGTGCAGCTCCCCCGCCGAGGGCGGCACGCGGATGGGGAGCGGCGGGCTCTGGCCGCCCAGCGAGCGGATGCCGCGCAGGATCTCGGCGAGGGGGAGCGAAAGGGTGCGGCGCAGCACCCCGTGGACGATCCCCGCCGCGGCCGTCACCAGCGCCAGCGTCAGCAGGAGGAGGCGCCGGCGCGTGGCGGCGACCTCGTGCTCGATCACCGTGGCGCGCCGGGCCAGCACCACGGCGCCGGCCGGCGCGGCGGCGGGGAGCACCACCCAGCGCACGCGCATCCCGCAGTCGGCCCAGCCGCGGGCCCCGCCGCTCCCCACCGGCCCGCGGGGCACGACGAGCCGCAGGCACGCCGGGTCGCCGCCGGTGGCGCCCACGATCACGCGGCCGCGGGGGTCGGTGACGGCCGCGACCACCGTCTCCGGGTCGGCCACCACCTCGCCGAACACCCGCGACAGGTCGCGGAAGCGGCGGTCGCGCAGGGCGTTGTCGGTGACGATGCGGAGCGTGCCGGCCAGCGTCTCCGTTTCCGCGATCAGCGCGCCGCGCAGGAGCTGCACGCGCTGCTGCAGGGTGATCCCCGCGTAGAAGAGCATGATGACCGCGAAGGTGGCCCCCAGGAGGAGGGCGAGCCGGGTGGAGATGCGCATGGGGGCGGGGGCGGAGGAGGCCGACGGGAGGGGAGCCGGGAGCCCGCGACACAACGTAGGGCGGGGGCCCCGGCAGGTCAAAGGCTTCGTGCGCCGCGGCCCCTTCGACCCGAACGTGGCGGATTCCGGCCACTCTCGCCGGTCCGCTGGCCCGAAATGTGTGGGACGGGGGTGGAAGGGTGCGTCGGGCCAGCCGCCCGGCGGCACCCGCGGGCAGGTCCGGTGCGGGCACATGGAAACATCAGCATGTCCATGGCGCGATCGGGGAGATACATTGTCCCTTCGGTGTCTCCGCCGCCCACCGGCCGCCCGCGTCCGCGTCCTCCCCCCCGCTCCGGCCACGAGCCATGCTCGACGAGCCACGCAGAAGCGTAGACCCCGCTCGCCCCACGACCGGCCCCGAGCCGTCCGTCGAGGGCGGCGAGCGCTTCCGGTCGGTCCTGGAGAACGCCCCCATCGGCATGGCGCTGGTGGGGCTGGACGGCCGCTGGATGATGGTGAACCGCGCCCTGTGCCGGATCGTCGGCTACCCGGAGGAGGAGCTGCTCGGCCTCACCTTCCAGGACCTCACCCACCCGGACGACGTGGACGCCGACCTGGAGAACGTCCGGCGGCTCCTGGCCGGCGAGATCCCCTCCTACGAGATGGAGAAGCGCTACCTGCGCCGCGACGGCAGCGTGGTGTGGGCGCTGCTCTCCGTTTCGCTGCTGCACGGCCGCGGCGGCGAGCCGCAGTGCTTCGTCTCGCAGATCCAGGACATCACCGCCCGCAAGCAGGCGGAGGAGGCGCTCCGCTACTCCGAGGCCAAGTTCGCCGGCATCGTCTCGCTCTCCAGCGACGCCATCGTCTCGGTGGACGACGAGCAGCGGATCACCCTGTTCAACCAGGGGGCGCAGCGCATCTACGGCTACGCGCCCGAGGAGGTGCTGGAGCAGCCGCTGGACATGCTCATCCCCGAGCGCTTCCGGGGGACCCACTCCGGGCACCTGCACGCCTTCGGCGCCTCCGGGGTCCCCGCCCGCTCCATGGCCGAGCGCGGCCCCATCCGCGTGGTGGGGAGGCGCAAGGACGGCAGCGAGTTCGTGGCGGAGGCCTCCATCTCGCAGCTCACCCTGGGCGGGAGGCGCATCTACACCGCCGTGGTGCGCGACGTCACCGACCGCGAGCGGCGCGAGGAGCGCGAGCGGCTGCTGGCCGCCGCCGGCCGGGTGCTCGCCGCGTCGCTGGAGTTCGAGGAGTCGCTGCGGCGGGTGGTGGACTTCGCCGTCCCCGCGCTCGCCGACTGGTGCGTGCTGGACCTGCTGGGCCCGGACGACCGCCCGCGCGCCGTGCGCTCCGCCGCCGCGGACCCGGCCCACGCCGCGGCGCTGGCCGGCGCGTGCCTGCGCGGAGCCGTGGACGGCGCCTCGCTGGCGGGAACGGCGGTGGTCCAGCCCACGCCCTCCGGGGCGCGGCTCGCCGGGCGGCTGCCGGAGGACGCGGTCGCGCCGGAGGAGCCCGGGCTGGCGCTCCTGCTCGGCCCGCGCTCCGCCATCACGGTGCCGCTGGTGGCGCACGGGCGGGCCTTCGGGGCGCTCACCCTGGCGCTCTCGGGCGAGGGGCGGCGCTACGGGCCGGAGGAGCTGGCGCTGGCCGAGGAGCTGGGGCGGGTGGCGGCGCTCGCCATCGACAACGCGCGGCTGTACCGGGTGGCCCGGGAGGCGCGCCACGCCGCGGAGCGGGCCGCCGACCGCACCGCGCGCCTGCAGCGCGTCACCGCGGCCCTGGCCGGGGCGCTCACCCCCGCCGAGGTGGCGGAGGTGGTGGTGCGCGAGGGCGCGGAGGCGCTGGGGGCCTCCGCCGGCACGCTGTGCCTGCTGGACGAGGACGCCGCCCGGCTGGAGGTGGTGCGGTCCGTGGGCCTCCCGGAGTCGCTGGTGGACGCCTGGCGGACCTTTCCGCTCCACGCGGCCGTCCCGCTGGCCGAGGCGGTCCGCACGGGGGAGCCGGTGCTCGTCACCACCCGCGACCAGCTGTCGGCCCGCTTTCCCGCGCTCACCAGCGTCCTGCGGCACAACGCCTGGGCCGCGGTGCCGCTGCTGGCGGACGGGCGGGCGCTGGGCGCGATCGGGCTCAGCTTCGTGGAGCCCCGCCGCTTCTCCGAGGAGGAGCGGGAGTTCCTCCTGGCCATCGGGCGGCAGTGCGCCGGCACGCTGGAGCGTGCCCGCCTGTACGACCGCGAGCGGCGCGCCCGCGCGGAGGCGGAGGCGGCCAGCCGCGCCCGCGACGACATCCTGGGGGTGGTCGCCCACGACCTGCGCAACCCGCTCACCGCCATCTCCATGTACGCGTCGCTGCTGCTGGAGATGCCGCGCGACCCGGAGACGCAGCGCGCCCAGCTGCGCACCGTGCTGGAGCTGACCGAGCAGATGAACCGGCTGATCCAGGACCTGCTGGACGCGTCGCGCATCGAGGCCGGGCAGCTCCGCGTCCACCCCGCGGCCGTCCCGGTGCCGCCGCTGCTCGCCGACGCCGCCGAGCTGGTCCGGATGGCCGCCCTGGACCGCGGCGTGTCGCTGGAGGTGCAGGCCGCGCCCGGCCTTCCCGCGGTGCTGGCGGACCGGGACCGCGTGCTCCAGGTGCTCTCCAACCTGCTGGGCAACGCCGTCAAGTTCACCCCGCGCGGCGGCTGGATCGTGGTGAGGGCCGCGCACGTCGGCGCCGCGGTGGAGGTGTCCGTCGCCGACACCGGGGTCGGGATCCCCCCCGAGCACCTGTCCCACGTCTTCGACCGCTTCTGGCAGGGCGACGCCCGCCGCAAGGGCGCCGGGCTGGGGCTCGCCATCGCCCGCGGCATCGTGGAGGCCCACGGCGGCCGCATCCGCGCCGAGAGCGCCCCCGGCGAGGGGAGCACCTTCACCTTCACCCTCCCCGCCGCGTAGGGCGATTCACCCATCCGGCGCCCGGCTCCGCGCCGCGCCGGGACACGCGCTCCGCCCCTCCGGGACACGCCCGCCCCGCCCCGCCGACCGTCCGTTTCCGCGCCGGAATCCGCTAAACGCCTGTGTTTTCCGGGAGATGCCTGCGCGCGTCGTCCGTGGTCCCGCGCTTGCCCTCCTGCCGCCCCGGGGCCGCGACGGACGCGGGCCTCGCATCCGGCGGCGCAGGTCGCGCCGCCCACCGAAACGAACCGCCGACACGACAGGGGCATTCCCATGAGCGATACGTCCGCCAAGAGCTGCATGACGCTGAACCTGGGCAACTACATGGACTTCCTGCGCGGGGTGCAGGAGGATCCGTCCAGGGCGCGCTTCAGCTTCTCGACGAAGACGCACTGGAAGGGCGGGGCGAAGACGGAGACCACGGCGCGCGGCCGCACCATCGCCGCGGACGAGCCGGAGGCGTTCGGCGGGCAGGACAGCGCGGCGGACCCGGTGGAGCTGCTGCTGGCGGCGCTGGCGAGCTGCGTGTCGATCGGGCTGGTGACGCAGGCGGCCAAGCGCGGCATCGACTTCGAGGACTTCGAGATCGACGTGCGCGGCGACATGGACCTGCGCGGCTACCTGGGGCTCGACGACGAGGTCCGCCCGGGGTACGACAACATCACCTACACGGTGCGGGTGAAGACGGACGCCCCGGCCGAGGTGATCGAGGAGATGCTGCGGAAGTCCGAGCGCACGTCGCCCATGTTCGACAACATCCGCAACGGCGTGGGGATCACGTCCGTAGTCGAGGTGGTGGCGCCGGAGGCGGTTCTCGTCTGAGCCGCTCGTTGACGGCGGGTTTGGGCGTGCCCCCGCTGGCGCGGGGTCGGGCTTCGGCTCCGTAGCAGACGAAACTACCGTCTGCAACGGAGTCGAGCCCCGGCGGAAACTGCCCCGCCGGGTCTCGCCCCTCCGGGCCGAAATCCCTCACGCGGGTGGGAGCTGCGTCGTCGGGGGTCAGACAAGAAAGCACAGCGGGGCGCGTCCGGTGGACGCGCCCCGCTGTGCTTGCGCTCGGCTACGCCTTTACCCCGCGGCGCCGACGATCCGCAGCGTGGTCCCCCAGGGGTCCGTCGCCAGCCAGCCGTCCGCGTCCTCCGTCACGGCGAAACCGGCGTCGCGGATGCTCCGCGCGGCTTCCGCCGCGTCCGCGGCGGTGGGGACCACCACGGTCCACTCCAGCAGGCGCGCGTCCGTGTCGCGCGCGGGGACGGCGTCCGGGCCGGCCCAGTTGTTGAGCCCCAGGTGGTGGTGGTAGCCGCCCGCGGACAGGAAGAGCGCGCCGGGGTAGCTCCACACCACGCGGTCCAGCCCGAGCCCGGCGTGGTAGAAGGCGGCGGCTTCCTCCGTGTCGGCGACGTGCAGGTGCACGTGGCCGATCACGGTCCCCGCGGGCATCCCGGTCCACGCCTCGCCGCCGGCGGCGTTCACCAGGCCCCGCAGGTCCAGCGGGCGGGTGTCCATCACCAGCTCGCGGCCCGCGTGGCGCCAGGCGGAGCGGGGGCGGTCGGCGTACACCTCGATCCCCAGGCCGTCCGGGTCCTGCAGGTAGAGCGCCTCGCTCACCAGGTGGTCGGACGCGCCGGCGCGGACGCCGGCGGCCGCCAGGTGCGCCACGAAGCGGCCCAGCGCCGCGCGATCCGGGAGCAGGATGGCGAAGTGGTACAGCCCCAGCCTGCCGCGGTGCGGCGCCGGCGACGCGCCCTTCCGCTCGCGCAGCTCCACCCGCGGCGGGTCCTCGCCGTGCGCACCGAGCACCGCGCGGTCCGCGGAGCCCTCCAGCACCCGGAAGCCGAGCACCCGCGTGTAGTAGGCGAGGGAGCGCTCCAGGTCGGCCACCTGCAGCCGCACCGGGCCCAGCCGCGTCGCCGCGGGAAGACGGTACCCGGCGGGCGCGATCCCGTACTCCGCCCCGGCCGTCGTGGTCTCGTTCGTGGTCATGGTCATTTCCTCCTTTTCGTGGGTCCCGCCTGCCTGCACGTCACAACAACCTGTGTTGCAACACACATGATGCCGCGCGATCACGCTCCCCGGCGCGCCTCGGCCAGCAGCTCCACCAGCGTCCTCAGCCTGTCCTCGCCCAGGTGGCCCAGCTGCCGCCGGTGCGCCTCCGCCATGGGGGCGTCCAGCCGCGCGAGCAGCTCCAGCCCCGCGGGCGTGATGCGGGTGGTCACGAAGCGCCGGTCGGCGGCGTCTCGCTCCCGCTCCACCAGCCCGCCCTCCTCCATCCGGTCCAGGATGCGGGTGACGTCCGGCACCTGCGCCACCAGCCGCTCGCGCACGGCGCTCCGGCACAGCCCGGCCTCCCCCGCCCCGCGGAGGATGCGCAGCACGTTGTACTGCGTGGCGGTGATCCCGAAGGGCTTCAGCACCTCGGCGAGCGCATGGCCCAGCACCGCCGCCGTGCGCTCGATGCTGAGGTGCGCCTCCTGCTCCGGGCTCTCGAAGGCCCGCGTCTGCCTGATCTCGTCACGAAGCGTTGCCATGCACCAAATATATGTGTTGCAACACATATATGCAACCCTGCGCCAGGTGTCGCTTCCGCCGAAGGCGGAACGCACGTTGTCGGGAGGGTAGTCGCCGGGGTGCCGCGGCACCCCAGGCGCAGCCTCCACCTCACGGCGCTCGCCACCGCCGTCTGGCTTTCCCTGGCGGAGCGCGCCGCCTGGCAGCGGCGCGCGCGCCGGCCGACGCCGGGAGTGCCCGGCGCCTGACCCGGCGGGGAAGCGCGCGGGGCCGGCCGATCCGCCCGATCTCCTTGCCCCGGCGGAGACGCACGTTTAGCGTGTGCCACACGGCCCGCCCACCGCGACTTCCCCTCCACCCCGGAAACCGCCCGTGCGCCACCTCGCCGCGTTCCTGCTCGCCCTCGCCGCCCTCCCCTCCCCCGCGCTCGCGCAGGTCCCGCCCGCCGGCCAGGCGGGGAGCTGGGAGGGGGTGATGCGCTCGCCGCGCCCGGTCGTGATCCGCATGACGCTGGCGCAGGCGGACAGCGGGTGGACGGGGACGCTGACGCTGCCGGCGCGGCGAATCGAGGGGCGCGCCGTGGACACCGTGCGCGTGGCCCGCGACTCGGTGCGGCTGCGCTTCGCCGGCGAGCTGCGCGGCGCGCGCTTCGACGGCGTGCTCGCCCCCGACGGGCGCACGCTGGAAGGGGTGGCGCGGGTGGGCCAGTCCACCATGCCCTTCCGGCTGGCCCGCGCGGGGAGCCCACAGGCGGCCGCCTTCGCCGCCGAGGCCGCCGCCCCGTTCGACGTGTCGCACCGGCACCCGGACTCGGCGCGCATCGTCACCGAGGACGTGCCCCGCTTCTGGGCGGCGGTGGATTCCTCCACGCCGGCCACCCGAGCCGCCGCGCTCAAGCGCATCTACCTGGACCGCGGCACCCCGGGCCTGCAGGACTTCACCGTGCTGCGCATCGGCACGGAGGCGTCGCTGGTGCAGGCGCTGGAGCGCTTCCCCGGCTACTACAACTCCGCGCGGGCGAGCATGCTGCGCGCGGGGAGCTACGAGCCGCAGATCCGCGAGGCGTTCCGGAAGATGGAGGCGCTGTACCCGGACGCCGTGTACCCGGACGTGTACTTCCTGGTGGGGAACACCTCCACGGGGGGCACCACCAGCGGGCGCGGGCTGCTGATCGGCACCGAGGTGTACGGGCGCACGCCGGAGGCGCCGGAAAGCGAGATGGAGCCCTGGATGCGGGCGGTGTTCGGGAGCGTGGAGAAGGTGCCGAACATCGTGGCGCACGAGCTGGTGCACTACCAGCAGGACTACGCCCCCGGCAGCACGCTGCTGCGCCAGGCGCTCAACGAGGGGGTGGCCGACTTCGTGGGGGAGCTGATCTCCGGCCGCCACATCAACCCCGCCGCGCACGCCTACGCGGACGCCCACGAGCGCGAGCTCTGGTGCGAGTTCCGCGGCCAGATGCACGGCACGGACATGAGCGGCTGGCTCTACAACGGCTCCCGCTCCACGGACCGCCCCGCCGACCTGGGCTACAACATGGGCTACCGGATCGCCCGGGCGTACCACGAGCGCGCCGCCGACAAGCGGCGGGCCGTGGCGGAGATGCTCCGGATCCGGGACTTCGACGCGTTCCTTGCGGCGAGCGGCTACGCGGAGCGCTTCGCCTGCCCCGCGGCGGGCGGCTCCTGAGCCCTCCTCCCGAGGAGGGCGACGATCGCCGGGCGCCGGGGGGAAATCCCTCCCGGCGCCCTCGCGTTCGGTCCCGGGCGCGTGTCGGGCCTCAGAACGGGCCGCCGCCCGCCAGGCGCAGGGCGGCGGCCCGCGCGCCGTCGGGGCGCA
>DASVQR010000150.1:0-1645 GCA_036389055.1 Longimicrobiaceae bacterium | reverse complement strand
GCGAAGGGGGAGGGCGGCCGCCGGCCGCCCTCCCCCTTCGCTCGCGCGTCTGGCCAGACCCGGGAGACCCCGCGTGAGGGATGCGCGCCCGGAGGGCCGAGACCCCGCGGGGCAGTTTCCGCGGGGTCTCGGCTGCGTTGGCGAGCGTTGTTTGCTCCCCTACGCAGCGCGCAGCCCGACCCGAGCGACAGCGAGGGGCACGCCCGACCCCGCCGTTCAAAGCAGTTAAATCCCCCCTCGGCAATGGCTTGAAGATTGCACCCGCGGCACGCCCCATCGCAAGGGATCCACCGCTCGCACGAGGACCACGACATGGCAATCGAACTGCTCGACGCTCCGGGGGCCGCCGCGACCGGTGCCGCGTCCGGCTCCCTCCACGCGGTCACCACCGACCTGGCCTACATGCGCACGGCCATCGTCAACCTGTTCTTCTTCGGCGCGCCCGGGGCCGGAGACCGGGGCTGGGTGCTGGTGGACACGGGGATGTACGGCTACACGGAGCGAATCGTCCACGCCGCGGAGGAGCGCTTCGGGCCCGGCGCCCGCCCCTCGGCCATCGTCCTGACGCACGGGCACTTCGACCACGTGGGGGCGGTGCGGCAGCTCGCCGCGCTGTGGGACGTGCCGGTGTACGTGCACGAGCTGGAGCTCCCGTACGTCACCGGGCGCTCGTCGTACCCGCCCCCCGATCCCACGGTGGGCGGCGGCGCCATGGCGGCGCTCTCCTGGGCGTACCCGCGCGGGCCCATCGACCTGGGCGAGCGGGCGCGTCTCCTCCCGGCGGACGGCTCCGTGCCGGGGATGCCGGGGTGGCGGTGGATCCACACGCCGGGGCACACGGCCGGGCACGTGGCGCTGTTCCGCGACGCGGACCGCACCCTGATCGCCGGGGACGCCTTCGTCACCACCAAGCAGGAGTCCGCGACGGCGGTGATGTCGCAGCGGCCCGGGGTGCACGGGCCCCCGGCGTACTTCACGCCGGACTGGGGCTCGGCCGCGCGCTCGGTGCAGGCGCTCGCCGCGCTGGAGCCGGAGATCGCGGCCACCGGCCACGGGGTGCCGCTCCGCGGCCCGGAGATGCGGACGGAGCTTCACCGGCTGGCGACGGAGTTCCGGGCGCTGGCGATGCCGGAGAGCGGCAGGTACGTGGACGCGCCGGCCGTGGCGGACCGGAGCGGCGTGGTGTCGGTGCCGCCGACCACCTCCATCCTCCAGAACCCGCTGGTCGCCGGGCTGGGGACGGTGCTGGCGGCCGGGCTGGCGGTGGGCGTGCTGTCGCGGTCGCGGCGGCGCTGAGCGAGGGGCAGGCGTACACGACGAACGGGCCCCGGGGCAGTTTGCCCCGGGGCCCGTTCGTCGCGTGGTGCACCGGCGCCGCGGAGGGCGCCGGCCGGTGTTCCTACCTCCGGTTCAAGGGAACGAGCAGTTGCCGAAGCCGCTGGTGGCGGAGATCAGCAGCGTGCCGCCGCCCGCCGGGTTGAGGCCGTTCACGTACGCTTCCACCCCCGGCGTGCTCGTGGCCGCCATCCCGTGCACCTGGAAGGCGTTGACCGTGGTGGAGGTCCCCTGCTTGCGCAGGCCGAGCCCCTTGGCCGAGGCCGTGCTCCCGGCGCTCGTGTTCCCCGAGAGGTTCAAGCACACCGTG
>DASVQR010000149.1:0-3758 GCA_036389055.1 Longimicrobiaceae bacterium | reverse complement strand
CCGTTGACGTCCACCGAGCCGCCGCCCGCCGAGTCGCGCTCGTACACCACCTTCGCCACGCTGCCGCGCCCGGAGCCGGTGGGGTCGGCGATGATGCTCACGGGCTTGGGGGTGTAGCCGCCCCACTGCCCGAAGGCGCCGATCGTCCCGTCGTTGAAGTTGTGCGCGTACACCACCGTGCTCCCCACCGGGGCCGCGGGCGCGCTCACCGTCACCGCCGCGGTGCCGCTCTTCCCCTCGCTGGTGGCGGTGATCGTCGCCGTGCCGCCGGCCACCCCGGTCACCAGCCCCGTGGCGGACACCGTCGCCACCGCCGGGTTGGAGCTCGCCCAGGCCACCGCGCGCCCGGTCAGGATCCGTCCCGCGCCGTCGCGGGCCACGGCCGACAGGTCCACCGTGCCGCCGACGGCGAGGGACGCCGAGCCCGGCGACACCGACACGGTGGCCACCGCCGGCGCCGACACGGTCACCGTGGCGACCGCGCTCTTGCCGCCCGCGCCGGCGGTGACGTAGCTGACGCCCGCCGCCACCGCGCTCACCAGCCCGGAGCCGTTCACCGTGGCCGCCGCCGGGTTGGACGAGGTCCAGGTGAACGCCACCCCGGCGATGGCGTTGCCGTTGGCGTCCTTTGCCGTGGCGGCCACCTGCTGCGTGGCCCCCTCCTGCACGACCGGCGCGGAGGGCGACACCGCCACCGAGGCCACCACCTGGCGCACGACGATGGTCGCGGTGTCGGCCAGCGGCCCCGACGCCGCCACGACCCGCGCCGTCCCCGCCGCGACCGCGGTCACGCGCCCCGCGGCGTCCACGGTGGCCACCCCCGCGCTCAGGCTGGTCCAGCTGGTCGCCGCCCCGGACATCGCGCCGCCGGACGCGCTGTACACCGTGGCCCGCAGCTGCGTCGCCGCGCCCAGGGCGCCCAGCGTGTCGGAGCGGGGGCTCACGGCGATCCGGGCCGGCGTGGTCGCCGGGTCCGCCGAGACCGTCACCGCGGCCGTCCCCGTCTTCCCCTCCACCGTCGCCGTGATCGTGGCGCTCCCCGGCGCGGCGCCGGTCACCATGCCGGAGGCGGAGACCGTGGCGACCGCGGGGTTGGAGCTGCTCCACGCCACCGCGCGGCCGGTGAGCAGGTTCCCCGCCGCGTCGCGGGCCGAGGCGGTGGCCAGCACGCTCCCGCCCACCACCACCGCCGCCGAGCCCGGGGCGACGCTCACCGTGGCGACGGGCGCCGGCGGCGCCGCGGCAACCGTCACGGTGGCGGTCGCCGTCCTGCCGCCCGCGCTGGCCGTCACGTAGCTGACGCCCGCCGCCACCGCCCGCACCACGCCGGCCGCGTCCACCGTCGCGGCGGCCGGGTTGGACGAGGTCCAGGCGAACGCACCGACCGGGACGGCGTTGCCGTTGGCGTCGCTCGCCGCGGCGGCCAGCTGCTGCACCCCGCCCTCCTGCAGGGTCGGCGCGCCCGGCGTCACGGCGATCGAGGCCACCACCTGGCGCACCGTCACCACGGCCGTGTCCGCCAGCGCGCCCGCCGTCGCCACGATGCGCGCCGTGCCGACGGCGCGGGCGGTCACCCGCCCCGCGCCGTCCACCGTCGCGATGCCCGCGTCCAGGCTGCTCCAGCTGGTCGCGATCCCCGCCATGGCGCCGCCCGCGGCGCTGTACACCGTCGCCCCCAGCTGCGCCGACGCGCCGAGGGCGTCCAGCGTCGCCGCCTCGGGCTCCACGGCGATCCGCGCCGGCACCGTGCCGGGGTTCGCCGTCACCGTCACCGTGGCCGTGCCGCTCCGGCTCCCCGCCGTGGCGGTGACGTAGCTGACCCCGGGAGCCGCCGCGCTCACCAGGCCGGCGCCGCTCACCGTGGCCGCCGCGGGGTTGGACGACATCCAGGCGAAGGTCACCCCGGGGACGTCGTTGCCGTTGGAGTCCTTGGCCGCGGCCACCATCTGCTGCGCCTGCCCGGCCTGCACCACGGGCGCGCCCGGCGTCACCGCGACCGAGGCGACCAGCTGCCGCACCGTCACCGTCGTCGTGTCCGCGCGCCCGCCGAACTCCGCCGCCACGCGCGCCGTGCCGACGCCCCGCGCCGTCACCAGGCCGGCGCCCTCCACCGTCGCCACCGCCGGGCTCAGGCTGGTCCACTTCACCGCCGCCGGATCCAGCGCCCGCCCGTTGGCGTCCTGGCCGTCGGCCAGGAGGCGCAGCGTGTCGCCCAGGGCGTTGAGCACCGGGTCCTTGGGGCGCACGCGCACGGAGATGGAGCCCGGCTTGACGTGCACGCGCACGGTGTCCGTCTTCCCGCCCGACCCGCCGGTGATCCGCGCCACGCCGGCGCCCAGCGAGGTCACCTGCCCCTCCGCGTCCACGATCGCCACCGCGGGGTCCAGGCTGGACCAGGTGATTCCGGCGGTGGGGACCGGCTGGCCGCTGGGGTCCAGCACCGTCGCCGCGAGCGCGACGGTCGCCCCCAGGGAGTTCAGCGTGTCCTCCTTGGGGGAGATCCGCAGCACCGCGACGCGGCTGCTCACCCGCACCCTGGCCGTCGCGCTCGCCTGCCCGGCGGAGGCCGTCACCGTGGCCTCGCCCGCCCGCAGCGCCGACACCGCGCCGTCGCGGCCCACGCTCACCACCTCGGGCGCGGAGCTGGACCAGGAGACGCCCTGCCCGGAAAGGGGAGAGCCGCCGGCGCTCACCAGCTGCGCGGTGAGGCGGGCCGTGTCCCCGGCGACGAGCTGGAGCTCGGAGCGCTCCAGGCGCACCGTGGGCGGGTTGGCGCCCAGGCGGTCCACGGAGGGGGAGGTGATCCCCGCGTCGCAGGACGGCAGGAGCGCGGTCAGGGAGAGCGCGAGGACGGACGCGGCGAGCTTCTTGGCGAGGTGCATTTGAACAGCTGGCGGATGGGGGGGGATCCGGCTCTCCGGTTCCCATCCGGGGGTGGGGCGGGCGAAATACGGACGGCCGCCAGCCACGAGTCCCCGGGAAGGGAATCGCAACGCTGGCGGCCCGGCGGACATGGCGGGGGAGGCCCGCTTTAGTCCCGTGGCTCTGCGTCACCGCCTTTCGACGGTTTTGCTATGAGCAGCGAAGTTTTTTGGGGAGATGCTACCGGGAGGAGTTCTCCCGGACTGCCGCACAGGGGCAACGGGTGTTCCACACCGGAGCAGCACCCCGCTGATCACCACCTAACTCCACGCAGTGCAACCACTTACTCCAATCGCGAGCACCGGTTCGCACATGCACCCGGCCCTGCTTTGCGCTTGCACGATCCCGGAATGCTTGCGAGATGCAAAGGCCCTGCGGATGAGGGCACGCCGCCGGCACGGCCGTGCCGCGGCCGCACGGCACGCAAAGGGGGCAGCCGCTGCGCGCGGCTGCCCCCGTGGCCCACCTCCGGAAAAGCGGAGGGACCGGACCCGTGCGGGCCCGGTCCCTCCTCCCGTCGGCCGTGCGGCCGGCGGTCAGGGCCTCCCGGTCCAGAACTCCACGTTGTCCCAGATGCGGTAGTCCTTCATGGGGAGCGTCTCGTCGGCCGCCCCCTGCTCCTGGTTGCCGATCCCCCACTCGTAGATGAAGTCGGTGGAGGTGCTCGCGCTCGGGTCGAAGACGATCACGCCGCGGCGCTCCTTGACCAGCCGCCCGTCCAGCCACACCCGCACCGTGCCGTCCGCCACGCCGCGGTGGTTGACGATCAGCTGCACCTCGATCTTGTGCCAGGTCTCCCAGCTGATCCCGCCGATCCCGTAGTTGACCTCCGCGTC
>DASVQR010000148.1:0-55380 GCA_036389055.1 Longimicrobiaceae bacterium | reverse complement strand
GGGCCGTCGCTGCTCCGCGGGGCCGGGAGCCGTCCGCCGCCGTCCGGCGGGCCGGCGGCGCCAGGGTCAGGGGCTCCGCGGCTTGCTCGACCCCTGCGTCCCGGCCGGCGGGGGCGCCGCGCGCTCCGCCTGCTCCATGGCGCGCCGCATCAGCTCCGGGTCGGACTGCATGCGCGCCATGATCTTCTGCGTCAGCTCCGGCATGTGCTCCTGCAGGATGCGCTGGCTCATCTCGGTGGAGCGGGCCATGATCTCCGGCATCCGCTCCGCCATCTTGCGCCCGATCTCCGTCCGGTAGAAGGCGGTCAGCTCGCGGATCTCGGCCTCGGAAAAGGTGCTGGTGTACACGCGCACCATCTCCGGCTTCATCTGCTCCCACCCCATGTGCCGGGCGTAGAAGTCCTCCAGGATGTCGCGCATGGAGGCGAGCACGGGGTTCTGCTCCGCCTGCACGTCCATCATGCGCTGCATCCCTCGGCGCATGGCGTTCTCCGCGTCGGACGCCACCAGCAGCTGCTCGGCGGCCTGGACGTGGCTGGCGCCGGGCGCGGGCGCGGCCTGCTGCGCGGCGGCGGGGCGGGCGGCGAGGGCGAGCGCGGCCAGCAGGAGCAGCTTCTTCATCGGTCTCCGGTCGAGTGGGGAAGGGGGGCTCACGGGCGCCGCAGCTCGCCGGCGACGGGCTCGTCGCGGATCTTCAGGTGCTGCTCCATCTCCTGCTCCAGGTACAGCGGCACGTCGGGCGAGTCCAGCCCGGACACGATCTTGAGCCGCCCGCCGTCGCTGGTCACCGCCTTGAGGTGGTAGGTGTAGCTGTAGCCGTTCTTGCCCCGCGTCACCTTTTCCTCGCAGTACAGCTGGCGGCAGCGCGAGGCGTCCATGTCCAGGTTCCCCGGCCAGGGGAGCGGCCCGTGGCGGACGCTCAGGTGCCCGCGGTCCAGCGTCACCGTGGTGGTGTTCACGAAGCCGGCGATGGTGTAGTACGTGATCGCCGCCCCCGCGGCCACGTGGAGCAGGGGGAACACCTTGAAGAGCAGCGGCGCGTCGGCGGCGAAGGCCATGGTGTACCAGAACACCAGGAAGCCGTCCCACACGACGCAGAAGAAGGCCATGAAGATGATCTTCCACGAGTACCAGCGGTGCCGGTAGACGATGGCCCCGCCGCTGGCGTCGCGGGAGAGCGACCTGGGCATCTCCGCCCGCGGACGGACCCGGTAGGTGCCGCCGCCGGCCAGCTCCGGCTCGTTGTCGAAGCGGAACACGGCGTTGCAGGCGCGGCACTTGGCCAGCCCGGTGTCCAGGTTGACGTCGTCCGCGCCGATGGGCGCCTGGCAGGACTTGCAGGTGAGGTGCATGGGAGCCTCGTCGGAGATGGGGCGCGACGGCGGGGCACTGCAGAGGGGCAAATTCATAGCGGGCCCGCGGATGCGCAAGGATGTCGTGCGGGGCACCGGCTCCCCCACTTGACGCGCGGCCCGGCCGCACGATGTTTGGTCGTGTCCGGCTGGAACGGCTTTTTTTGAACTGCCGGCTCGGGCGTGCCCCCGGCTGCGCCGGGGTCGGGCTGCGCGCTGCGTAGGCGAGCAAACAACGCTCGCCAACGCAGCCGAGCCCCCGCGCTGCACCTCTGAACTGAGGTGCCGGCGGGTCTCGGCCCTCCGGGCGCGCATCCCTCACGCGGGTCCCGTGCGCGCCCGGAACCCCCGGCGGCTCCGTCCATGCGGACCGCGCTTCACCTCCCACCCGCTCCGTCTCCATGTCCACCCGCACGTCCTCCCTCCCGGGCGCCGAGCCCGCCGGGAGCGGGCCGCGCCGCGTCTCGCTCGGCCACCTCCCGCTCGTGCCCGCGCCCGCCTCGGCCGGGGGCTCGCCCGGCGGCGTCGCCGGCTACTACGACGCCAAGACGGCCTCCATCCTCCGCAAGTACGGCCCGGGTCCGCGGGTCCACTTCCACATCGGCTGCTTCCGCGGGCGCCCGGATACGGAGGTGTCCGCGGACGAGCTGCGCGGCCGCATCCGCCGCGCGCAGCAGGAGACCATGGAGCGCGCCGCCGAGGCGTGGGACGCGCCGCGCGACCTCGCGGGGCGCCTGCTGGACGCGGGGTGCGGGCTGGGCGGGGGCGCCATCCACTGGGCGCGGCACTGCGCGGCGGAGGTTACGGCCGCGACCATCGCGCCGGAGCACGTGCCCCTGGTGGCGCACTTCGCGGAGGAGGCGGGGGTGGGCGGCCGCGTCCGCCCCGTCCTCGCCGACGCGTGCGAGGTGGAGGCGCCGGAGCCCTTCGACGCCGTGGTGGCGATGGAGAGCGCCTGCTACTTCCCGCGCGGCCGCTGGTTCCGGCACCTGGGCCGCATCGTGCGCCCCGGCGGCGTGGTGTGCGTGGAGGACACCTTCCTGGGCCGCGAGGAGTGCCGCGAGCCCTTCGACCGGTACTGGCGGACGCGCGTGGGGCCCGCCGCGGAGTACGTGCGCGCCGCGGCGGAGGCCGGCTTCCGGCTGGAGGGCGACGTGGACCTGACCGCGGCCACCGCCGAGTTCTGGGTGCAGAGCGCCGCCTGGAGCCGGCGCGCGCTGGCGGCCGGCGGCGTGGACGACGCCGAGGCGCGGCGGCTGGAGGCCTCCGTCCGCTGGCACGAGTACTTCCACCGGGCGTGGCTGGGGCGCGGGATCGAGGTGCGCCTGCTCAAGTTCCGGCTGCGCCCGTGAGCACGGTGCCGGACGGCGCGCCCGCGCTCGACGCGGTGCTGGAGTGGGGGCGCGGGGCGCCCGGCTTCGCCCGGGCGCACGCGGAGCACGCGGCGGCGCTGGCCGGCGCCTTCGTCGCCGGCCTGGGCGGCGACGGGCGGGCGCTCCGGCTCGCGGCGCTGGACCTGGCGTGCGTGCTGTGGGTGGACGACCTGTTCGACGCGCCGGGCGATGCCGGCGCCGCGCCGGAGGGTGCCGAAACGCTGGCGGCGCCCCTGCGCGGCGGGCCGCCCGCGACGCCCGCGGCCGCCGCGCTGGCCCGGCTGGACCGGCGGTTCCGCGATGCGGCGCCGCGCCCGGAGGACCACCGCTGGTGGCGCGCGACGCTGGTGGACGTGGTGCGCGCGTCGGAGGCGGACCGCGCCGCCTCGCGCGGAGGGCGGACGCTCTCCTGGGACGAGTACCTGCGCAACGCGGAGCACAGCATCGCCGTGGCGCACACGGTCGCCGCCCTGTCGCTGGCGCACGGGCTGGGGCTCGCCGCGGAGGCCGGCGAGCCGCGCTTCCGGAGCGCGCTCCGCCGGCTGTGCCTGTCCATGCGGCTGCGCAACGACCTGGCGGGGGTGGAGCGGGAGCGGCGGGAGGGGAGCCGGGCCAACGGGGTGCTGCTGCTGGAGCGGCGCCTTCCGTCCGACGAAGCGCGGGATTTCGTGGAGGCGGAGCGGCGAGGATACGAGCGGAAGCTGGCGGAGGAGCTGTCCGGCTTCCCGCCCTCGCACCCGTTCCCGCGCGTCGCCCGGGTGATGGCCGAGGCGGTGGAGCGCTTCTACGCGGCGCCGGACTCCCGGTACGCCGGCTCGTACGAGGCTGGGAGCGATGCGAGGCGTACCTGAAGCAGATCCATAGTGCGCCCTGACCGGAAGGAAGGTGTCATTCAGCGCAAAGCGCCAGAAAGAGGCTGAGGGGCTCTCGCTACTCCCCGTGCTGGAGATAGACCCTGCTGCGGCTTCGCAACCTATCTAGTTCATAGGTATTGCCCAGCCGGGAGAAGAACCCGATGGCCCGAGCGAAATATTCTTTGGCGGCATCGACTTCGCCCACCTCTCCGTGGAGAACTGCCAGCGACTCCAGGATGAAGCCGCTAAGTTCTTTGTATCCTGTTTCTTCGCTGATCTTCAAGGCCTTTTTCAACGCATCCCGTGCCTCTGCGGAATGGCCTTGGTGCATGAGCAGGCGCCCAGAAACATGCTCGACGATCGCCAGTCCTTTCGTGCTGTTCAGAGCCGAAAACCTATTGCGGGCTCGCTCGAGGACGGCCTTGGCCAATGAGATGTCCCCCCCGGCCAGCAGAATGTTGGCATGAGAACATTCGATGTGAGCAATCTCGGCTTCGCTGGCGGATTCACGGGCGAGATCTAGGGCCTGCTGGATGTGTTCCTGTGCATCGCTCAGGCGATCCGTTCTAAAATATGCTGTACTCATATTCATGTGACACAGCGAGAGGTGACGTACGTCGCCAATCCGCTGGCCAGCGGCAATCCCACGGCGGTAATGTGACAATGCAAAGTCCCAAGAACCGCGGCTGGTATAAAGGATTCCCAGGTTGTTGTGGACCCAGGTGACCATTTGACCATCACCAGCGGATTCGGCACGGGCTAGCACCTCCTGCAGGAGCGGCTCTGCGGCGTCGAGTTCGACGCGAGTTACGCGGATCAAACCCTCACAGTTCAACCTGCGGCGGCTGAGCCACGTATTTCCGCGTCTCTCGCACACGTCCGTGAGCTGCTGAACGAGCACGAGAGAGCGGTCGAGCTCTCCGACCTGAAACCAGGCGGAGCACAGTATGACGCCCAGCTCCGGTTCTCGAACATGCTCATCCAGCGGGAGATCAGCCAGCAGCTCCACGATGGCAACGTAGTCGCGTGCTGCAAGGAGACTCCACGCCTGTTCCAGCAGCGCGTTCCTCTCGACGACCGCTAGCGCCATGCGAACACCTCCCGCCCGAAGGTGTGGCCCACCGGGAGCCCGACGGTTGGAATCACTGCGCGCCTCCCTGCCCGCCGAGCAACTGGTACAGCCTCTTGCGGCTGATCCCCAGCCGCAGCGCCGCCTGCGACTTGTTCCCCTCGCAGTGATGCAGCATCGCGGCCGCCGCCGCGCGCTCGATCACGTCCAGCGAGGCCGGGAACGGCAGCGCGCCGGACGCGGGCGGCGCCTCGTCGTCCTCCAGCGCCAGGTCGTCCAGGGCGAGCGCCCCGTCCCCCAGCAGCACGGCGCGCTCCACGGCGTTCCGCAGCTCGCGCACGTTGCCCGGCCAGGCGTGCCTGAGGAGCGCGGCGTGTACTTCGGCGGGGACCGCGGGGCAGGGCTTGCCGTGCAGCTCGCTGAAGCGCTCCAGGAAGTGCTGCACCAGCAGGAGCACGTCCTCGCCGCGCTCGCGGAGCGGCGGCAGGTGGATGGGGACCACGCGCAGCCGGTAGTACAGGTCACGGCGGAAGCGGCCGGCGCGCGTCTCGGCGGCCAGGTCGCGGTGGGTGGCGGCGATGATCCGCACGTCCACCGGCGTGTCGCGCACGCTCCCCAGGCGGCGCACCTTCCGGCTCTCCAGCGCGGTGAGCAGCTTGGCCTGGAGGTCGGGCGCCAGGTCCCCCACCTCGTCCAGGAGCAGCGTCCCGCCGGATGCCGCCTCGAACAATCCCGCCTTGGGCGCGCGGGCGTCCGTGAAGGCCCCCTTCTCGTACCCGAAAAGCTCCGCCTCCAGCAGGTTGGCCGGGAGCGCCGCGCAGTTGATCTCCACGAAGGGCTGCGCGGCGCGCGGGCCGTTGTAGTGGAGGGCCTGCGCCAGCAGCTCCTTGCCCGTGCCCGTCTCGCCGGTGAGCAGCACGGTTGCGCTGCCGCTGGGGATCACCCGGGCCGCCCGCTCCAGCGCCGCGTGGAGCCCCGCGCTCCGCCCGATGATGCGCGAGAAGTCGTACTTGCGGCGCTGCGCGGCGGCCAGCGCCTCGGCCGCCCGGCGGCTGGCGACCGCCTCCGCGCGCTCCACGATCCAGGCGCGCAGCGCGCCCAGCTCGTCCGGGAGGGCGAAGTAGTCCGCCGCGCCCATCTGGAGCAGGCTGACGGCCACCCGGTAGTCCGTTTCCGAGCCGACCACCGCCACGGGGGGATGCGAGCCCCCGCGCAGCTCCGCCAGCAGGCCCTGGAGACGGGTCTCTTCCCCGCCCGCGGCGACCAGCACGGCGCACACGCCGCTCATCCCCGCCAGCGCGGCGGGATCGCCGGCGTGGCGGAGCTCCGTTCCCGACAGCGCCGCGAGCCGGGGCCACAGGTCCGAGAACGACTCGCTTCGGGGGAGGAGCGCCAGGATGGGCTGCATCCGGAGAATGCCGAACGGGGAGCGCCCAGCCTTGCCGGGCGCGAATGCGCGCGCGCTATGGACGCCGGAATGTGCCGGGGCGCCACCGCGGGGACAAGGCGCCGCCCGTCCCGGCGGCCGGGGTCACTCCCCGCCGCGCCGCCGCGCCCCCATTGCATAGCCGAGGGCGCCGCCGAGCAGCGCCCCCGCTGCCAGCGAGCCGAACACCGCCGCCTCCCGCCAGGCGGGGCCCCCCGTCCACGCCACGGGCGGCAGCAGCATCGCCCCCAGGGCGACCCCCATCCCCAGCGTGTGCCCCGCCACCCCGCCCCAGAAGGCGCCGCGCGCCGCCGGGCCGCGCCGCCGCAGCCTGCCGCCCAGCCGGAGCAGCACGGCCGGCGCGGCGAACAGCCCCAGGAGAAGGGCGAGCTGCGCCGCCGTCACGCCCGGCTCCGGGGGTAGAGCCAGAGCCAGTAGCCGCTGACGAGCGCCAGCACCAGCGCCACGGCCGCCGCGTCGCTCAGCAGCACCCAGCCGTCGCCGAAGATCTCGCCGGAGTGGAGCTTTTCCAGGAACACGTCGGCGCGCGGGCCCACGTGCACCACCCGCCCGCTCGCCAGGTCCACCGTGGCCTCGGTGACCTCGCGGTCGTCGAAGCGCACCTTGACCAGCCCGTCGCCGGGGCGGACGTCCATGCGGTCGATCCCTGCCCCCGCGACCGCCGGCCCCACGGCCTCGCCCGCGCGCCGCGCCAGCTCGGCCAGGGGGAGCGCCTGCTCGAAGGCGCCGCCGGCCTCGTGCGCCGGGTCGGGCATCAGCCCCAGCCCGCGCTTGTGGTTGAGCAGGATCCCCGTGGCGCACACCAGCAGCAGCACGCCCGTCGCCAGCACCCCCATCCAGAGGTGCAGGTCGAACATCAGGCGGGCAAGGGCGCGCCTGCGCTCGCGCTGCGGCGGCCCGGCGGCCGACCTCGCGGCCGCGGGCGGCGTGTGTCTGCGCGTGGGGTGCATCGAGATCGTGGACGCGGGTGGAGGGCGGGGGGCCCTCCAACGGTCGCGCGTGGGGCGCGGCGGATCAAGGGGGTGGGACCGACCGGAGCAGCGCGCGGTTCAGGGGGCGCCGCCGTACAGGATCCCGGCGATCCCGTCCAGCAGCTCGGCCACGGCCGGGCTCATGGTGTTGTCCAGGGCGACCAGGGTGCGCCCGTCGTCCATGCGCCGGAAGCCGGCGGTGAACCCCGGGATGGTGCCGCCGTGCTGGACCACCCCCACCCTCCGGCCCGCGAAGGTGCCCTCCCCCACGAACACCCCGTAGCCGTACCGGCCCAGCGGCACCCCCGTCTCGACGTGCCCCGTGAACATGCGGGCCGCGGTCGCGGGGCGCCGGAACACCCTCCCCTCCCGCAGCGCCCGGTCCCAGCGGAACAGGTCGCGCACCGTGGAATACAGCATCCCCGCCGAGTACACGGTCGAGGGGTCCAGGAAGGGCGCGTTGGCGTACCCGCCCCGCCCGTCCGGCAGGTACCCCGCCGCGCGCCGCTCCAGCACCGTCCCGGCCCGGTCGAAGCCGGTGTCGTCCAGGCCCAGCGGGGCGAGGACCTGCTCCCGCAGGGCTTCCTCGTACGGCTTCCCCGTGACCCTCTCCACCACCAGCCCCAGGAGCACGTACCCGGAGTTGCTGTACTTCCAGCGCGTCCCCGGCTCGAACTCTAGCGGCAGCGAGGAGGTGAGCGCCACCAGCTGCGCCGGGGTGTGCTCCCTCCGCCCGATGGTGTCGTAGAAGCCGGGGAGCCCCACGTAGTTGGGGATGCCGGAGGAGTGCGTCAGCAGGTGGTGGAGCGTGACGCGGTCGCCCTGGGGGCGCGGGTACTCCGGGAGGTAGGCGGCCACGGGCGCGTCCAGCTCCAGCCGCCCCTCCTCCCACAGCCGCAGCACCAGCGCCGCGGTGAACTGCTTGGTGGTGGAGGCGATGCGGTAGCGCACGGCCGGGCCGTTGGGGAGGTGCCATTCGCGGTCGGCCTCGCCGGCGCCGCCCTCGTACAGCACCCGGCCGCCCTCGCCCACCAGCACCGCGCCGCTGAACCGGCCCGCCGCGTGGAAGGCGCGCACCAGCGAGTCGATGCGCGCGACCCGCGCGTCGGGGACCGCGGCCGGCAGCGGGGCCGGCGCGGGAGCCGCGGCGGCCCGGCAGCCGCCCGCGGCCAGGAGGAGGGCGAGGAGCGGGACCGAGGCTCGTCTCATGCGGCGGGAGTGCGGGCTCACGCGGAGCCGGGCGTCCGCTTGAGCTCGCGCTCCGCGGTCGCGATCCACTCCTTCTCGGCGCGGCGGAAGGCGCGGCTTCCCCCCCGCGCGTCGCGGACGATGGCCTCGAACGCGGCGCGCGCCTCGGCCTCGCGGCCCACGCGGCGAAGCAGCAGGGCGTAGCGGCAGCGCGCCTCCTCCCCCGCGGCCACCCGGGAAAGGAGCTGGTACTCGGCGAGCGCCGCGTCGGTCACGCCCGCCTCCTCCAGCATGCGCGCGTTGAGCAGCCGGAGCGCGGGGGACAGGTGCCCCGGCCTCCCCAGCAGCGTCCTCATCACCTCGCGCGCCTCGTCCCTGCGCCCCGCCTCGTACAGCACCGCGCACAGCTCGCCCAGCGCCTGCGGGTCGTCGCGGTAGATCCCCTGCAGGCACTCGCGGTAGGTGGCGGCCGCCTCGTCCGCCATCCCCGCGCGCGCGTAGGCCCGCGCCAGCTCCATGCGGTTGGCCACCGTGCCGGCCTGCGCCACCCGCTCGCGGAGCAGCCGCACCTCGCGCATGGGATCCACCCGGCTGCGCACCCCGCTCCCCACCCGGCGCAGCTTCTGCCCCGCGCGCAGCTCCGGCAGCACCTCCACGAACAGGTAGATCAGCCCCCCCACCAGCGGAAAGAACACGATCAGGAACACCCAGCCGCCCCGCCCGGTGCGCAGCGCATGGATCGCCAGCGCCACGGGAAACGCGATGGACAGCGCCCAGAAGAGCGACCCGGAAAAGAACATGGGGAAACGGGACGATTCGGAGGGATGGCCCCCGCGGACGCAGCGGGATGCCCGCGTGAGGGATGCGAGCGCGAAGCGGCGAGACCCGGCGGCAGTTTGCCGGGTCTCGCCTCCGTTGCAGACGGTCGTTTCGTCTGCTACGGAGCCGCAGCCCGACCCCGCGCCAGCGGGGGCACGCCCGCACGAGCCGTAAAGCCGTTCAGTGCAGTTGTCTTTACGACCCCGCGGCGAACTCCGCAACCCCCTGCTTGCGCAGCGCCTTCTGCACGTACATGGCGTCGTCCGCGTGGCGGATGGCGGCCTCCAGCCCTTCCGCGTCCGCGTAGTCGGCGCTCCCCAGGCTGAGCAGCAGCGGGGTGGGCGCCTCGGTGCGCAGCTCGCTCGACAGCCGGCCGATGCGCTCCTCCAGCAGCGGCTGCACCTCCTCGGCGCGGGCGCCCGGCATCAGCAGCAGGAACTCGTCGCCGCCCCAGCGGAACAGGCGGTCCATGGGGCGGGTGGCGTGGCGCAGCACCTCGGCCGCGGCGCGGAGCAGCTCGTCGCCCGCGGCGTGGCCCAGGGTGTCGTTGACGGTCTTGAGGTTGTCCAGGTCCACCATCACCACCGTGCCGAAGCTGGCGCGGGCCCCCTCCAGCGCCACCTGCTCCAGGAAGGCGCGGCGGTTCAGGCACCCGGTGAGGGCGTCGTACAGCGACACGCGGCGCAGCCGGTCGTGGGCCACCGCCAGCTCGGCGTGCGCGTCGTCCACCTCGCGCTTGGAGTCCTCCATGAGCAGCACCACCATGCCGTACCCCAGCAGCACCTGCACCAGCAGGTCGAAGTAGGCGTTGTACTGCACCACCACCCGCAGCGGGGCGGGAAAGGAGGCCAGCCGCCCCAGGAAGGCGAAGGCGGCCAGGTACACCGCCCACTGCACCGCCATGATGGCGAAGAACACCCCCGTGGCCCGGCTCCCCAGCGAGCGGCGCGAGGGCGGCAGGCGCAGGAAGCGGGTGCTGCAGTACGCCAGCGCGACCATGGCCACCGGGCACTGCCACAGGAACACGTGCTCCACCCCGCCCGAGAGCGCCACCGCCAGCAGGGAGTACGCGGCGATCGCGGCAAGCCAGTACGGGGTGCTGCCGCGCAGCCGCAGCCCCGAGCAGTACGAGGCGGTGCCGGCGGCGAGCAGCCCGAAGAAGGCCAGCTTGCCGTACAGGTAGACCAGGCGCAGCGCGGGCCCGGCCACGGCGCGCGGACCCGGCGTGTCGGGGAGCAGCAGGTACAGCGACATCAGGGCGCTGAGCGCCAGCGCCAGCGACAGCCACGCCCGCCCCCAGTACAGGAAGTAGCGGCGGCGGCTGGCGTTGTGGAAGAGCAGGAAGAAGAGCGTGATGAGGAGGACCGAGCCTCCCAGCTGCGCGACGAGCCCGACGACGGAGATGAGCCTGCGGACTTCCTCGCTCGACATCGAGGGCGCCGGTGGAGTGGGAAGGTGCGCCCTGGGCGGCGGCGCGGAGGTGCTCCCGGCACGGAGGGCGGAGGGCCGGGTGCGGAACCGGGCGGGAAATGTAACGCACCGGTACCGGGACGCCACCCCCCGGCCCTGTCGCGCCAGGGCGAAGCGGATCGTCCCAAAGCGAAGGGTACTCTTGTGAAGTCGTGGCGGAAAACGTAAAGATGTTGGGAACCGCTACTCACGATTCCGGCGGGACGCTCCCGCGCCCTCGGCGCCGGATCCCGCGTCGCCGCGAACCCCGCCGCGCGCGCCCGGCGCGCGCACCTCCCCACCCGGCCGCCGGCCGGCGCCACCCGCATCCCCCCAGGAGGCCCGCAGCACGTCCGCACGTCCGCGTCCACCCTGCACACCCGTACGGAGGAAGCATGTTCAGACGAATGTGGTATCTGCTGGTGGCCCTCTCGCTGCTCGCGGGGGCGAGCCCCGCCGCGGCGCAGCAGCGGCAGGTCACGGGCGTCGTGACCGGGTCCAACCAGGCGCCGCTCGCCGGCGCCGCCGTCACCGTCACCGGGACCCGCCGCGGCGTGGTCACCGACGCCCGCGGGGCGTTCACCATCTCCGTGCCGGACGGCGAGGCGCGGCTCACCGTGGGCCAGCTGGGCTACACCAGCCGCCAGGTGGTCGTCCCCGCCGGGCAGAGCGCGGTCAACGTGGCGCTGGAGCAGGACATCCTCAACCTGGAGGGGCTGGTGGTGACGGGGCAGGCCACCTCGGTGCGCCGCCAGAACGCCGCCAACGCCGTGGCCGTGGTGTCCGCGCAGGAGCTGCAGCGCGCGCCCGCGCAGACGGTGGAGAAGGCGCTCCAGGGCAAGATCGCCGGGGCCGCCATCTCCACCAACTCGGGCGCCCCGGGCGGCGGCGCGCAGATCCGCATCCGCGGCGTCTCGTCGCTGATCGGCAACTCCGAGCCGCTGTTCGTGGTGGACGGCGTGGTGCTCGCCAACAGCTCCGTGGCCGGCGGCGCCAACGTGGTCAGCGGCGCGGGCACCCGCACCGCCCTCTACTCGGTGCAGGACAACGTCGTCAACCGCGCGGCCGACATGAACCCCAACGACATCGAGAGCATCGAGGTGCTCAAGGGTGCGTCGGCGTCGGCCATCTACGGCTCCAAGGCGGCCAACGGCGTGATCATCATCACCACCAAGCGCGGCAGGGCGGGGCGTCCCCGCTACACCCTGTCGCAGCGCGTGGGCTACTCGGAGCAGGCCCGCTCGCTGGGCTCGCGCGACTGGACCCGCGACGAGGCGGTGGCGGAGTTCGGGGCGGACGTGGCCGGGTACTTCGACGCCGACGGCACCCCGAAGGCCACCTACGACAACGAGGCGGCGGTGTTCGGGCGCCGGGCGCCGGGGCGCGAGACCGCGCTGAGCGTGAGCGGCGGCACCGAGGCCACCCGGTACTACTTTTCCGGCACGCTGCTGGACGAGGAGGGGATCGCCCGGAACACCGGGTACGAGAAGCAGGGGATTCGCCTGGCCGTGGACCAGAACATCGGCCGGCGGGGCAAGCTGAGCGCCTCCGCCAACATCCTGCACTCGGTGGCCGCGCGCGGCCTGACGGGCAACGACAACAACGGCGTCAGCTATTACGCCGCCGTGTCGTTCACCCCCAGCTTCTACGACCTGACGCAGAAGGAGAACGGGCTGTACCTGTCGAACCCCTTCGCGGCGAGCAACCCGGTGCAGACCGCCGCGCTCTCCACCAACGACGAGAACGTCTGGCGCAACATCGCCTCGCTCAACTTCACCTACGACCTGCTGCAGGCCGAGAGCCACACGCTGCGCGTGGTGGGCACCGGCGGCGCCGACTTCTTCCAGCAGCGCAACGAGCTGTACTACCCGCCCACGCTGCAGTTCGAGAGCGACGACAACCTGCCGGGCACGGCGCTCAACGCCAACGCGGCGAGCACCAACCTGACGGGGAACGCCAACCTGGTGTACACCTTCGCGCCCTCGTCCGGCGCCTTCACGGCCACCACCTCCGGCGGCATGCAGTACTCGGACGTGGACCTCAAGTTCAACACCATCGCCGGCCGCAACCTCACCGGCGACATCCGCGTACCGGAGCTGGCCGCCGACGTCAAGGTGGACGGCTACCGCACCCGCAACCGCGACCTGGGCCTGTTCGTCCAGCAGGACGTGCTCGCCCTGAACGACCGGCTGAACCTGACCGGCAGCCTGCGCGCCGACCGCAGCAGCGGCGACGCGGACGTGGACAAGTACTACTACTATCCCAAGGCGGCGGCGTCCTTCCGCTTCGGCCGGGTCGCCGGCTGGCTCGACGACTTCAAGCTGCGCGCCGCGTACGGCTCCAGCGGCAACCAGCCCCTGTTCGGGCAGAAGTTCACCCGGCTGCAGCCGGGCGTGAACCTGGAGGGCAACCCCACGCTCACCGTGCTGGGCACCGTGGGCGCCCCCGACCTGCGCCCCGAGCGCGCCACCGAGTTCGAGGGCGGGTTCGACGCCACGCTGTTCGGCGGCAACGCGCGCTTCGAGTTCACCGCGTACGACAAGTCGGTCACCGACTTCCTGCTGTCGCGCGGGCTGGCCTCGTCCAGCGGCTTCACCACCTACTACTTCAACGGCGGCGAGCTGGAGGCCCGCGGCATCGAGGCCATGCTGGAGGCCACCCCGGTGCGCACCGCCGGCTTCGACTGGATCTCGCGCACCACCTTCGCGATGAACCGCCAGGAGATCGTCAACCTCCCGGTGCCGCCGTTCCGCCCGGCCAGCTCCAGCTTCGGCTACCTGTACGGCGGCTACAAGATCCAGAACAACCAGTCGCCCACGGCGATGATCGGGTACAAGCCCGACGACAAGGGGGTGCGCCGCGAGACCGTGTACGGCGACGCGGAGCCCGACTTCCAGATGGGGTTCACCAACGACTTCCGCCTGGGCCGCCTGACCCTGTCGTCGCTGCTGGACTGGAGCCGCGGCGGGCTGATCGCGAACCTCACCCGCAGCTACTACGACGACGCCCGCAACGCGCCCGACTGGCACGCCCCGGCCGACCGCATCGGCGCGGACGGCAAGGTCAACCCGCGCCCGCTGGCCGAGTGCGGCCCGCGGTGCCTGACCGGGCAGGAGCGCGTGGCGCTGAACGGCCCGTACTCGGTGTACATCGAGGACGCCTCGTTCCTGAAGCTGCGCGAGGTGTCGCTCACCTACGACGTGCCGACCGCGCTGCTCTCCGCCACCCGCCTGGGCACCGTCAGCGACGCGCGCGTCACGCTCAGCGCCCGCAACCCGTGGATGTGGACGGCGTACTCGGGGCTGGACCCCGAGGTCAGCAACTTCGGCAACCGCTCGGTGGGACGGAACATCGACGTGACCCCGTTCCCGCCCAGCCGCAGCTTCTGGCTCACCGTCAACCTCGGGTTCTGAACCATGTGGCGATCCAAGCACGAGCCCGCCCGCCGGGCGCGCCGCGGCGCGTCCCTCCTGGCCGGGGCCCTGCTCCTGGCCGGGTGCGGCCAGGACCTGACGGTCCCCGACTACAACTACGGCAGCCTGCAGGACCTGCAGAACAACCCCACCAACGCCGCGGTGTCGGCCACGGTGGTGGGGCTGATCCACACCAGCCGCCAGAACATGGACCGGCTGGTGCTGCTGGGCGGCCACCCCGGCCGCGAGGGGTACTACTTCGACCCCAACGAGCCGCGGTACGTGCGCCAGCTCGTCGCCGGCACCCCGGACGCCTCGGACTTCACCGGGAGCGTGTACTGGACGATCCCGTACGCCAACGTGCGCGCGGCGGAGATCGTGCTCTCCGTGCTGGACAACCCGCGGCTCAGCTTCAGCGACGCCGAGCGGGAGGGGATCCGCGGCTTCGCCAAGACGACCAAGGCGTACGACCTGCTCAACCAGCTCCAGTTCCGGGAAAAGATCCCGGTGACGGTGAGCGAGGACCCCACCGAGCCGGCCCCGCTGGCGGAGCGCGCGGCGGCGTACACCGAGATCGCCAAGCTGCTGGACGAGGGCAAGGCGCACCTGGACCGGGCCGGCGCCGGCTTCGCCTTCCCCATGGGGAGCGGGTACAACCAGTTCGGCTTCAACACCCCCGCCGCCTACGCCCAGGTGAACCGCGCCATCAAGGCGCGGCTGGAGGCGTACCGCACCAGCGAGACCGGGCGCAGCGCCACGGGCTACCAGGCGGTGCTCACGGCCCTGAACGGCTCCTTCCTCGTGGTGGACAGGGCGCAGCTCAACCGGGGCGCCTACCACGCCTTCAGCTCGGGAACGGGCGACCTGGCCAACGCGCTCAGCGACCCCAGCGGCAAGACGGTGGCCGACCCGCGGCTGCGCACCGACGCCGAGCTGCAGCCCGGCGGCCAGCGCGACGCCCGCTACCTGGCAAAGGTGGACTCCGGCTACAACGCCAGCCTGCTGGACCTCCGCAGCGACCTGCGCTTCTCGCTGTACCTGACCAAGCCGTTCTACGGGTCGGGGCAGAAGGCGTCGCCCATCCCGCTGGTCCGCAACGAGGAATTGATCCTGCTACGCTCCGAGGCACGGTGGTTCACGGGCGACCGGCCGGGCGCCACGGCGGACCTCAACTTCATCCGCCAGAGCTCGGGCGGCCTGGCGCCCATCGCGCAGCCGGCCGGCGACGACGCCTTCATCACGGCGCTGCTCAAGGAGCGCCGCTACTCGCTGATGTTCGAGGGGGCGCACCGCTGGATCGACCACCGGCGGTTCGGGAGGCTGCGGCAGCTGGATCCCACCAGCGCGTCGCGGCCGGGGGACAAGGTGTTCAACTTCTTCCCGTACCCGACGGCGGAGTGCGACGCGCGCGGCATCAGTCCGTGCGTGGGGTCGTAGTTCTGCTGATTTGAACTGCAGGGTTGGGCGTGCCCCCGGCTGGCGCCGGGGTCGGGCTTCGGCTCCGTAGCAGACGAAACTACCGTCTGCAACGGAGTCGAGCCCCCAACGATACTGCTGTTGGGGTCTCGCCCCTTCGGGCCGTAATCCCTCACGCAACTGCCCGCCGTACGCGGATATTCAGCCGTTGTCCCCTCTCCCAGAATTGGGAGAGGGTGGCGGCTCTAAGGCCGCCGGGTGAGGGCAGGGCAGGGCGCCGCTCCCCTCGGGGGGCGGCGCCCTGCCGCTTTCGCTCCCGGGGCCCGGGTGGCATTGTGTCGTCGTTCCCCTGACCGATCTCCTTCCCGCGAATCGCGCATGCCCGAGCAGCCCCGGTCCCCGGCCGACGACGTCCCGCACACCGGGCTCGACTTCGTCCGGGAGCGGGCGGGGGAGCTGGCGGAGGTGCTGGAAGCGCGCGCGGAGCGGATCCGGCGGGAGCTGGCGGGCTTCTACACCTACACGCCGGTCGAGGGCTTCCTGGCGCGGTTCGAGGAGCTGCATGCGCGGCACGTGCGGGAGCTGCGCGCCGGGAGGATCGCCCCGGCGCACCGGGTCCTGGACGAGATCCACGACGTGTCGTTCCAGCTCGAATGGAAGGAGTTCTGGACCGACCGCGACGTCAACGACCCGGGCGCCATCTACGAGCTGGCGGACGACGCCTTCACGCGCGGGCCGCTGATCTCGGCGTACATGGTCGGGGTGATGCGCTCCCACTCCCCGTCGTACGATCCCGACCCGCCGTGCCTGGGTCCGCAGGGCTCCTGGCAGGATCCCGGTCCGCCCCGGACGCCGGCGCAGAAGGTGGAAGCGGCCGCCCGCTGCTACGGGCTGATGCTCGCGAGCCTCGACGCGCCCCCGTCCGAATAGGGTCCGTTCTCCCTTTTGATGCTCCGCTACGCCTGCTCCGCCGGCTGCGTCTCCGGCTCCCTCCCCAGCTTCGCCATGCGCGCCTGGCCGAAGGGGCACAGGTCCAGCACCGGGCAGCGCCAGCACTCGGGGCCCTGGAAGTAGCAGCAGCGCTGGCCGTGGAGCATGAGCGCCTCGTGGTTGTCGTACACCTGCTGGGCGTCCCACTCGGGGGGGAGCTGGGCCTCCAGCAGGGCGTGGGCGGGGCCCACGGACACGCTGGCGGGGATCAGGCCCAGGCGGGCGGCCACGCGGTGGTGGTGGCTGTCCACGGGGAGGGCGGGGAGGCGAAGGCGGCTGAAGAGCAGGGTGGCGGCGCTGGTCTTGGGGCCCACGCCGGGCATGGACTCCAGCCAGTCGCGGGCCTCGCGCACGGGCAGTTCGGCGAGGAAGTCCAGCGACAGCTCGCCGCCGCGGCGCGCGGTGATCTCGCGCAGCACGGCCTGGATGCGGGGGGCCTTCTGCTCCGGCCAGGTGGCGGGGGACACGGCGTCCTGCACCTCATCGACCGGGGCGTCGCGGACGGCCTCCCAGGTGGGGAAGCGCTCGCGGAGCTGGCGGAAGGCGCGGCCGGAGTCGCGGTTCTTGGTGCGGTGGGAAAGGAGCGAGGACACCAGCTCGCTGAGCGGGTCCAGCTCGTGGAAGAAGGCGATGGGGCACCCGTAGGCGGCGCACAGCCGCCCGTGCACCTGCAGGGCCTTGTCTCGGAGGAGGTCGGGGTCGCGCATGGGGGCGGGGGCACGGCAAACCGCGGGCCGCGCGTCCACGACGTCCATTTTCGCGCCGGTCAGTCGCCCCGGTCCAGCCGGCGGATGCCGCGGCTCAGGTGCTTCATCTCGCGCCGCTCCAGCCGCACCCGCTTCTTCGCCTCCCGGCGGCTCTCGCCGGGGTAGCGGGTGAAGACCGACACCCCGCCCATCAGCGCGAACCCGCCGATGCGGACCACGGGACTGTTGGCGTCCAGGGGGCCCGGCGTGGCCTCGCTGTCGTCGAAGGCCCCCATGATCCCCACCCCCTCCACCTCCACCCGCACGCCGGGCGGCACCGTCACCTCCACCCCGCCCATCATCGCGAACACCTCCACCTCCACGATCCCCGGGCCGAAGCGCGCCTCGCGGAAGTCCAGCTCCACCCCGCCCATGATGGCGAACACGTGGAGCTTGCGGGCCGGCACCCAGCTCCCCTTGCGGGAGGCGCCGCCCATCACCGCGATCAGCGTCTGCTTGTCGCGCACCTCGCCCACCGGCGCCTGGAGCGCGGCGGGGGAGTTCGCCGCGTGCAGCGCGGGGAGGTCGGCCACCAGCGCCTCCAGCTCCTGGAGCGACCGGGCGGCGTGCGCGCGGTCCAGCCGGTCCTCGAACTGGCCGTCGTCCAGGGCGTCGTGCGCGTAGTGCTCGCACAGCTCGGTGATGACGCGCTCCCGCGTCTTGTCCAGCGCGACGGGAGGCGGAGAGGGAAGGTCGCTGCTCATGGGGTGCGGCTTCGGGTGCGCTCGTGGTCGGGCCGGCGGAGGGCGGCGCGGCGCCCCACCCCTGGAACGTAGGCCCCGCGCGGGACGCGGGCAACCACCGCGGCGGCGGGTGCAGCAGGGGATCAGGCCGGGCACACCTGTTGCACTGCTTCCCCCCGGGGTACGACCAAGGACAATCGAGCCAGGAGACACGAATGCGCGCCAAGAGGCTTTTCTGGGTTCCCGTGCTCGCCGCGGGGCTGGTGATCGGGGGGTGCACGGCCGAGCAGACGCAGGAGGGCAAGGCCCCGGACGTGGACGTGGAGGGCGGCCAGCTTCCCAAGTACGACGTGGACGCCGCCGACGTGGAGGTGAGCGCGGACACGCAGAACGTGCAGGTGGTCACGCCGGACGTGGACGTCAAGGCGCCCTCGGAGAACCCGTAGGCCGCCACCCGCCGGGACACCCCGCGCCGGACCCGGGAGACCCGGGTCCGGCGCGGGGTGTTTTGCGCCCCGTCCCCGCGGCGCCTAGAATCCTTTCTCGTCCCGCCGTCGCAGGCTGTCCCCTGTAACCTGTCCCCTGTTCCCTGCCGTCCATGCCCCTCCCCTGGCAGCTCTGGATCGACACCGGCGGCACCTTCACGGACTGCCTGGCGCGCGACCCGGAGGGGCGCTTCCGGCGCGCCAAGGTGCTGAGCAGCAGCGCGCTGCGGGGGGTCGTGGTGGACGCCCCGGACCCGCTGCGGGTGCGGGTGCGCGAGGACTGGGGGGCGCCGGCGGGGCTGGCGCGCGGCTTCGCCTTCCGGGTGCTGGGCGCGGGCGGCGCCGTGCCGGTGGAGGACTACGACCCCGCGGAGGGCGTCGTGCGGCTGGCGGCGCCGCTCCCCGCGCTCCCCGCCCCGGGCGCGGCGTTCGAGGTCCGCTCGCCGGAGGAGGCGCCGGTGCTGGCGGCGCGCCTGGTGACCGGCACGCCCGCGGGGGCGCCGCTCCCGCCGCTCGCCATGCGGCTGGCCACCACGCGGGGGACCAACGCGCTGCTGGAGCGCCGCGGCGCGCCCACGGCGCTGTTCATCACCGCCGGCTTCGGCGACCTGCTGGAGATCGGCACGCAGCAGCGGCCGGAATTGTTCGCGCTGCGGGTGGAGAAGCCCGCGCCGCTGTACGCGGAGGTCGTGGAGGTGCCGGAGCGCCTGGCGGCGGACGGCACGACCCTGCGCCCGCTGGACGCGGACGCGCTCGCCCCGGCGGCGGAGCGGCTCGCGCGCTCCGGCGTCCGCGTGGCCGCGGTGGCGCTGATGCACGCCTTCCGCGACCCCGCGCACGAGCACGCCGTGCGCGACCTCCTCCTCCGCGCCGGCTTCGACTCGGTGTCCTGCTCGTCCGACCTGGCCCCCTTCATCCGCCTGCTGCCGCGCGCGGAGACGGCGGTGGTGGACGCCTACCTGGGGCCCGTGCTGCACGGCTACCTGCGCGGGGTGCGGGACGCGCTGGGCGGCGGGCGCCTGCACGTGATGACCAGCGCCGGCGGGCTGGCGCGCCCGGAGGACTTTCGCCCCAAGGACTCGCTGCTCAGCGGCCCGGCGGGCGGGGTGGTGGGCGCCGCGCTGGCCGGGCGCCGCTCGGGCTTCCGGCGGGTGATCGCCTTCGACATGGGCGGCACCAGCACCGACGTGGCGCGCTGGGCCGGCGACTTCGAGTACGTGTGGGAGCACGAGGTGGGCGGGGCGCACCTGGTGGCGCCCGCGCTCGCCATCGAGAGCGTGGCGGCCGGGGGCGGCTCGGTGTGCGCGTCGGACGCGCAGGGGCTGCGCGTGGGTCCCGAGAGCGCGGGCGCCTCGCCCGGGCCGGCGTGCTACGGCGCCGGCGGCCCCCTCACCGTCACCGACGTCAACCTGCTGCTGGGGCGGCTGGACCCGGCGCGCTTCGGCATCCCAGTGGACCCCGCCCCCGCCGAGGCCGCGCTGGAGGCGCTGCGCCGCGAGCTGCGCGAGCGCACCGGCGAGGACGCCGCGCGCGAGCCGCTGCTGGCCGGCTTCCTGGAGATCGCCGACGAGCGCATGGCCGACGCCATCCGCGGCATCTCGCTGCGGCGCGGCTACGACCCCGCCGAGCACGCGCTGGTGGCGTTCGGCGGGGCGGGGGGGCAGCACGCCTGCGGCGTCGCCGCGCGCCTGGGGATCCGCACGGTGCTGGTGCCGCCGGACGCGGGGCTGCTCAGCGCGCTGGGGATCGGCCACGCGCCGCTGGAGCGCTTCGCCGAGCGGCAGGTGCTGCGCCCCCTGGAGGAGGCCGAGCCCGCCCTGGCGGGGTGGATGGAGGCGATGTCCGCCGAGGCCGCCGCCGCCGTCGCCCGCGAGGGCGTCCCCCCGGAGGAGGTGGTGGTCCGCCGCCGCATCGCCGGGCTCCGCTACGCCGGCCAGGACTCCACGCTCGCCGTGGAATGGTCCCCCGGCATCGACCTGCGCGACGCCTTCGAGGAGCGCTACGCCGCCCTGTACGGCCACCGCCCCGAGCGCCGCCCCGTGGAATTGGAGTCGCTGCGCGTGGCCGCCTCCACCCGCCCCGCGGAGGCGGAGCCCGTCCCCGCGCCCGCCGCGTACACGCCCGGGCCGGACGGCCGCGCCCGCGCCTGGCTGGGCGGCGCCTGGCGGGACGCGCCCGTGTTCGAGCGCGCCGGCCTCCGTCCCGGCGCGCGCATCGCCGGCCCCGCGCTGGTGGTGGAGCGCCACAGCGCGACCGTGGTGGAGGCGGGGTGGGACGCGGAGGTGGACGGGGCGGGGGGGCTGGTGGTACGGCAGTGCGAGAGTGCAGGGTGCGAAAGTGCGAAAGTGGAACGGCACGAGGCGCCGCACTCCCGCACTTCCGCACTTTCGCACTCACGCACTCCCGAAGCGGTCCGCCTGGAGCTGTTCACGCACCGCTTCCGGGCGCTCGTCGGGGAGATGGGGGAGCAGCTGCGCAGGACGGCGCTCTCGGTGAACGTCAAGGAGCGGCTGGACTTTTCCTGCGCGCTGCTGGACGCCGGCGGCGAGCTGGTGGTCAACGCGCCGCACATCCCGGTGCACCTGGGGGCGCTGGGATTGTGCGTGCGGACGGTGCGCACCGCGGTCGCCATGGAGCCGGGGGACGTGGTGGTCACCAACCACCCCGGGTTCGGCGGGTCGCACCTGCCGGACGTCACCGTGATCACCCCGGTGCACGACGACGCCGGGCGGCTGCTGGGGTACGTCGCCAGCCGGGCGCACCACGCGGAGATCGGCGGGGCGCGCCCCGGCTCCATGCCGCCGGGCGCCACCACGCTGGCGGAGGAGGGCGTGGTGGTCCGCCCCACGCACCTGGTGCGGCGCGGGGAGGCGCGCTGGGAGGAGATGCGGCGCCTGCTGTCGTCGGGCCCCCATCCCTCGCGCGCGACCGACGACAACCTGGCGGACCTGGCGGCGGCCGTCGCGGCGAACCACCGCGGGGCCGAGCTGCTGCGCGCCCTGGCCGCGGAGCACGGCGCGGACAGGGTCGCGCGCTACATGGACGGGCTCCAGGCCCGGGCGGAGGCGCGGGTGCGAGAGGCGCTGGCGCGCATCCCGGACGGGGCGTACGAGGCCGAGGAGCGGCTGGACGACGGCGCGCCGCTGCGCGTGCGGGTGGAGGTGGCCGGCGACGCGGCGCGGGTGGACTTCGCGGGGACGGGGCCGGTGCACCCCGGCAACCTGAACGCCACGCCGGCGATCGTCCGCAGCGTGGTGCTGTACGTCCTCCGCCTGCTGGTGGACGAGCCGCTGCCGCTCAACGAGGGGCTGCTGCGCGCCGTGGAGCTGCACATCCCCCGCGGGATGCTGCACCCGCAGTGGCCGGAGGACCCCGCCCGGGGGCCGGCGGTGGTGGGCGGCAACACCGAGGTGAGCCAGCGCCTGGTCGACACGCTCCTGGGGGCGCTCCGGCTGGCGGCGTGCAGCCAGGGAACCATGAACAACGTGCTCTGGGGGAGCGCCCGCTTCGGCTACTACGAGACGGTGTGCGGCGGCACCGGCGCCGGGCCGGGGTGGGACGGCGCGAGCGCGGTGCACTCGCACATGACCAACACCCGCATCACCGACCCAGAGGTGGTGGAGCACCGCTTCCCGGTGCGCGTGGAGCGCTTCGCCGTGCGGCGCGGCTCCGGCGGCGCCGGCCGGTGGCGCGGCGGCGACGGCGCCGTGCGCGAGCTGACGTTCCTGGAGCCGGTGTCGCTCTCGGTGCTCACCCAGCACCGCGCGGAGGGCCCGTACGGCGTGGACGGCGGAATGCCCGGCGCCCCGGGCCGGCAGCGCGTCGTCCGCGCCACGGGCGAGGTGATCGAGCTGGCGTCGGTGGACGGGTGCGAGATGGAGCCGGGCGACCGCCTGGTGCTGGAGACACCGGGCGGTGGAGGGTGGGGGCGGCCCGACGCGGAACCCGCGTGAGGGATTCCGGCCCGAAGGGGCGAGACCCGGCGGGGTCGTTTCCGCCGGGGCTCGACTCCGTTGGCGAGCGTAGTTTGCTCGCCTACGGAGCCGAAGCCCGACCCGGCGCCAGCCGGGGCACGCCCGAACCCGCCGTTCATAGCCGTCCCGACATGACCTGGCAAAAACCTGCTGCGGAGGACCGATGAGCGACGCCGACGGACACAAGCCGGAGGGGCTGGAGCGCGGGCTGGGCCTCACGGACGCCACCATGCTGGTGATCGGGTCCATGATCGGCTCGGGGATCTTCATCGTCTCCGCGGAGTCCACCCGGCTGGTGGGCTCGCCGGGGTGGCTGCTGGCAGCCTGGGCGCTGGCGGGCGTGCTGACGATCACCGGAGCGCTCTCCTGCGCCGAGCTGGCGGCGATGTGGCCGCGGGCGGGCGGGCAGTACGTGTTCCTGCGGGAGGCGTACGGGCCGGGGACCGGCTTCCTCTTCGGGTGGGGGCTGTTCCTGGTGATCCAGACCGGGACCATCGCCGCGGTGGCGGTCGCCTTCGCCTCGTTCCTGGGCGTGCTGGTGCCGGCGGTCTCCCCCGCCGTGCACCTGGTTCCCCCGCTGCACCTGGGGAGCTACGCGGTGACGCTGACCGTGCAGCAGGCGGTCGCCGTGGCAATGATCCTGCTGCTCACCGCGGTCAACACCCGCGGGCTCACGGCCGGCAAGCGGATCCAGAACGTGTTCACCGTCACCAAGACGGCCGCGCTGCTGGGGCTGATCGCCGCGGGGCTGGCGCTGGGCTGGGAGGCGGGGAGCGCCGCGCTCTCCTCGTCGTGGTGGAACCCGTGGGCGAACGGCTGGAGCCCCGCCGAGGCGCAGCCGGGGGTGGGCGCGGCCGGGGCGGCGGCGCTGGCAATGCTGCTGGGGCGGGCGATGGTGGGGCCGCTCTTCGCGCAGTCGGCGTGGAACAACGTGACCTTCGCGGGCGGCGAGGTGCGCGACCCCGGGCGCAACCTGCCGCGCGCCCTGCTGATCGGGTGCGCGGCGGTGGTGGCCCTGTACCTGCTCGCCAACCTGGCCTACGTGGCCGTCCTGCCGCTGGACGGCATCCGGGACGCCCCGCAGAGGCGGGTGGGCGTGGCGATGATGGAGCGCATCCTGGGCGCGCCCGGCGGCCTGTTCATGGCCGGGGCGATCCTGGTCTCCACCTTCGGCTGCAACAACGGGCTGATCCTGGCGGGGGCGCGGGTCTACTACGCCATGGCGCGCGACGGGCTCTTCTTCCGCCGCCTGGGGACGCTGAACGCGCGGCAGGTGCCGGCCTTCGCGCTGGTGGCGCAGGGCGTGTGGGCGGCGCTCCTCACCCTCCCCCGCACGGTCGCGGCGGACCCGGCGGGCGGTGCCCCGGTCTACGGCAACGTGTACACGCAGCTCCTGGAGTACATCGTCTCGGTGGACCTGGTGTTCTACGCGCTGATGGTGGGCGCGGTGGTGGTGATGCGCCGGCGCCGCCCGGAGATCGCCCGCCCGTACCGCACCTTCGGCTACCCGGTCACGCCGCTGCTCTACGTGCTCATCGCCACGCTGCTGGTGGTGGACCTGGCCTACCTGACGCCGGCCACCTCCGGGATCGGCTACCTGCTGGTGCTCACCGGCATCCCGGTGTACCTGGCCTGGCGCCGCCGCTTCGCCGCGGCGCCGGAGAGCGCCCCCGCCGCGGAGCCCGCGCCGGCGGGGATCGGCGGGCGGTGAGCTTCGCGGGGCACCTGGAGGAGGCGCTCCACGTCAACCTGGAGCGGATGCCGCTGTACGCGCGGCTCACGGGCGGCGAGTCGGAGCGGATCTCGCGGCGGCTGGTCCGCTACGAGCGATGGGCGCTCCCCCTGGCGAGGTGGGTGGACCGGCGGGCGCGGCCCTGGAACGCGCGGGGGATCGGGGTGGTGGCGGACGACTTCGTCCCCATGGCGGGGACGCCGCCGTTCCGCGAGCGCTCCGCGGAGCCGCCGCTCCCGCTCTCCGACTTCCGCTCCGCGGACGCCCGGCGGATCCGGCGGGCGCTCGCCGCCGCCCTGAAGACCGGCGGCTTTCCGGGCATCGCCGGGACATTGCGGGAGGAACTTCACGCGCTGGAGGCGGCGCCGTGCTACCACTGCATGCTGCGGCACCTGCTGGAGAGCATGCTGCGGGTCGCCACCCTGGCGCCCGTCCACGCCGCGCGCGCCGGGGCGGCGGGGATGAAGTCCCCCGCCGGCCTGTCGCGCCTCGTCCTCCGCCTGCACCTGTTCACGCTGGGGGACGCCGCCAAGCTGGACGCGCTCGCGGCACCCATCCAGGCGCGGGGGATCCCCATCCTCTGCCAGGACGTGCCGCCGATCCCGCCGGAGTGAGGCACTTTGTTATCAGCGCCGAGTGCTTGCCCATCCGATTCAGTGTGCGCACCTTCCACGTGGTAGCGATCCGACACGATTTCTGCGGACGAGGAGCGCAATGCCGACGGTGCTGCGAAGCGGTCCGTATAGGTTCTTCTTTTTTGCTGGTGATCGTGTTGAGCCACCGCACGTGCACGTCGAGCGTGAGAGCAACCGAGCCAAGTTCTGGCTGGATCCCATTCGGTTGCAGGACAGCGGTGGGTTCAGTCGAGTCGAGCTGAGTCGGATCGCTCTGCTGGTGGAGTCGCACCGTGACCATCTGCTCGGAGCCTGGAATGACTACTTCAACGACTGAGATCCGCGTCCCAGAGGCTACGGGCGTGAGCGTGACGGACGACTCGCTCACCGTCGAGCTTTCCGATGGCCGCACCATTTCCGTGCCGCTGGCCTGGTATCCGCGGCTTACGTACGCGACTCGGGACGAGCGCAATCGCTGGCGTCTCATCGGGCGCGGCGAGGGAATTCACTGGCCCGACTTGGACGAGGACATCAGCGTCGAAGGGCTGCTCGCGGGGCGGCCGTCCGGCGAGAGCCAGCGGTCGCTGAAGCGGTGGCTGGAACTGCGCCGCGGGGCCGCGTAGGAATACCTTCGTGGATCCGAAGCAATGAGGGGCTATCTAGCGATCATCGAATGCACCGAGACCGGCTACCCGGCCTACTCGCCCGACCTGCCAGGCTGCATCAGCACCAGCCGCACACGTGATGAAGTTGATGCGAACATGCGAGACGCCATCGAGTTCCACGTCGAAGGCCTTCGCCTGGAGGGCTACCCGGTCCCTGAGCCGAGCAGCGGGTGATCGAAATGTGACGTGACTGTACAGAGGTGAGCACATGGTCTCTGTCTTACGTTGGGAGTTTCTTTGGTTACCGTCTATTACCCCTGGCTAACCGCCGCATCATGGATTCGACGAAAGAGCTACTCTTTCTTCTAGAACTGCGGTATCTGGCGGATACGTCTCAGTGGCATGCTGAACACATTAAGATCTTAGCAGCCGCCTGGACGGATACGCATGGTGCCTTGCGTAAGCCAAAGCCGAAGTCCCAGCCGCAGTTTTCTTTGGCTGATCCGCGTAGCTACTTCGAGCAGTTGCGCGACGCTACAAACGAACAAACGCGGGAGCGCCGAGAACTTCTCAACCAGTCCATAAACGCTCAGTGGGAGATATTTGCTAGGGTCGATGCGTTCTTGGCTTTATATGGTCGGATTGCTCTGATCCTGTTTCCGCAAGAAGACAAGAAGAACCCGAAAAAGAACCTGATTCAGCAGGCACGCGCGGCCGGGCTCCGATCTGCACTCAGAATAGACACCAACCATCCATTTTCGGAGCGGGTTCTTCGCAATAAATGGGTGCACTTCGATGAGACGATTGATAAGGTTGATGGAGAGGTTTCACTGCAGCGGTTCGTGCACTCGAGTGCGCTTCGTGAGATAGACCTCAACAACACAGTAAGGTTGTTCGTGGTTGATACTCTTAAAATCGTCTACCAAGGGCAGGGGAATTTTGAATTGGAGCAGATGTTCGCGTCGGTTGATGACATCCGCAATCGAACTTTGCAGGCAATTGAGACATGGGGTAAGCGCTGGGAGGAGGAGCTTGCATCCGAAGGCTAGGGTCCAACCCTTGTCCGTACCAATCATCCCACTAGATCACGATATGTAGCCGAAGAGGCGCGATCTCCCTCTCCCACCGCTCCCTTGGCGCTTGCCCCCCTCGGCCCGCCGCGCCACATTTCCCGCATCCATCCACAAGCGTTTCCCCCAGCGGAGCCCCGCCCATGCGCCTCCCCGTCCTGCTCGCATACCTGTCGCTCGCCGCCCTCGGCGGGTGCGCAGCCGCGACCGGCGGGGGCGGAGCCGACGCGGGCGCGTTCATGCGGCCGGGCGTCTCGCAGGAGCTGGCGCGGGAGCGCGCGCGCACCCTCTCCGACGTGCGGTACGCCCTGGCGCTGGACGTCACGCACCGCGACACCGCGCGCGGCCGCGTCACGCTGACCTTTCAGCGAAAGCCCGGCGCCGGCGACCTGGTGGTGGACTTCCGCGGCCCGGTGCTGGACAGCGTCGCCGCCAACGGCGCCACCCTCACCGACCACGCGTGGGCCGAGGGGCACGTCCGCATCCCCGCCCGCCACCTGCGCGCCGGCGCCAACACCGTCGCCTTCCGCTTCGCCGCGCGGATCGCGCCGGTGGGCGCCAGCGTGATCCGCTTCGAGGACGCCACCGACGGCTCGCGCTACCTGTACACCCTGCTCGTCCCCGCCGACGCCAACCAGCTCTTCCCCGCCTTCGACCAGCCCGACCTCAAGGGCCGCTTCCGCGTGGAGATCACGGCCCCGCAGGGGTGGAGCGTGCTCGCCAACGGCCCCGAGCGGTCGCGCGCCCCGGAGGGCGGCGCGGTCCGCTGGAGCTTCGCCGAGACCGAGCCCATCTCCACCTACCTGGCCGCCTTCGCCGCGGGGCCGTGGCGCCGCTGGGAATCGGACGCGGGCGGAAGGCCCATCGCCCTGTACGCCCGGCGCTCGCTGGCGCGCGAGGTGGACGCCGACACGCTGATGCGGAGCAACCGCGACGCGCTGGCCTGGCTGGAGCGCTACTTCGCGGTGCCCTTTCCCTTCGCCAAGTACGACATGCTCCTGGCGCCCGCCTTCCCTTTCGGCGGGATGGAGCACGTGGGCGCGGTGTTCTACAACGAGAACTCCTTCGTCTTCCGGGAGGCGCCCACGCTGAACGAGCGCCTGTCGCGCAAGGCCACCACGTACCACGAGGTGGCGCACCAGTGGTTCGGCGACCTGGTGACCATGCGCTGGTTCGACGACCTGTGGCTCAAGGAGGGGTTCTCCACCTACATGGCGGCCAAGATGCAGGACGAGCTGGACCCCGGCTCGGAGGCGTGGAAGACCTTTTACCTGCGCAACAAGCCGCTGGCGTACGGCACGGACGTCACCGAGGGCACCGTCCCCGTCTGGCAGGAGCTCGCCAACCTGGACCTGGCGAAGGGCAACTACGGCCCCATCGTCTACAACAAGGCTCCCTCCATCCTCAAGCAGCTGGAGTTCCTGGTGGGCGAGCAGGCCTTCCGCGAGGGGTTGCGCATCTTTTTGAAGCGGCACGCCTACGGCAACGCCACCTGGCGGGAGTTGCTGGACGCGGTGGAGGAGGCCTCGGGTCAGTCGCTGGACGCCTTCGGGGAGCAGTACATCCTGCGGGCGGGGATGCCGGTGGTGGAGACCGTGCTGGAGGAGGAGGGCGGCCGGATCCGGCGGCTGGCGCTGGTGCAGCGGCCCGCGCGGGAGCTTCCGGGCGACCCGGGCGGGTGGTGGCCGGGGCGGGTGCGGGTCCGGCTGGGGTACCGCGATCGGCCGGACACCGTGCTGACGGTGGCCTTCGCCGGGGCGGCGACGGAGGTGGCGGAGGCCGCGGGGCTCCCGGCGCCGGACTGGGTGTGGGCCAACGAGGGGGACTACGGCTACGGGCTGTTCCTCCCCGACGCGCGGAGCGCCGCGCACATGGCGCGGCACGTGGGCGACACGCGCGACGGGCTGCTGCGGGCCATGCTCTGGGGGGCGCTCTGGGACCTGGTGCGCGAGGCGCGCATGGACCCCGCCGAGTACGTGTCGCTGACCCTGCGCGAGCTGCCGCGCGAGCGCGACGAGCAGATCGCCGCCGCGCTGCTGGGCCGCGCCTCCACCGCGCTCTCCCGCTACCTGCCGGAGGAGCGCGCGGCGCCGCTGCTGCCGCGCTGGGAGGCGCTGCTCCTGGCCCGCACCGGCGACGACTCGCTCTCCTACGGCCTGCGCAAGGCGTCGCTGGACGCGTACCTGGGCATGGCCCGCACCCCCGCCGCCCGCGCCGTGCTGCGCGAGTACCTGGCGGGGACGCGGCGCTTCGCCGGGGAGCCGCTGCGCGCGCCCAGCCGCTGGGCCGCGGTGACGCAGCTCCTGGCCGCCGGCGACCCCGCCGCCGACTCGCTGTACGCCGCCGAGACCGCGCGCGACACCACCCCCGAGGCGGCGCGCCGGGCCTTCGTCGCGGGGGCGGCGCGGCCGGACTCCGCGGGCAAGGCCGGGTACTTCGCGCGCTACCTGCGCGACCCGTCTCTGAACGAGGAGTGGGTGACCGCGTCGGTGGGGAGCTTCAACGACCCGGCGCACGCCCGCCTCACCCTGCCGCACCTGCGCCCCGCGCTGGAGGAGCTGGTGTGGCTGCGCGACAACCGGCGCATCTTCTTCCTGCCGCGCTGGATCGGCGCCTTCCTGGGCGGGCAGACCGACGCCGCGGCGCTGGCGACGCTGGACGCGTACCTGGCGGCGCACCCCGAGCTCCCGGTGGACGTCCGCCGCAAGGTGCTCCAGGCGCGCGACGAGCTGGAGCGCACGGTCCGCATCCGCGCGCGCGGCTGAGCCGCCCCGCCCGCCGCAGGCCGGTCAGGGCTTCTTTTTCTTCCTGCCGCGCTTGCGGGGGTACTCGGGAGGGGGCGCGTCCGGGTCGCGCGGCGGACGCGGCGGGGCCGGGCGCGGGGGCAGGGAGGGCGGCGGGCCGTCCTCCTCGTAGAGCCCGGAAAGGCGCTCCACCCAGGGCGGGACGTCGGCGCCGGACTCGATGTGCCCGTGCCGCAGGCAGCGCACCAGGCGCTCGTACATGGCCCGGCGGTGTCCGGCCGGCACGCGGTCGAGGAGGTGGATCAGGTAGAGCGCCGCGACCTCGGGCACCGGGTCGGTGGGGAGGTCCCGCAGGTGCTCCTCCACGTACAGCTTGCGGAGGAGCTGTTTGGTCTTTTCGCTGGGGGCGGAGCCGCGGATGAACTTGTCGATGGTGCCGTGCGCCAGCGGCTCGTCGAGCCGCTGCTCGGCCACGTAGCGCAGGGAGGTGTTGCGGACGTACACGGCGATGAAAGCTCGCACCCGCTCCAGGAGCGGGCGCTTGGGCGGGTCGCCGCCCTGTTCATTCCGTATACCGAAGTCGTCGCTACACTGTATACTTTAGGCCTCGCGAACCCGCCCCGCAAGGGCGTGTCCGCGTCCCACCCACTCCACTTGCCGCTTCATGCCCCGAGCCACGCTCCGCCCGCTCCTCGCCGCCGCGCTGCTGGCCGCCGCGGCCGCTTCCCCCGCCGGGGCGCAGCACGCCGCGCCGCCGCTCGCCGCGCTCCGCCCGGACGGGCCCGGTCCCCTCTCCTCCCCGTACGCCCCCGCGCTCCAGGAGAGCGGGCCGTACGTGCCGACGGGCACGCTGGCGTTCGGCGGGATCCTGGGCGGCGCCGCCGGGTTCGCCGGGGGGGCGCTGCTGGGGTACACCCTCGACACGGCGCTCGCCGACTGCAAGGGCGAGGAGTGGTGCGGCTTCCGCGGGGTCCTCCTGGGAGGGGCGCTGGGGGAGGCGCTGATGCTCCCGCTCGGCGTCCACCTGGCAAACCGCTCCCGCGGCCGCTACGCCCCGGGGGCCGCCATGTCGATCCTCGTCGGGCTGGGGGGCCTCACCCTCGCGGCCGCGGCGGGCGAGGGCCTGCCCCTGGTCGTGCCCGCCATCCCCGTCGCGCAGCTGCTGACGGCGGTGCGGGTGGAGCGCAGCACCGCCGCGCGCAGGCTGCGGGGCGAAGATTGATCGCGCCCGCCGCCGCGCGTAGGATACGGGAGGCGGCCCGGTCCGCCCTCCCCTCGCCACCGCGCACCCCGGAGTCGCGCATGCTCCACCCCCTCGTCCTGCTGGCGGGCGTCCTGGCCGCCTGCGCCCCGGCATCGCAGTCCCCCCCGTCCGACGCGCGGCGGCAGACCCCGCCCGCCCCGGCGTCCGCGTCCGCGGCGCCCGCCGCCGACCCCGCGCCGCGGCGGGGGCTGGGCACGGGGACGCTGGTGGTGCTCAACAAGGGAGGCGCCAACGCCGCGCTGGTGGACCTGGCCTCCGGCGAGGTGTACGCCACGCTCCCGACGGGGGACGGGCCGCACGAGGTGGCGGTGTCGGCGGACGGGCGGGTCGCCGTGGTCGCGGACTACGGCGGCCAGGCCGACGGGCGCACCCTGACGGTGCTGGACCTGGCCGGCCGCCGCGTCGTCCGGACCATCGACCTGGGGGAGCACCGCCGGCCGCACGGCATCGCCTGGCTCTCGGACGGGCGGCGCGTGGCCGTCACCTCCGAGACGAGCCGCGCGGTGCTGCTGGTGGACGTGGCCGCCGGGCGGGTGGAGCGGGCCATCCCCACCGGGCAGGACGGCTCGCACATGCTGGCGCTGGCGCTGGACGGCCGGCGCATCTTCACCAGCAACATCGGCTCGGGGAGCGTGTCCGCGCTGGACGTGGCCACCGGCGCCCACCTGCGCACCATCCCCACCGGCGCCGGGGCGGAGGGGATCGACGTGTCCCCGGACGGCGCGCGGGTGTGGGTCACCAACCGCGAGGCCGACAACGTCGTGGTGCTGGACGCCGCCACGCTGCAGCCGCTGGACACCTTTCCCTCGGCGCGCATGCCCATCCGCGTCAAGCTGACGCCGGACGGGCGCACGGCGCTGGTCTCCAACGCCATGTCGGGCGAGCTGCGCATCTTCGACGCGGCCACCCGCCGGGAGCTGGCGGTGATCCCCACGGCCGAGAACCCCGCCTCCAACCCCATGCCGGTGGGCGTGCTGATCTCGCCGGACGGCGCCATGGCGTACGTGGCGATGATGCAGGGCAACGAGGTGGCGGCGGTGGACCTGCGCGAGCGGCGGGTGGTGGGGCGCATCCGGCCGGGCGCCGGGCCGGACGGGATGGGCTGGTCGCCGCTGGCGAAGTAGGGGCGGGGGAGCGGGGGAGCGCGGCCCATGAACCGCAGGGAGTTCGCCCGCCGGACGGCGGCCTCGCTGCTGCTGGGAGCGGCGGGGTGCGCCGAGCCTGCCCGCGTGAAGGAGCCGGCGCGCCCGAAGCGGATGCTGCTGCTTACGCAGACGGCGGGCTTCCGCCACGACTCCATCCCCACGGCGGCCGCCACCGTCGCGCGGTTGGGGGCGGAGAGCGGCGCGTGGGAGGTGGCCGACCACGCCGACACCGCCGCCCGGGTGGCGGCGGCGGTCACCGCGGAGCGGCTGCGCGACGTGGACGCGGTGTGCTTCGCGAACACCACCGGCGACCTGGCCTTCACGCCCGAGGGCCGGCGCGCCTTTTACGAGTGGGTGCGGGCGGGCGGCGCGTACGTGGGGATCCACAGCGCCTCCGACACCTTCCACGGCGACCCGGACTACCTGGAGCTGGTGCGCGGCGAGTTCCTCACCCACGGCCCGCAGCGCGAGGTCACGGTGGTGGTGCAGGACCCCGCCCACCCCGCCTGCCGGGGGCTCCCCGCCGCGTTCCCGCTGTTCGAGGAGATCTACGAGTTCCAGCACTGGAGCCGGGCGCGGGTGCACGTCCTCCTCGCCATGCGCAGTCACCCCCAGAGCGGCGCCCCCGGCGACTTTCCGCTTGCCTGGACGCACCGCCCCGGCGCCGGGCGGATGTTCTACACGGCCCTGGGCCACCGCGAGGACGTGTGGACGGCCGACGCTTTCCTGCGCCACCTCGCCGGCGGCATCCGCTGGGCGCTGGGCCTCGCCCCGGGCGACGACACGCCGGGCAACCCCGCCGGGTAGCGCCGGCCCCGCCGGTCCGCCGCCGGAGCGGCTTTTCCGGACGACATGCGGAAGACATGGGCGCGGCCTGCCACCGGACAGGCCGCGCCCTTCGCGTGTGCCGGGGAACGGATGCCTTGACATCCGACAACAGGCGCGCGATCGTGTTGTCGAACGACAAGGTATCCTCCCCTCCGCCGGCACTCCCATGGCTGACAAGACCGACCTGCTCCAGGGCACCCTGGACCTCCTCATCCTGAAGACCCTCCTCCTGCAGCCGCTGCACGGGTGGGGGATCTCCAAGCGGATCCGCCAGCTCTCCGAGGACGTCCTGGAGGTGGGCCAGGGGTCGCTGTACCCGGCGCTCTACCGGCTGGAGGAGCGCGGCTGGATCACGGCCGAGTGGGGCACCAGCCCCGAGGGGCGCCGGGCCAAGTTCTACTCGCTGACGCCCGAGGGGAAGCGCCGGTTCGCGGAGGAAAGGGCGAGCTGGAAGCTGTTCGCGGGGGCGGTCGAGCACATCCTCCAGGCAACCTGAACCCGGGTCCGACCGATGGCCTTGCTCAACCGTCTGCTGCGGCGGATGCGCGCCCTGGCGCGCAAGGAGGTGATGGACCGGGAGATGGACGAGGAGATGCGGTTCCACCTGGAGATGGAAGCCGAGGAGCTCGTCCGCACGCGCGGGCTCTCGCCGGAGGAGGCGCGGCGCCGGGCGATGCGCGACTTCGGACGGGTGGAGGGCTTCCGCGAGGAGGGGCGGGACGCGCGGGGGGTGCGGGTGCTGGAGGAGCTGCTCGCCGACCTGCGCTTCGCCGCACGCACGTGCGCCAAGCACGCGGGCTTCACGGCGGCGACCGTGCTCACGCTGGCGCTGGGGATCGGCGCCAGCACGGCGGTCTTCAGCGTGGTCTACGGGGTGCTGCTGAAGCCGCTCCCCTTTCAGGAGCCCGACCGGCTGGTGAGCGTGCTGCACCGCGCGCCCGCCCTCGACATGGACGAGGTGAACCACGGCCCGGCCACCTGGTTCACCTACCTGGACAACCAGCGGGCGTTCGAGGCGCTGGGCGCCTGGGAAGCGAACGAGGCCTCCGTCACGGGCGCAGGCGACCCGGAGCAGGTGGAGGTGCTCACCGTGAGCCACTCCACCCTGCCGCTGCTGCGCGTGCGGCCCCTGGCCGGCCGGCTCTTCCGGGCCGAGGACGACGCGCCGGGGAGTCCGCCGCAGGCGATCCTGACCCATGGCTTCTGGCAGCGCCGCTTCGGCGGCGACGGCGGCGTCGTGGGGCGGACGATCCAGGTGGACGGCGTGCCCACCCAGGTCGTCGGCGTTCTCCCGGCTTCCTTCCGGTTCCTGGACGAGGACCCCGCCGTGCTGCTCCCGATGGGGGTGGCCCGCCCGGGGCCCGGCGACATCGAGTTCGACTTCCAGGCGCTGGCCCGCCTGAAGCCGGGCGTCACGCTCGCCCAGGCGACTGCCGACGTGGGGCGGATGATCCCCCTGCTTCCCGCGGGGTTCGAGGTCCTGCAGCTGAAGCCCCTGGTGCGCCCGCTGGCCGACGACGTGATCGGGGACGTGGGGCAGGTGCTGTGGATCCTGCTGGCCGCCGTCGGCGTGGTGCTGCTGATCGCCTGCGGCAACGTGGCGGGGCTCTTCCTGATCCGCGCGGAGGGACGCCAGCAGGAGCTGTCGATGCGGGCCGCGCTGGGCGCGAGCCGCGGCCGGCTCGCGCGGGTCCTGCTGTCCGAGAGCATCCTGCTGGCGGTCTGCGGCGGCGTGCTGGGGCTGGCGCTCGCCCAGGCGGCCCTGGGCGTGCTGCGCAGGATCGCCCCCGCGGAGCTCCCCCGCGTCGGGGAGATCGCCATCGACCCCACGGTGCTGCTCTTCACGCTCGCCGTCTCGGTGCTGAGCGGCGCCCTGTTCGGCCTGTTCGCCGTGCTGAGGTTCGGGGCCCCGAACGTCGCCGCGCTCCGGGAGGGCGGCCGCTCCGCCAGCGACGGCCCCGCGCGGCACCGCACGCGGGGCGCGCTGGTGGTGCTCCAGGTGGCGCTGGCGCTGATGCTGATGGTGGCCTCGGGGCTGATGATCCGGACCTTCGTCGCCATGCGGCAGGTCCACCCCGGCTTCGCCCGCCCGGAGCAGGTGCAGACGTTCCGGATCGCCGTGCCGGGGAGCCTGGTGGAGGATCCCGTGCAGGCGGCGCTGGTGCACGAGAGGATCGCGCAGCGGCTGGCGCAGGTGCCGGGCGTCCGGTCGGTTGGCGTCGCCTCCTCCATCACCATGGACGGGGAGGACAACACCAACCCCCTCTACGTGGAGGACTTCCCCGTGGCGGAGGGCACGCTTCCGCCGCTGCGGCGCTTCAAGAGCTTCGCCCCGGGCTTCTTCGAGACCATGGGCAACCCCGTGGTCGCGGGCCGCTCCATCACCCGGGACGAGGCGTACGGGGACCGCCCCGTCGCGGTCGTGTCCGAGACCCTGGCGCGGGAGTACTGGGGCGAGCCCGCGCGGGCGCTGGGCAGGCGCATCCGGGGCACGGGGGACCCGGACGGGCGGTGGTACGAGATCGTGGGCGTGGTGGGCGAGGAGCGCGACGACGGGGTGAGCCTCCCGCCCACGCCGATCGTGTACTGGCCGATGGTGAACGACGTCTATCCATGGCGCACCCTGTCCTACGCCGTGCGCTCGGACCGCGTGGCCGCGCCGGGGTTCCTGGGCGAGCTCCGGCAGGCGGTCTGGTCGGTGGATTCCCGCCTCCCCCTGGCCGCCGTGGAGACGCTGGACGGGATCCAGGCGCGCTCCATGGCCCGGACCGCCTTCGCCATGGTGATGCTGGCGATCGCCGCGGGCGTCGCCCTGCTGCTCAGCGCCGTGGGGATCTACGGCGTGGTCGCCTACATGGCGGCGCAGCGGACCCGCGAGATCGGCATCCGCATGGCCCTGGGCGCGCAGATCGGCCAGGTGCGGAAGATGTTCCTGCGCCACGGCCTCCGGCTGACGGCGGTCGGCATCGCGCTGGGGATCGGCGCGGCGCTCGTGCTCACCCGGGTGATGTCCACGCTGCTGTTCGGCGTCCGCGCCATGGACCCGCTGTCGTACGCCGCCGTGTCCGCGCTGCTGGCGACCGTGGCGCTCCTGGCCACGTACCTCCCGGCGCGGCGCGCCACGCGCGTGGATCCCATGATCGCCGTGCGCGCGGACGCCTAGCGGGCTATCCTGTCCGTCGGGGCGGGGCGGCCGTGCCCCGCGCATCCCCCTGACCGACGGGCTGCAATGGGCGACCGGGCGGCGTTCCGCGACAACGTGGTGGTGGTCACCGGCGCCTCGGCCGGGATCGGGGCGGAGCTGGCGCGGCAGCTCGCCGACGGCGGCGCGCGGCTGGCGCTCGCCGCGCGCGACGCGGCCCGGCTGGAGGAGGTCGCGGCGGAGTGCCGGGCGCGGGGCGGGCGGGCGCTGGTGGTGCCCACGGACGTCGGGGAGGAGGCGCAGTGCCGGGCGCTGGTGGAGCGCACGGTGGCGGAGTACGGCCGGCTGGACACGCTGGTCAACAACGCCGGCATCGGCATGTGGGCGCGCTTCGACGAGATCACCGACCTGTCCATCTTCGAGCGGGTGATGCGCGTCAACTACCTGGGGAGCGTGTACTGCACCCACCACGCGCTCCCGCACCTGAAGCGAGCGCGCGGCAGGATCGTGGGCGTGTCCAGCCTCACCGGGAAGACCGGCGTCCCCACGCGCAGCGCCTACGCGGCCAGCAAGCACGCCATGGCCGGGCTGTTCGACTCGCTGCGCATCGAGCTGGACGGCAGCGGCGTGTCCGTCACCATGATCTACCCGGGGTTCGTCGCCACCGAGATCCGCGAGCGGGCGTTCGGGCCGGACGGGCGGCCGCTGGGCGCGGGGAACAGCCCGGTGCGCGAGCGCGAGGTGATGACCGTGGAGGAGTGCGCCCGGCAGATCGTGGAGGCGACCGCGGCGCGTCGGCGGGAGGTGGTGATGACGGCGCGGGCCAAGGTGGGGATGTGGCTCAAGCTGGTCGCGCCGGGCGCGGTGGACCGCATCGCGAAGCGGGCCATCGATCAGGGGAAGTGATCGCGGGTCCGGCTTGAACGCGTGGGATGGCGGGGGTGTTCGCCGATCCTCCGACACAGGGCGTGGGACGTGCGGACGGCGCCAAGATTTGGCGACAGGCGCGATGCGCCGTAAGTTTCCCGTCCACTGTTTGCGCCGCACTTCGCCCGCTCGACATTCCGACCTGTGCCATCCTCGCCTTCAACCCCTCTTCCCGCTCCGCTCCGGATCGTCTCCTACTGGCGTGACAGCCTGGCCGACGGCTCGCGGCAGGACGTGAGGCGCGAGCACCTGGCGCCCTATCTGGGCGCCGACGACGGCCCGTACGCCGTCCGGCGCGAGATGCTCCGGGACGGCGTGGTGCCCGATCCCACAGCCGTAGCAAAGGTTTTCCAGCAGGCGCGCAGCGCAGGTGGGGAGCAGGGCCGCGAGGGCGCCGGGACCTGCCGGGTGCTGGTGTGCCCTCTGGTGGCGCGCGCCGCCGTCGTCCAGGGGGCGCGCGCCGCGACCGACGCCTTCGTGGTCCCGCTGTACATCCCCGCCGACCTCGCCGCCGACGGCACGCTGTCGCCGCCGGGCGAGGGCGTGCCCTGGATCCCGCGCGACCGGCTGGAGCCGGGGCGGGACACGCGTCCCGTCCTCGTCGGCAGCGTCGCCGCGGTCGATCGCTACCTTTCCACGAACGACCCTCCGAGCTCCTCCGAAGGATGGAGGGGGTACTGGGACCACGCCTGGCGGATGCTCCGGGCCGTGGCCGAGGACGCCGGATGGCCGCTCTCGGAGGACGGCTTCGATCCCGGCGGGCTGGGGCTGGCGGCCAGGGGCGCGTACGTGGGCACGCGAACGGGGTTCGTGTTCCCGCACGTGGTATCGCACGGCATGGTCGCGCCGCTTCTCGCCGTCTATGACCACGTGCTCGGCACGGGGAACCCCCCGGCGCTCCTGGCGCGGTTCGCGGCCGTGGAGCCGCGCCGGCAGGAGCCGCCCCTGCAGAGCGATGCGCGGCTGGGCGCCCACGCTCTCCACCTGGGGCAGATGAGCGACCGGCACGCGCTTGCCCCGTCGCAGCGCGAGGCGCTGCACCACGCGCTCACGCTGGAGGACGGCGACGTGCTTGCCGTCAACGGTCCCCCCGGCACCGGCAAGACCACGCTGCTCCAGAGCGTCGTCGCGTCGCTGTGGGTGCAGGCCGCCGTGGAAGAGGGGGAGCCGCCCGTCATCGTAGCCGTCTCCACCAACAACCAGGCGGTCACCAACGTGATCGCGAGCTTCGGGAAGGCGCAGCAGGAGCCGTCGCCGCTGGCCGGGCGCTGGGTTCCCGGGGTCGCCAGCTACGGGCTCTTCTGCGCGGCGCAGTCGCGGATCGAGGGCGTCGGCGCGGAGCGGTTCCAGGTGACGTCGGAAGGCGGCGAGGGCTTCCCGGCCGAGGTGGAGAACGAGGCGTACGTGGCCGCCGCTTCGGCGGCGTTCCTGGACAAGGCCGGCGAGGCGTTCGCGAGGAGGTTCGACGCCGTGCGAGACGTCGTCGCGCACCTGCACGCCGAGCTGCTCGGGTGCCGCGACACGCTCAAGGAGGGCGCGCGCGCCGCGCGGGAGCTGGCGTGGGCACGCGACGAGGCCGAGCGCCGCTTCGGGACCACCGACCTGGCGCCGCTCGCGGCCGACGCGCGGACGGAAGCCGGGGTCCTGGAGCAGGAGATCGGGGCCGAGCAGGACCGCCGCGGGCGGGAGATCGAGGCGCTGCGGCGCTCGCGCGGCCGCGATGTCGCGGACGTGCGGGCGAGGGCGGACGCCGATGCGGAACGGTGGCGCCTCGCGCGGGAGCGGTGGAAGGAGTTCGAGCGCGGGCTGCCGCCGTGGATCGTCCTGCTGGCGTGGGTGCCCCCCGTTCGCGCGCACCGCCGCAGCCTCACCCGGGGCATCCTCGACTCCCTGGACCCGCCGCCACCGCCGGAGGTGCGCGATCCGGGGGAGGTGGACGCCTGGATCGCCGGGCGGCTGACCGGCGTCGAAGCGGAGGCGGGAGCGGCCGTCGCCGCCATCGACGCCGCGCTGGACGCCGCCGAGGGCGACGCGCTCTCCGCGCTCGAGTCCTTCCGGGCGCCGCGGGAGACGCGGCTGGCGCAGGTGCGCGCGTGGCTGGGTGCGCTGGAGGAGACGCGCGGCCGCCTCCGCCAGGCGAGCGGGGCGTGGGAGCGCTGGGTCGCCGGCCGGGCGGCCGAAGCGGCCGCGCTCCCCGGCCCGGCGCGGCCCCGTCCCACCGCGGCGGACGCGCTGGAGGTCGTCGACCGCCTGACCCGTGTCCGTGCCTTCCAACTCGCCACGCACTACTGGGAGGGACGCTGGCTGGAGGAGATGCGGGAGCAGCTCGACTCGGGATACCGGGAAACCAAGTCGCGGCCCAGACAGGAGAAGCGCTGGCGCCGATACGCCAAGCTGACTCCCTGCATGGTCTCGACGCTCTTCAAGGCGCCTTCCTTCTTCACCTGCTGGGCGGCGGCCCAGGAGCGCCGGCTGCCGCTGCTCTCCTTCATCGACCTGCTGATCGTCGACGAGGCGGGCCAGGTCTCTCCGGAGCTGGCCGGCGCCGCCTTCGCGCTGGCCAGGCGGGCGCTGGTGGTCGGCGACACCGAGCAGCTGCAGCCGGTGCCGCGGGTGAGCGGGTGGGGGGATGCCGGGAACCTGCGCCGCGCGGGGATCCTGCCCGCCGGCAGCGAAGCCGATCCGGTGGAGGATGCCGGGATCTCCGCCGCCGGCGGGAGCGCGATGCGCGTGGCGCAGCGCAGGAGCCCCCGCCGCATCGCCGGGCTGCCGTACGGGGGCATGCTCCTCAGCGAGCACTACCGCTGCGCGCCGCCGATCGTCGCCTACTGCAACGAGCTGTGCTACGAGGGGCGGCTCGTCCCCGTCCGGCCGGACGATGCCCGGCGGCCGGACCTTCCGCGGATGGGGTACGCGCACGTCCCGGGCGCGTCGCGCAGGTCGGGCACCAGCCGCGCCAACGACGTCGAGGCGTGGACGGTCGCCCGCTGGATCGCCGGCCACGCCGACGCGCTGCGCCGCCTCGGCGCCCGCGCGCGCGGGTGGGACGACGGGGCGACGCCGCCGCCCATGGAGCAGGTGGTGGCGGTGGTGACCCCCTTCAAGGCCCAGGCGCGGGCGATCCGCAGCGCGCTGGAAGCGCGGCAGGTCAGGGGACTCACGGTGGATACCGTGCACTCCCTCCAGGGCGACGAGCGCGACGTGGTGGTCTTCTCGTCCGTGTACGTGCACTCCGAGGGCGGAAGCCGCTTCATGCTGGAGGACCGCTCCCTCCTGAACGTCGCCGTGTCCCGCGCGCGGGAGAGCTTCCTGGTCTTCGGCGACATGGGCGTCTTCGAGCCGCGGGGGAGCTCGCCCGCGGGGCTGCTCGCCCGCGGGGCTGCTGGCACGGCACCTGTTCAGGTCGCGCGACAACGAGCTGACCGACGTGGAGGTCCGTCCCGCCGGGGATTCCGGCCCGGTGCGCAAGCTCGCCGGTCTGGCTGAGCACCGGGAGGCGCTGCGCGACTTCTTTGCCGGTGCCGGGGAGACGATCCGCATCACCTCGCCCTGGGTGGTCGCGGACGCGATCCGCGCGGACGGGATCGAGCAGATGATCACGGATGCCGTTTCGCGCGGCGTGCGCGTGACGTGCTACGTCGACGCCGAGCTCAACCTGGAGAACGGCCGGGAGCGGCCCGCGGCGACGGAGGGAAAGCGGCTGCTGGCGGCGGTGGGCGCAGAGGTGAAGGTGGCGCGGCGCATCCACAACAAGACGGTGACCGTCGACGACCAGGTCATCTGCGAGGGTTCCTTCAACTGGCTGTCCGCGGTCCGGCGCGGCGAAAGCCCTTTCCACAGGTACGAGCGCTCCCTGGCGTACTCCGAAGGCGCCGCGCCGATGATCCAGCGTTTCGTGGCGGACATCGAGGGGCGGGTGCTTCGGCCGGCTCGGTCCGGCGACGCGTCGGCCCGGGGGAGTGGATGATCCGGACTTCAGGGCGTCGCGCAGCAGCACCTGCGGATCGGAACGGTGACCCCGCGGCTACGCGCCGTCGCCGCTCGTCGCCCCGGGCGAGCGGGGCAGCTCCACCGTGAACGTGGTCCCATCCTCCGCCGACGACTCCGCGCGGACCGTCCCGCCGTGCGCGCGGGCGACCTCGGCGGCGATGTACAGGCCCAGGCCGAGCCCCGGGCGCGGGCCCCTGCGGCGCGTCCGCATGTAGGGCTCGAACAGGCGGGGGACCACGTCGGGCGGGATGGGGTCGCCGCGGTTGGCGACGGCGAACACCACGCGGTCCGCCGTGCCGCCGACGCGGACGTCCACCGGCTCGTCCGCGGGGCTGTGCTCCACGGCGTTGGCCACCAGGTTGCTGAGCATCTGCGCCACGCGCGAGCGGTCCAGCCGCGCCCTGCCGGCGCCCGCCGGGGCGAAGCGCACCGTCCGCCCGGGGTGCACGGCGGCGACCTCGTCCACCACCTGCCCCACCAGCGCGGCCACCTCCACCTCCTCCGGGTCCACCGTCATCCCCCCGCCCAGCCGCCCGCGCGCGAAGTCCAGGACGTCGTCGATCAGCCGCGACATGCGCTCGCCGCTCCCGTGGATCCGCTCCAGCACCGTCCGCTGCCGGGGCTCCTGCGGCAGCGCCAGCAGGAAGCCCGCGCTCATCAGGATGGAGGAGAGCGGGTTGCGCAGGTCGTGGCCCAGCGCCGCGATGAACTGCTCGCGCAGCTCCGCCGTCTCCCGCTCGCCGGCCAGCGCCTCGCGGTCGCGGTGCGACTCCTCCTCCGCCGCGAGCTGAAGCGAGATCAGCTCGGCGAACAGCTTCATCGTCTCCACTGTCCTGCCGTCGCGCAGCCGGGCGGGGGCGGCGTCCAGGGCGCACACGTTGCCGAAGTACTCGCCGCCGGGGCGGAAGATGGGGACGGCGATGTAGCTTTCCATCCCGTACAGCCCGCGCGCGGGGTGCCCGCAGTAGTCCGGATCCGCGCTGGCGTGCTCGATGACGATGGGCTCGCGGGTGTCGCGCACCTCGCTGCACAGCGTGGTGGCGACGTCCAGCCGGTCCCCCACGTCCAGCCCGAAGCCCATGCGGTCCAGGACCGCGCAGGCGATCCACGCCTCCCGCGTCACCCGCGCGACCAGGGCGAGGCGCAGCCCGGTGACCTCGGAGACCACCCGGAGGATGGTGGGCACGGCGCCGATGCGCGCGACGGCGGCGATGTCGGCCTGGAGAGGGTCCACGGGCTCGCGGGTGGCGGCGTTCTGCCCCGGCGGAGCGCGCGGGACCATGCGGGCGAGGTGCAAACATCGGACGGCGCGGGGCCCGTCGCAACATGGGTGCCCCCGCGCGGCGATTGCCGGGCGCCGGACCGGCCGGTAGCTTGCGCGTGCGCGGCATCCTCCACCCCATCCGCATCCGGACCCCGACGTGAGCCAGCCCCCTTCCATCGATCTCCGCGGGAGCGGCCGCCGTGGCTGAGCGGAAGCGCGGGGCCGCCGCGCCCGGGACCCGCGCCACGGTGGCGGGCGAGAGCTGGTACGGCAGGGACCTTTCCGGCGAGAGCCACGAGGGCGTGCTGTTCGTGGAGCTGGACCTGACGGAGGCCGAGGGGCGCGGCGCCGTGTTCACGGAGTGCACCTTCCGCGGGGCGCGCTTCAACGTGTCGGCGCACGAGGGGGCCGCGTTCGTCAACTGCACCTTTTCCGGGTGCAGCTTCTTCGACGCGCGCTTCACCGGGTGCAAGCTGGTGGGGAGCCGGTTCGACCGCTGCACCTTCGAGGTGATGAAGGTGACGGGCGGCAACTGGTCGCTCGTGGGGCTGTCCGGCGCGGACCTCCGCTCCGCCGCGTTCAGCGGCGTGCAGATGCGGGAGGCGGACCTGAGCGGCACGCGGCTGCAGGGCGGCTCGCTGCGCGACGTGGACCTGTCCGGCGCCTGGCTCCGCGGCGCCGACCTGTCGGGCTGCGACCTGCGCGGCAGCGACCTGAGCGCGCTCGACCCCGAGAGCGTGCAGCTCCGGGGCGCCATCATCACGGTCGACCAGACCATCGTCATCGCGGAGGCCCTTGGGCTGGACGTCCGCGCGGAGTAGGGCGGACGTGCTCCCGGAGCCGCCCGCGGCGGGCGGAGGCCGTACCCCGGACGCAGCGGTGACTCCGGACGCGCTGTACGCCGTGTTCGGGGAGAGCGCGTTCGGGGGTGGGCTGTTCTACGCCAACGAGCCGGCGCTGCGCTTCGAGCTGTCCCGCGACGGCACGCGCGTGGAGCAGTTCACGCAGGCGTACGACCGCGCGCGTGAGATCGCCCGCTACGCCTTCCGCGGGTCGCCCGCGTTCGTCGTCGTGCTGGCCTGGTATGGCGAGGGGCCGCCCGTCCGCCACCTCGGGGTGTTCCGCTCGCTGCGGGCGTGCGGCGTACGGATGACGCGTCCGTGGAACTGCTGGACGCGTACGTGGGACGACGGCGAGGAGCCGGAGCGGCGCACCTTCGTGGCGTTCCGCGCGGACGCGTCCGCGCTGGACGGGCTGCTCTGGGGCGCCCTGGCCGCGGACCTGGGGATCCGCCCGCGGCTCCTCGCCGCCGTCTACCTGGCGGACCCGGACCGAGGGGTGCTCCTCTATCCCTACGACGACCGCGGCATGGACGCGATCGGGCCGGACCGCGCGCTGCTGGCCGACCTGTACGCGCGCTTCCACCCCTACCTGCTCGCCTACGACCTGGAGCGGATGCGGGGCTTCTTCGGGGCCCCGGGGGCGGACGACACACCGTAGCGGGAGGCGGAGGATGGCGCAGACCTCGGCATGGCTCCCCTGGGCGCTGGGCTCCGCGGTGTTCGCGGCGCTCACCGCCGTGCTCGCCAAGGTGGGGCTGGAGGGGATCGACTCCGACTTCGCCACGCTGGTGAGGACCGTGGTGATCGTGGCGGTGCTGGGCGCCTTCGTCGCCGCCACCGGCAAGTGGCGCAGCCCGCTGGCGCTCCCGCCCCGCTCCACGGCGTTCCTGGTGCTCTCGGGGCTCGCCACCGGCGCGTCCTGGGTCTGCTACTTCCGCGCGCTCAAGGTGGGCGACGCCTCGAGGGTGGCCCCGGTGGACAAGCTGAGCGTGGTGCTGGTGGCCGTGTTCGCGGCCGCCTTCCTGGGCGAGCGCCCCGCCCCGCGCGACTGGCTGGGGATCGCCCTGGTGGCCGCGGGGGTGCTGGTGCTCAGCCTGCGCCGGTGAGCCCCGCCCATCCGGCGTCCCGCTGTCCCTCCGTCTCCCGTTCCGACATCTCCGACATCGCATGAAGCGCCGCCTCCTCGCCGTCCCGCTCCTCCTCGCCGCGTGCGCTCCCGCTCCCGGTCCGGCGCCGTCGCCGACCTCGCCAGTGGAGCGGGTGGGGGAGGGCGTGCTCTCCACCGCTGCCAATGAGTACAACCCCAGCCTCAGCCCGGACGGCCGGACGCTGGTCTTCGCCCGCTCGGAGCCGGACTTCCGCAGCCCGCGCATCCTGTTCTCCCGGCTGCGCGGCGGGCGCTGGAGCGCCCCGGAGCCGGCGCCGTTCGCCGTCGAGGGCCACGGCGACTCGGACCCGACCTGGGCGCCGGACGGGCGCACGCTGTACTTCGTCTCGGACCGGCCGGCGCCGGGGCGCGACTCCGCGCGCACCGACCTGGACCTGTGGCGCGTGCGGCGGCAGGGCTCCGGGTGGGGCGCGCCCGAGCACCTGGGCGCCGCCGTGAACAGCCCGGCGCAGGAGCTGGGGCCCGAGTGGCACGACGGGTGGCTGTACTTCGGCTCGTCGCGCGGCGGCAGGGCGCGCATGCTGGACCTGTTCCGCGCCCGCGAGGCCGGAGGCGGCTTCGGCGCGGCGGAGGCGATGGAAGCGTGGAACTCGCCCGCCAGCGAGGGCGACCCCGAGCTCTCGCCGGACGGCGCCACGGTCCTGTTCTGGAGCAACCGCCCCGGCGGCGAGGGCGGAGGCGACCTGTACGTGAGCCGCCGCGCGGGAGAGACGTGGTCCGCTCCCGAGCCGGTGGCCGGCCTCAACTCGCCGGCGTTCGACTTCACGCCCGATTTCTCGCGCGACGGCCGGTGGCTGTACTTCGCCAGCACGCGCGCGGACGCGGCGGCCGGCTCCGCCGCCGGGAACGGCCAGTCCGACCTGTACCGCGCGCCGGCCTCGGCCGTGCTGCGTTGACCGACCGCGTCGCCCACCTCTCCCCCCGACCGGAGGCCCCGCCATGACTCCCGACGCCGAGCTCCACGGACGCAGGACCCTCACGCCGGGCCGGGCGGTGCTCCTCGGCACCCTGGCCGTGGGCGTGCTGGACCTGCTGGACGCCTTCGTGTTCTTCGGCGCGCGGGGGGTGCCGCCGGCGCGCATCCTCCACAGCATCGCGTCCGGCCTGCTGGGCCGGGCGGCCTTCGCGGGAGGCACCGCGACGGCGCTCCTCGGGCTCGCGATCCACTTCGCCATCGCGTGCGCCGTGGTGGTCGCGTACCACGCCGCCAGCAGCCGCCTTCCGGAGCTCCGCCGCCGGCCGCTGCTCTGGGGTCCGCTGTACGGCGTCCTCGTCTGGGTGGTGATGAACCAGCTGGTGCTGCCGCTGACGCCCGCCATGACCGGCACGCAGTCGCTGCCCGTGGTGATCAATGGCCTCCTGATCCACGCCCTGGGCGTGGGGCTGCCGAGCGCCCTGTCCGCGTGGGCGGTGCGCCCGGAGGAGCGCGCGCCCGCACGGGCGGCGCTGGCCTGACGGCGTCCGTCCGGGGATGCGCCCGATGAGCCCGCTCCGGGACGGCTGGGAGATCGTGGACGTGGAGGCGGTGATCGCGCGCGGTCTGCCCGACGAGCTGCTGCACGTGCCGGTCGCCGTGTCGCTGGACCCGCCGGACTGCGCCTGGGCACAGGAGGTGTGCCTGCGCCTTGCCGCGCACCCGCACTTCAACGTGCGCGGCAACGCGGTGCTCGGCTTCGGGCACCTGGCCCGGACCTGCGGCGCGCTGGAAGAAGCGCGGGTGCGGCCGATCGTCGAAGCGGCGCTCCGCGACCCGCACGAGTACGTGCGCGGCCAGGCCGAGGCCGCCGCGGACGACCTCGCGCACTTCCTCGGCTGGACCCTGGACCGGCCGGAGTGACCCGGCCCCACCGCCCCCGACCTGCACGGAACCCCACGTTGAGCCCTGTCCGCGCGCTCCGCACCCTGCTCCCCGCGATCCTGCTCGCCATGGCTTCCTGCGCAGGCAACGCCGTCCCCGCCGCTCCGCCGCCGTGCACGCTCCCGGAGGGCGCGCTCCTGGTCTCGCCCGGCGAGTACGAGCTGCGGCCGGGCACCGTGGACTCCGTCCGGCTCCTCGTCTCCCGCTTCCCCGGCGCCTTCGAATCGCTCCCGGACGGATGCCGCCCCGCGTGGTCGCTCCCCGAGGGCGGGCCCGCGAGCGTGGACGCCCGGAGCGGCGTCATCCGCATCGCGCCCGACGCGCCCGACGGCACCGCCTTCCCGCTGCTCGCGCGCGTCGGCGGCCGCGAGGTCCGCACCACTGTCCGCGTGGTCGATCCCGCGCGGAGCCCGCTGGTGGGCACCTGGGCGCAGACCGGAGAAACGCCCTGCGGCGCCGCCGAGGCCGCCCCGGCCGAGCCGATCCGGGAGCTCCAGTTCCGCCGCGACGGCACGTTCGGCGTCACCTGGATGCCCTTCGAGAGCTACCAGGACTACTGGGGCGCCTACACCCACGACGCGGCGAGCGGACGGCTCAAGCTGATGGTGCAGGGCGGCAACTTCGTGCCCGAGGAGCTGGATCTCGACGGCGTCGCGGAGATCAAGGGTGGCGTGCTCCGGCTGCGGGAGATGTGGCTGGGGAGCCGGACGCCGGGAGGCGCGCCCCGCTGCGGCATGCGCTTCGAGCGGCCCGGTGCCTGACCTCGAATCCCTGGGAGGACGATGCGGGAGGCGATGCTGGTGATCGAGACCGCGCGGCTGCGGCTGCGCCGCTTCGCGGAGGCGGACCTGCCCGCGTTCGTGGCGTACCGCAATGACCCGGAGGTCGCCCGCTGGCAGAGCTGGGACGGCTGCACGGCGGAGGAGGGCCGCGCCTTCCTGGACGCGCAGGCGGGGCTCCGGCCGGGGACGCCGGGCGCGTGGTCCCAGCTCGCCGTCGAGCTCAAGGCCACGGGCGAGCTGCTGGGCGACTGCGCGCTGCACGTCGGCGGCGACGACCCGCGCCTGGGCGAGATCGGCTACACCCTCGCCCGTGCCGCGCAGGGGCGCGGCTACGGCACCGAGGCGGTGCGCGCCCTGCTCGGCTACGCCTTCGGCACGCTGGGGCTGCACCGCGTCAGCGCCACCACCGACTGCGAAAACGCCGCGTCCGTCGCGCTGCTGGAACGGGTGGGGATGCGGCGGGAGGCGCACTTCCGCCGGCACGTCTGGTTCAAGGGGCGCTGGTCGGACGAGTACGTGTACGCGCTGCTCCGCGACGAGTGGCAGGCGCTCCACCCGCCGCCGTCCGCCTGAGCCCCTCCCGGCGCCGATCTTGCTCCGCGCCGCGGCCATGCGACGAATTCACGCCCCCCTGCTGCTCCTGCTGGCCGCCGCGTGCGCGCCGGCCGCCACCGGCTCCGGAGGCCCCGCCGGGCCCTCGCAGCCCGCGAACGTCCACCCCGGCTTCGACGCCGCCGTGTACCCCGGCGAGACGGCCATGCGCGCCTGGCGGCAGGAGTCGCCGTACCGCTGGACCGGCTACTACCTCCCCTCGCCCTGCCACCGCGACGCGTCGTGGAGCGGCACCCGCGCGGCGCTGGAGGGGATGGGCTGGGGGATCGCGGTGCTGTACGTGGGGCAGCAGGCGTTCGAGGACGCGCCAGTGGCGGGGGCGGAGCAGCCGGGCGGCCCGGTGGTCTGCTCGCGGACGCTGCTGGGCGCCGAGCGGGGCCGCGCCGACGCGCGCGACGCCATCGCCCGGGCCGTGGGCGAGGGCTTTCCGCGCGGCACCACGGTGTTCCTGGACGTGGAGCGCATGCGCGCCGTGCCGGACAGCATGCTCGCCTATCACGCCGCCTGGACCGGGGAGGTGCTGCGCGACGGGGCCTTCGTCCCCGGCACCTACGCCCACCAGGCAAACGCGGCGCAGCTGTTCGCCTCGGCGCGGGCCGCGTACCAGGCCGCGGGGCGCGCGGACACGCCGCCCTTCTGGGTCGCGGGGGGCACCGGCTTCGGGCTGGACCAGCCGCCCTACGCCGTGGGGCTGCCGTACGCGCGGGTGTGGCAGGGCGCCGTCGACGTGGACCGCGCCTGGGGCGGCGTCCGGCTGCGCGTCGACGAGAACACCGCCGACCGGCCCTCGCCCTCCACCCCGGCCGTCCCGTAGGCGGTCGCCCGCGCTCCTTGCCTCCGGCGGGACCGCGCGCCTAGCTTCGGACGACGCCAACGGTCCCGGGCGCGCCCGGGGCCACGCCCGTCCATCCGCTCCCGGGGTTCCGCCGTGCGCATCCTCCGCCTCCTCTGCCTGTCCGCGCTCGTCCTCTTCTCTAGCGGCTGCCTCGGCTACCGCCTGATCCGCCCCGACGAGGTCCCCGTGCCCTCGTACGAGCCCCGTCCCGTGGCAATCCCCGCCGAGTGCGAGGCGCTGCTCCAGCGCGCCGCCCGCGACGGGCTGGGCCGCCTTTCCGAGACCGAGGCGCGCACCGTCAGCTTCTGCCAGGGGCAGCAGCTCCTCCGCGCCCAGGAGGAGGAGTCCGCCTCGCGCAAGCTGGAGGCGCACGCCTCGGCGGCCAGCCTGGCGCTCAACGTGACCACCGTGGTGGTGGGCGCGCTGATCGCGGTGCTGGCCTGGGCGTTCTGAGCCCGGTGCACCGGACTCCCGCCTTCCGCCGCGCCCGCCTGGCCGGGATCCTCCTGGGGCTGGGGCTGGGCGGCTTCGCGGACGGCATCGCGCTCCACCAGATCGCGCACTGGCACAACATGCTGTCGGCCCGGGTGCCGCCCACCGACGTGGCGTCCATGCGCGTCAACATGGCCGCCGACGGGTGGTTCCACGCCGGCACCTGGCTCCTGGTGCTCGCGGGCGTGCTGCTGCTGTACGGCGCCGCGAGCGTCCCCGGCGAGCGATTGCCGCCCGTGCGCTGGCTGCTGGGGCTGATGCTGGGCGGGTGGGGGGCGTTCAACCTGGTGGAGGGGGTGGTCGACCACCACCTGCTCGGGCTCCACCACGTGCGCGACCTGCCGGTGCACGTCCCCCTGTACGACTACCTGTTCCTGGCCGTTGGGGGCGTCGGCTTCCTGCTCGGGGGGTGGCTGCTCGCCCGCGGCGCCGCGCGCGGCCGCGGCTTCTGACGCGCGCTCCGGGCCCGCGTCCTGCGTGCTCCGGGCGCCCGTACCGGCACCACGCGACCGCGACAGACCAGGGGGAGGGCCGCATGTTCAGGCTGAGCTCCGAGGACGAGCACGAGGAAAGGTCCCAGGGCGGGACGCGCCAGCTCTTCTCGCTGGCGCACTTCCGCTTCCACGACGCCATGGACGGCGAGGGGGCGCTGCACCACTTCGTCGCCGAGACCGGCGCGTCGGGCGAGGGCGGGCCCGTGTACGAGACCGACCGCGAGACCATGTACGAGCTGATGGCCCGCTACCTGGCCGGCGAGTACGAGAAGGCCGAGTACGAGATGGAGCGCTCGCCCGCCCACGAGGCGCTGCTCGACACGCTGGAGATCGCGGCGGCGCGGGCGCGGGCGGGGGAGTCCGATTTCTCCTTCGACGACCTGGGCGTCGCGGAGGACTGGGACGAACTGGACGAAAACGGCGAGCCGGTCGAGGACTTCGAAGAGGACGAGGGTTCCGACGAGCAGGACGACGTCAGGTAGGAACTGCGGGCTCGGGCGTGCCCCCGGCTGGCGCCGGGGTCGGGCTTCGGCTCCGTAACGCAGCAAACTACGCTGCGTAACGGAGTCGAGCCCCGGCAAACTGCCGCCGGGTCTCGCCCCTTCGGGCCGAAATCCCTCACGCGACTGCCCACTCTGCCTACACATCCAGCAGTTGGCCCCCTCTCCCAGGATTGGGAGAGGGTGGCGAGCCTCAAGCGAGCCGGGTGAGGGCCCTGCGGCACCGGCGGCGGCAGGGGACCGCATCGCGCGCCGCCTCTCCTTCCTCCATCCACCCTCCACCCGGAGGCCGCCATGGCCAGCAGCAGCGCCGCCACCGCCGAGGAGTACCTGGCCGAGCTCCCGCCCGAGCGCCGCGAGGTGGTCTCCGCGGTGCGGGACCTGGTGCTGCGCAACCTCCCCGAGGGGTACCGCGAGAGCATGGGCTTCGGGATGATCTGCTGGGGGATCCCCCTGGAGCGCTACCCGGTCACGTACAACAAGCAGCCGCTCGGCTACGCCGCCCTCGCCGCGCAGAAGAACTACTTCGCGCTCTACCTGAACTGCGTCTACCAGGACTCCGAGCAGGAGGCCGCCTTCCGCGAGGAGTTCGCCCGCGCGGGGAAGAAGCTGGACATGGGCAAGTCGTGCGTGCGCTTCAGGAAGCTGGACGACCTGCCGCTGGACGTGATCGGCCGCACCATCGCCTCCACGCCGCCGGAGGAGCTGATCCGCCGCTACGAGGAGAGCCGGCGGAGGTAGCGGTGGCGGGGGTCTTGCGGCGGGGCGGCCCTCCCGGCGAGCGGACACCCGAGCAGCGGAGGCAGCGATGGACCAGGACAGGACGGCGGGCGGCAGCCCCGACGCCAACAGCCCGGAGGACGCGGAGATCGCCCGCGACGCGGCGGCGATGGGCTCCGCGGGGATCAGCCGCAGCACCGGCACCGGCAGCGCGGGCTCCGGCCTGGCGGCGGGCGGCGGCAGCGGCGTGGGCGGCACCGAGTACGCCGCCACCACCGGCGCCACCACCAACCAGTCGGACGACCTGGCGGACGCCGTGGGGCCGTCCGCGGCCGACTTCGGCGGCACCGGCACCGCGGGGAGCGGCATGGGCGACCCCTCCGTGCGGGGGACCACCCAGACGGGCGGCGGCACCTCCAGCGCCGCGGCGGGCGGCACCGGCGCCCCCGGCTCGGCGGGCGCGCGCGGCACCAGCAGCGGCGGGTCGGACGCGGGCGGCGGCGGGGGGATGGGCCCCGCCTGACGATCCACGGGGACCGGCCGGAGCCGGCCGGTCCCCGCCACGGACGCCCGGTCCCTGCCGTCCCGACTCGTGGAGTACGAAGCACGCACAGAGACCAGGGACGACGATGAGCGGGAGCGCGCGGGCGGAGGTCGGCAGGGAGGAGCTGGTGGGGCAGCTGCGGGCGCTGGGTGTCCGGGAGGGCGGGGTGCTGCTGGTGCACACCTCCTTCCGGGCGGTGCGGCCGGTGGAGGGCGGGCCGCGCGGGCTGATCGGGGCGCTGCGGGACGCGCTCGGGCCGGACGGCACGCTGGCGATGCCGGCGTGGACGGGGAGCGACGAGGAGCCGCTGGACCCGCGGAGCACGCCGGCGTCGGAGGACCTGGGCGTGGTGGCCGACACCTTCTGGCGGCTCCCCGGCGTGGCGCGCAGCGACCACGCGTTCGCCTTCGCCGCGGCCGGGCCGCTGGCGGAGCGGGTGGTCTCCGGGCCGCTCCCGCTGCCGCCGCACGCCCCGGAGAGCCCCGTCGGCAGGGTGCACGAGCTGGACGGGCAGGTGCTGCTGCTGGGGGTGGGGCACGACGCGGACACCACGCTGCACCTGGCCGAGCTGCTGGCCGGCGTCCCCTACCGCCTGCCCAAGCACATCACCGTGCTCCGCGGCGGGCGGGCCGTGCGGGTGGAGTACGGCGAGAACGACCACTGCTGCGAGCGCTTCGCCCTGGCGGACGGGTGGCTGCGGGAGCGCGGCCTGCAGCGCGAGGGGCCGGTGGGGCACGCCCATGCGCGGCTGGTGCGCGCCCGCGACGTCGTGGACGCGGCGCTGGAGCGGCTGGCGCGCGACCCGCTGGTGTTCCTGCACCCGGCCGGCGCCGGGTGCGGGGAGTGCGACGAGGCGCGCGCCAGCGTCCCCGCCGGGGCGTGAAACCCGGGCCGCGGCGGTCCCGTACGGGCGGGAGCAGCTTCACCGAGCCGAACCTCACCCGGGACCCCATGTCATGAAAGCCGCCGCCGCCCTTCTCCTGCTCCTCCTGCTGGCCGTTCCGGCCCGCGCGGTGTCCGCGCAGATCCACGGCACGCGCGTCACCGTCTCCGCCGATTCGGACGACGACTCGCCCGGCCGCCTGGGCCAGCGGCGCGACCCGCGCGGCGCCCGCTCCGCCATCGCCACCCGCGACGGCAAGGTGGCCCTGCTGCTGACCCGCGACGAAGTCGTCATGCAGCTCACCGACCGCGCCCTCCGCGACATCCGCCGCGAGATGGCCGAGGACATGGACGAGGACGACGACGGGGAGGAGGGCTTCCTGGAGGGGATCGTCCAGGCCGCGGTGCGCAGGTCCGTGAGCAGCATGCTGAACCGCAGCGTGGAGTACCCGGTGAGCGACCTGCGCGACGTGCAGTACCGCGGCGGGCGGCTGCTCTTCACCACCCGGGACGGCGAGCGCGTCTTCGAGAACGTCAACGTGAACGACACGGACGTGATGGAAAGCTTCTCGGAGGCCGACGCCCGCGCCTTCGTCCGCGAGTTCCAGCGCCTCAAGGCCTCCCGGCGCTGACGCCCGCCCCGTCCGCTCCACCCCAGCCCCGCCGCCGGCCCGACCGGCGGCGGGGCTCGTGCGTTCCGGCCGTGCTTGTGGCCCGCGACCTGCGCGGCCAAGATTCCCCGGTCGCAGCACCACGTGTCCGTTCCGCCGGAGGAAGCCGCCCATGAGCACGTCCTATCCCCCTCCCGTCGCCGGGCTCCTGGAGCTCGGCGAGGAAGCCGTCACCAACGAGTGGCTGGACTACCCGGCGCTGGGCCTGGGCCCCGAGCACGTGCCCGAGCTGATCCGCATGGCGACGGACCCGGCGCTCCACGACGCGGACGAAGAGAGCCCCGCGCTGTGGGCGCCCACGCACGCCTGGCGCGCGCTGGGACAGCTGCGGGCCGCGGAAGCGGTGGAGCCGCTGCTGGAGCTGGCCGTGTCGCTGGGGGACGAGCTGTTCACGGACCCGGAGCTGGCGGTCGTCTTCGGCGTGATCGGGGCCGCGGCCATCCCGCCGCTCGCGCGGATCCTCGCCGACGACTCGGAGAGCCACGCGCGGCACGTACTCGCGGCCAACGGGCTGGACGAGATCGCCGCGCGCGACCCGTCCTCCAGAGGGGAGGTGGTGCCGCTGCTCATGGCGCGGCTGGAGAAGTGGGACCGCAACAGCGAGATCGTCAACGCCTACCTGGTGGACGCGCTCACCGAGATGCGGGTGATGGAAGCCGCGCCGCTGATGGAGCAGGCGTTCGCCGCCGGACGGGTGGACGTGCTCATGCGCGGGGACTGGGAGGACGTGCAGGCGGACCTGGGCCTGATCGAGAAGCGCCGGGGGCGGGGCGGGGGACTGCGTGGCTCGTTCCAGGCGATGCGGGAAGCGGCCTTCGAGGACTACCTCGCCCCCCTGCCCGCGCCCGGGCCCGCGTCTCGCCCCGGCGCACCCGGCGCGAAGGCGAAAAAGAACAAGCGCAAGCAGCAGAAGGAATCGCGGAAGCGCAACCGCCGCCGGAAGTGAGGACCCTCGCCCGGCAGGCCCTCACCCGGCTCGCTTGAGGCTCGCCACCCTCTCCCAATTCTGGGAGAGGGGAGCAACTACGGGTGCGGCAAGCAGTTGTCCCCTCTCCCGCTTGCGGGGGATTGGAGGGGCAGGTCGTGGGGGAGGGGGCCTGCCGTTGCGTGAGGGATGTCGGCCCGAAGGGGCGAGACCGCGCGGCAGTTTGCGCGGGCTCGACTCCGTTGCAGACGGTCGTTTCGTCTGCTACGGAGCCGCAGCCCGACCCCGGCGCCAGCCGGGGGCACGCCCGAACCCGCGGTTCAGTGCCGTCGAACCCGCGGTCAGAGCTGTTCCACCTTGTCGCGCGGAGCGGGATCGCCGCGGCGGCTCTCCTGCCAGGGCCAGTGGCCGTTGATCTCCACCTCCAGCGAGAAGCTGAGGAAGGTGCGGATGACCACGATCAGCCCCAGCACGCCCAGGCTGCGGAAGGTGGGCTCCACGGCGACGGTGCTGATGATGTCGGCGGCGACCATCAGCTCCAGCCCCAGCAGGATGGCGCGCCCCAGGTGGCTGCGGTAGCCGTGGTACGCCGCGCCGAGCTCGCGCCGGCCCAGGGCGCGCCACAGGAAGAGCAGCGTGGCGACGACCGACCCGAAGACGATCACCGAGATCCCCGCGATCTCGAAGGCGCGGGTGACGGCGTGGGCGACGGATGCGAAGTCCTGGAACATGCGGGCGCGGCGTGGCTCGGGTGCGGCCTCCCGGAATGCGCGGTCGCCCGACCTACGGCAACATGCGATCCACCCCTCGCCCCGGGGTCCCCGAAAACCGAGGAGACGGAATGAGCAACCCCGAAGCCTGGCTGCGCGGCCCCCTGGAGGGCGTCCCCACGCAGCTCCAGCCCGTGGCCCACGCGCTGGTGCAGGCGCTGGAGGACGTGGAGCGCGCCGCGGCGCCGCTCTCGCCGGAGGAATTGCGGGCCCGGCCCGGCGGCGCCGCGTCGACCGGGTTCCACCTGCGGCACCTGGCCGGGAGCACGGACCGCCTGCTCGCCTACGCCCGCGGCGAGCAATTGTCCCCGGAGCAGCTCGCCTTCTTGCGCGCCGAGGAGGACGAGGGGGCCGGCGCGGCCGCGGCGGAGCTGCTCGCGGGGGTGCGCGCCGAGGAGGACGAGGGGGCCGGCGCGGGCGCGGCGGAGCTGCTCGCGGAGGTGCGCGCGGCCGTGGAGCGCGCCCTGGCGCAGCTGCGCGCCACCCCGGAGGCCACCCTGGACGAGCCGCGCGAGGTGGGGCGCGGGCGGCTCCCCTCCAGCGTGCGCGGGCTGCTGTACCACGTGGGCGAGCACACCGCCCGGCACGCGGGGCAGGTGGTAACCACCGCGCGGGTGGTGCGCGGCGCGGGCGGCGCGTGACCCCGGAGGGGCTCTTCTCGGAGTACGGGCGGCACCTCGCGGACAAGGAGGCGCGCGTCCGCGGCCTGCTCGCGGAGCACGGGCTGGACCGGCTCTTCACGGGGATCCGCCGCTGTCCCGTGGAGGGCGGGTTCCGCGGGCACGCCGGCTTCCGCGTGGAGCGCGGGGGCGGCGAGACCCGGGTGCTGGGCGTGGACCCGCGGGGCGGGACCAAGGCGCCGCTGGAGGACACGCTCTGGGTGCTCCCGGAGGAGGCCCGCCCCACCGTGCTCCGCGTGCGCGACGTGGTCGTGGGCGGCGCCTGGGCGGAGGCGGTGTTCGGCTTCGCGGTGCGCCTGGAGCACGGCACCCTGCGCGCGCACGTCTCCATCTCCGCGCCGCGCGAGTCCCCCGTCGCCCTGGAGCCGCTCTGCCGCGCGCTGCTGGAGGGCGCGCCCGGGGTGCTCGGCGCGGCCGTGGTGTCTCAGGGGGTGGAGGCGGGGGAGTCCTGGCTCGCCAACCGCCTGGGCGGCAAGACGGTGCTGGCGCACCACCGCGCCTTCTTCCAGAGCAACCTGCGCCTGGTCCCCGAGATGGTGGAGGAGATCCAGCGTCCGCTGGAGCGCCCCGCCCACGTCGTGGACCTGTACTGCGGCGCGGGGCTCCACTCCGTGCTGGCCGCCGCCCCGGGGACGCGCGTACACGGCGCCGACAACAACCGCTGGGCGATCGAGAGCGCCCGCCGCAACGCCGCGCTCCACCACCTGCCGGACGCGGAGTACGCCTGCGAGCCCGCCGAGCGCTTCGCGGCGGAGCGCGCCTTCGACGCGCCGGACGCGGTGTTCGTGAACCCCAGCCGGTTCGGCTGCGGCCCCGGGGTCCCGGAGGCCGTCGCCCGCTGGCGCCCCGCCGCCGTGTGCCTGGTCTCCTGCTCTTTCGACTCCCACCTGCGCGACACCCTCGCCTTCCGGCGCGCCGGCCTCCGCCCGGTCTCGCTGCGCTGCTTCGACATGTTCCCGTTCAGCGAGTTCCTGGAGAGCGTGACGCACTTCGAGCCGGAGTAGGGGACAGGGAACAGGGAACAGGGGACAGGGGACAGGGGACAGGGGAC
>DASVQR010000147.1:0-40494 GCA_036389055.1 Longimicrobiaceae bacterium | reverse complement strand
TCATGCTGGCATGACACTGCTTGAATCACTTGCGCGGGTGCCGGACTTCCGGCATCCGCGCGGACGCCGCCATGAACTGTGGCTAGTACTGGCCTGCATCCTTCTGGGCACCCTCAGTGGAGCCAAGACCTGGCGCGACTTCGATGCCTTCGTCAAGCGACACCGCGCCATCTTGCTGGAGCACCTGCGACCGCAGAAGGAGCGCCTGCCTTCCTACTCCACCCTGCGGCGCGTCCTGCATGGGCTGGACTATCAGGTGCTTCAGGATGCCTTTCTCCTCTGGGCGCGCTCGCGCATTCAGGTCGAGGAGGGGGAGTGGTGGGCCATCGACGGAAAGAGCCTGGGCGGCGTGAGCGCTCAGGAGCGCTTCAGCCCCGAGCAGAACTTCAAGGCGGTCCTCTCCCTCTACGCGCACAAGCGCGGCATCGTCCTGGAGAGCCGGATCTACGAGAACGGCAAACAGAGTGAGGTGCACCTGGTTCAGGCCATGCTCCAGGAGATGCAGCAGGCCGAACTGGCCGGTGCGGGCCTGACGGCCGACGCGCTGCACTGCTCAAAAAAACTTCGGAGCTGATCTGCCGCACCGGGGCCCACTACCTGCTGGGGCTCAAGGGCAACCAGCCTCGCCTCTACGCTGCGGTCCGGCAGCTCTGCCAAACGGCCATCCCGCAGAGCGAGCATGAACAGGTCGAGCGTACGCGCGACCGCTGCACGCGGCGCCGGGTGCGCGTCTTTGCTGCGCCGCCAGAAGAGCCCTACGCGAGTTGGCCGAAGCTGGCCCGCATCATCGAAGTCGAGCGCACTGGCACGCGAGGGACCAAGCCGTACGCCGAGCGCAGGTATTACGTGAGCAGCCACACCGCAGAGGCGGCGGAGTTCGCCAGCATCGTGCGCGGGCACTGGCAGATCGAGAACGCCCTGCACTGGGTCAAGGACGTGATCTTGGGCGAGGACGCCTACGCCACGCGTGCGGGGTACGCGCCGCAGAATGCAGCGCTGCTGCGCAGCCTGATGATCACGCTCTTGCGCCTGGCCGGCTTCCGCTCCCTCACCGCAGCCGTGCGATGGCTCGCTCACGATGTGCCCGCCCTCTGCCGCTTGCTACAATGAAACAGCCCTGCGGCGCCAGCCGGGGGCACGCTCGAACCCGCCGTACCAGCCGTACTTCAGGAGACGTCGCTCTTCACCCACTCGATCCGCCGGTGGCGCGTTCCCTCCAGCGCCCCCCGCAATTCCCGCAGCGCCTCCCGCCGGGCCTCGTCCGGCGAGTCCGCCTCCACCTCCGCGGACACCACCACCCGGTAGCGCACCCGGAACTCCTCCACGATCCGCCCCGCCGCCTCCGTCCGCAGCACCTCCGCCACGTCCACCCGCGCCCCTGGCAGGACCCGGACGATCTCCTTCTCCACCTGGTGCTCGGCGTCGGCCAGACCGTAGGCCGGCAGCTCGGCGCGCCCGCGGCCCTCCGCGCGGACCGTGTACCTCAAGGCGGCCTACGGGATCAGGATGGTGTCCCGCGGCGCCGGGCGGCGCGGCTGCGGCTGCGACTGCGGCGGCGGAAGGGGGCGCCCCTCGGTGGGCGGCGGCTGCGGCTGCGGCACGGTGTCCAGAGGCAGCGTGTCCGGGAGCGGGGCGCTCGCCGCCTGCAGCGCGCGGATACGCTCCTCGGCGATGCGGCGGCCCGCCTCGTACGTGCTCAGCTCGATGTAGCGCTCCAGCGCGACGATGGCGCCGGCGGTGTCGCCCACGGCCACGGAGGCGTCGGCCAGGTGGTTGTAGGCCACCACGCGGCTGGGATCCACCTGCACGGAGCGGCGGATCTGCACCACCGCCTCGGCGGGGCTGCCGGCCTGGAGCAGCGCGTAGCCGAAGTTGTCCAGGTACTCCGCGTTCTCCGGCTCCAGGGCGGCGGCGCGGCGGAACTGCTCCACGGCCGTGGGATAGTCGCCCTGCTGCATGTAGCGCAGCCCCTCCTCGTTGGCGACCGCCGCCTCCACCGGGCCCTGGTCCTGCGGCAGGGTGTCGGTGGCGACCGTGTCCGCCTGGGCGCTGTCCGGGAGCGTGTCCAGCGGGCGCGCGGCGGTGCTCCGGTCCCGCTCGTTGGCCACGTACGCGGCGAAGGCGCCGCCCGCCAGCAGGAGGAGCAGGAGCAGCGCCCAGGTCCACCCGCGGCCGCGGCGCGGCTCCGGCTCGCGGCGGGGCGGCGGCGCGACCCCGGCCGGCGGCGGGGTCACGGCGGGGTCCGCTGCGATGGGCGCCGCGGCGCGCGGGGCCATCGTCGGCGCGGGGGCGATCAGGGTGCGGTCGTCGGCGTCGTCCACCCGGGTGCGGTCCTCGCCCGGGGGGATGAAGCCGGGGGGCGCGTACGGGGGGAGCGTGCTCTCGCCCATGGTGCGGCGGGCGCGGTCCAGCGCCTCGGCGAAGGCGCCCGCGTGCGGATAGCGCTCCTCCGGGTCGCTCGCCATGGCGCGCATCACCACCGCCTCCACCTCCGTGGGGATGGCCGGGTTGCGCGCGCGGATGGACGGGGCGGGGACCGGGAGCCCGATCCCCATGCGGTTGCGGTCCGCCTCGTTGAAGGGGCGGTCGCCGGTGAGCAGCTGGAAGGCCACCGCGCCCAGCGAGAACACGTCCGAGGCCGGCGTCAGCCGCGCCTCGCCGCGCAATTGCTCGGGCGAGGCGTAGGTGGGCGACAGCGGGGCGCGGCCGTCCTGGGTGAGCTGGGTGAAGGTGTCCTCGTCGGCGATCACCTTGGCGATGCCGAAGTCCAGCACCCGCACCTGCATCTCGTCGCCCTCGTCGGTGCGGACGATGAAGATGTTCCCCGGCTTGACGTCGCGGTGGATGACGCCGGAGCGGTGCCCCACGTGCAGCCCGCGCGCCGCCTGCCGCAGGATCTCCAGCGTCTGCAGGAGCGGGGGCGGGCCCACCGCGAGCCGCGTGGCCAGGTCGTCGCCCCGCAGCAGCTCCATGACGATGAAGTCCAGCCCGAGCGCGGGGTCCGTGCCGTAGTCGTACACGGGGACCACGTTGGGGTGGTGCGGGAGGCGCGCGGCGGCGGCGGCCTCGTGGCGGAAGCGGGCGCGGATCCGCTCGCGGGCGGCGGGGTCCGCGGCGCCCATCACGGTGATCACCTTCACCGCGACGTGGCGCCCCAGCCGCTCGTCCGTGGCGCGGTACACCGCACCCATCCCCCCCCGCCCGATCACCTCCTCGATGCGGTAGCGGTCCACCAGCACCCGCCCCGTGAGCAGCGACTCGAACCCCGACATTCGTCTTTCGATTCCCAGGTTGTTTGGACCGGTCCGGCGGTTGAACTGCACGGCTGTACGGCCGGTTCGGGCGTGCCCCTCGCTGTCGCTCGGGTCGGGCTGCGCGCTGCGTAGGGAACGATACCGCCGTTCCCAACGCAGCCGAGCCCCGCCGAAACCGCCCGGCGGGTCTCGGCCCTCCGGGCGCGCATCCCTCACGCGGGGTCCGTGCCGGGACCGGCTTTCACCGCCTGCGGTCCGGTCCGCTCCCGCGTCAGGGGTGCTCCGACCGGAAGGTGTCCACCTCCGCATCGCCGTGGTCCCCGCGGTCGGCGGCGATCTCCAGGTCGGGGTGGGCGCCGGCGATCGCCGGCATGGCGAGCATCGGGTCCGGCTCCACCACGACCTCCTCCTCCTCGTCCGCCGGGCGGATGCGCTCCAGCACCTGCTGCGCCAGGCGGGCGCGCGGCCGCGGCGGGTCGCGCGCAAGCAGGCGCTCCAGCGCGGCCACGGCGGCGGCGGTGTCGCCCTGGGCCAGGTACACGTCGGCCAGGTTGGCGTAGGCCACGTGGCGGTCCGGGTAGCGCTCCACCACCTCCTCCAGCACCGCCACGGCCTCGTCGTTCCGGCCCAGCCGGAACAGGGCGTAGCCCTCGTTGTTGCGGTACTCGGCCTCGGCGGGCACCAGGCTGCCGGCCCGGCGGAAGGCGGCCAGCGCCTCGCCGTACTCGCGCCGCTGGAAGTGCCGGAGGCCCTCGCGGTTGGCGTCGCGCGCCAGCGCGGCGGGGGCGCGGCGCGGCGCGGCCGGCCGGCGCACTTCCGTCACCGGGTCGGCGCCGCCGGCCAGCCCGCCCGCGACGGCCCCGCCCCCCGCAAGGAGGACGCCCGCCGCCACCGCGGCGAGCGCGGTGCGGCGGCGCAGCGCGGGGAGGCGCGGGCGCAGGCGCCGCTTCGGCAGGGGGGGCACCGGCTCGGCGCGGCGCTCCTCCACCCCGGGGGCGGTGCGCTCCTCCACCAGCGCGGTGCGGTCGTCGGCGCCCCCGCGCGCCGGCTCGCCCGTGGCGCGCCGGCCGCTGCGGTCCGCGGGGTCCAGCGCGATGCGGCGCCGGCCGCACGCCTGCTGCAGCGCCCGCGCGAAGGCGCCCGCGTCGGGGAAGCGGCGCGCGGGCTCGTCGGCCAGCGCCTGGAAGAGCACCTCCTCCACCTCCTGCGGCACCTCCGGGGCGCGGGCGCGGATGGAGGGGAGGGGGACCGGGAGCCCGGCCTCGCGCCGGTTCTGGTCGGCGTCGGTGAACAGGCGGGTGCGGGTGAGCATCTCGAAGCCCACCACGCCCAGCGCGTACACGTCGGTCGCGCAGGTGGCGTCGCCGGCCGCGAGCTGCTCCGGGGCCGCGTAGCGCGCCGAGAGCGGGGCCCGCCCGTCCAGCGTCAGGTGCGTGGCGGTGTGGTCGGGGTCGTGCGCCAGCGGCTTGGCGATCCCGAAGTCCAGCACCCGCACCTCGGGCTCGCTCCCCCCGTCCTCCGGCTCGGCCAGGAACAGGTTGCCCGGCTTGACGTCGCGGTGCACCAGCCCCTCCTGGTGCCCCACGCACAGCGCCCGCGCCGCGTCGCGCAGGATGCGCAGCGCCTGGGGGAGCGGCAGCGGGTCCGGGCGCGACAGGCGCGCCCGCAGGTCCTCGCCCCGCAGCAATTCCATGACGATGTAGTCGCGATTCAGCGCCTCGTCCGTGCCGTAGTCGTAGATGGGGACGATGCCGGGGTGCGTGGGGAGCCGCGCCGCGTACGACGCCTCGCGCCGGAAGCGGGCGCGCAGCCGCGCCACCTCGTCGGCGGGGGCGCGCACCGGCACCTTGAGCACCTTGACCGCGACCGCGCGCTCCGCCCTGCCGTGGCGCAGGTCGGCGGCGCGGAAGACGACGCCGAAGCCGCCGTCGCCGAGGACCTCCTCGATGCGGTAGTGGCGGCCGACGACCCGTCCGATCAGGAGGTGCTCGAAGCCGGACATGGCACTGCTCGGGTGGGGGTGCTCGGGGACGCCGCGCCCTACTCCAGGCGCGTGGCGTCGGGGTCCTCTTCCTCGTCCAGCGGCGGGAGCTCCCGCACGCGCAGCACGGGCCCCTGCTCCCCGATGCGCAGCGGCTCGTCCAGGGGGAGCCACTCGGTGTGCATCCCCTGCATCTCCTCCAGCTGCAGGGGGCCCTGCTTGCGGTTCGCGCCGGGGATCTCGCGGCCGCCCAGGTGCACGGCGTTGAGCCCCAGGTTGTACACCCGGAACCCCGGCTGGTCCCCGCGCGTCTCCCAGGCCAGCGCCAATTGGCGGCGGCTGACGTGCGGCGCCTCGGTGAGCGACACCGTGCTCCGCAGCCGCGGGTCGTCGCTCCTGCGCCCCACGGTGCAGATGGGCTCCGGCATCCGGAACACCTCCAGCTCCCGCCCCTCCAGGTCCTCCGCCACCAGCACGAAGCGCCCCGGCTCCCAGCCGGCCGCGGGCCCGCCGCCGGCCCCGGGACCCTCCACGCGGGTGGCGTCCGGGTCCATCCCCGGCGCGAACACCGGGGCGGGGGCGGGCGCCGGCGCGGTGATGGGCACCGGCTCCACCTCGGCCATCTCGTTCTCGCTGTGCGAGGTCACCACGAAGAGCGGGGCGTCGTCGCGCTCGGCGCGGTGCACCTGCACCCGGTACTCGCGGTCGTACAGCGAGCCGTGCCGCATGCACGAGTCGGTCAGCTCGCGCTCCACCTCGCGCGCCAGCGGGAGCAGCGAGTCCGCCGCGTCCGGGCGCAGGGTGACCACCAGCACGGTGGGCGGCAGGAGCTGCGCGTAGCGCTCCGGGAGCGCGCGGGCGTTCTCGCGGTCGATGACCCGCCCCAGCTCCAGCTTGACCTGGGGGAGGGTGTCGCGCAGGAAGGCGTCCAGCAGCGGCTCGCCGGTGTGCGACAGGGGATCGCTGGAAGACATCGCGGTCATCGTCCGCCGGGGTTCGCGGGGGCCGTGGCGGGTGCCGTGGCGGTGGTGTCGACGGTGAGCGGGAGCCCCCCCGTGTCCGGCGGCACCATCATGCGCACCGAGTCCAGCCCGGCGCGCAGCCGGGCCACCTCGTCGCGCGAGGCGGCCTCGCCGCGGGCCTGCATGCCGCTCCAGGCGGCCCACCCGGCGAGCGCCAGCGCCGCCAGGCTCAGGAACAGGGCGATGCCCCCCAGCGGGGAGCGGCGCGGGGGGTGGCTCACGGGCGTCGCGGGGTTGAAGATCGGGGCGGCCGGCGCCGCCGAAAGGGGCGCCGGGGCGCCGCGCGGGGGCGGCTCCGGCTCGGTGTCGTCCTCGCGCGGGCCGCCGCCGCCGCTCATGCGCACGGCCAGCGCGGTGAAGTTGTCGTCGGGGCCGCGCTCCTCCACCCGGCGGCGGATGACGTCCACCACCTCCGCCACGTCGTCGGCGGCCATGGCCTCGCCCAGCTCGTCCAGCCGCGTGGCCTTGGAGATCCCGTCCGAGGCGAGCAGGTACGTCCACCCCGGGCGCAGCGGGATCCAGGTGGCGTCGGCCTCGCCGCCGCGCCCCACGGCGCGCTGCAGGCGGTTGGCGCCCTCGGCCTCGGTGACCTCGTCCAGCCCGATCTCCCCCGCCTCCCAGCGGGCGAAGGCCGGGGTGTGGTCGCGGCTCTCCAGGCGCACGGTGCCGTCCGGCGAGCGGGAAAGGATGCGGACGTCGCCCGCGAAGGCGCCGATCCACCCCGGCGCGCCGCCGCGGTCCGGCGCCAGCGACAGGAGCGCCAGCGCGCACCCCATCCCCCCGCGCTCGGCCACGTTCTCCTGCGCCGCCTGCGCCACGGCGCGGTCGGCGGCGCGCACGGCGTGGCGCGCGGCGTCCAGGCTGCGGATGGGGCCGGCCTCCAGCAGGGCGCGCAGGGCGGTGTCCGCGGCCAGCCGGCCGCCCCGCTCGCCGCCCATGCCGTCGGCGACCGCCACCGTGCCGGTCTGCTCGAAGGCGTCCAGCGAGAACGCGTCCTGGTTCTCCGGGCGCGGCCCCTGGCCGCTGAACCCGGCGAGCTCGAAGACGAGCCCGCGGTGGCGGAAGCTGCGCTTCACGATGTCGCTCATACGATGCGGACTCCCCGGGCCGCGGCGGCGGCCTCCGGCGGGGGCGCGAGTGCGTTGTCCAGCTCGTCCTCCTCTGTCCGGCGGTGGCTTACCCCCGCGATGATCCCCACGGCCAGCGCCGAAGCCAGCAGCTTGGCGCCCCCGTGCGCGGCGAAGGCGGCGGCCACGCCCGTCAGCGGGATCACGCGGATCCCGCCCAGCGTGGCGAGCCAGAAGGGGATGGCGATCAGCATCGCCAGCCCGGTCACCAGCGTGCGCTCGAAGGCGCCGCGCTCGCGGACCGCCGCCATGAACATCCCGATGAGAAATACGGTGTAGAGCAGCACCAGCGCCACCCCCCCGACCAGCCCCCACTGCGCGGCGTGCAGGGTGATGTACCCGTCGTCGGCCGAGTTGGGGGCGGTCTCGCCGTGCCCGCGCCCCGGCCCCTCGCCGATGGCGCCGCCCGCCGTGACGTTGGCGTCGAACAGCTTCATCTGGTGCAGCTTGGCCGCCCACGCCTCCGCGTCCGCCTCGCTCATCTGCGCGGGGTCGCGGTACGGGTCGTAGGCCAGCTCCAGGCGGGTGCGGGAGCGCTCGTCCACGTTGAAGGCCGCGAACACCAGCCCCGCCCAGGCCACCAGCATCAGCCCTGCCCACCAGCCCCGCCGCGTCCCCACCAGCAGCATGGCCGCCAGGCTCCCCGCCAGCACGATGGAAAGCCCCAGCTCGCGGATCACCAGGAAGGGGACCACCGGCATCAGCCCGTACAGCACCAGCCCCGCCATGCGCCGCGGGGCCAGCACCTGCCCCGGCCGGGCCAGGTTGTACGCGTCGTCCGCCAGCGTCGCCGCCCAGGTGGCGATGAACACCGGCAGGAACAGCTCCCACGGCGTGGTCCCCCCCACCTTGCCCAGCTCGGTGAAGAACAGGGTGAGGACGAAGAACGCCCCCAGCGTCAGCAGGTAGGGGACGCGCCGGTTCTGCCGGAACCAGCGGAGCCGCTCCGTGCGCCGCGACAGCAGGTAGCCCACGAGCAGCGCCAGCGGCGCCAGGAACACCGAGTAGTGCGACATCCCCCGCAGGAAGCGGGTCTCCCCCTCCACCACCCCCTGCACCGCCCGCGCGAACGGGTCGGGGAGCGGGGGCGGCGGCCCGCCGAACACCTCGCGCTGCCGCTCCTCGTCGTACGCCCGCACGATGGTGGAGATGCGCGAGCGGTCGGCCTTGAGCTCGTTGGCCTGCGCCCGCGACTTCCCCGCGGCCTGGTACACCGGGTCGGTGAACACCTGGAACTGCGCCGGCCGGGTCATGAAGAAGATCATCACCGGCAGCGCCACGATCGCCCACGACCCGCGGTACCCCATCCACCGCAGCGTCCCCAGCACCAGCAGCCAGGCGAGCAGCGCCCCGGCGTCGCGCATCAGCGTGCGGTCGGCGCCGGGGGAGACCCCGTGCACCGGCCACACCCAGGTGACCACCGAGTAGTGCGCCGCCAGGTAGAACACGGCGGCCGCCAGCAGCCCCACCCACAGCCAGCGCGAGGTGCGCCGGACCGGGCGGCCCCGCACCCCGGGCCCCAGCCCGGCCGAGGCCGCCGACGCGGACGGGGCGCGCACGCGGAGCGCCACCCCCGCCGGCCCCTCGGCCTGCTTGCGTCGGAACATGTCCAGTAGCTTCATCACCCCCTCCTCGCCGCCGGAGTGGAGCGCGCCAGCACGCGGGTCATCCCCGCGGCGACCGCCGCCGGCTCTCGCCCGCCGGGCCCGCCGCCGCGCAGGTACACCACCACGGTGTAGCGCGGCCGCCCGTCCGGCCCGAACACCAGCCCCCCGAACCACCCGTCGTCCGGCCGGCCGGCGATCTGCGCCGTCCCCGTCTTGCCGCCCATGTCCCACCCCAGCCCCTCCAGCAGCGGCAGCGTGCTGCGCGCCGTCCCCGAGTCCACCACGGCCAGCATGGCCCGCTGGAGCTTCTGCGCCGTCTGCGCGCTCATCACCCGCGTCCCCTCCTCCGGCCGCTCCGCGCGCGCCATCTCGATGGTGGGCTGCAGCATCACCCCGCCGTTGCCGATGGCCTGCACGAAGCGCGAGACGGCGATGGGGGTCACGTCCACCGGCCCCTGGCCGATGGAGAGCTGCGCCCACTCCTGCCGCCCGGTCTTCTCGCTCATGCGGATGCGCGAGGGCGCCGGGCTCATGCGCCGCGCCCACGCCTCCGAGGAGGTGCTCCAGAAGGCCTGCGTGGTGTCGCGCGGCGGTTCTGCCGCGTACGGCTCGAAGCCGTAGCGGCGGTACGCCTCCAGGAACGCCCGCTCGCCCAATCGCTCCCTCATCTGCTGCGCCATCCACACCGCCGCCGTGTTGCACGAGGGAACCAGCATCCCCGTGGGCCCCTGCACGATGCCGCGGGCGCGCATCTCGAAGTTGCGGATCGCCGAGCGCTCCGTCACCTGGATGCTGGCGGGGCAGGGGATGGGCGGGTCGCCCAGCCCGCTCTCCCACCAGAGCGCGGCTAGCGCCAGCTTGAACACCGAGCCCGGCGGGGCGTAGCGCTTGATCCCCAGCGGCGGGTCGTCCGGCCCCCCGGTGGCCGCGTAGGCCACCAGCGCGCCGGTGCGTACGTCCTGCACCACCACCGCCCCCGGCTTGCGGGTGGAGGCCAGCAGCTGCCAGGCCGCCCGGGTGGGCGCGGCGCACAGCGTCAGGCGCAGGTCGGTCCCCGCGGGGTGCAGCTCCCCGGCCTCGGCCAGGTCCAGCGGCTCGCGCAGCTCCTCGGCGAACAGGCGCTCCACGGTGAAGTCGCGCTCGTCCGCCTCGCGCCCGCCGCCCACCAGGTTCGCGGTGGCCTCGCCCAGCGGGTACACCCGGCGGATCTCGCCGCCCTGGGTGGCGTAGCGGGCCAGCGCGTCGCGGCTGCTCCCGGAGCAGTCCAGGATCCAGCCGCGCGACTCGCCGCGCCGCTGCTCGGTGAGCCGCGGGTCGCCGAAGCGCGAGTACATCCGCCGCCCCTCCTCCAGCTCCTCCTTTTCCATGAGCAGCTTGGCGTGGCCGGCGGTGTACACGCCCGCCAGCAGGATCATGCCGAAGGCGAGTCGCACCGCCCACCGCTCGCGCCGCTCCTTCCACAGCGCCTGCGTCAGGCGGACCAGGGCGACGGCCGCCCCCACGCCCACGGCGAGGAAGAGGCCGCGCAGCAGCCAGTTCAGGATCGTATCCAGCACGCTCGCTCTCCAGGACGACGAGTTCGTGTTGCCAGGGTGTGCGAGCTACGGCAAGCACTGCACCAGGCCGTTTTCTACGGAGAAGAAACGGCTGGTTCGGGCGTGCCCCCGGCTGGCGCCGGGGTCGGGCTGGTGCTGGCCTCCGCGGGCCCCCACCCGGCTCGCTTGAGGCTCGCCACCCTCCCCCGTGCCGGGGGAGGGCTGTCCGGGGGGCGAGATCGGCGCGCCGTGGCGGGCCCCTCCCCCCGGCCCCCTCCCCCGCAAGCGGGAGAGGGGGAGAACTGCGGTTGCTGTTGCAGTTCCTTGGATCTGCGCAGGGAGGTCGGGGGAGGCTGCGCAGGGGGAACGTCATGTTCGAAGCCAGCGTGATCTCGACAGCGCAGGCGGAGCGCCGGCGAGTGCTCTGCGAGTCCCTTCGGGTGCGGCTCCCCCGGAGCAGCATCCCCCGGCCGACCCCAAACACCGGAGCCCCGTCGGAGCGCCCGGATCGGCAGTTCCCGCCGGGACACTCCACTACGCACGAACGGCCCCGGCGTTTCACGCCGGGGCCGCCCCTTCTGTTGCAGGCTGTTCCCTGTTCCCTATTCCCTGTTCCCTATCAGTCCACCCGCATCAGCCGCAGAACGGTGTTCCCCATGCGCAGGGTGTCGCCGGGCTCCAGGGGCTGCTCCTGGTGGGGGGCCAGGGGGGAGTCGTTGACGTAGGTGCGGTTCTTGGAGTCCAGGTCGATGACGGTGGCGCGGCCGCCGGCCACGCGGACGCGGGCGTGCTGGCCGGACATGTAGCGGTCGCCCAGGCCCAGGACGCCGTCGGCGGGTTTGCGGCCCAGCACCATCTCGCCGCGCACCTGCACCGGCTCGCGCAGCACCTCGCTCTGCACCACCTCCAGCAGCGCCAGGTTCTGCGGCGCGGCGCGGGCGGCGGGGCGGGGGGCGGCCACGATGGGGCGGCCCAGCTCCGGCGGGGCGGGGGCGGCCTTTGCCTCCGAGGCGCCGGCCTCCAGGCCGAGCGGCTTCACGAAGGCAAACTCGCGCTTGGTGTCCAGCAGCACGATCTCCACGCGCAGCCCGGCGCGGGCGATGCCGTTGTCCTGGGCCCACTGCGCGGCGAAGCGGCGCAGGTGGTCCGTCTCGTCGCGCGACCACATGGCCGGGTCCATCCCCGGCGGCACCAGGTCGGTGGACACGAACACGCGGAGGTCCGGCGCGCTGCGGCGGTCCGCGTAGCGGCGCAGCGCCTCGCGCACCCCCTCTTCGAGCTGCTGCCGGAGCGTGGGCTGAAAGAACTTGCGAAGCAGGCTGATCATCGTGCGCTCGTCGGGGTTTCGGATCCGCCCCGCGTCCCGCAACATCGGGACCGCGCGGGCGCCGCGTCGCGGGTCAGGCGGGGGGGGCGGGCCCGCCCTCCGCGGCCGGGAGGGTGAAGCAGAACACGCTGCCGCCGCCGGGGGCGTCCTCCACCCAGATCTCGCCCCCGTGCTCCCGGACGATGCTCCGGCAGATGGCCAGCCCCAGCCCCGTGCCGCCCTTGCGGCGCGAGTCCGAGGAGTCCAGCTGGCGGAACGGCTCGAAGATCACCTCGCGCCGGTCGTGCGGGATCCCCGGGCCCTGGTCGGCCACGCGGAACAGCACGCGGGGGCCGCGGCCGCGGGCGTCCAGCCGAACCACGCTCCCCTCCGGCGAGAACTTGATCGCGTTCGCCAGCAGGTTGGTGAGCGTCTGGATCACCCGGTCCGGGTCCGCCAGCAGCGCGGCCGGGAGCGGGTCCACCTCCAGCGCAACGCCGGCGCGCTCCGCCATCTCCCGCAGCGGCTCCGCGGCCCGCTCCATCAGCTCGGCGGCGTCGGTCGGCTGGGGGCTGATGGGGAGCTTGCCGGCGGCGATCCGCTCCGTGTCCAGGATGTCGTCCACCAGCCGGGCCAGGCGGTCGGTGTTCTGCAGGGCGATCTCCACCAGGCGCTTGCCGCGGGCGTCCAGCGTGCCGGTGAGCCCGCCGGCCACCAGCCCCAGCGAGCCCCGCATGGAGGCCAGCGGGGTGCGCAGCTCGTGGCTCACCATGGAGATGAACTCGTCCTTCATGCGGTCGATCTCGCGCCGGCCGGTGATGTCGCGGGCCACGGCCTGCCAGCCGGCCAGCCGGTCGCCCTCCGTCACCAGCTGCACGTTCTGCCCGATCCACACCTCGCGCCCGTCGCGGGTCACGGCGGGGAACTCGTAGTAGGTGTTCGCGACCCGCTCCTCCACCTGGCGCCGGTAGAACTCCCCCACCCGCTCCCGCCAGTCGGGGCGGACCAGCTCCACGTAGCGGGTCCCCAGGAGCTCGTCCTGGGAGTGGCCCAGGATGCGGGCGGCCACCGGGTTGGCGTAGGTGAAGCGCCCCTCCATGTCCGCCCGGTAGATGATGTCGCTGGCGGCCTCCACGAACTGCCGGAACTGCTCCTCGCTCTTGCGCAGCGCCGCCTCCGCCCGGCGGCGGTCGCTGACGTCGCGCGAGTTGACCACCACGCTCCCCACCGCCGGGTCGTCCAGGAAGCTGGCGCCCGTGGCCTCCAGCTGCAGGTAGCCCCCCCCACCGTGCAGGAAGCGCAATTCCACGCTGAGCGGCACGCCGGGGGTGTCCACGATGCGGGCGAACGCCTCCTTCACCCGCGACACGTCGGCCGGGTGCACCAGGTCGAACACGCTGCGCCCCACCAGCGCCTCCGGGGGGTACGCCAGCACCCGGCGCACCGCCGGGCTCCCGTAGCGGATGGTGCCCGCGTCGTCCAGCAGGGTGATCAGGTCGGTGGCGTTCTCGATCATCAGGCGGAACTGCCGCTCGCTGCGCCGCAGCTCCTCCTCGTTGCGCTTGCGCTGGGTCAGGTTGCTGACCACGGTGATGGAGCCCACCACCGTGCCGTCCTCCACCCGCGGGGAGCTGGTCATCAGGGCCGGGACCGTGGAGCCGTCCGCCCGCAGCAGCCCCAGCTCGTAGGACAGCGTCTCGCCGGCGCGCCACTGGGCGCGCGCGTCGCGGAGCGCCTCGCGGTCGGCGGGGGCGACCACGTCGTCGCCGCCCATCCCCAGCAGGTCGTCCACCTCCCTTCCCAGCAGCCGCCCGAACTGCGGGTTGACGAAGCGGAAGCGCCCCTCCACGTCCGTCACCGTGAGCCCCTGCCCCATGGTGTTCACCAGCTGGAGCACGAAGTCGCGCTCGCGCCGCAGCTCCTCCTGCACGGCGGCGCGGATGGAGGCGTCGCGGCGCAGCTCGATCTCGGTGACCACCGAGGCGGCCAGGTCGCGGAGCACCTCCACCTCGCGGTCGGTCCACTCGCGCGGGGTGGCGTCCAGCACGCAGAAGGCGCCCAGCACGTGCCCGTCCGAGGCGGACAGGGGGACGCCGGCGTAGGACACCATCCCCATGCTGGCGATGGCCGGGCTTGCGGCGAGCACCGGGTGCTCGCGCGCGTCCTCCACCGCCAGGGGAACCCCGGTGGCGACCACGTGCTGGCACAGGGAGTGGGAGAGCGGGGTCTCCCGGACGTGCGTCCACCCCTCGGGAAAGCCCACGGCGCTCTTGAAGAACTGCCGGTCGCGGTCCACCAGCGACACCAGCGCGACCGGGGCCTCCAGGATGCGCGACGCCAGCCGGGTGAGGCGGTCGAACGCCTCCTCCGGCGGGGTGTCCAGCAGGCCGGTCCGCCGCAGCGCGGCAAGGCGGTCGACCTCGGGTGCGCGCGAGGGGTCAGGAGTCATGCCGGGTGGCCACGCGTGCGGGCGGAGGCGAGGGCGGAACGGACGGCCCGCGACAAACATGCGCCTCGCCCGGGCTTCGTGCAACCGAGCCGGCGGGGCCGGAAACGGGGGCGCCCGCCGCCGGGGTGCGGCGGCGGGCGCTGTCCGTGGTGCGGGCCGGCGGCGGACTCAGCCGTCGTAGCGGTGGTCGCGGGCCCAGGTGTACGCCGTCCAGGCGGCGATCACGTGGCAGACCCACCCCAGCGTGCCGCCGGACCCCAGCCAGAAGCCCGGGGTGATGACGAGCCAGAAGAGGGCCCGCCAGAACTTGCCGTTGTAGATCTGCCCCAGTCCGGGGACGATGAAGCTCAGGACGGCGGCGGTGCCGGGGTCTTTCATCAGGGGTTCCTCCAGGGATCCGCGTTGTGTCGTGATTCGGTGGACGGCGGGAGTTCCGCGTCGCCGTCCCGGGGCACTACGCGAGCGGTGCGGGTTGGGTTTCAGGCCGCTTGGATCGTTGAAGGGATTGAACGGCGGGGTTGGGCGTGCCCCTCGCTGGCGCTCGGGTCGGGCTGCGCGCTGCGTAGGCGAGCAAACAACGCTCGCCAACGCAGCCGAGCCCCCGCGGAAACTGCCCCGCGGGGTCTCGGCCCTCCGGGCGCGCATCCCTCACGCGGGTGGCCGCGCGTGGCTCGGGACCGGTACCGCTTTACCGATCTCGTCCGGGCGCCGTGACCGGCGGCGCGCGTCCGCCGTCTAGCCTGCGCGGCGGGCCGCCGCCACCGGACCACCCCAGCCCTACCCCGCGATGACCCTGCGCTTCCGCTTCCTGCTCGCCCTGTTCGCCGTCCTGCTGGGCGGCGGGGCCGCCGCGTGCAGCGGCTCTCCCACCGCCGCCCCGGAGGTGGTCGTCCTCCTCGTGGCGCCCTTTCAGCGCGAGTGCCAGGGGATGGTGGTGATGCAGTGCATGCAGGTGAAGGAGCGCCCGCAGGACGAGTGGCAGAACTTCTACGACGGGATCGAGGGGTTCCGGTACGAGCCGGGCTTCAGCTACCGGCTGCGGGTGCTCAAGACCCCGGTGCCGAACCCGCCGGCGGACGGCTCCTCGGTGGAGTGGCGGCTGCTGGAGGTGCTGGAGAAGACGCGCGCGTAGCCGTCCGGCACGCTTCTTACGCCCGGGCCGGGCAAGCGGGGCGCGGCGGGCGCGGCCCGGCCGGACAGCTGCGGGGGAGCGGATGGCGGAGCAGATGGAGAGCCTGGAGCCGGGGGGCAGGGCCGGGCGCGCGATCCGGCGGCGGCTGCCGCTCCGGGCGGAGCTGGTCCTCGCCCTCCTTCCCACGGCCATGGTCCTGGTGGTGCTCGCCTTCGTGGAGGCGCTCAGCCACCAGCGCCTCCTGTTCGCCTCGCTGGCCTCCAGCGCCTTCCTGATCTACCTGGACCCGCAGCACGGCACCAACTCGCTGCGCACCCTGACCGTGTCGCACCTCCTGGCGGCGCTGCTGGGGTGGGGATCGTTCATGGCGCTGGGCTCCGGCTACCTGTCCGCCGGGAGCGCCATGGTCGCCACCATCGCCCTGATGATCGTGCTGGACGTGGTGCACCCGCCCGCGGTCTCCACCGCCATGAGCTTCGCGCTGCGCGCCGGCGACGCCGGCAACCTCCTCCTCTTCGGGCTGTCGCTGGGGATCATCGCCGCGCTGGTGGTGCTGGAGCGCACGGCGGTGTGGATGCTGGCCCGGCACCAGGCCCGGGCAGCTGCCGCCTGACCGCGCCCGCCGGTCGGGTCCCGGGGCACGCCGGGAGCCGCGTGAGGGATGCGCGCCCGGAGGGCCGAGACCCCGCGGGGCACCTCAGTTCAAAGGTGCCGCGCGGGGGCTCGGCTGCGTTGGCGAGCGTTGTTTGCTCGCCTACGCAGCGCGCAGCCCGACCCGAGCGCTAGCGAGGGGCACGCCCAACCCCGCCGTTCAATGCAGTTCAAGCAAGCCCCGCTCAGCCCAGAACCACCCCGCCCACCGCCGCGCCGACCGCCGCGAGCAGCCACCCCGCCGCCACGTCGCCCGGGTAGTGCACCCCCAGGTAGCAGCGCGACACCCCCACCAGCGCCGCCAGGAACACCACGGCCGCCCCCGGCGCGGCCGGGAGCGCCGGCGCCACCCCCAGCGCCACCGACAGCGCCGCCGCGGCGTGCCCGGACGGAAAGCTGAAGCGGTCCGGCGCCCGCACCAGCGACTCGTACCCCACCGGGAGCCGCGGCCGTGCGCGCGACACGGTGCGCTTGAGCAGCTGCACCGCCAGGTGCGACGACACCAGCGCGAAGGCGGCGCGCGCCCCCGCCTCCGCCAGCCCGGGGAGAAACCCGGCCAGCATCGCCAGCGTAATCATCACCGTGACCGCCGCGTCGCCCAGGTGCGTGACGGCGTGCATGAGCCGGTCGGCGGCGCGGCGGCGGCGCAGCACCAGGGCGTGGAGGATGCGCTCGTCGTGGTGGTGCAGGAGCCGGAAGTCCACGGGGCCTCCCTGGTGAGGCGTGTACGATGACCGACACGCCTCAACCTGGGGGGCGGCGACCACGGGGCCGCCGGGAAGCCGTAACGCCCGTGCATCGAACCCGCGCCTTTTCGGCCCCGGTCAGCGCCAGCTCCACAGGTACAGCGCCACGCCGAGCGGGGCGAAGATCCAGTACTCGCGCGGCATGATCCACCACCAGGCGGGCGCGTGCCACCAGGCGTGCTCGGGGGTGAAGCGCCGCACCCCGAACTCCGGGTTGAGCACGAACCAGAGGAAGTCCTCCAGGATCCAGAAGAGCGCCAGGAAGGCGAGGATCCGCGCTTCCGCGGCAAGGGTGGGCGCGGCCAGCCCCAGCGCGAAGGGGAGGTGCAGCAGGAGCAGGACGAACAGGTGCACGTACAGGTGGTAGCCGGTGAGCTCGCGCCTGCCCATCACCAGCCGGGTGAGCCGGTTCTGGAAGCGCCAGGTGGGGAGGTCGCGGGCCCAGCCGGAGCCGCCCTCGACCTGGATCTCCAGGAGGGCGAAGACCGCCGCGGAGGCGGCGAGGAAGACGACGAAGGCGACGTGGACCACGCTGTCCTCGCGGCGGGTGGTCGGGAAGGGAGCCGGAGCGGCGAAGTGAACACGCGCGCCCCGGCGGCGTCAAGCCGGAATCGGCCGGACGCCGAGGTTTTACGGACGCGTCTCCCGGCCGTGACACGGCGCCCCGATCGTTCGCGGCGCACACACGCAAACCCAGGAACACGCATGCACTCCAACGCCGTGCTGATCGTTTCCGCGTCCACCGGCACCGGGCACGCCCGCGCGGCCGAGGCCCTGCGCGGGGCGCTGGCGGACCGCGACCCCGGGCTCCGCGTGGAGCACGTGGACCTGCTGGAGCTTGCCCCCCGCTGGGTGCGCGCCGCGTACGGGAGCGGCTTCGAGCTGATGGTGGCGCGGGCGCCCTGGCTGTGGGAGCGCATCTACCGCCGCACCGACGGCGACGACCGGGACCGGGCGCGCTGGGGCCCGCTGGCGCAGCGCCTGCTGTTCCGCGAGTTCAGCCGCCTCCTGCTCGCCTCGCCCTGGCGGCTCTGCCTGTGCACCCACTTCCTCCCCTGCCAGCTCGCCGCCGGCCGCCCCGGCCTCCCCCCGTTCGCGCTCTCCGTCACCGACTTCACCCTGCACCGCTGCTGGGTGCAGCCCGGCGTGCGCCGCTACTTCGTGGCGACGGACGCGCTGGCCGCCGAGCTGCGCCCGCGGGTGCGGGGCGCGCGCGTGGACGCCACCGGGATCCCGATCGCGGGGAGCTTCGCCGCGGCGCCGCCGCGCGAGGAGGCGCGGCGGGCGCTTGGGCTGGACGCCGGGCGCCGCACGGTGCTGGTGATGGGCGGGGGGCTGGGGCTGGGCGTGGAGGAGATGGCGACGGCGACGCTCGCGTCGGGGGTGCGGGACCTCCAGGTGGTGGCGGTGTGCGGGAGGAGCGCGGACGCACGGGAGCGCCTGGAGGCCCTGGGCCTCCCGCCAGAGCGCCTGCGCGTGTGCGGCTACGTGGACGGGGTGGAGAGGTACCTGGCCGCGGCGGACGTGGTGGTGACCAAGCCCGGCGGGCTCACCTCCAGCGAGGCGCTCGCCCTGGGGCGCCCGCTCCTGCTCACCCGGCCGATCCCCGGCCAGGAGGTGGGGAACACCCGGGCGCTGACCGCGGCCGGGGCCGCCCTGGCCGCGCCGGACGGGCGGGCGCTGCGCGGGGCGGTGGAGGAGGCGTTCGGCGCGCCGGGGCTGCTGGCGGGCCTGGCGGACGCGGCCCGCCGCATCGGGCGGCCGGCGGCGGCGGCGGACGTGGCGGAGGCGGTGCGGGCCGAGTACCTGCGGGAGACGGAGGCGGCGTAGCCGCTGCCCGTCAGGGCACGGCGTGGACCTCGATCCGCGCCACGCCCCGGACCGAGCGGGCCGGGCGCAGGTCGCCCGGGACGACGAGGCGCAGCGGGCCGTCCTCCGTGCCCGGCGGCCGGCCGTCCACCCGGTCCGCGAGGAGGACCGGCCCGCCGGGGGCGGTCCGCACGGTCGCGGAGTCCGGCTCGGCCAGGGAGAGCACGGCGCGGTAGCCGTCGCTCGCGGTCACCACCACGTAGCGGGCCAGCGCCGCGCCCCGCGGCGCGCTTCATTGCTCTCCGGTGGAATCGCTGGATGGCACCGCGTCCCGGGTCCGCGGGGTGCGGCGGGACTCGAGCGGAGAAGCCAGGGGCGCCGTGTGGCGCCCCGAAGCACGGAGCGGTAACGATCCGGGAAAGAGAAAGGGCCCGCTCCCCCGCGAACCGGTCACGGGGGAGCGGGCCCTGCGTGGAGGAACCGCCGCGCGGGCTACTGCTGCTGCTGGATCTGCTGGAGCACCGAGCGCGCGTGGCTCACGTCGTAGTCCAGGGTGGTCCCCCGGCGCGACGACACGCTCACCTTGGTGGTGGAGCCTCCCTGCCCCTCGATCTTGACGTGCACCACGCGGTCGCCGCTGCGGCCCTCGAGCTCGCGCTCGTTGTCGGCGTTCTCGCTGGAAGCCTTGGTGATCTGGAGCCCCATCCCGCCCAGCACGGCGCGGGTGCGGCGCTCCAGGTCGTCCACGCTCCCCTGCGCGGTCCCCTCGGCGTTCTGGTCGTTGAGCGCGGCCGCCGCGGCGGTGCCGCCCGCGGCCGCGGCGACGGTCCGGGTGGTGCTGCCGCAGCCGGCCGCCGCGAGGGCGAGGAGCATCACGGCCGCGGCTGCGGCGCCGCCCCTGCGGGACGTGTCGAGCATGGCGTCCTCCCTGGCTCGGGTGTGTCCACCAAAAACGGGAGCCCCGTCCGCGCATCAAGTCCCGCGCCAGCGGGGCGCGGGACGAAAGGTGGCGGAACAGGGTGCGCGGCGCGGGGGCGGACGCGGACGGGGGTCCGGATCGTGCTGGCCTCGCGCGCGGCCTGACACGGGGTTGCGCGGGGGAGCCGAGGAGAGCGCATGGCGGCCATCGACGTGGAGGCGGGGAGCGCGGCCGAGCCGCACCGGCGGAGCGCGCAGGAGGTGGCGGCGGCGCTGGGCACCGACCTGCGCGCCGGCCTGGACGAGGCCGAGGCGCGGGCGCGATTGGAGCGCTGGGGCCGCAACGAGCTGGCGGCGAAGCCGCCGGTGCCGGCGTGGCGGCGCTTCCTGGCGCAGTTCCAGGACGTGCTGGTGGTGCTGCTGCTGGCGGCCACGGCAATCTCGGCGGGGCTGTGGGTGGTGGAGCGCGACTCGGCGCTGCCGTACGAGGCGCTCGCCATCCTGGCGGTGGTGCTGCTCAACGCGGTGATGGGCTACGTGCAGGAGTCGCGCGCCGAGGCGGCCGTGGCGGCGCTGCGCGCCCTCGCCGCCGACGACGCGGCGGTGCTGCGCGGCGGCGAGCGGCGGCGCGTCCCGGCGGCGGAGCTGGTGCCCGGCGACCTGGTGCTGGTGGAGGAGGGCGACACCGTCCCCGCGGACGCGCGGCTCGCCGTCTCCACCGCCCTGCAGACCGCGGAGGCGGCGCTCACCGGCGAGAGCCTGCCGGTGTCCAAGGAGGTCGCCCCCGTCGCCGGCGAGGCGGCGCTGGGCGACCGGCGCAACATGCTGTTCAGCGGCACCGCCGCCACCTACGGGCGCGGCGTCGCCGTGGTGACCGCCACGGGGATGCGCACGGAGATGGGGCGCATCGCCGGGCTGCTGGAGGAGACCCGGGAGGAGGACACCCCGCTGCAGCGCGAGCTGGACCGCACCGGCAAATTGCTGGGCGCGGTGGTGGTGGCGATCGCCGTGGTGATGATCGCCACCATCCTGCTGGTGGAGGACGTCCGCGGCGCCGGGGCGGTGTTCGAGGTGCTGATCCTGGGCGTGGCGCTGGCCGTGGCCGCCGTGCCGGAGGGGCTCCCGGCGGTGGTCACGGCCGTGCTCGCCGTGGGAGTGCAGCGCATGGCGCGGAGGAACGCCATCGTCCGCCACCTGGCCGCCGTGGAGACGCTGGGCTCGGCCAGCGTGGTCGCCTCGGACAAGACCGGGACGCTCACCCGCAACGAGATGACGGTGCGGGTGGTGGTCACCGCCGGCGGGCGGGTGGAGCTGGAGGGGTCCGGCTACGCCCCCGAGGGCGCGGTGCGCCGGGAGGGCGGGGGGAGTGTGGAAGGGCCGCTGCGGGCGGAGCTGGAGTGCGCCCTGGCCGCCGCCGACCTGGCCAACAACGCGGTGGTGCAGCAGCGGGAGGGGCGCTGGACGGTGCAGGGCGACCCCACCGAGGGCGCCCTGCTGGTCGCCGCGCGCAAAGCCGGGCTCGCCCCCGCGGAATTGGAGGCGCGCCTGCCGCGCGTGGGCGAGGTGCCGTTCTCGTCCGAGCGCAAGCTGATGAGCACCGTGCACCGCGACACGGCGAGCCCCGGCGGCCTGGTGGTGTTCACCAAGGGGGCGCCCGACGTGCTGCTCCTGCGCTGCACGCACGAGATCGTGGGCGGGGAGCCCCGGCCGCTCGCCCCGGAGCGCCGCGCCGCGATCCTGGCCGCCGCCGAGGGCCTCGCCGACGGGGCGCTCCGCACCCTGGGCGTGGCGACGCACCGGGTCCCGGAGGAGGCGCTCGCCCCGGACGGCGCGCCCGGCGCGGGGCTGGAGATGGAGCTGGCGTTCGCCGGCCTGATCGGGATGATCGACCCGCCGCGCCCGGAGGCGCGCGACGCCGTGGCCCGGGCCCGGGGCGCCGGGATCCGCCCGGTGATGATCACCGGCGACCACCCGCGCACCGCCGCCGTGATCGCCCGCGAGCTGGGGATCGCCGGCGACGGCCGGGTCCTGACCGGCGCGGAATTGCAGGCGCTCTCCGACGAGGCGCTGGACGCGGCGGTGCGGGAGGTGTCGGTGTACGCGCGGGTGGACCCCGGGCACAAGCTCCGGATCGTGGGCGCCCTGCAGCGCGGCGGCGCAATCGTCGCCATGACCGGCGACGGGGTCAACGACGCCCCGGCGCTCAAGGCCGCCGACATCGGCGTGGCCATGGGGATCACCGGCACCGACGTGTCCAAGGAGGCGGCCGACATCGTGCTGGCCGACGACAACTTCGCCTCCATCGTGGCCGCGGTGGAGGAGGGGCGGGCGATCTTCGACAACATCCGCAAGTTCCTGCGCTTCCTCCTCTCGTCCAACATCGGCGAGGTGCTCACCATGTTCTTCGGCGTGCTGCTGGCCGGGCGCATCGGCCTGGCCGCCGAGGGCGACGCCGTGGTGCTGCCGCTGCTGGCCACGCAGATCCTGTGGATCAACCTGGTGACCGACGGCGCCCCGGCGCTCGCCCTGGGGGTGGACCCGGCGGCCGGGGGGCTGATGCGGCGCCCGCCCCGCCCGCCCGGCGAGCGGGTGATCACGCCCCGCATGTGGCGCGGCATCGTCGCCGTGGGGGTGACGATGGCGGCGGGGACGCTGCTGGTGCTGGACGCGTCGCTCCCCGGCGGGCTGGTGGAGGGGCGCGGCGACCTGCGCTACGGGCACACCATGGCGTTCACCACGCTGATGCTGTTCCAGCTGTTCAACGTGTTCAACGCCCGCTCCGACGAGCGCAGCGCCTTCGCCGGGCTGTTCGCCAACGCCTGGCTGTGGGGCGCGGTGGCGCTGGCGGTGCTCCTGCAGCTGCTGGTGCTGTACGTGCCGGCGCTGGGGCAGGCGTTCGGGACGGTGCCGCTGGGGGCGGGGGACTGGCTGCGCTGCGTCGCCGTGGCCAGCTCGGTTCTGTGGCTGCGGGAGATCGACAAGGCCCTGACGCGCGCGCTGGACCGGCGGCGGGCCGGGCGGGCGCGGGGGGGGGCCGGCCCCCGCTGAGCCCGCCGGAAGACGCCCCCCCCGGGAGCCGCCGATGTACGGGAAGCCGGTCAGCGCGACGGATCGCGGCCGGCTCCGGCCAGCGTCGTCCCGCCGCCGGGCGCCCCGGCGGGGCGGCGGGCGATCTCCGCGCTCACCTCCGCGCCGAGCAGCAGCACCAGCGCCAGGAGGTTGAGGTAGACGAGCAGCGCGACCGCCGCGCCGAGGCCGCCGTAGGTCGACCCGTAGTCGAGCACGGTGGAGACGGCCAGGCCGAACCCCGCCGAGACCACGGCCCACAGTGCGACGGTGAGCGCCGCGCCCGCGGCCACGGCCCGGCCGGGCGGCCGCACGCCGGGACCCCAGCGGAACACGGCGCCCACGGCGAGGGCGAGCAGGGCGAGCGCGGCGGGAAGGCGGAGCCAGCTGCCGAGGAAGTCGAGGACCGGGCCCACGCCGATCCACCCCCCGGCCCAGCGGATGATGCGGGTGGTGGCCAGGAGCAGCACCATCGCGGCGACGGTCACCACCGCGAGGGCCGGGAGGAAGACCAGCGAAAAGGCGAAGCGGGCGACCGACGGCCGGGATTTCTCCACCGCGTGCGCGGCGTCGAGCGCCCGCATCAGGAGCCGCGCCCCCGTGGCGATGGACCAGATCCCCACGACCGCGCCGGCCGAGAGCAGGCCCTCCAGCGGAATCGCCGCCGCCCCGCCGGGCCCGGCCGCCCCGCGCAGCCGGAGGAGCGCCGCGGTGAGCCGGGGGAACGAGCCCTCGATGCCCAGCAGCCCGACCAGGGCGAGGACGATGAGGGCCAGCGGGACCAGCGCGAGGAGGCCCCGGTAGGCGAGCGCACCCGCGTACACGGTCATCCCGTGCGCGAGGAAGCGGAGCACGACGCGCCTCCCGAACCGGACGACGTCGGGCTCCTGCCCGGCGGGGGCGCGCGGCGGCTGGCGAAAGGGTGGGTCCATCCCGACCGCTCGGCGTTGGGGGCGCTTCCGGGGCGAAGGGGCGTGTGCGCCGGGCCGGCGAAGCCGGCGAGCTCTCTCCCACGCCCCTCCGCCGGCGTCGCGCGATTTTTGCGCCGCGCCGGCTTCCGTCCGCGATCCCCGGAGAGCAGAGCGATGAGCGTCCCCCCCTCGCCGGCATCCGTCGCCCCCGGCGCCCCGCCCCCGGCGCCGCCCTCCGGGCCGATGGTGCCTGTTCCCGGCGGCACCTTCCGCATGGGCTCCGACGACTTCTACCCCGAGGAGCGGCCGGTCCACCGCGTCGCGGTGGACGGCTTCCGCATGGACCTGCATCCCGTGACGGTCGGGGAGTTCCGCCGCTTCGTCCAGGCCACGGGCTACGTCACGGTCGCCGAGCGCGCCCCGGACCCGGCGGCCTACCCCGGCGCCGACCCGGCGCTGCTGGTCCCCGGCTCGCTGGTCTTCCGGCAGCCGCCGCGCCGGGTGGAGCCGCGCGACTTCCGCGCGTGGTGGGCCTACGTGCCGGGCGCGTGCTGGCGGCGCCCGGAGGGGCCGGGGAGCACGCTGGAGGGGCGGGAGCTCCACCCGGTCGTCCACGTGGCGTACGAGGACGCCGAGGCCTACGCGGCCTGGGCCGGCAAGTCGCTCCCGACCGAGGCGGAGTGGGAGCTCGCGGCGCGCGGCGGGCTCGACGGCGCCGTGTACGCGTGGGGCGACGACCCCGCGCCGGGGGGGCGGGCGATGGCGAACACCTGGCAGGGCGAGTTCCCCTGGCAGAACCTGGCGACGGACGGGTACGCGGGCACCTCGCCGGTGGGCGCCTTTCCGCCCAACGGCTACGGCCTGTACGACATGGCGGGCAACGTCTGGGAGTGGACCTGCGACTTCTTCGCCCCGCGCCACCCCGCGGAGGCCGCGAAGGCGTGCTGCGTGCCCCGCAACCCCCGGGTCGCGGCCCCGGTGGACGGCGGCGGCGTGGACGGAGCCGGCATCCCCCGCCGCGTGGTCAAGGGCGGCTCCCACCTCTGCGCGCCCGGCTACTGCCTGCGCTACAGGCCGGCGGCGCGGCAGGGCGAGTCCGCCGACACCTCCACCTCCCACATCGGTTTCCGCTGCATCGTCCGGGAGCACGCGGCGGGGTGACACCGGCCGCCCGCCTCCCGGCCGGATGCTCCCTGTCGCCGTCTACGCTCCCCGCGCCCGCGGCCCGCCCCCGGGGAGGTGGGACCGGCGTGGATGATGCAGCGCCCCGGGCTCCCCCGGCGGATCGGTCCGGGACCCCGCGTCGCCGTCGCACGCCCGGCCGTCTCCGCCTCCAGGGAGGGAGCACGCGCATGGTCGAGTTCCTCCAGCGCCTGGTCGGGATCGGCATCCCCGTGTTCGTGGTCGCGGCCATGCTGAACGTCGGCCTGACGCAGACCCCGGCGGAGATCCTCCGGCACCTCCGTGACCGCCGGTTCGTGCTGAGGATGGTGGCCGCCAACTTCGTCCTGGTGCCCCTCGTGACCCTGGCCGTCCTGCGGGTCGGGTCGTTCGACGCGGGGTTCGAGGCGGGGCTGCTGCTGTTCGGCGTGTGCGCCGGCGCGCCCTTCCTGATCAAGCTGACACAGACCGCCGAGCACGACCTGGCGCTCGGCGCCGCGACCATGCTGCTGCTCATGCTGCTCACCGTCGCGTACGTCCCGCTCGTCCTCCCCAGGCTCCTCCCCGGCACGTCCATCGGGGCGTGGCAGATCGCCCGCCCCCTGCTGGTGCAGATGGTCCTCCCCCTCGCGGCGGGAATGCTGGCCGCGCGGCTCCTCCCGCGCATCGCCCGGCGCGTGCAGCCCCCCGTCGGCCTGCTCTCCAGCGTGGCGCTGTACGCCGTGCTCGGGGGGACGCTGGTCGGCTACTTCACCGACCTGGCGGAGCTCGTGCGGTCCGGGGCGATCCTGGCCGTCCTGGTCGTCGTCGCCGCCGCGTTCGGCATCGGCTGGCTGGCCGGCCGGGGGGAGGACCACCACGAGGACGTGGGAGGGCTGGGCACGGCGCAGCGCAACACGGCGGCCGGCCTGATCGTCGCCACGGAGAACTTCGGCGACCCTGACGTGCTGGTCGTGCTGACCGTTGCAACCCTGGTCAGCATCGTCCTGCTGCTGCTCGTCGCCCGGGTGCTCAGCCGGGACAACGCGGCGCGTCCCGTGGAGGTCTGACGCCCGTCACCAGTCAACCGGGGAGGCACCATGGCGGAAGCCGGATCGAGCGGCCGAGGGGCGGAGCGGCCCAACTTCCTGGTGCTCTGCATGGACCAGTGGCAGACGCACATGCGCGTGCCCGAGGCGGTCCGCTTCCCCGCCATGGAGCGCCTGGAGGCGCAGGGGGTGAGCTTCGACCGGCAGTACTGCACCGTGCCCATCTGCACCCCGTCCCGCGCGACCATGTGGACCGGGGTGCACGCCGTGCACACCGGGCTCTGGGACAACACCAACTTCGCCTGGATCGACGAGCTTTCCGCCGACGTGCCCACCATCGGCCACCTGCTGCGGGAGCAGGGCTACCACACGGCCTTCAAGGGGAAGTGGCACCTCTCGGAGGTGCCCCGGAGCGAGGACGCGCTGGAGCGCTACGGCTTCTCGGACTACCAGCAGTGGGGCGACATGTACGGCGCGCCGCTGCAGGGGGAGCAGCTGGACGGCGCCGCCGCCTTCGAGACCGCCGACTGGCTGGAGCACACGGCCACGCGGCTGGACCGCCCCTGGCTGCTGGTGTGCAGCCTGATCAACCCGCATGACGTCATGTTCCTGCAGACGGACCCGGTCGAGGAGCCGCACCCGAACGGCGCGATGGCCAGCCTGCTGACCACGGTGCAGCGGCTCGGCTTCTTCCAGCAGGACTGGGGCGTGGAGCTTCCCGCCAACCACCACGACGACCTGAAAGGTCAGCCCCCCGGGGTGCGCGCCTACCGCGAGGCCGTCGAGGCACACTACGGCCGCATCCCCGAGGGCCGCGACGACCTCTGGAAGGTGCGCCGCAACTACCTGGTCAACTGCATGCGGCTGGTGGACGCGGAGTTCCAGAAGGTCCTGGACGCCATGGACCGGGCGGGGCACTGGGAGAACACCGTGGTCCTCCTCGTGAGCGACCACGGCGAGATGAACGGGGCGCACCGCATGGCCCAGAAGGGGGCGATCCACTTCGACGAGGCGGCCGTCTGCAACCTGACGGTCTGCGTGCCGGACGGCCCCCGGGGGAGGCGCACCGCGGCCGTGGGGTCGCACCTCGACCTGGCGCCCACCCTGCTGGAGTTCGCGGGGTTGAGCGAGGCGGAGATCCGCGCGCGCCATCCGCACCTCAAGGGGCGCAGCCTGAAGCTGGCCGTCCTCGATCCCGACGGGCCGGGGCCCCGCGGGAGCGCGGCGGAGCCCGGCGACGGCGCCCTCCTCTGCTGGGACGGGCTCAACATGCTGGACACCGAGTGGGCGCTGACCGGCGCGCTGGGGGCGACCACCGACATGGGGAGCGGCCCGCGCGCCCCGAAGGAGGCGCGGGCGGGGACGCTCCGGGAGGCGGGCGAGGAGTTCGGCGCGCCCGACTTCCGCAAGCGCACCTTCTTCCGCGCCGTGGTGGACGGCCAGTACAAGCTGGTGCGCTGGTTCAGCCCGGAGGAGTACGGCAACCCCGCGACCCTGGAGGAGCTCCGCGCCACGGGCGACGTGACGCTGCACGACCTGGTGGAGGACCCGGGCGAGCTGGAGAACCTGGCGCACCCCGAGCACCCGCGGCACGACCCGGCGCTGGTGGAGCGCATGCTCGCCAAGCTTCACGCGCTGGTGGAGCGGGAGATCGGGGAGGACCGCGCGCCCTTCGACCTGGAGCTGTTCGGCACCCGGGAGGTGAAGTACCGTGGGGAGGGCCGGGGCGGTGGCTGAGCCGTCCACCCGGGACGACGACCCTGGCGAGGCGGACCCGCAGTCCGGGCAGCCCGGCCTGGACGCGCTGCGCGAGGCCGTCGCGCGCTACGCGGCGCGCGCGATTCCCGGCCGCCCAGACCCCAAGGCCGACGGCGTGGCCGGGCTCAGCGTCGCCATCGGCAACGTGCCCGACGGGCTGGCCAACGGCCTGCTGGTGGGGGTCAACCCCGTCTTCGGGCTCTACGCCACCCTGGTGGGGCCCCTGGTGGGCGGCCTCTTCTCCAGCACCCGCCTGATGGTGGTCACCACCACCGCGGCGGCGTCGCTCACGGCGGGGCAGGCGCTCGCCGGCTTCACGGGCCCGGCGCGGGAGGACGCCCTGTTCGTCATGGTGCTGCTGGTCGGCGTCATCCAGGTCGCGGCCGGGCTGCTGGGGCTGGGGCGCCTCACCCGCTTCGTCTCCTACTCGGTGACCACGGGCTTCCTCACCGGGGTGGCGGCGCTGCTGGTGCTGAGCCAGCTCCCCACCGTCACGGGGGTGGCGGCGGAGGGGGGCAACAAGGTGGTCCAGGCGGTGGGGCTGCTGGCGCGCGCCGGGGAGATCGGCCCCTGGCCGCCCGCGCTGGCGGGCCTCGCGCTGGCGCTCGCCGTGCTGCTGCCGCGCACCCCGCTGGGGAACGCCGGGCGGCTCGTCGCCGTGGTGGTGCCCTCGCTGCTCCTGGTGCTCCTGGGGCTGGAGAGCGTGCAGACGGTGGGCGACGTCGGCCGGATCCCGGGGGGCGTGCCGACGCCGGAGGTGCCCTCCTTCGCCGCCCTGTTCGACGTGCTCACCGGCGCGCTCTCGGTGGCCGTCGTCGTCCTGGTCCAGGGGACCGGGGTCAGCCTGAGCGTCCCCAACCCGGACGGGTCGCGGAGCCGCGTCTCGCGCGACTTCATCGCCCAGGGCGCGGCGAACGTGGTGTCCGGGCTCTTCCGGGGGCTGCCGGTGGGCGGCTCGGTCAGCTCCACGGCGCTGGGGGTGGTCTCGGGGGCGAGCACGCGGTGGTCGGCGATCTTCGCGGGGCTGTGGATGGCGGTGCTGGTGGTGGGCGTCCCGGGGCTGGTGGGGTACGTGGCCATGCCGGCGCTGGGTGCGCTGCTCGTCCTTGCGGGGCTCGGCAGCATCAAGCCGGGGGAGATCGCCTCGGTGTGGCGCTCCGGGACCGCGTCGCGGCTGGCGGGCGGGGCCACCTTCCTGGCGACGCTGTTCCTGCCGATCCAGGCGGCGGTGGGGATCGGGGTGGTGCTCTCGGCGCTCCTCTTCCTGCGCCACACCTACACCGCGGTGCGGCTGGTGCGGCTGGTGGAGCGGCCGGACGGGCGGATGGAGGAGCACGAGGCGCCGGAGGCGCTGGAGAGCCGCAGCGTGACGGTGCTCGACGTCTACGGCGACCTGTTCTACGCCGGCGCCCGCACGCTGGAGGAGCGGCTCCCCTCGCCGCACGGCGCCCGCAGCCCCGCGGTGGTGCTGCGCCTGCGCGGCCGCACCGCCGCCGGCGCCACCCTGGTGGACGTGCTCGCCCGCTACGCCGAGGAGCTGCGGCGCGCGGAGGGGCGCCTCTACCTCACCGGCGTCCGCGGGGAGGCGTACCGCCGCCTCGCCGACGCCGAGAAGCTGCGCCGCGCGGGCGGGGTGCACGCGTACGAGGCCACCGCGGTGCTCGGCGAGTCCACGCGCGCGGCGGTGGCCGACGCGCGGGAGTGGCTCGCCGGCCTGGAGCGGAGCGGCAGCGCGTAGCCGCCCGCACGGCCATCCACCAGCCACGGAGGGGCGACCATGCTCCAGGAGGCGCGGGGCGCGCTGGAGGGGCTGCTGGGCCTGGGGCGCGACGCCGGCGACATCGAGGCCGGCCAGATGGCGCTCCGCGCCGTCGTCGTCTACGCGTTCACGCTGGGCGTCGTGCGCGTGGGGAGCCGGCGCTTCCTGGGGAAGGCGACGGCCTTCGACGTCATCCTCGGCATCATGATCGGGTCGGTGATGAGCCGCGGCATCAACGGCTCGGCGGGCCTGGTCCCGACGCTCGCCGCGGGCGCCGTCCTGGTGGCGCTGCACGGGCTCTTCGCCATGCTCGCCTTCCGCACGAGCTGGTTCGGGGACTGGGTGAAGGGGAGGCCCGTGCTCCTGGTGGAGGACGGCCGCGTCCGCCCCGAGGGGATGCGGCAGGCCAGCCTCACGGAGAACGACCTGGCCGAGGCGCTCCGCCTGCAGGGCCGGGAGCCCGACCCGTCCCGGATCCGGCGCGCGTACCTGGAGCGCAACGGCAGCGTCAGCGTCGTCCCGCGCGAGGGAGCGCCGCGGGTGGTGGAGGTCGCCGTCGCCGACGGCGTGCAGACCGTGCGCGTGGAGCTGTCGTGAGCCGACCCGGCGCTCCGCCGGGCGCGGCGGGATCGCGCGCCGGGGCGCTCCGGCAGGACGTGGTCGCCGGGCTGATCAACGCCGTGGTGAGCGTCCCCGACGGCCTGGCCTCGGCCGCGCTGGCGGGAGTCAACCCGGTGTACGGGCTCTACACCAGCGTCGCCGCGCCCATCGGCGGGAGCCTGCTGGCGAGCGCGCAGCTGATGCAGATCTCCACCACCAGCGCGGCGGCGCTCGCCGCCGGGCAGGCCATCGCCGGCTACCCGGAGGCCCGGCGCGACGACGCGCTCTTCCTCCTCGTCGTCCTCGCGGGCTGCTTCCTGGCCGCCTTCGGGCTGCTGCGGCTGGGGCGGCTGGTGCGCTTCGTCTCCCACGCCGTCATGACCGGCTTCCTGATGGGCGTGGCGGTCGTGCTGGTCCTGGACCAGGCGGCTCCGCTGGTCGGCCTCGCCCCGCGCGGGTCCAACGAGGTGACCCAGTTCCTGGACCTGCTGGCGAACCTCCCCCATGCCAGCGTCCCGACGACCCTCGCCGGCGTGCTGGCGCTCGGCCTGGCCGTGGGGCTGGGGCGGACGCGGCTGGCGACGTTCTCCTCCCTGGCCGCCCTGCTGGCGCCGTCACTCCTGGTGGCGCTCGCCGGGTGGGGGGGCGTGCAGCTCGTCGCCGATGTCAGCCCCATCCCCCGCGGCGTGCCCGTGCCCGCGCTGCCGGACCCGGGGCTGATCACCCCCCCGCTGCTGCTGGCGGCGTTCTCGCTCGCGGTCATCATCGCCGTGCAGGGCGCGGGCGTCAGCCAGAGCGTGGAGAACCCGGACGGCAGCCGCATCAGCCCCTCGCGCGACATGCTGGCGCAGGGCGCCGGCAACGTGCTCAGCGGGCTGCTGCGCGGCATCCCGGCCGGCGGCTCGGTGGGGCAGACGGCGCTCAACGTCAGCGTCGGCGCGCGCAGCCGCTGGGCCGGCGTCCTCGGCGGCGTCTGGATGCTGGTGTTCCTCCTGCTCCTCGCCGACCTGGTGGGGCGCGTCCCCATGACGGTGCTGGCGGCGCTGATGATCCTGGCGGGGATCGGCGCCATCGACGTGCGCGAGGCGCGCTCCATCTGGAACACCGGCGGCGCCGCCCGCTGGGCGATCGGGGTGACGTTCGCCGCGACGCTGCTCCTCTCGATCCCCACGGCGGTGGCGGCCGGGGTGCTGCTGACCGTGGTGCTCTACGTCGCCTCCTCGGCCAGCGACGTGCGCGTGCGCGCCCTGGTCGCCACCGCCGACGGGCGCTTCGCGGAATCGGACCCGCCCCGCCGGCTCCCCGACGGCGCCGTCACGGTGCTGGACGTGTACGGCAGCCTGTTCTTCGCCGGGGCGCGCACCCTGGGCGAGGCGCTCCCCACCCCGCGCGGGGCGGAGCGCCCGGTGGTGGTGCTGCGGCTGCGGGGGCGCACGCGGGTGGGCGCGACGCTGATCGAGACGCTGGACGCGTACGCGGACGACCTGGGCGAGGTGGGCGGCCGGCTCTACCTGAGCGGGGTGGGCGAGGAACTGGGCGCGCAGCTGCGGCGGGCGGGCAAGCTGGACCTGGAGCGGGTGGTGCACCTGGTGCCGGCGGAGGCGGTGGTCGGCGCGTCCACCGCGCGGGCGGCGGACGCCGCGAGCGCCTGGCTGGGCGGGCGGCGCGGCGCGTCCCCCGCCGGCGGCGGGGAGCCCCCGCCCGGTCCGGGCCCGGTCTAGGGACGGGACGGGGCCGGCCGGACCCGCAGGCGGGCGCAGAAGAAGTCGTACAGGACCCGCAGCATGGCCAGCGCCGGCACGGCGAAGACGATCCCCGGGATCCCGGCCAGCTCGCCCCCGGCGACCACCGCCAGGAACACCAGGACCGGGTGCACCCGCACGGCCTGGCCCTGGATGCGCGGCGTCAGCACGTTGCCCTCGAGCTGCTGGATCGCCAGGAAGAGCAGGGCGGTCAGCAGCGCCTTGGTGGGGGAGATGGACAGCGCCAGCAGCACCGCCGGCACGGCGCCGATCCACGCCCCGATGTAGGGGATCAGCGCAGTGACCGAGACCCAGGCGCCCAGGAGGAGCGCGTAGGGCACCCCCAGCAGGAACAGCGCGGCGGCCGAGAGCACCCCCTGGATGGCGAGGGAGAGCCCCAGCCCGGCGAGGTAGCGCGACAGCGTGGAGTCGAACGCGTCCCAGAGCCGGCCCGCGTCGCGGCGGTAGCGGCGCGGCGCGGCCCGCAGGAAGAGCGCGTGGAACAGGCGCGAGTCGGCGAGCAGGTAGACGGCGACGAAGACGATGCCGAACAGGGTGATCGCCGTGCCGAACGCGCCGGCGACGATGCCGCCCAGGGCGCGCAGGATCCGCAGCCCCAGGTTGCGGACGAAATCGAGCAGGCCGCTCTCCAGGTTGGCCATGAACTCGCCCGGGGTGCCCGGGAGGAGCCCGCGCTCGGCCAGCGGCGCCAGCAGCGACGGCAGGCGCGCGCCGATGCTGCGGGCGATGCCGGGGAGCGCCGCCACCAGCGCGCCGAGCTGGTCCGCCAGGATCGGCACGATCACCGCCACCGCGAGCACCAGCAGCCCGGCCAGGAGCGCGAACGAGACCAGGATCGCCACCCTGCGCGGGACGAGCCGCGACAGGGCGCCCACCGGAAAGGACAGGGCGAGGGCGAGCGCCGACCCGCCGAGCAGCAGGGTGAGGATCCCGGGAGCCCGGCGCAGGAGGAGGACCAGGGCCACCAGCGCCGCGGCGAGCAGGATCGTCCGCGTGCGCCGGGAGATCCAGATGGGGGTGGGCGGAGCGGGAGGGCGGGCCCGGACCGGGGCGGGTCCCGGCCCGCCGCGCGCCCAGGGGAGCCTCATCCCCGCCCCGGGTCCGCCGTGGCGGAGCGCAGGGCCCGCCGCACGCCGGCCGAGCCGAGCAGCCCCGAGACCACGGCCAGCGGCCAGGCGAGCAGCCGCGGGTGCCGCGCCCCGGCCGCCGCGACCAGCGCCAGCCCGGCGCCGATCGTCCCCACCACCCGGCGCTCGTTGCGGTCGAGCGCCTCGCCCGAGAGGGCCGCGGTGCCGCTGGACGCCGCCGCCGCCACCGCGCGCGCCCCGGTGTCGCGCGACCGCCCGCGCCGGGAGCCCGGGGGCCGCAGACCCTCCCGCGGGGGCGGCGGCGGGGAAAGGCGGCCCCCGGGGCGCAGGAGCACGGGACGCGCGTCGGCCAGGTCCTCCAGGAACATGGCCTCCATCGCGGCCCCGAACCCGGCGTCCTCGACCACCAGGTCCAGCTCCCAGTTGGTCAGGAGCCCGGTGACGTTCATGTTGGTGGAGCCCACGCGGCCGGACCACCCGTCGACGACGCTGGTCTTTGCGTGCATCATCAGCCCCCGGTACTCCCAGATCCGCACCCCCGCCTCCAGGAGCGCCGTGTACCCGGTGCGCGCGAGGGGGCCGACCACGGGCACGTCCAGCGTCCCGGGGGTGAGCACGCGCACGTCGATCCCGTCCTGGGCGGCCGAGATCAGCGACTGGTTCAGGCTGGGCACGGAGAGGAAGTAGGCGTCCGCCAGCCAGATGCGCTCCTCGACGCCCGCGGCCAGGAGCTGCAGCAGCCGCAGCACGCGCAGCCGCCCCGGCTCCTGCACCACCACCCGGACCGGGGTGTCGCCCGCCGGGGGGATCTCCGCCGCGTCCGGGCGCTCCTCCGGCGGGAGCGGGGCGCCGTTCAGATCCCACACGCCGGCGAAGGCCCGCTCCACGTCGGCCACCGCCGGGCCGCGCAGGCCCAGCGAGGTGTCGCGGTAGGGGAGGCCCGTGTCGGGCGAGCGCTCCAGCCACTCGTCGGCGATGCAGATCCCCCCGGCCGACGCGTACCGCCCGTCCACGCCCAGCGTCTTGCGGTGGTCGCGGCGGAACACCCCCAGCGGCCGCGCCGGCGAGAAGCGGTTGACCAGCCGCACGTCCACCCCGCGGGCGCGCATCCCCTCCCAGAACGAGCCCGGCACGTCGTACGAGCCGTACCAGTCCACCAGCACGCGGACCCGCACCCCGGCCGCGGCCCGCTCGCACAGCACGTCGGCGAACAGGCGGCCCACGTGGTCGTCCCTGAAGATGTAGTTCTCCAGGTGGACCCAGCGGCGCGCCGTGGCGATCTCCGTCAGCCACTCCCCGTACGCCTCGCGCCCGTTGCGCAGCAGGCGGACGGCGTTGCCCGCCCGCAGCCGCGCCCCGCTCGACCTGCGGAGCGCCGCCTCCCGTGGCCGCATCGCGGGGCCCGGCGGGCTCGCCGCCGGGCCCCGCGGCGCTACGGCACGATGCTGCGCGACGTCCATCGGCTGTAGTAGTTGACGAACCGGCCGCCGTGCTCCGCCATGATCGCGCCCGCCCGCTCCGCGAACGCGTCGTCGTCGGCCTCCACCAGCACCACGGCGCGGCCGGCGTCCAGCTCCCGGAGGTGGCGCCGGGTGTGCTCCACCTCGTAGCCCATCAGGAAGTCGAGGGGCGAGCTGGACCCCTCCCGCGCGCGCTCGATGCGCTCCCTGCCGTCGCTCCCGTACAGCACCAGGACGCGCTCCGGGTCGGCCCCGGCCTCCCGGAGGGCGCCCGCCACCCCGCCCGCGGCGTGCTGGTCGTCGAAGACGCCCGCGACAGCGTTCCGCGGGAAGCCGCCGCTCTCCGACGGCGCGGTGCCCGGCACCACCAGCTTCCAGCCGGTCCCGAACCCGGTGCCGAGCGGCCCCTGCAGGGTGATGCCCAGCAGCCCCATCGCCTCCAGCTGGCGCGCCCGGTGAAGCCCGCCCACCTCGATGGGCCGCATCCCGCCGGTGCGGACCAGCTCCACCACCACGTGGTTTGCGGGCTCGTCGTCCCCCGCGATGAACACGTCCAGCGTCTGGCCGGCCACCTCGCCCCTGGCCAGCGTGCCCGCGAAGGTGGTGTTGAACGCCTTGACCACCCGGGCGTCGGCGGGGAGCTCGGCGCGGATCGTCTCCGCGGCGGAGGTGTCGCCCGCGGTGACGAGCCCGTCGAAGCTGTCGTTCAGCGGGTTGGAGATGTCCACCACCACCCTGCCGCCCAGCAGCGGGGCGACCTCGCGCGCCATTGCGAGGCTCGCGGCGTACGGCAGGGCGAGCACCACCACCTCGCTGCCGGGGATCGCCTCCCCGGGACCCGACGCGGCGGCGATGCTCGCGCCGCCCTCCGCGCCGGACGCCAGCTCCGCCGCGACCGCTTCCGCCCGGCCGCGGTCGCGCCCCACCAGCGTGACGTCGTGGCCCCCGGCCAGCAGGCGGGTGGCGATGCCGCGGCCCATGTCGCCGGGGCCGATGATGGTCACGCGCATGGGACGACCTCCTCGCCAGGGGTTCCGGGACGGGGCCGCGCGGGCACGCCGGCGGCGCGGCCGCGGGAGGGTCGCGGGTGCATCAATTCCCGAGCCAGGGATCCGCGGGTCCCGCCTGCGTCAGCGCAGGCAGCCTTCCGCCAGCGCCACCCAGTACGCGGCGCCCCTGGACAGGCGCAGCGTCGCGGACTGGGCGATTTCCAGCGCCGCGAGGATCGGGTTCATGGACGGCCCCCTGGGTGCGGCGGTCTGGAAGGTGCAGCGGCTCCGGCCGGGGCGCCGCGCGTCCGCGGCCGCCCGGTGGAACCCGCAGGAACGGGAGGGACCATGACCCCGCGCAGCGAGCAGAGCGCCGATCCGCCCCCGCCGGAGCAGGAGAGCGCGGGACGGCCCGAGGGACGGGAGGCCGCGCCCCGCGGGAGCCCGCGCCGGCCCCGGAGGTACCCCGACCCCGTGGACGACACGCTGGACGACACCTTCCCGGCCAGCGACCCGCCGTCGTGGGCCGGGAGGTAGCCTCCGGCCGCCCCGCGGCGACCGGCCGGGCAGCGGACGCTAGGCCGCCGCGGGCTCGCCGGGCTTCACCACCAGCAGGGAGCAGGGCAGCCTGGGGAGCACGCGCTCGGCCGTGTTGCCGATGATGAACCCGGAGATGCCGCTCCGGGCCACGCTGCCCATCACCACCAGGTCGATCCCCTCCGCGACCACGAACTCGGGGATCACGTCCTCGGGCTCGCCGCGGAGCATCTCGGCGCGCGCGCCCGACCCGCGCTCCCCCAGCGAGCCCTTGAAGCGCGCGAAGTCTTCCTCGGCGCGCCGGCGCGCGTCCGCCAGGTAGCCGGCGTAGCCGTCCGGGGAGGCCAGACGGCGCACCGTCGTCTCGGCGAGCACCTCCCACGCGTGGAGCAGCGTCACGGAGCCGCCCTCCAGGCCGGCCACCAGGAAGGCCGCCTCCGCGATCCGGGCGTTCAGCGCCTGGTCCGGCTCGGCGCCGGCCTCGGCGCTGGTGTCTACCGCCGCGGCGATGCGCCGGCTCCCGGCCGCGCCGCCGGGGCCCACCAGCAGCACGGAGCAGGGACACCGCCTCAGCAGCTCCGCGTTCACCGCACCGGACGGCTCGCGCCGCGGCGCCACCAGGTCGCGCGCCGCCTCGCGCACCACCAGGTCGTGGCCGGAGGCCGCCACCTCCTCGACCAGCGCGGTCGTCCCCCGCCCCTCCAGGAGCTTCGACTCGACGGGGATTCCCGCGACCCCCTCCGCGAGGAGCGACAGGTCCCCGCGCCGGCGGCCCGCCATCTCCCGTTCCAGGCTCGACGGCAGGTAGGGGCGGGCGTAGGAGGGGACGCCCGTCACGTCCACCACGGTGAGCCGCGCGCCGGAGCTCCGCGCCAGGCGCGCGGCGCGCTCCAGGGCGGGCTGCGCGCGGTCCGTCGCGTCCACGTCCACCAGGATGCTCCTGAACGGCTCCATGCTTCGCCTCCTCCACCGGCGGGGCCGCCCGGCGGCCCCTGGTTCAGTCCACGGGATCGCCTGCACGTCCCGGGCCCCCGGCGGACGCCTCGCCGCCCTCGTCCGGCGGGCCGCCCGCCCGGTCCAGCACCCCCGCCAGCGGGTCCCCGCGGTCGATCCCGTGCAGCGGGGCGCCCGACATGTACGCCGCCCGCGCCAGCAGCTGCGACGCCACGGACAGCGTCAGCAGCATGAAGGCGATGGTGAGCACGCCGGTCAGCGGCCGGGCCGCGCCCCCCGCGACCAGGGCGCCCAGCACCACCAGGCTGGACCCGATGCCGCCCGCCTTGGTCGCCGCGTGCATCCGCTGGAACACGTCGGGCAGCCGCGCCACGCCCAGGCTCGCGACGGCGATGAAGGCCACGCCCGCGGCGAGCAGCAGCGCGGCGGCGATCGGCCGGATCACGGCCTCCCTCCCCGCCGCTCCAGGAACGTGGCGAAGGCGCAGGTGGACACGAAGTTGATCAGCACGACGCCGAAGCCGACGTCCAGGAACGCGCCGCGGCCCGTCGCCACCGCGGTGAGCGCGGCCAGCGCCACCACCACGGCCGTGAGCATGTCCAGGGCGACGAAGCGGTCCGCGTACCCCGGGCCCCGGACCATCCGGTAGGCGGCGAGCGCGAGCGGCAGGGCGAGCACGGCGATCAGCACCGTCGCCGTCGTCGCCAGGTCGGGCGTGGTCATCGGGGGGTCTCCCGTCCTTCCAGTTGGAGGATCCGCCGCTCGTAGAGCGCCTTGATCCCGGCGGCGCGCGCCTCCTGGTCGGGCGCGTCCAGGAAGTGCACGTACAGGGTGCGGCGGTCGTCGGCCACGTGCAGGCAGGTGGAGCCGGGGGTGAGCGACACCAGGTAGGCGAAGAGCGCCACCCCCCACTCCGTCCGCGCGTCCACGGGAACCGCGACGATCGCGGGCCGGTTCCGCCCGCGCGGCGCCAGGACGATGCGCGCCACCGTCAGCGACGCGGCCACAAGGTCGTACACGAAGACCCCCGCCAGCGAGAGGGCGGCCCGCGCCCGGCGGCCCGCGCTCACGGGGCCCTCCCCGGCGCCGCCGCGGGCGCCATCCGCAGGGCGGCGTCGCGCGCCAGCCGCGCGGCCGGCTCCACCGCGATCCCCAGGGCGAGGGTGCACGCGGCCATCAGCGCCACGGCGGCGAGCATCGCGGGCGGGATGCGGCGCGCGGCGCTCCGCCCGCGCTCGCGCTCCCGCCAGAAGGCCCGCGTCCAGAGCGTGCTCATGGAGTACAGCGTCAGGAAGCCGGTCACCAGCGCGATCGCCGCCAGCCAGGCGGACCCGGGCGAGCCGGCACGGAAGGCGGCGTCGATCACCAGGAGCTTGGCCCAGAAGCCGGACAGCGGCGGCACGCCGGAGATGGAGAGCGCCAGCACGGCGAAGAGCGCCGAGAAGAGCGGCTGCTCGCGCACCAGGCCGCCGGCGGCGCGGAGGTCGTATCCACCGTTCGCGCGGGCGATCGCGCCGGCGCCCAGGAACAGCCCGGTCTGCACCAGCATGGTGTGCAGGGTGTAGAAGACGGCCGCGCCGACGCCCAGCGCCGAGGCGAGCGCAAGCCCCATCACCAGGTACGCCACCTGCCCGGCGACGTGGAAGGCGAGCAGGCGGCGGACGTCCACCTGCGCGATCGCGGCCAGCACGCTCGCGATCATGGTCGCGGCGGCGAGCAGCCCCAAGAGCGCCGGCAGCCCTGGCACCGCCGCCGCGCCGGCGCCCACCCCGAACACCAGCACGAACACGCGCAGGCAGGCGTAGAAGGCGACCTTGGTCAGCAGCCCGGCGAGCGCCGCGGACACGGTGATCGGCGCCGTGTGGTACGAGGCCGGCAGCCAGAAGAAGAGGGGGAACAGCCCCGCCTTGAGCGCCAGCCCCGCAAGGAGCAGGTACGCCGCCGCGCTGAGCGTCGCCGACGGCGCTCGCCCGGCCAGCAGGCCGGACAGGTGCGCCATGTCCAGCGTCCCCGTCTCCCCGTACAGCAGCCCGATCCCCACCAGCATGAACGTCGCGCCCATCATGCTCATGGCCGCGTAGCGGAACGCGCCGTCCACCTGGGCGCGCCGCCGGTCCAGCGTGATCAGCCCCAGCGCGGCGACCAGCATCAGCTCGAACCACACGTACAGGTTGAACACGTCGCCGGTGAGGAAGGCGCCGTTGACCGCCGCCAGCATCGCCAGGAAGAGCGGGTCGAAGCCGGCGCGCCGCCGCCGCGCGCGGATGTCGGCGCGCGCGAACACGGCCACCGCGAGCGCCACCAGGCCGGCCACGGTGCACAGGGCGGCGCTCAGCCCGTCCGCGACGAAGGTCACCCCGAACGGCGCGCCCCACCCGCCGAAGTCCACCCCCACCGTCCCGCCGCGCGCCACCCGCGCGAGCAGCAGCGCGGAGGCCGCCAGCATGAGCGCCACCGCCGCCTCCATGACGCCGCGCTGCAGCCCGGGCCGGCGGCGGAGGAGCAGCGTGAGCGCGGCCGCGCCCAGCGGGATCGCGACCGGCCACAGGGCCGCGCCGTCGGCCAGCGCGTCAGCGGCCATCGCGCGCCCGTCCGGAGAAGGGATCGCCCAGCCCTTCGGCGGACCGCATCTCGTCGCTCCGGAGCGTGCCGTGCCCGCGGTGGGCGCGCAGCGCCAGCGAGGCGAGGATCACGCTCAGCGCGAAGCCGATCACGATGGCGGTCAGCACCAGCGCCTGCGGCAGCGGGTCCGCCGAGTCGCCCAGCCGGTCGGCGCCCTCCGGGATCAGCGGCGGCTGCGCCGAGCGGATGCGGCCCGCCTGGAAGAGCACCAGGTTCACCGCCGACGTCAGCAGCGACAGCCCCAGCAGGACCCGGACGAGGTTGCGCGACAGGACCATGTAGAGCCCGCAGCCGAACAGGCCGGCGGCGACGAGCGCGTACAGGACGCTCACCGGGCCGCCTCCCGCCGCAGGCCGAACAGGAAGGCGAGCACGGCGCCCAGCACCGCCGCGTAGACGCCCAGGTCGAACAGCAGCGTGGTGCCCTGCTTGACGTGCAGCCCGAGCAGCTCCGCCTCCCACCAGACGTGGCGCAGGAAGTCGCCGTGCAGCAGCAGCCCGGGGAGGCCGCTGGCGAGCGCCAGCAGGAGCCCGGCGCCGGCCAGCGGGAGCGGGTGCACGCGCAGCTTCGCGCGGGCCCGCTCCACGCCGTGCGCGAGCGACACGACGGCGAAGGCGAGGGCGGCGGTCAGCCCGCCCACGAACCCGCCGCCGACCTCGTTGTGGCCGCGCAGCAGGACCACCACGGACAGCGCCACCAGCAGCCAGAAGAACAGGGGGCTGGTGACCCGGAGGATGAAGGCGGCCGGCGCCGCGGCGGCCCCGGGGCGCTCCTCCCGCGCCAGCCTCGGGCCGAGCAGCGACGCGGCGATCACGGCCGAGAGCGCGATCACCGCGGTCTCGCCCAGCGTGTCCCAGCCGCGGAAGTCCACCAGGATGACGTTGACCACGTTGCGGCCGTACGCCTCCAGGTAGCTGCGGGCGGCGAAGAACGCGGAGACCTCCGTGTGCCGGGGCGCCGCGTCCATGTCGAGCAGCACCACGAACAGCAGCGCCGCGAAGCCCGCGGCCAGCGCGGCGTCCAGCGTCCGCTCGCGCCGCGTGCGCGTCGGCGGGGCGCGCAGCGGCAGGGCGAGGAGCGCCACGGTGAGCAGCACCACCAGCAGCGACTCCACCGCGAACTGGGTGAGCGCCAGGTCCGGCGCGCCGTTCATCAGGAAGGTGAGCGCCGCCACCAGCCCCACCAGCCCCACCGCGACCATGGTGGCCAGCAGCGACCGCGCCCGGGTGGCGGCGACGCCGCCGGCAAGGCCGACCAGCGC
>DASVQR010000146.1:0-4516 GCA_036389055.1 Longimicrobiaceae bacterium | reverse complement strand
TCCTCGGCACGATGCGCGCCAGGGTCGGCTTTGAACCGCTTCAACTGCGGAGTTGGGCGTGCCCCCGCTGGCGCGGGGTCGGGCTGCGGCTCCGTAGCGGACGATACGACCGTCCGCAACGGAGGCGAGCCCCGCCAAACTGCCGGCGGGTCTCGCCGCTTCGCGCTCGCATCCCTCACGCGGGGGTAGCGCTGGCGTCCGCGGGAGGCCCCCACCCGGCTCGCTTGAGGCTCGCCACCCTCCCCCGTGCCGGGGGAGGGCTTCCCGGGAGGCGAGGTCCGCGCGCGGTGGCGGGCCCCCTCCCCCCGGCCCCCTCCCCCGCAAGCGGGAGAGGGGGAGCACTGCGACAGCCCGGCGGCGCGGTTGCAGTTCCTTGGATCTGCGCAGGGAGGTCGGGGGAGGCTGCGCAGGGGGAACGTCATGTTCGAAGCCAGCGTGATCCCGCCCTCACTCCGGCGGTGGGCGAGTTCGGCTCCCCCGGAGCAGCATCCCCCGGCCGACCACCAACGCCGGAGCCGTCCGAAGCGGCCGCTTTTCTTCCCTTGTCCGCTGCGCTCACGCACGCGATATTTCGCGATCCGCACTTCCGAAGTGCGCCCGCCGCAACGAGCTGTGGGCCGCTTTCCGTTTCCGCCCTCCCCTGCCGCACCAAAACTCCCATGGCCGTACGCGAAGGACGCTGGGACTGCGATTCCTGTGGCACCGTCGGCGTGCGCGGGCGCGACGTCGCCTGCCCCCACTGCGGGCTCCCGCGCCCGGACGACATGCGCTTCTACCTGCCCGAGGACGCGCCGGAGGTGACCGACGCGGAGATGCTGCGGCAGGCGGCAGCGGGCGCGGACTGGGTGTGCGAGCACTGCGGCGCCAGCAACCGCGCGCTCGCCGCGGACTGCAGCGGGTGCGGCGCGCCGGTGGGCGACAGCGTCCGCCAGGAGACCGTCGACTACGAGGAGGGCCAGGCGCCGCGCTCCGGGCGGCGGGCTCCGCAGACGGCGATGGCTCCGCCGCCGTCCACCAAAAAGGGCGGCGGGTTCCGGCGGGTGGTGAGGTGGGGCGTGGGGCTGGGGCTGGTGGGCGGCGCGTGGGCCGTGTTCAGCCCCAAGGAGGTGCCGGCCACGGTGAGCGACCGCTCGTGGGAGCGCACCGTGCAGGTGGAGAGGTACCGCACCGTCACCGAGGAGGAGTGGGAGCTCCCCGAGGGCGGGCGGGATCTGAGCCGCGAGCGGGCCATCCGCCGCTACGACCGCGTGCTGGACCACTACGAGCGGCGCACCCGCCAGGTCTCCGAGCAGGTGCAGACCGGCACCGAGTCGTACAAGTGCGGGACCACGGACAACGGCAACGGCTACTTCACCGACAAGACCTGCACGCGGCCCACGTACAGCACGCAGTACCGCACCGAGGAGTACCAGGAGCCCGTCTACCGGCAGGTGCCGGTGTGGGGGACGCGCTTCCGCTACGAGATCGAGCGCTGGAAGCCTGAGCGGGTGGCCCGCGCGGCGGGCGGCACCGACGGCACGCCGGAGTGGCCGGACACGAAGCTGGCCGGGAGCCGGGAGCGCGAGGGGGAGCGCAAGGAGACCTACACCCTGGTCTTCCGCGACGCGGAGGGCAAGGAGTACACCAAGCAGCTCTCCCAGGCCCAGTGGGAGCGGTACAGGCCGGGCGAGCCGGTGACCCTCCGCGTCTCGGTGGACGGCAGCGTGGAGATCGAGGAGCCGGAGACCGCGAAGACCGCTGCCCCGTAGCTGGACCCCACCGCCCCGGCGGGCAAACTCTGCCTGCCGGGGCAAGCTTTTGCGGCGGGCCGGCGGCGCGACACACCTTCGATGCCCCCGGAGACGGCGCGAGACATCTTCTCGCGCCGTAAGCATTTGAGGTGTGTCGCCTCACGTTGTTTCCGGGCCGACGTTCGCCTGCATGGCGCGTCCTGGCGCACGGCACGCCGGGTGCCCTTTCCCGGGCGCTCCACGCCTCGCCACCCTTACCGACCCCCGCCATGACCGCCACGCCGCTCCCCCGCCTCCTGGCCGTGCTGGCCCTCGCCGGGCTCGCCGTGTCGTGCACCGACGGCGGGACGGACCCCGCGGGCGGGGAGCCGGAAGGGCCGGCGCCGCTGCGCTGGTCGGACCCGGCGGCGTGGCCGGCGGGGGTGCCGCAGGCCGGGGCCGCGGTGAGCATCCCGGCGGGGCGCAGCATCCTGCTGGACGTGTCGCCGCCGCCGCTGGGGAGCCTGGAGGTGGACGGCACGCTGGAGTTCGACGACCGCGACCTGTCGCTGGCGGCGGAGTGGATCGCCGTGCGGGGGACGCTGCGCATCGGGAGCGAGCGGAAGCCGTTCCGCCGCCGCGCCCTGATCACGCTGACCGGGAGCGACCCCGCGCAGGACGTGATGGGGATGGGCGCAAAGGTGCTGGGGGTGCTGGGGGGGACGCTTGAGATCCACGGCGAGGAGCGGCTGGGGTGGACGCGGCTGGCCGAGACCGCCGCCAAGGGCGCGAGCCAGCTCACGCTGGAGCGCGCCCCCGACTGGCGCGCCGGCGACCGCATCGCCATCGCTTCCACCGACTTTGACCCGCTGCAGGCCGAGGAGGCGGTTGTGAAGGCCGTGTACGGCAAGGTGGTGATGCTGGAGCAGCCGCTCCGCTTCGCGCACTGGGGCGCGCTGCAGCGCTTCGGCGGGCGCACGCTGGACGAGCGCGCCGAGGTGGGGCTGCTCACCCGCAACGTCACCATCCGCGGGGACGACGCCTCGGCGGGCGGGCTGGGCGGGCACATCATGGTCATGGGCGGCGGGACGACGCACGTGCAGGGGGTGGAGCTGTACCTGATGGGGCAGAAGGGGCGGGTGGCGCGCTACCCCTTCCACTGGCACATGGCCGGAAGCGTGGAGGGGAGCTACCTGCGCTCCAGCAGCATCTGGCGCTCGCAGAACCGCTGCGTGACGGTGCACGGCTCGCACCGGGCGCGGGTGGAGGGCAACGTGTGCTACGACCACCTGGGGCACGGCTACTTCCTGGAGGACGGGGTGGAGACCGGCAACCTGCTGGAAGGGAACCTGGGCTTCCGCTCCCGCGCGCCGGCCGCCGGCGAGGCCGTGCTCCCCTCCGACTCGCGCCCGGCCACCTTCTGGATCACCCACCCCGACAACACCGTGCGCGGCAACGTGGCCGCGGGGTCGCAGGGCTTCGGGTTCTGGTACGCGCTCCCGGAGCACCCCACCGGCCTTTCCACGGACGCGTCGGTGTGGCCGCGCCGCGCGCCGCTGGGCGAGTTCTCGGGGAACGTGGCGCACTCCAACCGCAGCGCCGGCCTCAACGTGGACGACGGCCCCCGCCCCGACGGCACCACGGAGACGACGTCCTATCGCCCGCGCCAGAACCCCGCCGCCGAGTCGCCCGCCGTGGTGGCGGAGTTCCGCGGCTTCACCGCGTACAAGCACGGGGGGCGCGCCGTGTGGCTGCGCGGCAGCAGCCAGCGCCTGGTGGGGGCGATGCTCGCCGACAACGGCATCGGCGCCACCTTCGCGGCCTCGGAGACGTTCCTGGACGACGCGGTGATGGTGGGAGAGAGCGACAACCGCTCCCCGCTCCCCAACGCCGCCTTTCCCATCCGCGGCTTCGAGTTCTACGACGGCCGCGTGGGCGCGCAGCGCACCCTGTTCGTCAACTTCACCTCCAACGGCCAGCGCCCGGCCAGCGCCCTCGGCTTCAACCGCGCCAACGGCTTCCCGGTGAGCACCGGCAACTTCGCCGAGGGGATCCGCCTGGAGAACGCCAACGCCGTGTACCTGGAGGCCCCCCGCGCCGACAGGGACGGCGACCGCGCCGCCGTGATCCTGGACACGGACGGCTCCGTCACCGGCACCCCGGGCGCCTTCGTGGCCGTGGACAACCCGCTGCTGGTGACCGCCGCCTGCGCCCGCCGCGCCGAGTGGAACGCCCACGTCTGCCGCGGCCGCTTCGTGGAGGCCCGCGTGACCAGCACCGGCACGGAGAGCGTGGCCCCGCTGGAGGTGCGCCGCGACGACGGCGCCTCCGCCGCCATGGTGGGCGTCCCCGGCAACCCGAAGACGGTAGCCCTTTCCCTGGTGCCCGGCCGCGCCTACGCCCTCCGCCCCGGCGCCGCCCTCCCCCGCCCCCGCGTCGCCGTGTCCCGCATCGTCGAGGGCGAGTGGGTGCGCTTCGCCCTCCCCTACCCCGCCGCCCGCTTCGCCGTGATCCGCGACTCCGACACCGCCCGCCCCCTCGCCGCCGCCGCGAGCCTCGCCGAGCTGGACGCGAGCCCGGGCGACCGCTTCTTCTACGACGCCGCCACGGGCACGCTGCACCTGAAGGCGATGCCGAGGCCGGGGCGGGACGCGGTGACGCTGGCGGTGGAGCCGAGGTGAGGGCCCTCACCCGGCTCGCTTGAGGCTCGCCACCCTCTCCCAATTCTGGGAGAGGGGGCAACAGCAGGATATCCAGGCTCAGCAAGCAGTGCTCCCCTCTCCCGCTTGCGGGGGAGGGGCCGGGGG
>DASVQR010000145.1:0-5840 GCA_036389055.1 Longimicrobiaceae bacterium | reverse complement strand
GCTGGCGGTCACCAGCACCGGGATCTGCGCGTCTTCCAGGACGAAGGCGATGCGCTCGGCCGGGTAGGCGGGGTCGAGCGGGACGTACGCGCCGCCCGCCTTGAGCACGGCGAGGATGGTGGCGACCAGCTCGGCCGAGCGCTCCAGCGCGATCCCCACCCGCGTCCCGGGCGCCACGCCCAGGGCGCGCAGCCGGTGCGCCAGGCGGTTGGCGCGCTCGTTCAGCTCGCGGTATGTCAGCGTCTCCGCCTCGAAGGTGAGCGCGGGCGCGTGGGGCCGCTCCAGCGCCCGCGCCTCGAAGCGCCGGTCGAGCCGCTCCGCGACGGGGAAGGACCGGGTGGCGTGGCCCGCCGCCAGCAGCGTCTGCCGCTCCACCTCGCCTGCCAGCTTCAGCCCCGAGAGGTGTACGTCCGCGTCCCTGGCTACCTGCTCCAGCACCCGCTCCAGGTGCCGCGCCATGCGCAGGGCGGTGCCCGGCTCGAAGAGGTCGGTGCTGTAGTTCAGCTCGCCGCGCAGGCCCCGGGCGGTCGCCGCCAGCCCCAGCGAGAGGTCGAACTTGGCGACCGCGATCTCCGTTGCGACTCCCTGCACGCTGAGCCCCGCGAGCCCGCCGCCCGTGTCCTGGGCGCTGTCCATAGTGAACGACACCTGGAAGAGCGGCGAGTGGCTCAGGGACCGCTCCGGGCGCAGCTCCGCCACGAGCCGTTCGAAGGGCATCTCCTGGTGCTCGTACGCACCCAGCGTCGCCTCCCGCACCCGCCCCAGCAGCTCACGGAAGCTCGGATCGCCCGAGAGGTCGACCCGCAGGACCAGCGTGTTGACGAAGAAGCCGATCAGCCCCTCCACCTCCCCGCGCGTGCGTCCCGCGATGGGGCTGCCCACCACCACGTCCTCGCTGCCGCTGTACCTGCTCAGCAGCACCTGGAATGCGCCCAGCAGCATCATGTACAGCGTCGCTCCCTCGCTCCGCCCCAGCGCCTGCAGCCGCTCCAGCAGCTCCCGGGAGAGCTCCACCGGAACCGCGGCACCCCGGTAGGTCTGCACCGCCGGGCGGGGATGGTCGGTGGGCAGCTCCAGCAGCTCGGGGGCTCCCGCCAGGCGCTCCTTCCAGTACGCCAGCTGCCGCTCCAGTGTCTCGCCCGCCAGCTGCTCGCGCTGCCACGCGGCATAGTCGGCGTACTGCACCCCCAGCTCCGGGAGCGGCGACTCCGCGCCTTCGCGGTACGCCGCGTACAGCGCCGACAGCTCGCGGAAGAACACCCCCATGCTCCAGCCGTCGCTGACGATGTGGTGCATCGAGAGCAGCAGCGCGTGGTCCTCCCCGCCCAGCCGCAGGAGCGCCGCACGGAAGAGCGGGCCTGCCGCGAGGTCGAAGGGCCGTGCCGCCTCCTCGCCGGCACGCTGCCCGAGCGCCGCCTCGCGATCCGCCTCGCCCAGGTCCGACAGGTCCTCCACCGGCAGCGCGAAGCCGCCGAAGGGCGCGATCACCTGGACCGGCGAGCCGTCCACCTCCGCGAAGACCGTGCGCAGCGCCTCGTGACGCTGGATGATCTCGCCCAGCGCCTTCTCAAGCGCAGCCTCGTCCAGCGCACCCTCCAGCCGCCATGCCATGGGGATGTTGTAGACGGCGCTTCCCGGCTCCATCTGGTCCACCAGCCAGAGCCGCTCCTGCGCGAAGGACAGCGGCAGCGCCCCCGTGCGCCCGGTCGGCACCACCGGCGGCAGGACCGGCAGCTCCGCGCGGCGCAGCGCCTCCACGCGCCCGGCCAGCTCCGCCACCGTGGGTCCCTCGAAGAGCACCCGCAGCGGCAGCTCCACCCCGAACAGCTGCCGCACCCGCGAGACCACGCGCGTGGCCAGGAGCGAGTGCCCGCCCAGCGCGAAGAAGCTTGCCGTCACCCCCACCATCTCGAGGCGCAGCGTCTCCGCCCAGATCTCCGCCAGCACCTCCTCCGTCGGCGTTCTCGGCGCCACGTACCGCTCGCCCGCCGAAGCGAGGCTCGGGGCGGGGAGCGCCTTCACGTCCAGCTTGCCGTTGGGGGTCAACGGGATCGCCTCGAGCCCCACCAGCGCGCTCGGCACCATGTACTCCGGCAGCGACAGCCGCAGGTGCCCGCGCAGCGCGTCCGCGTCCGCCTCCCCGACGACGTACGCCACCAGCCGCTGCTCGCCGGGCTCGTCCTCCCGCACGATCACCCGGGCTTCGTGTACGCCGGCGTGGGCGGTCAGCGCGGCCTCGATCTCGCCCGGCTCGATGCGGAAGCCGCGCACCTTGACCTGCGCGTCCACACGGCCGATGAACTCCAGCTTTCCGTCCGCCCTCCAGCGCAGCCGGTCGCCGGTGCGGTACATGCGCGCTCCCCGCTCCACGGCGAAGGGATCCGGGAGGAAGCGCTCGGCGGTCAGGCCGGGCCGGTCCAGGTAGCCGCGCACCACGCCGTCGCCGCCCACGTACGCCTCGCCCGGCACGCCCACCGGCACCGGGCTCAGCGTGGCGTGCAGCAGGTAGATGCGCTGGTTCCCCGTCGCGCGCCCGACGGACACGGTCAGCGCGTCCTCGGCTACGTGCTCCACGACCTCGTACGAGCACCAGGCGGTCGTTTCCGTGGGACCGTACATGTGGAGCAGCCGCCGCGGCCTGCCGGCCCTGAGCAGGCGCCGCACGCTGTCGGCGTCCGCCGCCTGCCCGCCGAAGAGCACTTCCCGCAGCGGGGCGAAGATGTCGGGCTGCTCGCGCGAGAGCTGGTTGAGGAGCGCCGTGGTCTGGTACAGGGTGGTGATCCGCTCCCTGCGCAGCGTCTCGCGGAAGGCGGCGGGCGACAGGAGCACGTCGCGGGGGATGCCGACCAGGGTGGCGCCGTTGAGCAGGGCCCCCCAGGCCTCGAAGGTCAGCGCGTCGAAGCTCGCGTTGGACGCCTGCGCCACGCGGTCGCCCGGTGCGAAGCGCACGTAGTCCGTCTCGCAGACGAGCTGGACGACGTGCCGGTGGGCGACCATCACGCCTTTGGGTCGCCCCGTGGAGCCCGAGGTGTAGACGATGTAGGCCAGGTTCTCCGGGTCGGCCCCGCTGCGCACCGGCCCGCTCGGCTGCCCGGCGAGCGCGTCCGCGGCCTGGTCCAGGTGGACGAGGGTGAGATCGTCGCGGTCGAAGGCGCCGGCCAGCCCGGGCGTGCCGGCGATCTCGGAGCGGGTGAGGAGCACGCGGACGCCGCTGTCCTCCAGCATCAGGCGCAGGCGCTCCGCCGGGTAGCCGGGGTCGAGCGGCACGTACGCGCCGCCCGCCTTGACGACCGCGAGGATGGAAACGACCAGCTCCGGGCCGCGCTCCAGCATCACACCCACCCGCGCGTCCGGCCCGACGCCGAGGCCGCGCAGGTGGTGGGCGAGCCGGTTGGCGCACGCGTCCAGCTCGCGGTAGCTCAGCTCCTCGCCGCCCCAGGCCAGCGCTGGGGCGGCGGGGCGGGCGGCGGCCTGCGCCTCGAACAGCTCGTTCATCCCGACCCCGCGCGGGTACGCCCTCTCCGTCCGGTTCCACTCCTCCACCACCTGCCGGCGCTCTTCCGGCCCGACCAGCTCCAGCTCGGACAGCCGCGCGTCCGCCCGGGACGCCACCTGCTCCAGCACCCGCTCCAGGTGCCGCACCATGCGCTCGATGGTGGCGCGCTCGAACAGGTCCGTGCTGTAGTTCAGGCCGCCGTGAAGGCCCTGCGCGGTCGCCCCCAGCGTCAGCGACAGGTCGAACTTGGCGTAATCGTAATCCGCCCCGACGCCCCCGACGCTCAGCCCCGCCAGGCCCTCTCCCGCGCTCTCCGCGTCTTCCAGCGTGAACGACACCTGGAAGATCGGCGAGCGGCCCAGGCTGCGCTCCGGCTGCAGCTCGGCGACCAGCTTCTCGAAGGGGACGTCCTGGTGCTCGTAGGCGCCGAGCGTCGCCGTCCGCACCCGCCCGAGCACCTCGCGGAAGCCCGGGTCGCCCGAGAGGTCGGTGCGCAGGACCAGGGTGTTGACGAAGAAGCCGATCAGCTCCTCCACCTCCCTGCGAGTGCGCCCCGCGATCGGGCTGCCGACGACCACGTCCTCGCTCCCGCTGTACCTGGACAGCAGCACCTGGAAGGCCCCCAGCACCACCATGTACAGCGTCGCTCCCTCCCGCCGGCCCAGCGCCCGGAGGCGCTCCAGCAGCCCGCCGGGGAGCTCGATCCGCTCGGACGCCCCGCGGAACGACTGCACGGCCGGGCGCGGATGGTCCGTGGGCAGCTCCAGCAGGGTGGGGGCGTCCGCCAGGCGCTCCCGCCAGTACGCCAGCTGCCGCTCCAGGACACCGTCGCGAAGGTGCTCGCGCTGCCAGAGCGCATAGTCGGCGTACTGCACCGCCAGCTCCGCCAGCGGCGATGGGCGCCCCTCCCGGAAGGCCGCATACAGCGCCGACAGCTCGCGGAAGAGCACCCCCATGCTCCACCCGTCGCTGACGATGTGGTGCATGCCCAGCAGCAGCGCGTGCTCCTCCGCCCCCAGCCGCAGCAGGGTCGCCCGGAACAGCGGTCCGGCCGACAGGTCGAAGGGGCGCGAGGCCTCCTCGCCGGCGCGCCTCTTCACCTGCGCCTCTCGCTCCGCCTCGCCGAGACCGGAGAGGTCCTCCACCGGGAGCGCGAGGCCCGTGAACGGCTCGACGGTCTGCACGGGTGAGCCGTCCTCCTCGTGGAAGACGGTGCGCAGCGCCTCGTGGCGGCGGACGATCTCCCCCAGCGCGCTCTCCAGCGCCGCCTCGTCCAGCGCACCCCCCAGGCGCCATGCCACGGGGACGTTGTAGGCGGCGCTTCCCGGCTCCAGCCGGTCGATGACCCCGAGCCGCTCCTGCGCGAAGGACAGCGGCAGCGCCCCCGTGCGCCCGGTCGGCACTACCGGCGGCAGGACCGGCAGCTCCGCGCGACGCAGCGCCTCCACGCGCCCGGCCAGCTCCGACACCGTGGGTCCCTCGAAGAGCGCCCGCAGCGGCAGCTCCACGCCGAACAGCTCGCGAACCCGCGACACCAGCCGCGTGGCCAGGAGCGAGTGCCCGCCCAGCGCGAAGAAGCCGTCGTCCACGCCCACGTGCTCCAGGCGCAGCACCTCCGCCCAGATCCCCGCCAGCACCTCCTCCACGGGGGTGCGCGGCGCGGCGTGCCGCCCCCGCGCCAGCGCGCCGTCCGGCGCGGGCAGCGCCCCCCGATCCACCTTGCCGTTGGGGGTCAGCGGCAGCGCCGCCAGCCGCACGTACGCGGCCGGCACCATGTACTCCGGCAGCTGCTCGGACAGGTGCGCACGCAGCTTCTCCGCTTCGGTCCCTTCCGCCGCCACGTAGTACGCCACCAGCCGCTTGTCGCCCGGTGCATCCTCCCGCGCCAGCACGACGGCCTCCCGCACCTCAGGGTGCGCCAGGAGCCGCGCTTCGATCTCCCCCGGCTCGATCCGGAAGCCGCGCACCTTCACCTGGTGGTCGTTGCGCCCCAGGAACTCGATCGTCCCGTCCGGCAGCCACCGCCCCAGGTCTCCCGTCCGGTACATCCGCGCACCGCTGCGCGGCTCCCCTCCGAACGGATCGGGAACGAAGCGCTCCGCGGTCAGCCCCGGCCGGTTCAGGTAGCCCCGCGCCAGGCCGGCGCCCGCCACGTACAGCTCCCCCGCCACCCCGACCGGCACCGGCTCCAGGCCAGCGTCCAGCACATAGGCCCGCGTGTTCCAGATCGGCGAGCCAATCGGCGGTGACGTGTCCCTATCCGAGGAGCGGCAGGTCCAGGCAGTAACGTCAATCGCCGCCTCTGTCGGCCCATAAAGATTATACAGCTCAACATCAGGAAACA
>DASVQR010000144.1:0-127196 GCA_036389055.1 Longimicrobiaceae bacterium | reverse complement strand
GCTGGCGGTCACCAGCACCGGGATCTGCGCGTCTTCCAGGACGAAGGCGATGCGCTCGGCCGGGTAGGCGGGGTCGAGCGGGACGTACGCGCCGCCCGCCTTGAGCACGGCGAGGATGGTGGCGACCAGCTCGGCCGAGCGGTCCAGCGCGATCCCCACCCGCGTCCCGGGCGCCACGCCCAGGGCGCGCAGCCGGTGCGCCAGGCGGTTGGCGCGCTCGTTCAGCTCGCGGTACGTCAGCGTCTCCGCCTCGAAGGTGAGCGCGCACGCGTGGGGCCGCTCCAGCGCCCGCGCCTCGAAGCGCTGGTCGAGCCGCTCCGCGACGGGGAAGGACCGGGTGGCGTGGCCCGCCGCCAGCAGCGCCCGCTCCTCGTCGCCCGCGAGGCTCAGCTCGGAAAGGCGCAGCTCCGCGTCCCGGGCGACCTGTTCCAGCACCCGCTCCAGGTGCCGCGCCATGCGCAGGGCGGTGCCCGGCTCGAAGAGGTCGGTGCTGTAGTTCAGCTCGCCGCGCAGGCCCCGGGCCGTCGCCGTCAGCCCCAGCGACAGGTCGAACTTGGCGACCTCGAGCTCCGTTCCGACTCCCCCCACGCTCAGCCCCGCGAGCCCGCCGCCCGTGTCCCGGGCGTCGTCCAGAGTGAACGCCACCTGGAAGAGCGGCGAGTGGCTCAGGCTGCGCTCCGGGCTCAGCTCGGCCACCAGCTTCTCGAAGGGCACCTCCTGGTGCTCGTACGCCCCCAGCGTCACCTCGCGTACCCGCCCCAGCAGCTCGCGGAAGCTCGGATCGCCGGAAACGTCGGTGCGCAGGACCAGCGTGTTGACGAAGAAGCCGATCAGCCCCTCCACCTCCGCGCGCGTGCGCCCCGCGACGGGGCTGCCCACGACCACGTCCTCGCTGCCGCTGTACTTCGACAGCAGCAGCTGGAATGCACCCAGAAGCACCATGTACAGCGTCGCCCCCTCGCTGCGCCCCAGTGCCTGCAGCCGCTCCAGCAGCTCCCGGGAGAGCTCCATGGGAACGGCGGCGCCCCGGTACGTCTGCACCGCCGGGCGGGGATGGTCCGTCGGCAGCTCCAGCAGCTCCGGGGCTCCCGCCAGGCGCTCCTTCCAGTACGCCAGCTGCCGCTCCAGCACCCCGCCCGCCAGCTGCTCGCGCTGCCACACCGCATAGTCGGCGTACTGGACCCCCAGCTCCGCGAGCGGCGACTCTCTGCCCTCGCGGTACGCCGCGTACAGCGCCGACAGCTCGCGGAAGAGCACGCCCATGCTCCAGCCGTCGCTGACGACGTGGTGCATCGAGAGCAGCAGCACGTGGTCCTCCTCGCCCAGCCGCAGCAGCGCCGCACGGAAGAGCGGGCCTGCCGCGAGGTCGAAGGGCCGTGCCGCCTCCTCGCGAGCACGCTTCCTGAGCGCCGCCTCGCGATCCGCCTCGCTCCGGTCTGACAGGTCCTCCACCGGCAGCGCGAAGCCGCCAAAGGGCGCGATCACCTGGACCGGAGATCCGTCCACCTCCGCGAACGTGGTCCGCAGCGTCTCGTGCCTGCGGACGACCTCGCCCAGCGCGCGCTCCAGCGCCGCCTGGTCCAGCTCACCCCCCAGGCGCCATGCCACGGGGATGTTGTAGACGGCGCTCCCCGGCTCCATCCGGTCCACCAGCCAGAGCCGCTCCTGCGCGAAGGACAGCGGCAGCGCCCCCGTGCGCCCGGTCGGCGCCACCGGCGGCAGCACCGGCAGCTTCGCGCGCCGGATCTCCTCCACCCGCCCGGCCAGCTCCGCCACCGTGGGCCCCTCGAAGAGCGCCCGCAGCGGCACCTCCACCCCGAACAGCTGCCGCACCCGGGAGACCACGCGCGCGGCCAGCAGCGAGTGCCCGCCCAGCTCGAAGAAGCTCTCCGTCACCCCCGCCCGCTCAAGGCCCAGCGTCTCCGCCCAGATCCCCGCCAGCACTTCCTCCGTGGGCGTGCGCGGCGCCGCGTAGCGCCCCTCCGCCGAGGCGAAGTCCGGCGCCGGCAGCGCCCTGCGGTCCAGCTTGCCGCTCGGAGTCAGCGGCAGCCGCTCCAGTGGGACGAAAGCCGCCGGGACCATGTGCTCCGGGAGCTCCCGCCGCAGGTGCTCGCGCAGGACGCCCGCCTCCACGCCGCCCACCACGTACGCCACCAGGCGCTTCTGCCCGGGCGCGTCCTCGCGGGCCACGACCACGCAGTCGGCGACTCCCGCGCTCCGCCGCAGCGCACCCTCGATCTCGCCCGGCTCGATGCGGAAGCCGCGCACCTTGACCTGCTCGTCCAGGCGGCCCAGGTACTCCAGCGTGCCGTCCCCACGCCACCGCGCCCGGTCGCCGGTGCGGTACAGCCGTCCGCCGTCGCCTCCGAACGGGTCCGGGAGGAACGTCTCAGCCGTGAGCCCCGGCCGGTCCAGGTAGCCGCGGGCCACGCCCGCGCCGCCCACGTACAGCTCGCCCGGCACCCCGATCGGCGCGGGCTCGCCCCACGCGTCCAGCACGTAGACGCGCGCGCCCTCCACCGGCCGGCCGATGGGCGGCGCCTCCGCCACGCCCGGCGCGCACTCGTGCGCCGTGGTGTAGATGGTCGTCTCCGTCGGCCCGTACATGTTCACCAGCCGCCGCCCGCGCGACCAGCGCGCCGCCGTCTCCGCGGAACAGCGCTCCCCGCCCGTGCTGACGGTGCGCAGCGCCGGGAAGTCGGACTCCGGCAGGCTGTCCAGCAGCGCGGGGGTGCTCACCCACACCCCGATCTCCCGCTCGCGCAGCAGCGCGCCCAGCCGCTCCGGCGCGAGCACGGTCTCGCGGTCGGCCACGTGCAGCGCCGCCCCGGAGAGCAGCGCCACGAAGACCTCCAGCAGCGAAGCGTCGAAGCTCGTGGACGCCGTCTGGAGCACGGCGCCCCCCGGCTCCGCGCCGAAGGTCCCGACCGCGCGCGGCAGCAGGTTCGCCGCGTTGGCGTGCGTGACCACCACGCCCTTGGGACGGCCGGTGGAGCCGGAGGTGTAGATGACGTACGCCGCGCTGTCGGGAGACAGGGAGTGCGGAAGTGCGAAAGTGCGGGAGTGCGGGAGTGCGGACGACGAACCGTCGCCGGCCGACTCCGCGGTGTGTGGCGTACTGCGAACTTCGTACTCCGCGCTGCCGCTGCCGTCCAGCAGAACGGTCCGCACGCCCTCCGCCGGGAGCAGGCCGCGCAGCGAGGCCTGCGTCACCAGCACGCGCGCGCCGGAGTCGGCCAGCATGTACGCCAGGCGGTCGGCGGGATAGGCGGGGTCCAGGGGGAGGTACGCCGCGCCCGCCTTGAGCACGGCCAGCAGCGCCACCACCATCCCGGCCGAGCGCTCCAGGCAGACGCCGACGCGGACCTCCGGCCCGGCGCCCAGCGCGGCGAGGCGGCGCGCCAGCCGTTCGGCGCGCGCGTCCAGCTCGTGGTAGGTGAGCGCGTCGTCCCCGGAGACCACGGCCAGGGCCTCCGGCGTGCGCTGCGCCTGCGCCGCGAACAGCTCGTGGATGCAGGCAGCCGCGGGGGACTCCACGTCCGTGCGGTTCCACTCCTCCACGACCTGCCGGCGCTCCGCCTCGTCCAGCAGCGTCACCCGCGAGATGCGCACGTCCGGGTCGGCGGCCGCCTGCTCCACCAGGCGCGTGAAGTGGCCCACGAGCCGCTGCATGGTCGCGGCCTCCCACAGCTCCGTGCTGTAGCTCAGTCCCCCCAGCAGACCCTGCGGGGTCACCGCCAGGCCCAGCGACAGGTCGAACTTGGCGACTTCGAGCTCCGTTGCGACTCCCTGCACGCCGAGCCCCGCGAGCCCGCCGCCCGTGTCCCGGGCGTCGTCCAGGGTGAACGCCGCCTGGAAGAGCGGAGAGTGGCGCAGGCTGCGCTCCGGCTGCAGCTCCTCCACCAGGCGCTCGAAGGGCACCTCCTGGTGCTCGTACGCGCCCAGCGTGATCTGCCGCACCCGCCGCAGCATCTCGCGGAAGCTCGGATCCCCGCCGAGGTCCGTCCGCAGCACCAGGGTGTTGACGAAGAAGCCGATCAGCTCCTCCACCTCCCGGCGCGTGCGCCCCGCGATCGGGCTGCCCACCACCACGTCCTCGCTCCCCGCGTACTTCGAGAGCAGCACCTGGAAGGCGCCCAGCAGCGTCATGTACAGCGTCGCTCCCTCGCTCCGCCCCAGCGCCCGCAGCCGCTCCAGCAGCTCGGAGGAGAAGCTCACCGGGACGTTCGCGCCCCGGTACGTCCGCACCGGCGGGCGGGGGCGGTCGGTGGGAAGCTCCAGCAGCTCCGGCGCTCCCGCGAGCTGCTCCTTCCAGTACGCCAGCTGCCGATCCAGCACCTCGCCCTCCAGCTGCTCGCGCTGCCACACGGCGTAGTCGGCGTACTGGACCGGCAGCTCCGCGAGCGGAGAGTCCCCGCCCTCGCGGTACGCCGCGTACAGCGACGACAGCTCCCGGAGGAGCACCCCCATGCTCCACCCGTCGCTGACGATGTGGTGCATCGTGAGCAGCAGCACGTGGTCCTCGGCGCCCAGCCGCAGCAGCGCCGCGCGGAAGAGCGGACCAGCGGCGAGGTCGAACGCGTGCCGCGCCTCCTCACCCGCGCGCCGCCTGACCGCCGCCCCCCCATCGGCCTCGCCCAGGCCCGGCAGGTCCTCCACCGGCAGGGCGAACCCGCCGAAGGGCACGATCACCTGCACCGGTCCGCCGTCCACCTCGCGGAAGACGGTGCGCAGCGACTCGTGGCGCCGGACGATCTCGCCCAGCGCGCGCTCCAGCGCCGGCACGTCCAGCGCGCCGGACAGGCGCCATGCCACGGGGATGTTGTAGGTGGCGCTACCCGGGTCCAGGCGGTCCAGGAACCAGAGCCGCTCCTGCGCGAAGGACAGCGGCAGCGCCCCCGTGCGCTCCGCCGGCACCACGGGCGGCAGCACCGGCAGCCCGCTGCGCCGCTCGTCCTCCACCGCCCTCGCCATCTCCGCCACCGTGGGTCCCTCGAAGAGCGCCCGCAGCGGCAGCTCGGCCCCGAGCGTCTCCGCGACCCGCGAAACGATCCGGTTCGCCACGAGGGAGTGCCCGCCCAGCTCGAAGAAGTCGTCGTGCACGCCGACCCGCTCCACCTGCAGCACGTCCGCCCAGATCCCGCAGAGCAGCTCCTCCGTGGGGCCGCGCGGCGCCACGTACTCCCCCGACGCCGCGAAGCCGGGCTCCGGCAGCGCACGGCGGTCCACCTTGCCGTTGGCCGTCACCGGCAGACGGTCCAGGACGACGAACGCCGCGGGGACCATGTGCTCCGGCAGCAGCTCCCGCAGGCGCGCCCGCAGCTCGCCCACCTGGAGGTCCACCTCCCCGTCGGCGACCACGTACGCCACCAGGCGCTTCTCCCCGGGCACGCCGGAGACGGCATCCTCCCGCGCGACCACGACCGCCTCCCGCACGCCCCCGGCCCCCAGGAGAGCCGCCTCGACCTCCCCCGGCTCGACCCGCTGCCCGCGGATCTTCACCTGGGCGTCCAGCCGCCCCATGAACTCCAGCGCCCCCGACGCGAGCCTCCTGAGCCTGTCCCCGGTCCGGTACATGCGCGCGCCCGGCTCCGCGGAGAACGGGTCCGGGAGGAAGCGCTCGGCCGTCAGCGCCGGCCGCCCCAGGTAGCCGCGCGCCACGCCCGGCCCGCCGATGTACAGCTCGCCGGGCACGCCGGCCGCGACCGGTCCGCCCCAGGCGTCCAGCACGTAGACGCGCGCGTCCGCGGCCGGCCACCCCACCGGCGGCGCCTCGGCGGCGCCGGGCGGGCACGTGTACGAAGTGGCGAAGATGGTGGCCTCCGTGGGGCCGTAGATGTTCACCATCCGCCGCCCGGCGGACCAGCGCCCCGCGGCCCGGGCGGAGCAGCGGTCGCCGCCCGAGACGAGCGTCCGCAGCGCCGGGAGTTCGACGTCCGGCAGCGAGTCCAGCAGCGCCGGGGTGACCATCCAGGTGCCGATCTCCAGCTCCCGCAGCAGCGCCGCCAGGCGCTCCGGGGAAAGCAGCGCCTCGCGGTCGGCGAAGTACAGCGCGGAGCCGGAGAGCAGGGCGGCGAACACGTCCAGCACCGAGACGTCGAAGCCGACGGAGGAGGTCATCAGGACGCGCCCGCCCTGGCGGACGTCCAGCGTCTCCACGCTGCGCCGCAGCAGGTTGACGGCGGAGGCGTGCGTGACCACCACTCCCTTGGGCGTCCCCGTGGAGCCGGAGGTGTAGATCACGTACGCGGCGTTGTCCCGCGACGCCGCGCACGTGGGCGGCCCGCCGGCCGGGGGGGCGGCCGGCGTACGGTCCAGGTCCAGCACGAGGCGCTCGCCGGAGAACGTCGGGACTTGGTCCCCGGAGCGCGCGCCGGTGAGCAGCGCCCGGGCGCCGGCGTCCGCGAGCATGAACGCCAGCCTCTCGGCCGGGTAGGCGGGGTCCAGCGGCAGGTAGGCGCCGCCCGCCTTGAGAATCCCCAGGAGGGCGAGGACCAGCTCGGGGGAGCGCTCCATGCACACGCCCACCGCCACCTCCGGCCCCACCCCGCTGCGCTGCAGGCGGCGGGCGAGCTGGTCGGCCCCGCGCTCCAGCTCGGCGTAGGTGAGCGCCCGGCCGTCCGCGACGACCGCGGGGGAGTCGGGCGTCCGTGCGGCCTGTGCCGCGAACAGGTCGTGGAGGAGGGGCGCACCCCCCGCCGCGGCGGCGCTCCACGCGGCGAGCAGCCGCGCCCGCTCGGCGTCACGCAGCAGCGACACCTCGGAGAGGCGCCGCCCAGGGTCGCCCGTCAGCCCTTCGAGCAGCGTCCCCAGCTGCTCCACCAGCCGCTCCGCGTCGTCCGGGCCGCCGCGGGTCCGGTCGTAGTGCAGCGCGACGTGGAAGCGCGGCCCCGGCGTCACGACCAGCGTGAGCGGGTAGTTCGTCTGCTCCACGCTCAGGCCGAGCCTCACCCGCAGCCCCTCGGTGCCCTCGGCCGCGGCCCGCTCCACCGGGAAGTTCTCGAACACCACCAGGCTCTCGAAGAGCGCTTCGCCCGGGGGCATGTCGCTCCACCGCCGCACCTGCACCAGCGAGGCGTGCTCGTGCTCGCGCGCCCGCGCCTGGCGCTCCTGCAGCCGTGCCAGCCAGGCGCCGGCCTCCGCCTGCGGCGGCACGGGCACCCGCACCGGCAGGGTGTTGATGAACAGCCCCACCATCTCCTCCGCGCCGGGCAGGTCGACGGGGCGGCCGGAGACGGTGGCCCCGAAGACCACGTCGTCCTCGCCCGCGTAGCGGGCCAGGAGGAGCGCCCACGCGCCCTGCACCAGCGTGTTCACGGTCAGCCCCCGCTCCCGCGCCCGCTCCTGCAGCCGCCGTGACAGCGCCTCCGGCAGCTCGGCGACGTGGATCTCGTGCCGCGCTTCGCCGAAGCCGGCGCGGGGGAGCGGCAGCGGGGTGGCCGCGGCAAACCCGCGCAGCTCCTCGCGCCAGTGGCGCTCCGCCGCGCCCGCGTCCCGCGCCTCCAGCCAGGCCACGTACTCCCCGTAGCGGGGCGAAGGGGGCAGCTGCGGCGTCTCGCTCCGGGCGTGCGCCCGGTAGAGCGCGAGCACGTCGCGGAAGATCACGGACAGGCTCCACCCGTCCAGCACCAGGTGGTGGTACGTCCACACCATCTGGTGCTCCCGGTCGCCGACGCGGAGCAGCGCCACGCGCATCAGCGGGGGGCGCTCCAGGTCGAAGCCGCGTGCCCGCTCCGCCGCCGCGAGCTCCGCCAGCTCCGCCGCGCCCAGCCCCGGCCGGTCCTCCCGCCGGAACTCCAGCTCCACCGTCTCCCTCACCACCTGCAGCGGCCGCGGCAGCCCCCGCCAGGCGAACCCGGTGCGCAGCGCGGCGTGCCGCGCCACGGCGCCACGCCACGCCCGCTCCACCGCCCCGGCGTCCAGCGGCCCCTCCAGCGCGAAGGCGAGCTGACCCACGTACACCCCCGACCCGGGGGCGTACTGGGAGTGGAAGAGCATCCCCTCGTGCATGGGGGTGGCGGGGTACACGTCCTCGATCCCCCGCTCCCCGCCCAGCAGCCGGTCGAGCGCCGCCTGGTCCAGCCCCGCCCGGGGGAAGTCGCCCGGCGTGTAGCCGGCCGCGTCCGCGCCGCGGCAGTGGGCGACCAGCTCCCGCAGCTCCTCCAGGTACCACGCGGCCAGCCGCCGCGCCGTTGCTTCCCGCAGGGTCGCCGCGCCGTAGCCGAGGGTGATCCTCAGGCACCCGCCGCTCACCACCCCGTTCACCTCCAGGCGGTGCGGCCGGACGCGCCGCGGGTCCTGGTGCGCGCCGCCGGACCCGGGCGCCAGCCGGAAGAAGGTGTCCTGCGACGCCGTCCGGTCCACCTGGCCCAGGTAGTTGAACGCCACCTCGGCCCGCGGCGCCGCCGCCAGCTCCGCGGCGACGCCTCCGCCCATCCAGCGCAGCAGCCCGTAGCCGAGGCCGCGCCCCGGCACCGCGCGCAGCTGCTCCTTGACGGCCCTGAGCGCCTCGCCGGGGCCGCCGGCCGCCGGGAGCTCCAGCAGCACGGGATACAGGCTGGTGAACCACCCCACGGTGCGGGACAGGTCCACGCCCTCCAGGCGCCCCTCCTCGCGGCCGTGCCCCTCCAGCTCCACCCGTACCCGCCGCTCCCCGGTCCAGCGGGCCAGGGCGCGGACCAGCGCGCAGAGCAGCACCTCGTCGACGTGCGTGCGGTACGCCGCGGGGACCTCGCGCAGCAGCGCCTCCGTCTCGTCCGCGCCCAGCTGCACGGCCACCGTCCGGCCGAGCCCCGCGGTGTCCTCCGCGAGGGGGGCGTCCAGCGGCAGCGCAGCCGCGGCGACCCGGGCCCGCTCGGTCCAGTACGCGGCCTCCGCCAGGGTCTCCGGCGCGCCGGCGTGCTCCGCCAGCCGCTCCGCCCACGCCTTCCACGAGGTCGTCTTTGCCGGGAGCCGCACCGGCTCGCCGCGCTCCGCCTGCACGTACGCGGTCTCCAGGTCCTCCAGCAGGATGCGCCAGCTGACCCCGTCCACCACCAGGTGGTGGAGCGCCAGCAGCAGCCGCCCCTCGTCGCGGGTGCGGAAGTGGGCGGCCCGCAGCACGGGGCCGCGCTCCAGGTGCAGGCCGGCCTGCACCCGGTCCGCCGCCTCCGCCATCGCCCGGTCCCGTGCCGCGCCGTCCAGCCGCGCCAGGTCGATCGTCGCCAGCGGCGGGCGCTCGCCGGCGGGCGCGTGCTCCTGCGTCCAGCCGTCCCCGCCGCGGCGGAAGCGCAGACGCAGCGCGTCGTGGTGCTCCACCAGCGCCGCGAGCGCCCGCTCCAGCAGCCGCGGCTCCAGCGCGCGCGGCGGCACCAGCAGCAGCGCCTGGTTGAAGTGGTGCGGCGCCGGCGGCTCCTGCGCGAAGAACCAGCGCTGGATCGGCGTCAGCGGCGCCGCCCCGGCCACCCGCCCCTGCTCCGCCGCGAGCGACGTCCCGGTCCCGGCCACCCGCGCCAGCTCGGCGATCGTGGCGTGCTCGAAGAGCTGCCGCGGCAGCAGCTGCATCCCTGCGCGGCGCGCCGCCGTGGCCACCCGGATGGCGAGGATGGAGTCGCCGCCCAGCTCGAAGAAGCGGTCGTGGATCCCCACGCGCTCCACCCCCAGCACGGCGCTCCAGATCTCCACCAGCGCCCGCTCCGCGGCGTTCCGCGGCGCCGCCGGCTCGCGCCCGGAGGCGCGCTCCGCCACGGGCGCGGGGAGCGCAGCCCGGTCCACCTTGCCGTTGGGGGTGAGGGGAAGTCTCTCCAGCGCCACGAAGGCGGCGGGCACCATGTACTCCGGCAGCGACTCGCGCAGCCGCGCCCTCAGCTCCTCCGCGGGGGGCAGCCCCTCCGCGGTGCCGGCAAGGTAGGCCACCAGCCGCCGCTCGCCCGGCATGCCGAAGGCAGGATCCTCGCGCGGCACCACCGCGCACTCCCGCACTCCCGGCTGCGCCAGCAGCGCCGCCTCGACCTCCCCCGGCTCGATCCGGAACCCCCGCACCTTCACCTGATCGTCCAGGCGCCCCAGGTACTCCAGCGCTCCATCGGAGCGCCACCGCGCCTTGTCCCCCGTCCGGTACAGGCGCGCACCACCTCGCTCGTCCGAGAACGGGTCGGGCACGAAGCGCTCGGCCGTCAGCTCCGCCCGCCCCAGGTAGCCCCGCGCCACCTGCACGCCGCCGATGTACAGCTCCCCCGCCACGCCCACCGGCACCGGCTCCAGCGCGCGGTCCAGCACGTACAGCTGCGTGTTCCACACCGGCCGCCCGATCGGCACCGCCGCCCCGGCCCCCTCCCGCTCGCACGCCCAGAAGCTCACGTCCACCGCCGCTTCCGTCGGCCCATACAGGTTGTGCAGCCCCACCGGCGCCGCGAACCGCTCGTGGAAGCGCTCCACCAGCGCCGGCGGCAGCGCCTCGCCGCTGCAGACGACCCGCTTCAGCGTCGCGCACCGCTCCGCGTCGGCCGCCTCCACGAACGCCTGCAGCATCGAGGGCACGAAGTGCAGCGTCGTCACTCCCCGCCTCCGGATCACCTCCTGCAGGTACGCCGGGTCGCGGTGCCCCTCCGGGCGCGCCATCACCAGGCGGGCCCCCTGCTGCAGCGGCCAGAAGAGCTCCCACACCGACACGTCGAAGCTGAAGGGCGTCTTCTGCAGCACCACGTCCTCCGCTCCCAGCCCGTACTCCGCCTGCATCCACGCAAGGCGGTTGACGATGCCCCGGTGCGCGTTCATCACGCCCTTGGGCCGTCCCGTGGAGCCGGAGGTGTAGATCACGTATGCCAGGCCGTCGGGCGTGGCCCCGCCGTCGGGGTTCTCCACGGACCCGCCCGCCCGCTCCGCGCCCGAGACGTCCACCACCTCCGTCCCTTCCGGCACCGCGAGCGCGCCCCGCAGCTCCTCCCGCGTCAGCAGCACCGGCGCCCCGGAGTCGGACAGCATGTACGCCAGCCGCTCGGCCGGGTAGCCGGGGTCCAGCGGCACGTACGCCCCGCCGGCCTTGAGGATGCCCAGCAGCCCCACGACCATCTCCAGGCTCCGCTCCAGGCAGATCCCCACCCGGACCTCCGGCCCCACCCCCAGGCGCCGCAGGTGGTGCGCGAGGCGGTTGGCCCGCGCGTTCAGCGCCCCGTAGCTCAGCGACTCCTCCTCGAAGACCACCGCCGCGGCGTCGGGCGTGCGCGCCGCCTGCGCCTCGAAGAGATGGTGGAGGCAGCGGTCGCGAGGGTACCCGGCCTCCGTCCGGTTCCACTCCTCCAGGAGCCGGCGGCGCTCCCCCTCCGGCAGCAGCGGGATCTGCGCGAGCGGCGTATCCGGCGCGTCCACGGCGGCTTCCAGGAGCACGCGGAAGTGGTCCAGGAAGCGGTCCACGGTGGCCGGGTCGAACAGGTCGCTGTTGTACTCGGCCACGGCCGGGGTCGGGGTGGCGAGGGCACCCCCCTCCGTGACCTGCAGCAGCATGTCGAACTTGGCGGTGCCGCTGTCGCCCGTGGGGACGGCGCCGCCCCCCAGCGGGTGCATGGAGAGGCCCGAGGATTCTTCCGGCAGCGGACCGTAGTCGCCGGGAGCCTGGATCCCCAGCATCACCTGGATCAGCGGGTTGCGGCTGGGATCGCGCTCCGGCCGCACCTCGTCCAGGATCATCTGCAGCGGCAGCTCCGCGTGCGGGTAGGCCCCGGCCATGAACGTCCTCACCTGCCCCAGCAGCTCGTCGAAGCGGAGCCGGGCGGAGGGGCGGGCGCGGACGGGAATGGTGTTGAGGAAGTAGCCGAGCAGGAGCTGCGTCTCCGGCCGCGGGCGGCTGGCGGCCAGGGAGCCCATGGCGAAGTCCTCCTGCCCCGTGTAGCGGAAGCAGAGCGCCTGGAAGGCGGCCACCAGCACCAGGTGGAAGGTGGTGCGCTCGCGCCGCGCCAGGCCGCGGACGCGCTCCACCAGCTCGGCGCTCAGCAGGGTGCCGCGCTTCCCGCCCCGGTAGCTCTGCACCGGCGGGCGGGGCCGGTCGGCGGGGAGCTCCAGAACGGCGGGCACTCCGCGCAGGCTCTCCCGCCAGAAGGCCAGGTGCTGCTGCAGGCGCTCGCCGGAAAGCTGCTCCCGCTGCCAGACCGCGTAGTCGGCGTACTGGATGGGGAGCTCCGGGAGCGGCGAGGGCCTGCCGGCGGCGAATGCCTGGTACAGCACCCTCAGCTCGTGGAGGAACAGCCCCTCGGACCAGCCGTCCGTGACGATGTGGTGGGCCGTGATCAGGAGAGCGTGCAGCTCGGGCTCGAAGCGGAGGAGCCGGGCCCGCATGACGGGGCCGGTGGTCAGGTCCGTGGGACGCCGCGCCTCCTCGTCGTGCCTCCTGCGGACGGCGTCCATGCGGTCCGCTTCCGGGGTGCCGGAGAAGTCGTCGACCGGGAGGGGAACGTCGATGTGCGGACGCACGATCTGCACGGCGACACCGTCGACCTCGGCGTAGACGGTGCGGTAGACCTCGTGCCTGCGGACGATCTCCGCGAGCGCCCGCTTCGCGGCGCCCATGTCCAGCGGTCCCCGCAGCCAGCCCGACATCGGCACGTTGTACATGGGGTTGCCGGGCTCCAGGCGGTCCAGCATCCAGATGCGCTCCTGGCCGGGGGAGAGCGGCAGGGGCCCGGTGCGCGGGGTCGGACGGATCGCGGCGGGCCCCGCCGCGTCCGCGTCGGCGCGGAGCGCGGCCACCCGCTGCGCCATCCCGGCCACGGTCGGGACCTCGAACACGGTGTCCAGCGACACGTCCGCGCGGAACTCGCCCTGCACGCGCATGATCAGCTGCGTGGCCATCAGCGAGTGGCCGCCGAGCGAGAAGAAGTCGTCGTGCGCCCCGATGCGCTCGAAGCCGAGCAGGTCCTGCCACAGCTCCGCCATCCGCTCCTCCAGCTCCCCGGCGGGCGCGACGTAGCGGGTGCCCGTCTCCGGCCGCGGCTGCAGCCCCGGCAGCTTCCCGGGGGCGGCGGCAGGCGGGGCCGTGGCGGCGGGGTCCCGCGGGGCCGGGTGCGCGCCGGGGGAATCGTCGCCGGCCGCCGGCGCGGCGGGCCGTGGCGCGCCGCGCCGGCGGGGCCGGGGCTCCACCCAGTACGGCTGCCGCTCGAACGGGTACGTCGGCAGCAGCGCGCGACGCCGCCGCTCTCCGGCCGTGAACCCGTCCCAGTCGATCCGCACCCCCGCGATCCACAGCCTCCCCAGCGTCTCCAGCAGGTACGCCTGGTCCGACTGCAGCGTGTAGGCGTGCCGCAGCGAGGCGAAGGTCGCCGCCTCCGCCGCTCCGCCGTGCAGCGCGAACGTCCCCAGCGTGCGCCCCGGCCCCACCTCCAGCAGCACCCTGCTCCCGTCCTGCAGCAGCTCCGTCATCCCCTCGGCGAAGCGAACCGTGCCGCACAGGTGCCGGGTCCAGTACTCCGGGTCCGTGGCTTCCTCCGGGCGGATCCACGTCCCCGTCACGTTGGAGACGAACGGGATCTCCGGCTCCGCCAGCCGCATGGCGCGCAGCCGCTCGGCCAGGCGCCCGGCCACCGGCTCCATCTCGGCGGAGTGGAAGGCGTGCTCCGCGACCAGCCGCCGGCACGCCACCCCCTCCTCCACCAGCTCCGCTTCCAGGGCGGCGACGGACGCCGCCGGGCCCGACACGGTGCACAGGCCCGGCGCGTTGTGCGCGGCGAGCGCCAGCCCGTCGCGCAGCCGCGGCCCGAGGGCGGCCGGATCCATGGGCACGGCGAGCATGGCGCCGGCCGGGAGCCCGGAGATCAGCCGCGCCCGCTCGGCGAGCAGCGCCAGCGCGTCCTCCAGCCGGAAGACGCCCGCCACCGTGGCGGCGACGTACTCGCCCAGCGAGTGCCCGATCATCGACTCCGGCTGCACGCCCCAGCTCATCCACAGCCGCGCCAGCGCGTACTCCACCACGAAGACCGCCGGGTGCGCCCGCTCCGTGCGCCCGAGTGGGTCGCCGGACGCCGCCCGGCCGAGCATGCCGCGGAGGTCCGTCGACCCGCCCGCCTCCACCGGCGCGCCGCCGGCGGCCTGCTCCGGGGCGGGGTCTCCGGGGAAGAGCCACTCGCGCACGTCGCTCCGGGCGTGCGCGCCCAGGATCCGGGCGCAGCGATCCACCTCGTCGCGGAACACCGGCTCCGCCTCGTACAGCCCGCGCGCCATCTGCACGTAGTGGTCGCCCACGCCGGGGAAGAGGAACGCCACCGGGCGCCCTTCGCGCTCCTGGGCTCCCTCCAGCACGCGCCGCGGGTCGCGCGCCTCCAGCGCCGCGGCGGCGTCCTCCCGGCCGCGGCACACCAGCACGCGCCGCTGCCTGAAGCGCCGCCGTCCCACGCGCAGCGTGTGCGCCACGTCGGCCAGCTTCTGCTCCGGGTGCTCGCGGAGGTGCGCGGCGAGGCGGTCGGTGGCCGCCTCCAGCGCGGCGGGGGTGCGGGCGCTCAGCACCAGGAGCTGCCACGGCCGCGACGGACCGGACGGCGCCGCCTGCAGCGCCTCCTCCAGCACCACGTGCGCGTTGGTCCCGCCCATGCCGAACGAGCTGACCCCCGCGATGCGGGGCCTCCCGCCGGGGGCCCAGGGGCGCAGGTCGGGGTTGACGTAGAAGGGCGAGCGGTCGAAGTCGATCCGCGGGTTGGGCCTGCGGAAGTACGGCGACGGAGGGATCTCCTCGTTCTGCAGCGCCAGCACCGTCTTGATGAGCCCCACCACTCCGGCCGCCGCGTCCAGGTGCCCGATGCTGGACTTCACCGCCCCCAGCGCGCACGTCCCCTTCTTGCCCTCCCCGAAGGCGGCGACCAGCGCCGCCACCTCGATGGGGTCGCCCACCTCGGTGCCGGAGCCGTGCGCCTCCACGTACGAGACGTCTCCCGGCTCCACCCTCGCCATCGCCAGCGCCTCCGAGATCACCGCCGCCTGCCCTTCCCAGCGCGGCGCCGTGAAGCCCACCTTGCGGTCCCCGTCGTTGTTCACCGCCGAGCCGCGGATCACGGCGTGGACGAGGTCCCCGTCGGCCAGCGCGTCCTCCAGCCGCTTCAGCACCACCGCCCCCACCCCGCTCCCCGCCACCGAGCCGCGCGCATCCGCGTCGAAGGGGTTGCACTCCCCCGTGGGCGACAGGATGCCTCCCTGCTGGTAGCGGTAGCCGCGACCCTGCGGAGTGCCGATCCGCACCCCGCCCGCCAGCGCCACGTCCGTTTCCCCGCAGAGCAGGCCCTGGCACGCCAGGTGGACGGCGACCAGCGACGAGGAGCACGCCGTCTGCACGTTCAGGCTGGGGCCCTCCAGCCCCAGCTTGAACGAGGTGAGCGTCGCCACCGAGGCGGAGTTCGACAGGACCACCTGGAGCCCGCCCACCGCCCGCACCAGCGCACGCTGGGAGAGCACGTCGAGCATGTAGCGGTTGTGGCCCTCGGAGGCGTACACCCCGACGCGGCCGGTGTACTCCCGCGACGCGTAGCCCGCCCGCTCCAGCGCCTCCCAGGCGCACTCCAGGAAGAGGCGCTGCTGCGGGTTCATCACCAGGGCCTCGCGCGGGGTGAAGCCGAAGAAGGCGGCGTCGAACAATTCCGCGCCCTCCACCATCCCCGAGACGGGGACGTAGCCCGGGGCGGCGCGCTCGCGGCGCGAGACCCCGGCGGCCCTGAGCTCCTCGTCGCCGAGGCGGCGGAGGGAGCGGGTGCCGGAGCGGAGGTTTCGCCAGAACTCGTCGATGTCGCGCGCGCCCGGGAAGCGTCCCGCCATCCCGATGATGGCCACGTCCTGTCCGCCGGGGGATCCGCTCTGGCTGTTCATTCCTGGCTCGATCGGGTGGGTTCCGGCTTCGCGCCCGGACCGGGCGGCCCTGTACTGCCGGGTGCGGGCGCGGCGCTCCTCGGCGCGCTCGTGGCTCCGCCCGGCCGGCGCTTCCCGCGGCTCCGGCGCTGCCGCTCGCGGCGCTTCCGGAGCTTCCGCGGCCCGCGCCTCCGGCGCCTCCGGCCCTTTCGCCTCGAGCGCCGGCGGGGCGTGCGGCGCCCCGGCCGCCCTGGGCGGCTTCGGCACCCCGGGCGCCGCGCGGCTGTCCAGCTGCGCGGCGAGCGCGCCCAGCGTGGGGTGGGTGAACAGGTCCACCAGCGCGACCCGGTCGGGGAAGCGCTCCTGCAGGCGGGAGTGGACCTGGACCAGGAGGAGGGAGTGCCCGCCCAGGTCGAAGAAGTTGTCGCCGACGCCGACGTGCGTTACGCCCAGGACTTCCTCCCAGATGGCCGCCACCGCGCGCTCGGCCGTGGTGAGCGGGGCGCCGCCCTCGCGGCCTCCGCCGCTCCGCTCGGGCGCGGGGAGCGCCCGGCGGTCCACCTTGCCGTTGGCGGTGAGCGGAACGCTCTCCAGCACCACGAACGCCTCCGGCACCATGTGCTCCGGCAGGCGCTCGTGCAGCCGCGCCCGCAACTCCGCCGCCGTGAGCTCCGCGCCCGCCGCCGGCGCCACGTACGCCACCAGCCGCGGCCCCGCGGAGCCCGGCATGCCGAAGGCAGGATCGTCCCGCACCAGCACGGCCGCTTCCCGCACCCCCTCCACGCCCAGCAGCGCCGCTTCGATCTCTCCGGGCTCGATGCGGAAGCCGCGGATCTTGACCTGGTGGTCGAGCCGCCCCAGGTACTCCAGCTCCCCCGCGGCCCGCCACCGCGCACGGTCTCCGCTCCGGTACAGCCGCGCTCCCGCCTCGCCCCCGAACGCGTCCGGGACGAAGCGCTCTGCCGTCAGCTCCGGACGCCCCAGGTAGCCGCGCGACACCCCCGCGCCAGCCACGTACAGCTCGCCCGGCACACCCACGGGCGCGGGCTCCCCCCACCGGTCCAGCACCCGCACCCCCAGGTCCGGGATCGGCTCCCCGACCGGGCTCCCGTCCCCCGCCTCCACGTCCGCCCACCCCAGCAGCCGGTACGTCACGTGGACCGTCGTCTCCGTGATCCCGTACATGTTCACCAGGCGCGGCGACTCCTCCCCGTGCCGCCCCATCCACCCCCGCAGGCTCCCCGGCTCCAGCGCCTCGCCCCCGAAGACCACCCACCGCAGCGCCAGCTCCGCGGCGTCTCCGATCCGCTCGTCCGCCGCGTCGAGCTGGCGGAAGGCGGAGGGCGTCTGGTTCAGCACCGTCACGCGCTCGCGGGCCAGCAGGCCGTGGAAGGCCTCCGGGTCGCGGCTCGTCTGCCAGGGCACCACCACCAGGCGCCCCCCGTGGAGGAGCGCGCCCCAGATCTCCCACACCGAGAAGTCGAAGGCGTACGAGTGGAACAGCGTCCACACGTCTCCGGCGCCGAAGCCGAACCACGGCTGCGTGGCCGCGAACAGGCGCGTGACGTTGCCGTGCGTGACCACGACGCCCTTGGGCCGTCCCGTGGAGCCCGAGGTGTAGATCACGTACGCCGCGTTCCGCGGATCCACCTCCACCGCCGGCGCGGCATCCCCGCCCCCGGGTTCCGCCAGCGCGCTCTCGAGCCCCAGCACCTCCACCGTGGCGCCGCCCGGCAGCCCGCGCAGGTGCTCCTGCACCAGGACGGCCGCGCAGCCCGAGTCTTCCAGCAGGTAGGCGAGGCGCTCCGCCGGGTAGGCGGGGTCGACGGGCACGTACGCGCCGCCGGACTTGAGCACGGCCAGCAGCGCGACGACCAGCTCCGCCGAGCGCTCGGCGCAGACCGCCACGCGCGCCTCGGGGCCCACGCCGCGGCGCCGCAGGTGGTGCGCGAGGCGGTTGGCGCGCCGTTCCAGCTCCGCGTAGGTGAGCGAGTCGTTCCCGGAGACGATCGCCACCGCGTCGGGCGTACGGGCGGCCTGCCCGGCGAAGAGCTCGTGGACGCAGGCCTGCGGGAAAGCGGCGGGCTCGGCGTTCCAGGCTTCCAGCACCTGCGCGCGCTCCACCCCGCGCAGCAGCGACACCTCCCGGAGACGCCGCCGCGGCTCCGCCGCCATTGCCTCCAGCAGGGTCTCCAGGTGCCCCGCCATCCGCGCGATCGTCGCCGCCTCGAACAGCGCTCCCCTGTAGGCCAGCGTCCCCGCGAGCGACTCCGGCTCGTCCGCGAGCGCCAGCCCCAGGTCGAACTTCGCCACGCCCGCGCCGCTCCCGAAGGGCGCCGGCTCCAGGTCGCCCAGCGACAGCCGGCCTTCCGCGCCGGGCCTGTGGAGAGCGAAGGTGACCTGGAAGACGGGGGTGTGCGTCAGGCTGCGCTCGACGCCCAGCTCCTCCACCAGGCGCTCGAAGGGGAGGTCCTGGTGCTCGTACGCGCCCAGCGCCGTCTCCCGCACCCGCCCCAGCAGCTCGGTCCAGGTGGGATCGCCGCCCAGGTCCGCCCGCAGCGCGAGCATGTTGACGAAGAAGCCGATCAGCCCCTCCACCTCCTGGCGGTTGCGCCCGGAGACGGGGCTGCCGACGACCACGTCCTCCTGCCCCGCGTAGCGAGCCAGCAGCACCTGCCAGGCGGCCAGCGTCGTCATGAACAGCGTCGCGCCCTCGCGCCGCGAGAGCGCCCGCAGCTCCCGCGACAGCCCGGGCGGGACGGCGAAGCGGCGGCTCGCCTCCAGCGCACTCTGCCCGGTCCTGCGCGGCCGGTCGACCGGGATCTCCAGCAGGGGCGGCGCCCCCGCCAGCCGCTCCTTCCAGAAGCCGATCTGCGCGTCCAGGACGTCGCCGCTGAGCCGGGCGCGCTGCCACACCGCGAAGTCGGCGTACTGCACCGGCAGCTCCGGCAGCCGCGGCTCCTCGCCCCGGCGGAGGGCGGTGTAGAGGGCGGAGACCTCGCGCACCAGCACCTGCATGCTCCAGCCGTCGCTGACCACGTGGTGCAGCGTGAAGAGCAGCACGTGCTCCTCCTCGTCCACGCGCAGCAGCGTGCTCCGCAGCAGCGGACCGCGCGCCAGGTCGAAGGGCCTCAGCGCCTCCTCCCGGGCCAGCCGCTCCGCCTCGTGCGTCCGCGCCTCGACCGGCAGGCTCCGCAGGTCGAGACCCTGCAGCTCCACCGGCGCCGCGGGGTGGATGACCTGCACGGGCACGCCGCCCTGCTCGGCGAACGTGGTGCGCAGCGTCTCGTGGCGCCGCACCAGCGCGTCCAGACTGGCCCGCAGCGCCGCCGTGTCCAGCGCGCCGCGCAGGCGCAGCCCGAAGGGCATGTTGTAGGCGGCGCTCCCCGGCTCGATCCGGTCCACCACCCAGAGCCTCTGCTGCGCGAACGACAGCGGGAGCGGCTCCGACCGCGGGACCGGCACCACCGGCGGCGCCGGCGAGGCGCCCGCGCTCCGCAGCTCCTCCGCGCGCCCGGCGAGCGCGGCCACCGTGGGCGCCTCGAAGAGCGCCTTCAGCGGCATCTCCACCCCCAGCGCCCGGCGCACCCGCGAGACCACCTGCGTCGCGAGCAGGGAGTGCCCCCCGCGCTCGAAGAAGTCCTCCTCCACCCCTATCACCTCGCGCCCCAGCACCTCCGCCCAGATCCCCGCCAGGACCTCCTCCGTGGCCGTGCGCGGCGCCACGTACGCCCCCTCCTCTCCCCACGCGGGCGCCGGGAGGGCCCGCCGGTCCAGCTTGCCGCTGGGCGTGTGCGGGAGCCGGTCCAGCACCACGAAGGCGCCCGGCACCATGTGCTCCGGGAGCCGGGCCCCGAGATGCGCCCGCAGCTCCGCCGGGGAGGGGGCTTCCCCCTCGTCCGCGGCCAGGTACGCCGCGATCCGCAGGTCGCCCCGGGCGTCGGTCCGCGCGACCACCGCCGCCTCGCGCACCGCCGGGTGCGCGCGCAGCACGGCCTCGACCTCGCCCGGCTCGATGCGGAAGCCCCGCACCTTGACCTGCTGGTCCGCCCGCCCCAGGTACTCCAGCTCCCCGCCCACCGTCCACCGCGCCCGGTCCCCGGTCCGGTACATCCGCTCGCCGGGGACGCCCCCGAACGGGTCGGGGACGAACGTCTCAGCCGTCGCGGCCGGGTTCCCCATGTACCCCCGCGCCACCCCCCTCCCCGCCACGTACAGCTCGCCCGCGGCGCCCGCGGGGGCCGGCTCCATCGCCGCGTCCACCACGTAGACGCGCGTGTTCCAGATGGGCCGGCCGATCGGCACCCGCTCCCCGACGGCCGGGCCGACCGGGTGCCAGGTGCTGTCGGCCGCCACCTCCGAGGAGCCGTACAGGTTCAGGAGCCTCGCCCCGGGGAGCGCCTCCGCGAAGCGCCGGGCCAGCTCGGGGGGGAGCGCCTCTCCGCTGGTGACCACCAGGCGCAGGCGCGGGCAGCGCCCGCCGATCTCCGGGCAGGCGTCCAGGAGCGCGCCCAGGAGGGAGGGAACCAGGACGATCCGGGTCACCCCGCGCAGCGACAGGTGGGCGACGAGCGCCTCCGGGTCGCGGGCGTCCTCGTCGGGAACGAGCACGGAGGGGACCCCGGCCAGGAGCGGGCCGAAGACCTCCCACACCGAGTCCACGAAGGCCAGCGAGGTCTTCTGGCAGCACACCTCGTCCGCCGCGAACGGGTGCTCGCTCCACATCCAGGCGAAGCGGTTTACGGCCGCGCCGTGCGTGCCGAGCACCCCCTTGGGCGTGCCCGTGGAGCCCGAGGTGTAGACGACGTAGGCGAGGGACTGGGAGTGCGAAAGTGCGGGAGTGCGGGAGTGCGAAAGTGACGGCACCTCGGCGGGGTCGCCCGGGGTCGCGCCGCCGCCGACCAGCACCTCGATGCCGCAGTCGCCCAGGCGCTCGGCCGCCGCAGCGTCGGCGAGGAGCAGCGCGGCGCCGGAGTCGGCCAGCATGTAGCGCAGACGCTCCGCCGGGTAGGCGGGGTCCATGGGGACGTACGCGCCGCCGGCGCGGAGCACGGCGAGGAGGGTGACGACCAGCTCCGGCGTGCGTGCCATGCACACGCCCACGCGGGACTCGGGGCCGACGCCGCGGCGCCGGAGGGCGTCGGCGAGCCGGCGGGAGCGGCGGTCCAGCTCGGCGTACGTGGTCGGCTCGCCGCGCCAGGTGAGGGCCGGGGCGTCGGGCGCGCGGCGGGCCTGTGCGTCGAAAAGGTCGTGCAGGCCCGGCCCGGCGGGGACCGGCCGCGCGGTGTCGTTCCACGCTTCCAGCACCCGGGCGCGCTGCGCCCCACGCAGCAGCGACAGCTCGGAGAGCCGCCGCCGCGGGTCGGCCGCCATCGCCTCCAGCACGGTCTGCAGGTGCCCGGCCAGCCGCGCCATGGTCGCGGGCTCCCAGAGCGCCGCGCGGTAGACGAGCTCCCCGGCCAGCGCTTCTCCCGACTCGCCGAGCACCAGGTCCAGGTCGAACCGGGCGACGCGCCCGCCTCCGCCGAATGGCTCCGGCGCCACGTCGCCCAGGCGCAGCGCGTCGCCCAGCCCGCCCGTGCGGTGCAGCGCGAAGGTCGTCTGGACGAGCGGCGAGTGCGTCAGGCTGCGCTCCACGCCCACTTCCTCCACCAGGCGCTCGAAGGGGAGCTCCTGGTGGTCGTACGCCCCCAGCGCCGTTTCCCGCACCCGCCCCAGCAGCCCGGCCCAGGCGGGGTCTCCCGAAAGGTCCGTGCGCAGCACCAGCAGGTTGACGAAGAAGCCGATCAGCCCTTCCACTTCGCGCCGGTTCCGCCCGGCGACGGGGCTCCCCACCACCACGTCCTCCTGCCCCGCCCAGCGGCCCAGCAGCGCCTGCCACCCCGCCAGCACGGTCATGAAGAGCGTGGTCCCCTCGCGACGGGAAAGCTCCCGCAGCCCCTGCGACAGCGCGGGCGGGAGGACGAACCGGTGACCCGCCGCGCGCGGGCTCTGCGTCCCGGCGCGCGGACGGTCGACCGGGATCTCCAGCAGCGGGGGGGCGCCTCGCAGCCGTTCGCGCCAGAAGGCCAGCTGCGCCTCCAGCGTCCCGCCGCTCAGCCACGCGCGCTGCCAGACGGCGTAGTCGGCGTACTGCACCGGCAGCTCGGGGAGCGGCTCGCCGGCGTAGAGGGCGGAGACCTCGCGCACCAGCACCTCGATGCTCCACCCGTCGCCGACGACGTGGTGCAGGGTGAAGCAGAGGACGTGGTCCTCCTCGTCCAGGCGCAGCAGCGTGCTCCGCAGCAGCGGACCGCGCTCCAGGTCGAAGGGACGCAGCGCTTCCTCCGCGGCCAGACGCCCCGCCTCCCGGAGCGCGTCCGGCGCATCCCGCAGGTCGACGACCCGGAGCGGCACCGGGGCGGGCGGACCGATCACCTGCACGGGCTCGCCGTCCACCTCGGCGAAGACCGTGCGCAGCGCCTCGTGCCGCCGCACCAGCGCGTCCAGGGCGGCCCGCAGCGCCGCGGCGTCGAGGCCGCCGCGCAGCCGCAGCGCGAAGGGCATGTTGTAGGCGGCGCTCCCCGGCTCCAGCCGGTCCACCACCCAGAGCCGCTGCTGCGCGAACGACAGCGGGAGCGGACCCTCCCGCGGGACGCGCTCCAGCGGCGGACCTGCCGCGGCGCCCGAGCCCCGGAGGATCTCGATGCGCTCCGCCAGCGCGGCGACGGTGGGCGCCTCGAAGAGCGCCCGCAGCGGCACCTCCGCCCCGAACGCCTGCCGGGCGCGGGAGACCACCTGCGTCGCGAGCAGCGAGTGGCCCCCCAGGTCGAAGAAGCCGTCCTCCACTCCCACGCGCGCCCTGCCCAGCACCTCCGCCCAGATCCCGCTCAGCACCTCCTCCGTCGCCGTACGGGGGGCCACGTACGCCGCCGCGGCCTCCCGCTCCGGCGCGGGGAGCGCCCGCCGGTCGACCTTTCCGTTGGCGGTGAGCGGAATGGTCTCCAGCACCACGAAGGCGCCCGGCACCATGTGCTCCGGGAGCCGCGCCGACAGGTGCGCGCGCAGCGAGACCGCGAGGTCGGCGCGCACCGGCACCTCCCCGTCCGCGAAGAGCCGCCGGTAGAACGGGCTCGCCCGGAAGCGCGGCGCGTGGTGGACCGACTCGAACGCGAAGGGGAGCTCCTCCCCCCCGGCGCGCGCCAGCACCCCGCGCGCCGAGTAGTCCGGCGCCACGCCCCCCTCCGGAAGCTCCGCCCGGCACTCCACGCGCAGCCGGTCTCCGGGACGCACCTCCACCCCCGGGTCGAAGAGGGGGAAGTAGACCGGGAACCACGCGGTCTCCTCCTCCATGATGTCCAGCGTCTCCCCCTCGCCCAGCTCCATCCGCAGCCAGAGCAGGAGCCCGTCCAGCCGCCCCGCCCGCTCCACCACCAGCTCCTCCTCGCGCCGGTACTCCGCCGCCGCCGCGCCCCCCGCGCCGAAGTCCAGCTCCTCGAAGACGCCCACCGACGAGAGCCGGTTCCGCGCGGGGAAGTCCCTGACGCAGAGCCGCAGGTCGAAGGGGTGCCCCACCTCCTCCCAGATCCGCCGCACGTAGTGCGCGGCCGTGGGCGAGAAGGCGGGCTCGCGCCGGATCTCCTCCGGGAGCGTGACCGCGGCGAAGAGCGTCCGCGCGAGCCCGGGGATCATCACTGCGCCGGGAGCCAGGAGCCGGCGCGCGCCGTTCAGGATCGCGGCCGCGCCCTCGCCCCCGGCGATGGCCTCCACGATCTCGGAGACGCACACGTCGGCCGGCTCGGGGAGCTCGACGGTGCGGGCGTCGCCGTGGATCACCGTGACGCGGTCCTCCAGCCCCAGCCCGCGGATGCGCTCGCGGGCGGCCCGCCAGGACGTCTCGAGGATCTCCACGGCGTAGACGTGGCGGGCGCCGGCCTGCACGGCCAGGCGCGCCAGGACGGCGTCCATCCCGGTCCCCACGTCCAGCACGACCTTCCCGGGCGCCGCCCGCTCCAGGGCGCGGAGGTAGCGGGCGTTGCGGAGGTCGTCGTGGGTGAGCCCCCGGTAGATCAGCTCGTCGTAGACGAAGTACTCGCCGACGGAGGGCCACAGCTCCACGCCGCTCTCTTCCTCCGGCGCCACGTAGGCGACCAGGCGCCTCTGCCCGGGGGCGTCCTCGCGCACCACGACGGCGGCCTCGCGGACGGCCGCGTGAGCCAGGAGGGCCGCCTCGACCTCGCCGGGCTCGATGCGGAAGCCGCGCACCTTGACCTGCGCGTCCGTGCGCCCCAGGAACTCCAGCTCCCCGTCCGCACGCCGGCGCACCCGGTCGCCGGTGCGGTACAGCCTCGCCCCCGGCTCGCCGCCGAACGCGTCGGGGACGAACTTCTCGGCGGTCAGCTCCGGGCGGTCCAGGTAGCCGCGCGCCACCCCCGCCCCGCCGATCCACAGCTCCCCGGGGACGCCGGCCGGGAGGAGGCTCCCCCCGGCGTCGCACACGTACAGCCCCGCCCCGGGGAGGGGGCGCCCCACCACCTGCCACGCGTACTCGCCCTCCGCCCGCAGCCGCGAGGCCGCGCCGAGGATGGTGGCCTCCGTGGGCCCGTACAGCACCCGCAGCTCGGCGGACGGGAACGCCCGCCGCATCTCCCCGATCAGGTCGGGCGGGACGGCGTCGCCGCCCACGTACACCCTCCGCATCCGCGGGAGCGTCCCCGGCCCGGCCTGCACCCGCCGCACCACCTCGCGCATCAGCGCCGGCACCGCGTGCACCGCGTCGGTCTCCGCCAGCTCCCCCACCAGGCGCTCCACGTCCCGCACCGTCTCGCGCGGCAGGAGCCGCACCGTCCCGCCCGAGAGGAGCGGCGCGAAGACCTCGAAGGCCCAGATGTCGAAGGCGTAGCTCGCCATGGCCGGGAACACCTCGCCGGCGCCGGGACCGAAGGCCTCCAGGGTGCCGAGCAGGGTGTTCGCCAGGCCGGCGTGCTCCACCACCACTCCCTTGGGACGGCCGGTGGAGCCGGAGGTGTAGACGACGTACGCGGCGTTCCGCGCGTCCACCCCGCTCCGCGGCGCCCCGTCCGGCTCGCGCGCGACCGCTTCCCCGTCCGCGTCCAGGCGGACGACCTCCCCCGCGAAGGCGGGGAGCGCGTCCAGGAGCGCCGAGCGCGTGAGGAGGAGCGAGGCGCCGGAGTCGGAGAGGGTGTAGGCCAGCCGCTCGGCGGGGTACGCCGGGTCCAGCGGCACGTAGGCGCCGCCGGCCTTGAGGATCGCCAGCACGCCGACCACCAGCTCCGCCCCGGGCTCCAGGCAGACCGCCACGCGGGTCTCCGGCCCGACGCCGCGACGCCGCAGGTGGTGGGCGAGCCGGTTGGCGCCGCGCTCCAGCTCCGCGTACGTGAGCGACCCGCCGCCGCCCGCGACCGCCGTCAGGTCGGGGGTGGCCGCGGCCCGGGCCGAGAACAGCTCGTGCACGCACGCCGACGGGTGCCGGACGGCTTCCGCCCGGGACCCGGCCAGGAGCTGCGCCCGCTCGCCGTCGCGCAGCAGCGACAGCTCCGACAGGCGCCGCCGCGGCCGGCCCGCCATCCCCTCCAGGAGCGTCTCCAGCTGTCCCGCCATGCGCGCGGCCGTTGCCGCGTCGAAGAGCGCCGCGCGGTAGGAGAGCGCGCCCGCGAGCGCTTCGCCGTCGTCCCGGAAGGTCAGCTCCAGGTCGAACTTGGCGGCGGCGGCGCCCTCCCCGAACGGCTCCATCCCGAGGTCGCCCAGGCGCAGCCGCGGACCGGGAGCGGCGCGGTCCAGGGCGAAGGCCGCCTGGAAGACGGGCGCGTGGGCGAGGCTCCGCTCCACGCCCAGCTCCTCCACCAGCCGCTCGAAGGGGAGCTCCTGGTGGTCGTACGCTCCCAGCGCCGTCTCCCGCACCCGCGCCCGCAGCTCCGTCCCGGTGGGGTCGCCCGACAGGTCGGCCCGCAGGGGGAGCATGTTGACGAAGAAGCCGATCAGCCCCTCGGTCTCGCGCCGGGTCCGCCCCGCGACGGGGCTCCCCACCACCACGTCCTCCTGCCCCGCCCAGCGCCCCAGCAGCGCCTGCCAGGCGGCCAGCACGGTCATGAACAGCGTCGCTCCCTCCTGCCGGGAGAGCGCCCGCAGCGCGCCGGAGGTCCCCGGGGCGAGGTCGAAGAGGTGCCTGTCCGCGCGCGGGCTCCGCCCCGCCGTCCGGGGACGGTCCGTGGGGATCTCCAGGAGCGGGGGGGCGCCCCGCAGCCGTTCGCGCCAGAAGCCGACCTGCGCCTCCAGCACGTCGCCGGCGAGCCGGCGGCGCTGCCAGACGGCGTAGTCGGCGTACTGCACCGGCAGCTCCGGGAGCGCGGGCTCCTCCCCCCCGCCGAGGGCGGCGTAGAGCGCGGAGACCTCGCGCAGCAGCACCTCCATGCTCCAGCCGTCGCTGACGACGTGGTGCAGGGTGAAGAGCAGGGCGTGGTCGTCGTCCGCGAGGCGCAGCAGCGTGCTCCGCAGCAGCGGCCCGCGCTCCAGGTCGAAGGGACGCAGCGCCTCCTCCTCCGCCAGCCGCTCCGCCGCCGCCTCCCGCTCCGCCCCCGGGAGGCCGCGCAGGTCCAGCTCCGCCAGGGCGACGGGCGCGGGCGGACGGATCACCTGCACGGGCGCGCCGCCCTGCTCCGCGAACGTGGTGCGCAGCGTCTCGTGGCGCCGCACCAGCGCGTCCAGACTGGCCCGCAGCGCCGCCGAGTCGAGCGAGCCCCGCAGGCGCAGCGCGAACGGCATGTTGTAGGCGGCGCTCCCCGGCTCGATCCGGTCCACCAGCCAGAGCCGCTGCTGCGCGAACGAGAGCGGGAGCGGCCCGTCCCGCGGGACGCGCTCCAGCGGCGGCGCGACCCCGGCGCCCGAGCCCCGGAGGATCTCGATGCGCTCCGCCAGCGCGGCGACGGTGGGCGCCTCGAAGAGCGCCCGCAGCGGCACCTCCACGCCGAACGCCTGCCGCGCGCGGGAGACCACCCGCGTGGCCAGGAGCGAGTGGCCGCCCCGCTCGAAGAAGCCGTCCTCCACCCCCACCCGCTCCACCCCCAGCACCTCGGCCCAGATCCCGCCCAGCACCTCCTCGGTCGCCGTCCGCGGCGCCACGTGCGCACCCCCGGACCCCCACTCCGGCGCCGGGAGCGCCCGCCGGTCGATTTTCCCGCTGGCGGTCAGCGGGAGCCGCTCCAGCACCACGAGCGCCGACGGCACCATGTGCTCCGGCAGGCGCTCCCGCAGCTGGCCGCGCAGCGCCGACGGCGACACCTCCTCGCCCGCTTCCGGCACCACGTACCCCACCAGGCGCCGGTCGCCGGAGGCGTCCTCGCGCACCGCGGCCGCCGCCTCGCGCACCCGCGCCAGCGCGCACAGCGCCGCCTCGACCTCCCCCAGCTCGATGCGGAAGCCCCGCACCTTGACCTGGTGGTCGGTACGCCCCAGGTACTCCAGCTCCCCGTCCGCCCGCCACCGCACCCGGTCCCCCGTCCGGTACAGGCGCGCCCCCGGCACCGGGGAGAAGCCGTCCGGGACGAACGTCTCGGCCGTCAGCTCCGGCCGCCCCAGGTACCCGCGCGCCACCCCGTCTCCCCCGAGGTACAGCTCTCCGGCCGCGCCCACCGGCGCCGGCTCCAGGCTCCCGTCCAGCACGTAGGCCTGCGTGTTGGCGATGGGCACCCCGATGGGCACCGTCCCCGCCCCGGGCTCCACGCGCCCGCCGACCGACCAGATGGTCGTTTCCGTGGGCCCGTAGAGGTTCCACAGCTCGCCGCAGCGCGCGCCCAGCCGCTCCGCCAGCTCCCGCGGCAGCGCCTCGCCGCCGCAGAGCGCCTTGAGCCCGGGCGTCCCCTCCCACCCCGCCTCCAGCAGCATCCGCCAGCTCGCCGGAGTCGCCTGCATGACCGTCGCCCCGCTCGCCGCCAGCGCCCCGCGCAGCCGCTCCCCGTCGGAGGCGGTCTCCCGGTCGGCGACCACCACCCGCGCCCCCGTGGTCAGCGGCAGGAAGAGCTCCAGGGCCGCGATGTCGAAGGAGAGCGTCGTCACCGCCAGCAGGGTGTCCCCCGCGGAGAGACCCGGCCGCGCACGCATGGCCTCGAGGAAGTTCACGACGGCGCGGTGCGGGACGGCCACCCCCTTGGGCCGGCCGGTGGAGCCCGAGGTGTAGATCACGTACGCCAGCTGCAGCGGATAGGCGGGGACCTCCGGCGCGGTGCCGGGGATCGCCGCCGGCGCCGCGTCCCCGGCGTCCAGGCAGAGCCGCGCCCCGGCGAAGGGGGGGAGCGCGGCGCGGTGGCGCGTCTGCGTCAGCAGCACGGACGCCCCCGCATCGCCGAGCATGTAGGCGAGCCGCTCGGCCGGATGGGAGGGGTCCAGCGGGAGGTAGGCGCCGCCGGCCTTGAGGACGCCCAGCAGCGCCACCACCATCTCCACCCCGCGGTCCAGGTACAGCCCTACCCGGCTCTCCGGCCCCACCCCGAGCCCGATCAGCCGGTGCGCCAGCCGGTCGGAGCGGCGCTCCAGCTCGGCGTAGGTCAGAGCTCCGTCCCCGGAGGCGACCGCCACCGCCCGCGGCGTGCGGCTCGCCTGCGCCGAGAACAGGTGGTGGATGCAGCGCTCGCGGGGGTACGCGGCGGCGGTGGCGTTCCACGCCTCCAGCACCTGCGCGCGCTCGGCGCCGCGCAGCAGCGACAGCTCCGAGAGGCGCCGCCGCGGGTCGGCGGCCATCGCCTCCAGCACGCTCTCCAGGTGCCCGGCCAGGCGCGCCATGGTCGCGGCCTCCCAGAGCGCCGGCCGGTAGACGAGCGCTCCTCCCAGCGCCTCCCCCGTCTCGCCCACCGTCAGCTCCAGGTCGAACTGCGCGACGCGCCCGCCGCCTCCGAACGCCTCCAGCGCCACGCCGTCCAGGCGCGGCCCGTCCCCGCCGGCGCGGTGCAGCGCGAAGGTGGTCTGGAAGAGCGGCGCGTGCGTCAGGCTGCGCTCCACCCCCACTTCCTCCACCACGCGCTCGAAGGGGAGCTCCTGGCGGTCGTACGCCCCCAGCGCCGTCTCGCGCACCCGTCCCAGCAGCTCGGCCCAGGCGGGGTCGCCCGACAGGTCGGCCCGCAGGGCGAGCATGTTTACGAAGAAGCCGATCAGCCCTTCGGTCTCGCGCCGGGTCCGGCCCGCGACCGGGCTCCCCACGACCACGTCCTCCTGCCCCGCCCAGCGCCCCAGGAGCGCCTGCCAGGCGGCCAGCACGGTCATGAACAGCGTCGCCCCTTCGCGGCGGGACAGCTCCCGCAGCCCGCGCGACAGCTCGGGGGAGAGGCCGAAGGCGTGGCTCTCCGCGGCCGGGCTCCGCCCGACGGCGCGCGGCCGGTCGAGCGGGATCTCCAGCACGGGGGGAGCGCCGGCCAGGCGCTCCTTCCACCAGCCGATCCGCTCCTCCAGGACCTCGCCGGCGAGCCACTCGCGCTGCCACACGGCGTAGTCCGCGTACTGCACCGGCAGCTCCGGCAGGCGCGGCGTCTCGCCCCGGCCGAGGGCGGCGTAGAGCAGGGAGACCTCGCGGGTCAGCACGTCCATGCTCCACCCGTCGCTGACGACGTGGTGCAGCGTGAAGCACAGCACGTGGTCCTCCTCCGACAGGCGCAGCAGCGTGCTGCGCAGCAGCGGCCCCCGCGACAGGTCGAACGGGCGCATCGCTTCCGCCCCGGCCAGCCGCCGCGCCTCGTGTATGCGCCCTTCGCCGCGCAGCGCTCCCAAATCCAGCACCGGCAGCGGCACGGGAGCGGCCGGGTGGATCACCTGCACGGGCACGCCCTCGTGCTCGGCGAACGTGGTGCGCAGCGCCTCGTGCCGACCCACCAGCCCGCCGATGCTCCCCCGCAGCGCCCGCACGTCCAGCGCGCCGCGCAGCCGCAGCGCGTACGGCATGTTGTAGGCGGCGCTGCCCGGCTCCAGCCGGTCCACCACCCACAGCCGCTGCTGCGCAAAGGACAGCGGCAGCGGCCCCTCCCGCGGGACCCGCCCGATCGGCGGCGCCGGCGAGGTGCCGGCGCTGCGCAGCGCCTCGATCCGCCCGGCCAGCGCGGCCACGCTCGGCGCCTCGAACAGCGCCCGCAGCGGCACCTCCACCCCGAAGGCCTGCCGCGCCCGCGAGACCACCTGCATGGCCAGCAGCGAGTGGCCTCCCAGCTCGAAGAAGCCGGCCTCCACCCCCACCGTCTCAACGCCCAGCACCTCCGCCCAGATCCCCGCCAGCACCTCCTCGGCCGCCGTGCGCGGCGCGCGGTACGCGTACGCCACCGCCGAGCCCTGCTCCGGCGCGGGGAGCGCCCGCCGGTCGGTCTTTCCGTTGGCGGTGAGCGGAACGCTCTCCAGCGCCACGTACGCGGCCGGCACCATGTAGTCGGGCAGGCGCGCCGCCAGGTGTGCCCGCAGCTCCGCGGCCGGCACCTCCACTCCCGCTTCTCCGACCACGTAGGCCACCAGGCGCCGGTTCCCCGGCACGTCCTCCCGCACGGTCACGACCGCCCGGCTCACTCCCGGGTGCCCGGCCAGCGCGGCCTCGATCTCCCCGGGCTCGATCCGGAAGCCCCGGATCTTGACCTGCTGGTCCACCCGCCCGAGGTACTCCAGCTCGCCGTCCCCCCGCCACCGCACCCGGTCGCCCGTGCGGTACAGCCGCGCGCCGGCCTCGCGCGAGAACGGATCCGGGAGGTACGCTTCGGCGGTCCGCTCCGGCCGCCCCAGGTACCCGCGCGACACGCCGGCACCGCCCGCGTACAGCTCGCCGGGCACCCCGACCGGAACCGGCTCTCCCCACCCGTCCAGCACGTAAACCCGGACGTTGGCGATGGGCCGGCCCAGGGTGATCCCCCCCGCCTCCCTTACCCGGCCGGCCGTGGTGTTGACCGTCGCTTCCGTGGGGCCGTAGTGGTTCCAGATCGCCACGTCCGGGAAGAGCCGGCGCGTCCGCCGCACCAGCTCGCCCGGGATCGCCTCCCCGCCCAGGAGCACCGCGACGAGCCCCCGCGGCACCTCCCCCTCGCCGCGCTCCATCCGCTCCAGCACCGCGCTCCACAGGGAGGGCACCCCCCCGAAGCCGACCCGCTCCCTCGTGCCCAGCGCCTCCAGCAGCGCGCCCGCGTCGGTCGCGGCGGTCTCCGGCAGCACCCAGACCGCGCCACCGCGGAGCAGGGGCGGGAAGAGCTGCCGCACGTGCGCGTCGAAGCTCAGCCGGCTCACCAGCGGCAGCGCGAAGCCGGCCTCCCCGAGGATCGCCGCGTCGAAGTACCGGAGGTAGTTGGCGAGGTTCGCGTGCTCGACCACGACGCCCTTGGGCGCGCCGGTGGAGCCCGAGGTGTAGATCACGTACGCGGCGTTCCGGGCTCCGACCTCCACCGGGAGCGCATCGGCCGGCTCGCCCGCGATCGACCGGCACTGCGGGTCCAGGCGGAGGACCTCGCCCGCGAAGGCCGGGAGCCCGTCGGGGAAGACGTCCCCCGCGAGCAGCACGCCGGCGCCGGCGTCGGAGAGCACGTGGCCCAGCCGTCCCGCCGGGTAGGAAGGATCGAGGGGCAGGTAGGCGCCACCGGCCTTGAGGATGCCCAGCACGCCGACGACCATCTCCGGCGAGCGCTCCACGCACAGGCCCACCCGCACCTCCGGCACGACACCGTGACGCCGCAGCAGGTGCCCGAGCTGGTTGGACCTGCGCTCCAGCTCCGCGTAGGTGAGCACCTGGTCGCCGAAGAGCACCGCCGCCGCGTCGGGAGTGCGCGCCGCCTGCTCCGCGAAGAGCTCGTGGATGCACCCCCGCGGGAACTCCGCCGCGGTCGCGTTCCAGGCCTCCAGCACCTGCGCCCGCTCCGCCCCGCCGAGCAGCGACACCTGCGAGAGACGCCGCCGGGGGTCCGCCGCCATGGCCCCGAGCACCACCTCCAGGTGCCCCACCATGCGTTCGATGCTCTCCACCTCGAAGAGAGCCTTCCGGTAGACCAGCGCGCCGCTCAGCGCCCCACCGGAATCGGCGACCACCAGGTCCAGGTCGAACCGGGCGACCCCTTCGCCTTCCCGCCCGAACGGCTCCACCGACAGGCCGCCCAGCTCCAGCCGCTCGTCGGGCCCGCTGGACCCGTTCATCGCGAAGATCGCCTGGAAGAGCGGGGTGTGCGTGAGGCTGCGCTCGGGCGCCAGCTCTTCCACCAGGCGCTCGAAGGGCAGCTCCTGGTGCTCGTACGCCCCCAGCGCCGTCTCGCGCACCCGACCCAGCAGCCCGGTCCAGGTGGGGTCTCCCGCCAGGTCGCCGCGCAGCGCCAGCATGTTGACGAAGAAGCCGATCAGCCCCTCGGTCTCCCGCCGGTTCCGCCCCGCGATGGGGGTGCCCACGACCACGTCCTCCTGCCCCGCCCAGCGGCCCAGCAGCGCCTGCCACCCCGCGAGCACCGTCATGAACAGCGTCGCCCCCCCGGCCCGCGAGAGCGCCCGCAGCTCGTCCGACATCCCGGCCGGGAGCGTGAAGCGCCGGCTTCCCGCCTCCGCCCGCTGTCCGGCGGCGCGCGGGCGGTCGACCGGGATCTCCAGCAGCGGCGGGGCGCTTCGCAGCTGTTCGCGCCAGAAGGCCAGCTGCGCTTCCAGGACCTCCCCGCTCAGCCATTCGCGCTGCCACACGGCGTAGTCGGCGTACTGCACCGGCAGCTCGGGCAGGCGCGGCGTCTCGCCCCGGCCGAGGGCGGCGTAGAGCAGGGAGATTTCGCGCACCAGCACGTCCATGCTCCACCCGTCGCCGACGACGTGGTGCAGCGTGAAGCACAGCACGTGGTCCTCCTCCGACAGGCGCAGCAGCGTGCTCCGCAGCAGCGGGCCGCGGGTCAGGTCGAACGGGCGCATCGCTTCCGCCCCGGCCAGCCGCTTCGCCTCCCCCTCCCGCTCCGCCTCGCGCAGCGCCCCCAGGTCCAGCACGGGCAGCGGCACGGGAGCGGCCGGGTGGATCACCTGCACGGGCACGCCCTCGTGCTCGGCGAACGTGGTGCGCAGCGTCTCGTGGCGCCGCACCAGCCCGCCGATGCTCCCCCGCAGCGCCCGCACGTCCAGCGCGCCGCGCAGCCGCAACGCCCCCGGCATGTTGTACGCGGGGCTCCCCGGCTCCAGCCGGTCGACCAGCCAGAGCCGCTGCTGCGCAAAGGACAGCGGCAGCGGCGCCTCCCGCGAGACCCGCTCGATCGGCGGGGCCGCCGACGTACCGGCGCTGCGCAGCGCCTCGATCCGCCCGGCCAGCGCGGCCACGCTCGGCGCCTCGAACAGCGCCCGCAGCGGCACCTCCACCCCGAAGGCCCGCCGCGCCCGCGAGACCACCTGCATGGCCAGCAGCGAGTGGCCTCCCAGCTCGAAGAAGCCGGCCTCCACCCCCACCCGCTCAACGCCCAGCACCTCCGCCCAGATCCCCGCCAGCACCTCCTCCGCCGCCGTGCGCGGCGCGCGGTACGCGTACGCCGCCGCCGAGCCCTGCTCCGGCGCCGGCAGCGCGCGCCGGTCCGTCTTGCCGTTGGCGTTGAGCGGCAGCCGCTCCAGCACCACGAACGCCCCGGGGACCATGTACTCGGGCAGGCGCGCCGACAGCCGCTCCCTCAGCTCCGGGGCGGAGCACTCCGCTCCGTCCGCGGGGACCACGTAGGCGACCAGGCGCTTCTCCCCCCGCGAGTCGTCCCGCGCGACGACCGCCGCCTCCCGCACCTGCGCCAGCCCCGCCAGCACGAGCTCGACCTCGCCCGGCTCGACACGGAAGCCGCGCACCTTGACCTGCTGATCCGTCCGCCCCAGGAACTCCAGCGCTCCGTCGGCGCGCCACCGCACCCGGTCTCCCGTCCGATAGAGCCGTTCCCCGGCACCTCCCCCGAACGGGTCCGGGACGAAGCTCGCCGCCGTCAGCTCCGCGCGGTGCAGGTAGCCGCGCGCCACCCCGGCGCCTCCCACGTACAGCTCCCCCGGCACTCCCGCCGGCAGGGGGCTCCCCCAGCCGTCCAGCACGTGGACCCGCACGTTCGGCAGCGGCCGCCCGATCATCGGCCCGCCTCCCGGCACGGGGTCGGGGACGACGTAGCTCGTCGACAGCACGGTGGTCTCCGTGGGGCCGTAGAGCACGCACAGCCGGGCCTCCGGGAAGACCTCGCGCATCTGCCGCAGCAGGTCGGGCGTCACCGCCTCGCCGCCGGAGAAGACCTGGCGTATCCCGGCCAGGCCTCCGGGGGCCAGCTCCCGCGCGGCCGCGACGATCCGCCGCATCAGCGCGGGAACCGCGTTGAACATCCCCGCGGCGCGCAGCTCCTCCACCACGCCGCTCGCGTCCTGTATCCGCTCCAGCGGCAGCAGGCGCACCGCGGCACCGCCGGCCAGCGGCACCAGGACCTCGAACACCCAGATGTCGAAGGCGATGCTCGCCATCCCCAGCGCCACGTCACCCGGGCGAGGCCCGAAGGCCCGCCGCATGGTGACGGCGAAGTGCGCCAGGCTGCCGTGCTCGACGACCACGCCCTTGGGGACGCCGGTGGAGCCGGAGGTGTAGATGACGTAGGCGGCGCCACGCGCGTCGGGCCGGCCCGGCAGCGTCTCGGGGGGCTCGCCCGCGATCTCCCCGGCGTCGCGGTCCAGGCGGACGACCTCGCACGCCGGCGGCCGGAGCCCCTCCGCGACCGACGAGTGCGTCACCAGCACGCGCGCGTCCGCATCGGCGAGCACGTGAGCCAGCCGCTCGGCGGGGTGGGCCGGGTCCAGCGGGACGTAGGTACCGCCGGCCTTGAGCACCCCGAGCACCGCGACCACCGTCTCCACGCCGCGCTCCAGGCAGATGCCCACGCGGGTCTCCGCGCCGACTCCCCGGCGCCGCAGGTGGTGCCCGAGCCGGTTGGACCGGCTCTCCAGCTCGGCGTAGGTGAGCATCTCCGCGCCGAAGAGCACGGCCGGCGCTTCCGGCGTGATCGCGGCCTGCTCCGCGATCAGCTCGTGGATGCGGCAGTCGCGGGGATATCCGGCCTCGGCCGCGCCCCACGCCTGGAGCACCTGTGCGCGTTCGGCCCCGCGCAGCAGCGACAGCTCCGAAAGGCGCCGCGCCGGGTCGGCCACCACCGCCTCCAGCACGGCCTCCAGGTGGTTCGCCATCCCCTGCGCCGCCTCCGCACCGATGCGCCCGGCATCGTAATCCACCTGCAGGCTCATTCGTCTGCCCGGGAGCACCACCAGCGCCAGCGGATGGTGGCCCTGGCTGCCGCGGCTCCACCCCGCCACCGCGAAGCCGCGCGAGCCGCCGTCGTCCGTATCCTCGATCGGGTGGTTCTCGAAGGCCACGATGCTCTCGAACAGCGGCGCGCCGGCGGGCACTCCGCTCCACCGCTGGACCTGGGAGAGCGGGGTGTGTTCGTACCGCCGGGCTTCCAGCTGCCGCGCCTGCAGGCCGCGAAGCCATTCATCCACGCGCGTCCCGGGTTCCACCCGCACCCGCACCGGGATCGTGTTGACGAACATCCCCACCATCGCCTCCATCCCCACCAGCTCCGGCGGCCGCCCCGTCACCACGGCCCCGAACACCACGTCCTCCTCCCCCGCGTAGCGCGAGAGCAGCAGTCCCCACGCACCCTGCACCAGCGTGTTGACCGTGAGCTTGTGCTGCCTGGCGAACGCCTGGAGACCCTCGGTGGCGTCCGTAGGGAGCAGCCGCTCGGCCGTGCCGAATGCGGCCCGCTCCGCCGGCGCGGCTTCGGGGCCGCGGTCCACGCCGAGCGGGGTGGGGCTCGCCAGGCCTGCCAGCGCGCCGCGCCAGTACGCTTCCGCGGCGGCGAGGTCCTGCCGCAGCAGCCAGGAGATGTAGTCGTGGTACGGGCGGCGGCGGGGAAGGACCGGCGCGGTCCGCCGCAGGAGGGCGTCGTACGAGGTGAGCACGTCCTGCAGGACCAGCGAGAGGGACCAGCCGTCCAGCACGAGGTGGTGAAAGCTCCAGACGAGATCGAACTCCTCCTCCGCCCTCCGGACGAGAGAGACCCGCATGAGGGGCGGCCGGAGCAGATCGAACGGCCGCCTCTGCGACTCCAGGTGGAGGTCCAGCCTCTCCCGCTGCTCCTCGGCCGGGTGCCCGCGCCAGTCGCACGATTCCCAGGGCAGGACCGCGCGCCTGAACACCACCTGGACGGGGTGCTCCACCTCTTCCCACGCGAAGGCGGTGCGCAGCACCGGGCGCTGGTCGAGGACGTGCTGCCACGCCTCCCGCAGCACCACGGGATCGGGTCTTCCGCGCAGGGAAAAGACGTACTGGTTCAGGTAGGCTCCCGAACCCGGCGAAAGATGGACGTGAAAGACGATTCCGAGCTGGACCGGGGAGAGGGGATATACGTCCTCCACGAGCGAGGATACGTCGGCCGCTGGTTCGGTGTGCTCGATCATATCTGCTCGTGCTCGTGACGTATGGGTTGAGACGGCCCGCGGTGCGGATCGCCCCGGCTCGATCCGCGGCCGGAGGCACCGGAAGAAGCTGGGCAGAACCGCATTGCCATACTATACGTGTCGTTTTTTATGCGCAACGGGCGCCCAGAAAAAGCTGCCGGCGCTTTTCTGCAGGACCTGCCGGGTGACGGGTCCGGTCATGGACCGGATCCCCCCACGAGCCGCCGCCTGCCTCCGGGTCCGCCGCTCCTCGGCGCGTGTGTGGGCCGGGGCGGCAGGGCGGGCTAGGGACCTTCCGGAGACGGGGAGGGCAGGGAGCCGGCGAGCCGCGGGCGCTCCGCCCGCAGCCAGCGGAAGGCCTCTCCGAACAGGAGGCTTCCCGCGGCCCCGATCGCCTCCAGGTCCTCGGCCTCCGTGCCGGCGTCCCAGTCGTAGACGGCGTCGTGCCGCCCCTGCCGGATCACGTTGAGCTCGCGCGCCGCGTCCGCCAGCTCCCCCAGGCCGAGCGCGGCGACCGCGGCGAAGGTGTGGTGGTGGTGGCCCTGCCCGCGCACCCGGTACCCCGCGGCGCGGACCACGGCGGTGCACGCCTGCAGGGCGGCCTGGTACGCCAGCGTGAAGGCGGAGTCCGGGTCCAGCCCCTCCACCCCGGAGCTGCGGAGGGTGCGGACCGCCTTGGTCCACATCCCTGCGATCTCGGCGTCCTCCGCCGGCTGCGCCTCCAGCTGGCGGCTGTCCAGCATGACCTGGATGCGGGGATTCATGCCGCCTCCACGTCCGCCAGGGCCTCCGGGCCGCCCCGGACCCAGTCCTTGGGCCCGGCGAGGACCCGGCGGACGAACGCGCTGCCGGCCCTCGCCCGCGCCCCGAAGTCGTCCAGCCCGTAGCCGGCCACGTCCAGCTCCCTCCCGATCAGCACCTCCGCCTCCGCCAGCAGCCTGCCCGCCGCCTTGCGCGCCTCGCCGCTCCCCAGCAGCAGCAGGTCCACGTCGCTGTCCGGCCGGGTGTCTCCCCGCGCGGCGGAGCCGAACACGAAGGCGGCGTCGATGCCGGCGGACCCGGCGAGGACCTCCCGGAGCACGTCGGCGGGCCGCGCGGCCGAGCGCAGCAGGAGGATCCACGCCCGCCAGGCGGGGTGCGACTCGTCGGCGTCGTAGGCGGGGCGCGCGCCCTCCTCCCGGCGCAGCGCCCCGATCTCCACCAGCCGGCGGAGCTCGTGCTGGAGCGACGCGCTGGACAGGCCGGTGAGGCGCATCAGCTCGCGGAGGTGGAAGCGGCCGCCGGGGCGGACCAGGAAGAAGACCACCAGCCGCGCCATCGCCAGCGACGGGAACAGCGATGCGAGGGTGGAAGTCCTCTCGCGTGCTCGTGCTCTCAACCGGTCCTCCTCGCGTCCGAAGGTGCGCCAGAGCTTAGCACGCTCCGCCGACGGCGGCAACGGCCGGCCCCGCCGTCCGCCCCGCCTCACCGGCGGCTCCCCGCCCTCGCCCGCGCGACCCGCTCGATCGGCCGCGCGAAGGCGGCCCCCGCGCCCTGCAGCTCGTCGACGCGCGCGGCCAGCGCGGCCACGGTGGGGGTCTCGAACAGCGCCCGCAGCGGCACCTCCACGCCGGCGGCCTCCCGCACCCGCGACACCACCTGCGTCGCCATGAGCGAGTGGCCCCCCAGCTCGAAGAAGCCGTCCTCCACCCCCACCCGCTCCACCCCCAGCACCTCCGCCAGGATCCCGCACAGCAGCCGTTCCGTGGGCGTGCGCGGCGCCACGTACGCCCCCTCCGAGCTCCACCGGGGCGCGGGGAGCGCGGCGCGGTCCAGCTTGCCGCTGGAGTTCAGCGGGATGCGCTCCAGGGCGACGAACGCCGCCGGCACCATGTACTCCGGCAGGCGGGCCCCCAGGCGCGCCCGCAGCCCGGCCGCGGTGGGCGCCTCCCCGCCGGCGCCGACGAAGTAGGCGACCAGGCGCTGCCGCCCCGGCGCGTCCTCGCGCACCAGCACCACGGCCTCGCGCACCCCCGGCTGCTCGCGGAGCACGGTCTCGATCTCCCCCGGCTCGATGCGGAAGCCGCGGATCTTGACCTGCGCGTCGGTCCGGCCCAGGAACTCCAGCTCGCCGTCCGCGCGCCACCTCACCCGGTCGCCCGTGCGGTACAGGCGCGCCCCGGGCTCGCCGCCGAACGGGTCGGGGACGAACTTCTCCGCCGTGAGCGCCGGGAGCCCCAGGTAGCCGCGCGCCACCCCCGCGCCCCCGATGTGCAGCTCCCCCGGCACGCCCGGCGGCGTCGGCCCGCCGGACGCGTCCAGCACGTAGGCGCGCGCGTTGGGCACGGGCCGGCCGACGGGCGGCGCCCCCGCGGCCCCCGGCGTGACCCGGTGCTCGGTGGTGTAGATGGTGATCTCCGTGGGGCCGTACATGTTGAGCATGCGCCGTCCGCGCGACCAGCGCGCCGCCGTCCCGGCGGAGCAGCGGTCGCCGCCCACGCACAGGGTGCGCAGGGCGGGGAAGTCCGTGTCCGGGAGCGTGTCCGGGAGCGCGGGGGTGCACACCCAGGTGTCGATCTCCCGCTCGCGGAGCAGCGCCGCGAGCCGCTCCGGGGAGAGCACGGTCTCGCGGTCGGCCACGTGCAGCTCCGCCCCGGAGAGCAGCGCGGCGAACATGTCCAGCAGCGAGGCGTCGAAGGTGGCGGAGGCGGTCTGGAGCACCCGGCTCCCCGGCCCCACCCCCATCACCTCCACCCCGTGCGCCAGCAGGTTGGCGGCGCCGGCGTGGGTGGCCACCACCCCCTTGGGCCGCCCGGTGGAGCCGGAGGTGTAGATCACCCACGCCGCGTTGTCGGGCCACGCGCCGCCCTCCAGCGGGGCGTCGTCGCCCTCCCATTCCGCGTCCAGCCGGACGCGCTCCCCGGCGAACTCCGCGACGGCCTCCTGGAGCGGCGCCGGCGCCAGCAGCACGGCGGCCCCGGAGTCGGACAGCATGAAGGCCAGGCGCTCGGCGGGGTAGGCGGGCTCCATGGGGACGTAGACGCCGCCCGCCTTGAAGATGGCCAGCACGGCGGCCACCCACGGGATCCCGCGCTCGGCGAGGAGCCCCACGCGCGTCTCCGGGCCCACGCCCAGGGCGCGGAGGCGGCGGGCGAGCACGCGGGCGCGGCGCTCCAGCTCGCCGTACGTGACCGTCTCGCCGCCGGCGTGCACCGCGGGGGCGCCGGGCGTGCGCGCCGCCTGCGCGGCGAAGCGCTCGTGGACCGGCTCCCGGGGGAGGTCGGCCGCGGTGTCGTTCCACGCCTCCAGCACCCGGGCGCGCTCGGCGCCGCGCAGCAGCGAGGTCTCCGAGAGGCGCGCGCCGGGGTCGGCGGTCATCGCCTCCAGCAGCGCCTCCAGGTGCCCGGCCATCCGCGCGGCCGTGGCCGCCTCGAACAGCCCGGTCCGGTAGGTGAGCGCCCCCACCACCTGCTCGCCCTGCTCCACGAAGGCCACGTCCAGGTCGAACTTGGACGCGCTCTCCTCGCCCCCGAACGACTCCACCCCCAGGTCCCCCAGCGACAGGACGCTCTTGCCGTCGGAGCGCTCCAGGGTGAAGGCGACCTGGAAGAGCGGGTTGTGCGTGAGGCTGCGCTCCGTGACCAGCTCCTCCACCAGGCGCTCGAAGGGGAGCTCCTGGTGGGCGTACGCGCCGCGCGACGCTTCCCGCACCCGGGCCAGCAGCTCGCTCCAGGTGGGGTCGCCGCGCAGGTCGGCGCGGTGGGGGAGCATGTTGACGAAGAAGCCGATCAGCCCCTCGGTCTCCCAGCGGGTGCGGCCGGAGATGGGGCCGCCCACCACCAGGTCCTCCTGCCCGGACCAGCGGCCGAGCAGCACCTCCCACGCGGCGAGCAGCGTCATGAACAGCGTGGTCCCCTCGCGGCGCGAGAGCGCCTGCAGGCCGTGCGAGGTCGCCTCCGGGATGGAGAGCGCGTGCATGCGGGCAAGCACGCTCTGCCCGATGGCGCGCGGGTGGTCCGTGGGGATCTCCAGCAGCGGCGGGGCGCCGGCCAGGCGGTCGCGCCACCAGCCCAGCTGCGCCTCCAGCTCGGGCCCGCTCAGCCACTCGCGCTGCCACACGGCGTAGTCGGCGTACTGCACCGGGAGCTCGGGGAGCGCCGGCGCCTCGCCCCGGGCGAGGGCGGTGTAGATGGCGGAGATCTCGCGGACGATCACGCCCTTGCTCCAGCCGTCGCTGACGATGTGGTGCATGGTGTAGCACAGCACGTGGTCGTCGTCGGCCAGGCGCAGCAGCGTGCAGCGGAGCAGCGGCCCGCGGACCAGGTCGAAGGGGCGCAGCGCCTCCTCGCCCACCAGCCGGCGGGCCTCCCGCGCGGGGTCCGGCAGGCCGCCCAGGTCCACGGTGGGCAAGGCGACCGGCGAGGGGGCGTGGACCGTCTGCATGGGCTCGCCGCCCCCCTCCACGAACGTGGTGCGCAGCGTCTCGTGCCGCGCCACCAGCGCGTCCAGGCTGCCGCGCAGCACCCGCACGTCCGGCACGCCGCGCAGGCGCAGGACGTAGGGCATGTTGTAGGCGGGGTTCCCCGGGTCCAGCCGGTCCACCACCCACAGCCGCTGCTGCGCGAACGACAGGGGGAGCGGCCCGTCGCGCGGCACCCGGCGGATGGGCTCCACCCGCGCCGCGTCCCCGGCGCGCAGCTCCGCCACCCGCGCCGCCAGCCCCGCGACGGTGGGGGCCTCGAACACGGCGTGAAGCGACACGTCGGCGCCCAGCTCCGCCTGGATGCGGGCGACCAGGTGCGTGGCGGTCAGCGAGTGGCCGCCCAGCGAGAAGAAGTCGTCGTGCGCGCCGATCCGCTCGAAGCCGAGCAGGTCCTGCCAGAGCGCCGCGATCCGCTCCTCCAGCTCGCCCGAGGGCGCCACGTAGCGGGTGCCGGTCTCCGGCCGCGGGTGCAGCGCGGACGGCTCGCCGGCGGGGCCTTCCTCCGGCGCGGAGGTCGGCCCGTCCCCGGGAGCCGGGCGGGACGCCCGGGCCTCCCCCCGCGGCCGGCGCCTGCGGCGGCGGCGGGGCTCCACCAGGTACGGCTGCCGCTCGAACGGGTACGTGGGCAGCGGGACGCGGCGGCGGCTTTCCCCGGCGACGAAGCCGTCCCAGTCCACCCGCACCCCCGCCATCCACAGCCGCCCCAGCGTCTCCAGCAGGAAGGCCTGGTCGGCCTGGCGGGTGTACGCGTGGCGCAGCGAGGCGAAGGTCGCCCCCTCCGCCGCGCCGGCGTGCACCGCGAAGGTGCCCAGCGTGCGCCCCGGCCCCACCTCCAGCAGCACCCGCCGGGGATCGGCCAGCAGCTCGCCCATCCCCTCCGCGAAGCGGACGGTGCCGCACAGGTGGCGCGCCCAGTACTCCGGGTCCGTCGCCTCCTCCGGGCGGATCCAGGTGCCGGTCACGCCGGAGACGAAGGGCACCTCCGGCGCGGAGAGCCGCATCGTCCGCAGCCGCTCCGCCAGGGCCGCGGCCACGGGCTGCATCTGCGCGGAGTGGAAGGCGTGCTCGGCGACGAGGCGGCGGCACGCCATGCCCTCCGCGCGCAGCTCCGCCTCCAGCGCGGCCACGGCGTCCGCCGGGCCGGAGACGGTGCACAGCCCGGGCGCGTTGTGGGCCGCCAGCGCCAGGGCGCCGCGCAGCCGCGGACGGAGCGCGGCGGGGTCCAGCGGCACGGCGAGCATGGCGCCGGCGGGGAGCGCGGCGATCAGCCGGGCCCGCTCGGCCAGGAGCGCGAGGGCGTCCTCCAGCGCGAAGACGCCGGCCACCGTGGCCGCGGCGTACTCGCCCAGCGAGTGGCCGATCATCGCGTCCGGCTTCACCCCCCAGCTCATCCACAGCCGCGCCAGCGCGTACTCCACGACGAACACGGCCGGGTGGGCCAGCTCCGTGCGGCCCAGCGGGTCGTCGCCCGCGGATTCGCCGCGGCCCAGCATCCCGCGCAGGTCGATGCGGGCGGCACCGCCCTCGTCCTCCGCGGACGGGGGCTCGTCGGGGAACAGGACCCCGCGCACGTCGGCGCCGGTGTGCGCGCGCAGCAGCGCGGCGCAGCGGTCGGTCTCGGCGCGGAACACGGGCTCGGCGTCGTACAGCCCGCGCGCCATGCCGGCGTAGTGGTCGCCCACGCCGGGGAAGAGGAAGGCGACCGGGCGCTCGTCGCGCTCCTGGGCGGCCTCCAGCAGCCGCCGGGCGTCGCGCGATTCCAGCGCCGCCACCGCGTCCTCGCGGCCGCGGCACACCAGCACGCGCCGCCGCTCGAAGCGCCGCCGCCCCGCGCGCAGCGTGTGCGCCACGTCGGCGATCGGCTCGTCCGGGTGCGCGCGGAGGTGCCCGGCCAGGCGGTCGGTGGCGGCTTCCAGCGCGGCCGGGGTGCGCGCGGAGAGCACCAGCAGCTGCCAGGGGCGCGACGGGCCGGAGGGCGCCGGCTCCGGCGCCTCCTCCAGCACCAGGTGCGCGTTGGTGCCGCCCAGGCCGAAGGAGCTGACCCCCGCCCGGCGGGGCGCGCCGTCGCGCGTCCACGGGCGCAGCTCGGGGGTGACGTAGAAGGGCGAGCGCTCGAAGTCGATCCTGGGGTTGGCCCGGCTGAAGTACGGCGCGGGCGGGATCTCCCCGTGCTGCAGGGCGAGCACGGTCTTGATCAGCCCCACCACGCCGGCCGCCGCGTCCAGGTGGCCGATGCTGGACTTGACCGCCCCCAGCGCGCAGCTCCCCGGCTTCCCCTCGCCGAAGGCCGAGGCGAGCGCCGCCACCTCGATGGGGTCGCCCACCTCGGTGCCGGAGCCGTGCGCCTCCACGTACGAGACCTCCGCCGGCGCCACGCCCGCCGCCGCGAGGGCGTCGGCGATGGCGGCCGCCTGGCCCTCGCGCCGCGGCGTGGTGAAGCCCACCCTGCGCCCGCCGTCGTTGTTGACGGCGGTGCCGCGGATCACGGCGAGCACGGTGTCGCCGTCGGCGAGGGCGTCGTCCAGCCGCCTGAGCACCACCACCCCGGCCCCGCTCCCCGCCACCGTGCCGCGCGCCTCCGCGTCGAACGGGCTGCACTCGCCGGTGGGCGACATGATCCCGCCCGGCTGGTGCTGGTAGCCCCGGATCTGCGGCAGCTCGATGCGCACGCCGCCCGCGAGCGCCACGTCCGACTCGCCGTCCAGCAGGCTCTTGCAGGCCAGGTGCACGGCCACCAGCGACGAGGAGCACATGGTCTGCACGTTCATGCTGGGCCCCTCCAGGTCCAGCTTGTACGACGCCAGCGTCGCCACGGACGCGGAGTTGGCGAGCATCACCTGCGTGCTCCCCACCGCCCGCACCAGCTCCGGCCGGGAGAGCACGTCCAGCAGGTAGCGGTTCTGCCCCTCGGCGGCCCACACGCCCACGCGCCCGGCACGGCCGCCCGCGGCGTAGCCGGCCCGTTCCAGCGCCTCCCAGGCGCACTCCAGGAACACGCGCTGCTGCGGGTTCATCACCGTGGCCTCGCGCGGGGTGATGCCGAAGAACGCGGCGTCGAACATCTCCGCGCCGTCCAGCACCCCGGCGGCCGGGACGTAGCCGGGCGCCTCCCGGTCGCGCCGGGAAACCCCGGCGGCCTTCAATTCCTCGTCGCTGAAGCGGCGGATGGAGCGCACGCCCGCCCGCAGGTTGCTCCAGAACTCGTCCAGGTCGCGCGCGCCGGGAAAGCGCCCCGCCATGCCTACGACCGCGATCTCCCGCCCGCTGCGGCCCTTCTCCGGGTTCGCCGCGCGGACGCGGGCACGCCCCGGCTCGGCCCGGGCCTCCGGCGCCGCCCCGCGGTCCAGCCGGGCGGCGAGCGCGCCCAGGGTGTGGTGCTCGAACAGGTCGATCAGCGCGACCCGGTCGGGGAAGAGCGCCTGGAGACGGGCGTGGACCTGCACCAGCAGCAGCGAGTGCCCGCCCAGGTCGAAGAAGTTGTCCGCCACGCCGACGCGCGGCACGCCCAGCGCCTCCTCCCAGATCGCCGCCACCGCCCGCTCGGTCGCCGTGAGCGGCGCGCGCGACCGGCCGGCCCCGCCCGTCCACGACGGCGCGGGGAGCGCCCGGCGGTCCGCCTTGCCGTTGGGGGTGAGCGGGATGGCGTCCAGGACGACGAACGCCGCGGGGACCATGTACTCCGGCAGCCGCTCGCGCAGGCCGGCGCGCAGCTCCGCCCCCACGTCGTACGCCGCGGTGCCGGAGCCGGCCTCCGGGACCACGTAGGCGACCAGGCGACGGTCGCCCGGCGCGTCCTCGCGCGCCACGACCACGGCCTCGCGCACCCCCGGCAGGGCGGCGAGCACCGTCTCGACCTCGCCGGGCTCGATGCGGTAGCCGCGCACCTTGACCTGCGCGTCCGTCCGGCCCAGGTAATCCAGCTCGCCCGCGGGGAGCCAGCGGGCCCGGTCCCCGGTGCGGTACAGCCGCGCCCCGGGCTCCCGCCCGAACGGGTCGGGGACGAACCGCTCGGCCGTCTGCGCCGGCTGCGCCAGGTAGCCGCGCGCCACCCCGGCGCCGCCCACGTACAGCTCGCCGGGGACGCCGACCGGCACCGGCTCCCCCGCCGCGTCGAGCACGTACGCGCGCGCCCCGGCGATCGGCCTGCCGATGGGGACGCCGCCCGCCCCGGCGCTCCCATCGCGCACCCGGTGGACGACGCAGCCGACCACGGTCTCGGTGGGCCCGTACTCGTTGACGATCTCCGTCCCGGGCGCCACGCGCCGCCAGTGGGCCGCGAGCTCCGCGGGGAGCGCCTCGCCCCCGACGACCAGCGTCCGCGCGGCGGCCGCGGCCTCCGCCGGGGTCAGCTGCCGGGCCAGGAGCGCCAGGTGCGCCGGGGTGAGCTTGACCAGCGTGAAGCCGGGCTCCTCGCGAAGCGCCCGGGCCAGCCCTTCCACGCCCTCCGATTCGTCCACCAGCACCACGCGCTCGCCGCGGAGCAGCGGCGACAGAAGCGAGGTCACCGTCAGGTCGAAGGAGAGCGACGAGTGCACCGGCGCGCCGTGCCCCGGCGCCGCGTACGCGTCGGCCGCCCACGCCAGGTAGGCGGCGAGCCCGCGGTGGGTCACGGCGACGCCCTTGGGCCGCCCGGTGGAGCCCGAGGTGAAGACGACGTACGCCAGGTTGTCGAGGGACGGCGAGTGCGAAAGTGCGGGAGTGTGTGAGTGCGAAAGTGCGTCCTCGTCTGCGTCGAGCAGGACGGTGCGGACGCCATCCGTCGGCAGACGGCCGGCGAGGCTCCGCCGGGTCAGCAGCACCGCGGGGGCGGCGTCCTCCAGCATGCGGGCCAGCCGCTCCGCCGGGTGCGACGGGTCCAGCGGAACGTAGGCGCCGCCGGCGCGGAGCACGCCGAGCACGGCGGCCACCATCTCCGGGCCGCGCTCCAGGCAGATGCCGACGCGCACGTCGGGGCCGACGCCGAGTTCGAGGAGGCGCCCCGCGAGCATGTCCGAGTCCCGGTCCAGCTCGGCGTACGTGAGCGTCCGGCCGCCGGCGCGCACGGCCACGGCGTCCGGCGTGCGCCGGGCCTGCCGGGCGAAGCGCTCGTGGACGAGCTCCTCGTCCACCACGGCCGCGCCGCCGTCGCTCCACGCCTCCAGCAGCTGCGCGCGCTCGGCGCCGCGCAGCAGCGACAGCTCCGAGAGGCGCCGCCGCGGGTCGGCGGCCATCGCCTCCAGCACCGCCTCCAGGTGCGCCGCCATCCGCTCCATCGTCGCGGCGTCCCAGAGCGCCGCACGGTACACCAGCGCCCCGCCCAGCGCGTCGCCGGAGTCCGCCAGGCTCAGGTCCAGGTCGAACCGGGCGACGCGGTCGCCCCCGCCGAACGATTCCAGCTCCACGTCGCCCAGGCGCAGCAGGCCGTCGTCCCCGGCGGCGCGCCGGAGCGCGAAGGTCGCCTGGAAGACGGGGGAGTGCGTCAGGCTGCGCTCCACGCCCAGCTCCTCCACCAGCCGCTCGAAGGGCAGCTCCTGGTGGTCGTACGCGCCCAGCGCCGCCTCGCGCACGCGGCCCAGCAGCTCCGCCCACGCGGGGTCGCCCGACAGGTCGGCGCGCAGCGCCAGCATGTTGACGAAGAAGCCGATCAGCCCCTCCGTCTCGCGCCGGGTCCGCCCGGCTACCGGGGTGCCGACGACGACGTCGTCCTGGCCCGCGTACCGGGCGAGCAGCGCCTGCCAGCCGGCGAGCACCGTCATGAACAGCGTCGTCCCCGCGCGCCGCGACAGCTCCCTCAAGCCCCGCGACACCTCGGGCGTGAATACGAGCGGGTGGCTCGCCGCCTCCGGACTCAGCCCGAGGGCGCGCGGGCGGTCCGTGGGGATCTCCAGCAGCGGCGGCGCGCCCGCCAGCCGCTCGCGCCAGAAGGCGGTCTGCGCGTCCAGCGCGTCGCCGCGCAGCCACTCGCGCTGCCACACGGCGTAGTCGGCGTACTGCACCGGCAGCTCCGGCAGCGTCGGCTCCTCCCCCCGAAGGAGAGCCGGGTAGAGGGCGGAGACCTCGCGGGTCAGCACCTGCATGCTCCAGCCGTCGCTGACCACGTGGTGCAGCGTGAAGCACAGGACGTGGTCCGCGTCGTCCAGGCGCAGCAGCGCGCTCCGCAGCAGCGGCCCCGTCTCCAGGTCGAAAGGCCGCAGCGCTTCCTCCGCGACCCGCCGCTCCGCCTCCGCCTCCCTCGCCGACCCGGACAGCAGGCCCAGGTCGAGGACGGGCAGCGGCACCGGGGCGGGCGGGTGGATGGTCTGCACGGGCCGCCCGTCGCGCGCGGCGAACGTGGTGCGCAGCGCCTCGTGGCGGCGCACCAGCGCGTCCAGGCTGCCGCGCAGCGCCGCGACGTCCGGCGCGCCGCGCAGCCGCAGCGCGAAGGCCATGTTGTAGGCGGCGCTCCCCGGCTCGATGCGGTCCACCACCCAGAGCCGCTGCTGCGCGAACGACAGCGGCAGCGGCTCGTCGCGCGGCACGCGCGCGATCGGCGGGGCGGCCGGGCCGCCCGTGCTCCGCAGCGCCTCGATGCGCTCCGACAGCCCGCCGACCGTGGGCGCCTCGAAGAGCGCCCGCAGCGGCAGCTCCACGCCGAGCGCCTGCCGCACCCGCGACGCCACCTGCGTCGCGAGCAGCGAGTGCCCGCCGAGCGCGAAGAAGTTCTCCGCCACGCCGACCCTCTCGACCCCCAGCACCTCCGCCCAGACTCCCGCCAGCACCTCCTCCGTCGCCGTCCGCGGCGCGACGTACGCGCCCTCCGCGCCCCACCGCGGCGCCGGCAGCGCGCGCCGGTCCAGCTTCCCGCTCGGGGTCAGCGGCAGCGTCTCCAGCATCACGAACGCGCCCGGGACCATGTGCTCCGGCAGCCGCGCGCCGACGTGCGCCCGCAGCTCCGCCGGGGCGACCGCCTCCCCGACGTCCGCGACCACGTACGCCGCGATGCGGCCGTCGCCGGCCGCGTCCTCGCGGACCACGGCGACGGCCTCGCGCACCGCGGGGTGGGCCCGCAGCGCGGCCTCGACCTCGCCCAGCTCGACGCGGAAGCCGCGCACCTTGACCTGCGCGTCGGCCCGGCCCAGGTACTCCAGCTCGCCGGCCGCCGTCCACCGCGCGCGGTCGCCGGTGCGGTACATCCGCGCGCCGTCCGCTCCGCCGAAGGGCTCCGGGAGGAACCGCTCGGCCGTCGCCGCGGCGTTGCCCATGTACCCGCGGGCCAGCCCGTCGCCCGCGACGTACAGCTCCCCCGCGGCGCCCGTGGGGACCGGCTCCAGCGCCGCGTCCACCACGTAGACGCGCGTGTTCCAGATGGGCTGGCCGATGGGGACGCGCTCGCCGGCCGCGTCGGCGGCGCGTAGCGCGTGGTGGGTGCTGTCCGCGGCGACCTCCGACGAGCCGTACAGGTTGAGCAGCGTCGCCCCGGGCACCGCCTCCGCGAAGCGGCGGGCGAGCCCCGCGGGGAGCGCCTCGCCGCTGGTCACCACCAGCCGCAGGCGCGGGCACGTCTCGCGGAGATCGACGTCGGAGTCGAGCAGCGCGCGGAGCAGCGATGGGACCAGGACGACGCGGGTGACGCCGTGCCGCGACAGGGCGGCGGCGAGCGCCCGCGGGTCGCGGGCGTCCTCGTCCGGGACGAGCACGGAGGGGACGCCGGCCAGCAGCGGCCCGAACACCTCCCACACCGAGTCCACGAAGGCCAGCGAGGTCTTCTGGACGCACACCTCGTCCGCGGCGAACGGGTACGCACTCCACATCCAGGCGAAGCGGTTGACGGCCGCCCGGTGGGTGCCGAGGACGCCCTTGGGGGTGCCGGTCGAGCCCGAGGTGTAGACGACGTAGGCGAGGGACTGCGAGTGCGAAAGTGCGGGAGTGCGGGAGTGCGAAAGTGACGGCTCTCCGGCGGATGCGCTCCGGTCGGAAGCGGCGTCCACCAGCACCTCGACGCCGCAGTCGGCCAGGCGCTCGGCCGCGGCGGCGTCGGCGAGGAGCAGCGCGGCGCCCGAGTCGGACAGCATGTGGCGCAGGCGCTCGACGGGGTAGCCGGGGTCCATGGGGACGTACGCGCCGCCGGCCCGGAGCACGGCGAGGAGCGACACGACCAGCTCCGGCGTGCGCGCCATGCACACGCCGACGCGGACCTCCGGCCCGACGCCGCGGACGCGGAGGACGTCGGCCAGACGCGCGGAGCGGTGGTCCAGCTCGGCGTACGTCACCCGCTCGCCGCCGTGGACGAGGGCGACGGAGTCCGGCGCGCGGGCCGCCTGCATGGCGAACAGGTCGTGCACGCACAGGTCGCGGGGATACGCGGCGGCGGTGGCGTTCCACGCCTCCAGCACCTGCGCGCGCTCGGCGCCGCGCAGCAGCGGCGTCTCCGAGAGGCGGCGGCGCGGGTCGGCGGCCATCGCCTCCAGCAGCGTCTCCAGGTGGCCGGCGAGGCGCGCGGTCGTCGCGGGCTCCCAGAGCGCGGCGCGGTAGACCAGCGTGCCGGCCAGCGACCCGCCCGCCTCCGTGAACACCAGGTCCAGGTCGAACTTGGCGACGCGCTCGCCCCCGCCGAACGGCTCCGCGGCCACGTCGCCCAGGCGCAGCCGATCGTCCGGGCCGGCGGCGCGGTGCAGCGCGAACGTCGCCTGGAAGACCGGGGAGTGCGTGAGGCTGCGCTCCACGCCGAGGTCCTCGACCAGCCGCTCGAAGGGGAGGTCCTGGTGGTCGAACGCGCCCAGCGCGCCGTCGCGCACCCGGCCCAGCAGCTCCGTCCAGGCGGGGTCGCCCGACAGGTCGGCGCGGAGCGCGAGCATGTTGACGAAGAAGCCGATCAACCCCTCGGTCTCGCGGCGGTTCCGCCCCGCGACCGGGCTGCCGACGACCACGTCGTCCTGGCCCGAGTAGCGCCCCAGCAGCGCCTGCCACGCGGCGAGCACGGTCATGAACAGCGTCGCGCCCTCGCGCTCCGAGAGCTCCCGCAGCCCGCGCGACACCTCCACCGGCAGCGCCAGGGCGTGGCTCGCCGCCGCCGGGCTCTGCCCGGGGACGCGCGGGTGGTCGACCGGGACCTCCAGCAGCGGCGGCGCGCCGGCCAGCCGCTCGCGCCACCAGGCGAGCTGCGCCTCCAGGGTCTCGCCGCGCAGCCACCCGCGCTGCCACACGGCGAAGTCGGCGTACTGGATCGCAAGCTCCGGGAGGCCCGGCGCCTCGCGCCGGCTGAGCGCCGCGTAGAGCGCGGACACCTCGCGGGTCAGCACCTGCACGCTCCACCCGTCGCCCACCACGTGGTGGAGCGTGAAGCAGAGCACGTGGTCCTCGTCGTCCAGGCGCAGCAGCGTGCTCCGCAGCAGCGGGCCCGCCTCCAGGTCGAAGGGGAGCAGCGCCTCCTCCGCGGCGATCCGCTCGGCCTCCGCCTCGCGCTCCGCGGCCGGCAGCCCGCGCAGGTCGCGCTCCGCCAGCGCGACGGGTGCGGGCGGGTGGATCACCTGGACGGCCGCGCCGTCCCGCTCTGCGAACGTGGTGCGCAGCGCCTCGTGCCGCCGCGCCAGCTCGTCCAGCGCCATGCGCAGCGCCCCTGCGTCCAGCGCGCCGCGCAGGCGCAGCGCGAAGGGCATGTTGTAGGCGGCGCTCCCCGGCTCCAGCCGGTCGGTCAGCCAGAGCCGCTGCTGCGCGAACGACAGCGGCGGCGGCGCGTCCCGCGGCGTCCGCACGATCGGCGGCGCGAGCGTCGCCGCGTCTCCGCGCAGCGCATCGACGCGCTCCGCCAGCCGGGCCACGGTGCCCGCCTCGAACAGCGCCCGCAGCGGCACCTCCACCCCGAACGCCTGCCGCGTCCGCGACACCACCTGCGTGGCCAGCAGCGAGTGGCCGCCCAGCTCGATGAAGCCGTCCTCCACCCCCACCCGCCCGCGCCCCAGCACCTGCGCCCAGATCCCCGCCAGCGCCTCCTCGGTGGCGGTGCGCGGCGCGACGTACGCCCCGGCCTCGCGCTCCGGCGCGGGGAGCGCCCGCCGGTCCAGCTTGCCGGTGGCGCCCAGCGGCAGCCGGTCCAGCGCGACGAACGCGGACGGCACCATGTGCTCCGGCAGGCGCGCCGCCAGGTGGGCCCGCAGCGACGCCGCCAGCTCCTCGCCGCGGCCCTCGCGCACGGGCACCCCGTCGCCCGCGAACAGGCGCCGGTAGAACGGGCTCGCCCGGAAGCTCGGCGCGTGGTGGGCGGAGACGAAGTCGAACGGCACCTCCGTGCCGTCGCCGCGCACCAGGCTGCCGCGCGCGGCGTAGTCCGGCGCCACGCCGCCGTCCGGCAATTCCGCGCGGCACTCCACGCGCAGCCGGTCGCCCGGCCGCACCTCGACGCCCGGCTCGAACAGGGGGAAGTAGACCGGGAACCACGCGGTCTCCTCCTCCACGATGTCCAGCGTCCCGCCCTCCGCCAGCTCCATCCGCAGCCAGAGCAGCAGCCCGTCCAGCCGCCCCGCGCGCCGGATCTCCAGCTCCTCCGCGCGCCGGTACTCGGGCGCGACGGGCCCCTCCGCGCCGAAGTCCAATTCCTCGAACACGCCCGCGTTCGAGAGCCGGGCATCGGCGGGGAAGCCCCGGATGCACAGCCGCAGGTCGAAGGGGTGCCCCACCTGCTCCCAGATCCGCCGCACGTAGTGCGCGGCCGTGGGCGAGAAGGCGGGGGCGCGGCGGACCTCGTCCGGGAGCGTCACCGCGGCCATGCACGTCCGCGTCATCCCGGGGATCATCACCGCGCCGGGCGCCAGCAGCCGGCGCACGCCGTTCAGGATGGCGGCCGCGCCCTCGCCGCCGGCGATCGCCTCCACGATCTCGGAGACCACCACGTCGGCGGGCTCGGGGAGCTCCACCGTGAGCGCGTCGCCGTGGATCAGCGTGACGCGGTCCTCCAGCCCCAGCTCGCGGATGCGGTCGCGCGCGGCCAGGTAGGAGCGCTCGAGGATCTCCACGGCGTACACGTGCCGGGCCCCGGCCTGCACCGCCAGGCGCGCCAGGATGGCGTCCATCCCGGTCCCCACGTCCAGCACCACCTTGCCGGGCGCCGCGTGCTCCAGCGCGCGCAGGTAGCGGGCGTTGCGGCGGTCGTCGCGGGTGAGGCCGCGGTAGATCAGCTCGTCGTAGACGAAGTACTCGCCGATGGAGGGCCACAGCTCCACGCCGCTCTCCTCCTCCGGCGCCACGTAGGCCACCAGCCGCTTCTGCCCGGGCGCGTCCTCGCGCACGGCCACCGCCGCCTCGCGCACGGCCGGGTGCGCCAGCAGCGCCGCCTCGATCTCCCCGGGCTCGATGCGGAAGCCGCGGATCTTGACCTGCGCGTCCGTCCGGCCCAGGAACTCCAGCTCGCCGTCGGCGCGGCGCCGCACCCGGTCGCCGGTGCGGTACAGCCGCGCGCCGGGCTCGCCGCCGAGCGCGTCGGGGACGAAGCGCTCCGCCGTCAGCTCGGGGCGGCCCAGGTAGCCGCGCGCCACGCCCGCGCCGCCCATCCACAGCTCGCCCGCCACCCCCGCGGGGAGCGGGCCGCCCCACGGGTCGCACACGTACAGCGCCGCGCCGGGGAGCGGGCGGCCCAGCACCTGCCAGGCGTAGCCGCCCTCCGCGCGCAGCCGCGCCGCGCCGCCCACGATCGCCGCCTCCGTGGGCCCGTACAGCACCCACGCCTCCGCGGACGGGAAGGCCCGCCGCATCTGCCCGATCAGGTCGGGCGGCACGGCGTCGCCGCCCACGAACACCCGCTTCACCCGCGGCAGCGTCCCCGGCCCGGCCTGCACCCGCTGCGCGATCTCCCTCATCAGCGCCGGCACGGCGTGCAGCGCGTCCACGCCGGCCAGCTCCGCCACCAGGCGCTCCACGTCGCGCACGGCGTCGCGCTCCACCAGCCGCGCCTCCCCGCCCGAGAGCAGCGGCGCGAACACCTCGAACAGCCAGATGTCGAAGGCGCTGCCGGCGAGCGCCGCCATGACGTCGCCGGGCGCGGGCGCGAAGGCGGCGCGCGTGCCCAGCAGCGTGTTCGCCACGGCAGCGTGCTCCACGACCACGCCCTTGGGGCGGCCGGTGGATCCGGAGGTGTAGATGACGTACGCCGCGTTGCGGGGGCCGACGCCGCTCGCCGGCGCGGCGTCGGGCTCGCCTGCGATCGCCTCCGCGTCGGCGTCCAGGCGGACCGTCTCGCCCGCGAAGGCGGGGAGCGCGTCCAGCAGCGCCGAGCGGGTCAGCAGCACGGAGGCGCCGGAGTCGGCCAGCGTGTAGGCGAGCCGCTCGGACGGGTACGCGGGGTCCAGCGGCACGTAGGCGCCGCCGGCCCGGAAGACCGCGAGGACGGCGGCGACCAGCTCCACGCCGGGCTCCAGGCAGACCGCCACCCGCGTCTCCGGCCCGACGCCGCGCCGCCGCAGGTGGCCGGCGAGCCGGCCGGCGGCGCGCTCCAGCTCCGCGTACGAGAGCGCCCCGCCGGGGCCGGAGACGGCGGGCAGGTGGGGGGTGGCCGCGGCCTGCGCCGCGAACAGCTCGTGCACGCACGCCGCCGCCCCGGCGGCGTCCGCGCGCGACTCCGCCAGCAGCTGCGCGCGCTCGTCCGGGCGGAGGAGCGAAAGCTCGGAGAGGCGCCGCCCCGGCCCGGCCGCGAGCGCAGCCAGCAGCGTCTCCAGGTGCCCGCCCATCCGCTCCACGGTCGCGGCGTCGAACAGCGCCTCGCGGTAGACGAGCACGCCGTCCAGCTCCTCCCCGCGGTCGGTGGCCATCAGGTACAGGTCGAACTTGGCGACGGCGTCGCCCTCCCCGAACGCCTCCATCGCCACGTCGCCCAGGCGCAGGCGGCGCTCCGCGGTGGTGCGGTTCAGGGCGAACGACGCCTGGAAGAGGGGGGTGTGGGCGAGGCTGCGCTCCGGGGCCAGCTCCTCCACCAGCCGCTCGAAGGGGAGGTCCTGGTGGGCGTACGCCCCCAGCGCCGTTTCCCGGACGCGCGCCAGCAGCTCCGCCCCGGAGGGGTCGCCGGACAGGTCGGCCCGCATGCACAGCATGTTGACGAAGAAGCCGATCAGCCCCTCCAGCTCCCGCTGCGTGCGCCCCGCGACGGGGGTCCCCACGACCACGTCGTCCTGGCCCGAGTAGCTGGAGAGCAGCGCCTGCCAGCCGGCCAGCAGCGTCATGAACAGCGTCGCGCCCTGCTGCCGCGAGAGCGCCCGCAGCCCGGCCGCCGTCTCCGGCGCAAGGGTGAACTCGTGCCGGGCCGCGCGCGGGCTCTGCCCGGCGGCGCGCGGGCGGTCGGTCGGGACTTCCAGCAGCGGCGGGGCGCCGGCCAGCTGCCCGCGCCACCAGGCCAGCTCCTCCTCCAGGGTCTCGTCCCGGAGCTGCTCGCGCTGCCAGATGGCGAAGTCGGCGTACTGCACCTCCAGCTCGGGGAGCTCCGGCTCCTCGCCGCGGCTGAGGGCGGCGTAGAGCGCGGAGACCTCGTCCACCAGCACCTCCATGCTCCACCCGTCGCTGACGATGTGGTGGAGCGTGAAGAGCAGGACGTGGTACTCCGGGCCCAGGCGGAGCAGGGTGCCGCGCAGCAGCGGCCCGCGCGCCAGGTCGAAGGGGCGCAGCGCCTCCTCGTCGGCAAGGCGCTCCGCGGCGGCCTCGCGCTCCGCCTCCGGCAATGCCTCCAGGTCGAGCACGACGAGCCGCGCGTCGGCCGCGGGGTGGATGAGCTGCACGGGCCCGTCGTCGCCGTCCGCGAACACCGTGCGCAGCGTCTCGTGCCGCCGCACCATGGCGTCCAGGCTGGCCTGGAGCGCGTCCGCGTCCAGCGCGCCGCGCAGCCGCAGGGCGTAGGGCATGTTGTAGGCGGCGCTCCCCGGCTCCAGCCGGTCCACGAGCCAGAGCCGCTGCTGCGCGAACGACAGCGGCGCCTCCAGCGCGCCGCCCGCGGGCTCCGCCGCGTCGTCGGCCGGGAACGCCGACGCGGCCTTCTCCACCTGCGGCGCGGCCGCGGCGCCGGCGCCGCGCAGCGCCTCCACGCGCTCCGCCAGCGCGGCCACGGTGGGCGCCTCGAAGAGCGCCCGCAGCGGCACCTCCACGCCCAGCTCCTTCCTCACCCGCGACACCACCTGCATGGCGAGCAGGGAGTGCCCGCCCAGCTCGAAGAACCCGTCCTCCGCCCCCACCCGCTCGGCGCCCAGCACCGACGCCCAGATCCCGGCAAGCGCCTCCTCGGCGGCGGTGCGCGGCGCCACGTAGCCGCGCCCGGCGCCCACCTCGGGGGCGGGGAGGGCGCGCCGGTCCAGCTTGCCGTTGGGGGTGAGCGGCAGCGCGTCCAGCGCGACGAGCGCGGACGGCACCAGGTACTCCGGCAGGCTCGCGCGCAGCCGCGCGCGGAGCGCGTCCGGCTCCGCGTCGCCCACCACGTACGCCACCAGCCGCTTGTCGCCGGGCTCGTCCTCGCGCACGACCACGCGGGCCTGGCGCACCCCGGGGCACGCCGCGAGGGCCGCTTCCACCTCGGCCGGCTCGACGCGGAAGCCGCGCAGCTTGACCTGCTCGTCCAGCCGCCCCAGGAACTCCAGCCTCCCGTCCGCCAGCCAGCGCACCCGGTCCCCGGTGCGGTACAGCCGCGCGCCGGCCCCGCCCCCGAACGGGTCGGGGACGAACCTCTCCGCCGTCAGCTCCGGCCGCCCCAGGTAGCCGCGCACCACCCCCGCGCCGCCCACGTACAGCTCGCCCGGCACCCCCACGGGCGCGGGCTCCAGCTCGCGGTCCAGCACGTAGGTCCGCGCGTTGGGCACCGGCCGCCCGATCGGCACCGTGGCGGCGTCCTCCGCCAGCTCCTCCACCACGTCCAGCGTGCACCACACGGTCGCCTCGGTGGGCCCGTACTCGTGAAGCACCCGCCCCGGCCTCCCCTCGCGCAGCATCCTCCGCACGCCCTCCGTCCCCACCGCCTCCGCGCCGAACACCAGCTGCTTCAGCCCCGCGTACACGTCCGCCCGCTCGCGCACGTGCTGGTGGAACAGCGCCGCGGTCTGGTACAGGTGGGTGATCCGCCGGTCGCGCAGCGTCCGCGCCAGCGCCGGCGCGGACAGGAGCACGTCGCGGTCGATGCCGACCAGCGTGGCCCCGGCGAGCAGCGCGCCCCAGGTCTCGAACAGCGCGGCGTCGAAGCTGGCGTTGGACGCCTGTGCCACCCGGTCGCCGGGGCCCATCGGCATGGTCTCCGGGACGCCCGCGGCGAACTGCACCACCTCGCGGTGCGACATCATCACGCCCTTGGGGCGGCCGGTGGAGCCGGAGGTGTAGAAGACGTAGGCGAGGGAGAGGGAACAGGGAACAGGGAACAGGGAACAGCCTGCAACTGCAACGGCTGACGCGTCCCCGGCATCGTCGTGCTGGAGGGGGGCGTCGAGCGCGACGGTCTCGCCCGCGAAGTCCGGCAGCCGGTCGCGCAGGCTCTCCTGCGTCAGGAGCACGCGCGCGGCGGAGTCTTCCAGCATCAGGCGCATGCGCTCGGGCGGGTAGCCGGTGTCCACGGGGACGCAGCAGCCGCCGGCCTTGAGCACCGCGAGCGTGGCGAGCACCATCTCCGGGCCGCGCTCCAGCAGCACGCCCACGCGCTCCTCCGGGCCCACGCCCAGCCCGGCCAGGCGGCGCGCCAGGCGGTCGGCGCGGCGGTCCAGCTCGCGGTAGGTCAGCTCCTCGCCGCCCCACGACAGCGCCGGGGCCTCCGGCGCGCGCGCGGCCCGCGCGGCGAACAGGTCGTGGATGCAGGCGCCCTCCGGGAAGGGAAGGGCGGTCCGGTTCCACTCCTCCACCACCTGCGCGCGCTCCGCCGCGCCCAGCAGCGGCAGCTCCGCCAGGCGGCGCCCGGGGCCGGCGGCCATCGCCTCCAGCAGCACCAGCAGGTTGCCGGTCATCCGCTCCGCCGCGTCGGCGTCGATCCTCAGCCGGTCGTACTCCACGCGCAGGCTGGCCCGCTCGCCGGGGAGCACGCTGAGGGTGAGCGCGTAGTGGCTCCCGCCCATCCGGTCCCACCCCTCCACCCGGAAGCCGCCCTCCCCGCCGCCCACCCGGTCCCAGACGGGGTGGTTCTCGAACACCACCAGGCTCTCGAAGAGGGGGCTGCCGGCGGGGACCTCGCTCCACCGCTGCACCTCGGGGAGCGGGCTGTAGTGGAAGCCGCGCGCCTCCGCCTGCCCCGCCTGGAGGCGCGCCAGGGCGTCGCCCACCGTCTCGCCGCCGCGCAGCTCCAGCCGCACCGGCAGGGTGTTGATGAACAGGCCCACCATCTCGTCCATCCCCGCGAGCCCCGCCTCCCGCCCCGACACCGTCGCCCCGAAGACCACGTCCTCCTCGCCCGACCAGCGCGACAGCAGCACCCCCCAGGCCCCCTGCCAGATCGTGTTGGGCGTCAGCCTGCGCGCCCGCGCGAAGGCCGTGAGCGCCTCCGTCGCCGCGGGGGACAGCAGCCGGCTCACCCGGGAAAAGGACGCCGCCTCGCCGGTCCCGGACGCGGCGGCCCGGGCGGTCCCCGGCGGCGTCGCGGCCGTGAATCCCTTCAGCGAGCGGCGCCAGAACGCCTCCGCCGCGGCCAGGTCCTGCCGCAGCAGCCAGGCGACGTAGTCCCGGTACGGGCGGCTCCTGGGGAGCGCCGGCCGGCTCCCCGCCAGCTCCGCCTCGTACAGCGCGAACACGTCGCGCAGCACCAGCCCCATGGACCACCCGTCGATGAGCAGGTGGTGGAAGCTCCAGACCAGCTCCCACCCGTCGCCGGCGGTGCGGAGCAGCGCCACGCGCATCAGCGGCGCCCGGCCCAGGTCGAAGTCGCGCGCCCGGTCCGCCTCCAGGTACGACTCCCGCCGCGCGCGCCGCTCGTCGTCCGGCAGGCCGTGCCAGTCGTGCTCCTCCCAGGGCAGCTCCGCCCCGCGGCGCACCACCTGGAGCGGGCGGTCCAGCCCCTCCCACGCGAACGAGGTCCGCAGCACCGGGTGCCTGTCCACCGCGCCCTGCCACGCCCGCCGCAGCGCCTCCGCGTCCGGCGTCCCCCGCAGGCGGAACACGTACTGGTTGGCGTAGAGCCGCGAGCCCGGGTCGTACAGCGCGTGGAAGAGCATCCCCGCCTGGACCGGGGTGAGCGGGTACACGTCCTCCACCAGGAGGAAGACGGGATCGGCGTGCTGGTTCGGCTGGGCCATGCTGGAACGGGCTCCTGCGGCAGTCGGGGCGCGGCGGCGTGCCCGCGCCGAAAGCGGTGGGGTCCGGGGGCGCGCGGGCCGCCTTCCGGGGCACGGACGTTAACGCCGCCGGCCGCACGCTGGCAAGTTCCTGTCCGTTTTCATGCGCCTCCCGAAGCCGAATCGTTCAGGGAGTTTACGGCCCCGCGGCCGGGCCCCGTTCCGCCGCCGTCCACGAAGCGGTGCGGGGGTGCGACGGGGGCCGGAGCGGCTTCCCGGACGGGGAAGATCAGTGTACTTTAGCACACCATCTTCCCGGCCCCGGACTGGATTCGCAAGCGAATGGCGTTCAACGAGTTGTGCCCGCCCGCCTCCGGCCGCGCCGGGGACCGCGCGATCCCCCTGCGTCCGGGCGGATCGGAGCCCCCGCTCTTCCTGGTGCACGAGGGGGCGGGCTCCGTCGCGTACGCGCAGCTGCTCCTCCCGCACCTGGATCCCCGGGTGCCGGTGTACGCCCTGCCGGACCTGCCCGTGTCGGAGGGCCGGCCGCGGACCGTCGAGGGGATGGCGGCGCGCCTGGCGCGGATGGTCCGCGAGGCGCGGTCCGCGGGCCCGTACCGGCTGGCGGGGTGGTCCTTCGGCGGGCTGCTCGCCTACGAGACCGCCCGGGAGCTGGTGGGGCGGGACCGGGCGGTGGAGCTGGTGGCGATGCTGGACACCCGCCACCCGGCGGGCGCCGCCGCCGCGGACCCGGTGGGCGACTACGCCCTGCTGTTGCGGATGCTGCGCATGGAGGAGGGGCTGGGCGAGATCCCGCCCCCTGCGCTGGCGGAGCTGGTGTCCGCCGCCGCCACGCTGGAGCTGGAGGCGCTCGTGGGGCGGTGCCGCGAGGCGGGGCTGCTCCCCGCGCACGTCGGCGCCGGCCGGGTCCGGGAGATGTGGGACCGGCTCCAGGCAAACCGCCGCGCTCTCGCGGAGTACCGCCCGCAGCCCGTCCCGGTCCCCGTGCACCTGTTCGCCGCTCGCGACGCCGCCGGCGCGGACCCGCGGCGCGGCTGGGGGGCGCTGCTGCCGGACGTGTCGCTGCGGGTGCAGCCCGTGCCGGGGACGCACACGTCGATGATGGAGCCCGACAACGTCGAGATGCTCGGCCGGGCGCTGTCCGGCGGGATCGCCGCGGCCGGCGGCGTCCGGCCGCCGCGTGCCGCGAGGGGCTCCCCGCTGGTGACGCTCCAGTCCGGGAAGCCGGGCGGGTCCGCGCTGTTCTGCGTGCCGGGAGCGGGGGCCGGCGTCGCCACCTTCGCCGAGCTGGCCGGCTGCCTGGACCCGTCCTGGCCGGTGCACGGGCTCCAGCCCCGCGGGCTGGACGGCGAGGGGGTCCCCCACTCCACGGTGGAGGCCGCGGCGGAGCACTACCTGGCCGCCGTCCGCGGAGCGCAGCCCGACGGCCCCGTCCACCTGCTGGGGCACTCCCTGGGCGGGTGGGTGGCGCTGGAGATGGCGCACCGCCTCCGCCGGGAGGGGCGCACCATCGGGTCGCTCACCGTGCTGGACAGCGAGGTCCCGGGCGACACCGGCCGGCCCGGCGAATACGACGCCCGGGAGGCGCTCCTCGCCCTGGTGGAGGTGTTCGAGCAGGCCGCGGAGCGCCCGCTCGGCATCGCGCCCACCGACCTGGACGCGCTGGACGAGGCCGGCCGGCTGGGGCTGCTGCACGGGCGCCTGGTCCGGGCCGGCCTGATGCCCGGGCGCTCGCAGGCCTCGTCGCTGCTGGGAGTCCTCCGGGCCTTCGCCTCCGGCCTGCGGACCGCGTACACGCCGGACGCGCCCTACCCGGGCCCACTCCGCCTGGTGCTGGTGGGCGCTCCCGCGCTGGACGAGGAGGCCCGGCTGAAGCAGTTCGCGGAGGCGGTCCGCGGGTGGAAGCGCTGGGCGCCGGAGCTGGAGCTCTCGCCGGGGGCCGGGAACCACGTCACCGCGCTCAAGCAGCCGCACGTCCGCACGCTGGCCGCGCTGCTGTCCGCCGACATGGGAGCCGGGCCGGGCGGCGCGTAGGCGGCCACGGTCTGGGGAAAAGCAGGAGCCCGACGGTCGCCGGACCGCCGGGCTCCTGTTCTTTCGGGCGCCGCGCTTCCGCCGCCGGGCTACCGCTTCATCTCGCGGAGCCGCCGCATCGCCGCGCGGCGGCTCTCCACCTCGGCCTCGCCGGGGACCTCCACGGCGGGCGCGGACGGCCCGCTCCCGGCCAGGTGCTCCGCCAGCGAGCGCACGGTGGGGTAGCGGAACAGCACGACGACGGACACGTCGGCCGGGAACCGGCCGCAGAGCCGGCTGCGCAGGCGGGCCAGCAGGAGCGAGTGGCCGCCCAGGTCGAAGAAGTTGTCGTCCAGCCCCACCTCCTCCACCCCCAGCACCTCCCGCCACGCCTCCGCGATCACGCGCTCGGCGTCGGTGCGCGGCAGGGCCTCCGCCGACGCGCGCCGCTCCTGGCCCGCGGACTCCGGCGCGGGGAGGGCGCGGCGGTCGACCTTGCCGCTGCGGGTGAGCGGCAGCGCGTCCAGGGTCACCCACGCGGCGGGGACCATGTAGGCCGGCAGCTCCGCCCGGAGCGCGGCGCGCAGCGCGTCGACGGTCCGCGCGGCGTTCTCCAGGACCACGTAGGCGACCAGCCGGAGCTGGCCCGGCGCGTCCTCGCGCGCCACGACGGCGGCCTCCGCGACGCCGGCCTGGCGGGACAGCACCGCCTCCACCTCGCCGGGCTCCACGCGGAAGCCGCGGATCTTGACCTGCTGGTCCACCCGGCCGATGAACTCCAGCGTCCCGTCCGCGCGCCACCGCACCCGGTCGCCGGAGCGGTACAGGCGCGCCCCGGCCGTCCCGGTGAACGGGTCGGGGACGAACGCCGCGGCGGTGCGGGCGGGGTCGCCCAGGTAGCCGCGCGCCACGCCGCCGCCGCCCAGGTACAGCTCGCCCGGCACCCCCACAGGGGCGGGCTCCCCCCGCGGGTCCAGCACGTAGGCGCGCGCGTGCCCCAGCGGCCTGCCGATGGACACGTGCCGCGGGGGCGCCGCGGGGTCGTCGTCCGCGTCGTGCAGCTCGCCCAGGGTGGCGACCACGGTGGCCTCGGTGGGCCCGTAGGTGTTGGTCAGCCGGACCCGGGCGCCGAAGCGCTCCCGCCAGGCGCGCAGCCGCTCCGGCAGCGCCCGCTCCCCGCCGATGATCACCAGCCGGAGCGACGCCGGCAGCTCGGCCCCGCGGTCTTCGCACAGCTCGGCCACCAGCTCGTGCCAGTACGCCGTCGGCAGGTCCAGCACCGTGATCCCCCACTCGCGGCAGGCGTCCAGGAAGAGGCGGGCGGAGCCCAGCATCTCCTCGGTGCGGAGCACCAGGCGGGCGCCGGAGCCCAGCGCCGGCCAGATCTCCTCCGCGCTGGCGTCGAAGGCGACCGAGGCGAACTGGAGCACCCGGTCCTCCGGCCCGATCCCGTACGCGCCGCGCGCCGCCGCCGTGAACCCCGCGAGCGCCGCGTGCGGCACCACCACCCCCTTGGGGCGGCCGGTGGAGCCGGAGGTGTACACCACGTACGCGGCGCTCCCGGCGTGGACCGGCGCCGCCGGTGGCGCGTCCGGCCCCGCCTCGATCTCCGCCCGGTCCGCGTCCAGGAAGACCGCCCCGACCGCGGCGCTCCCCGGCAATTCCGTGAAGAGCCGCTCCCGGGTGAGGAGCACCGTGACGCCCGAGTCCCGGAGGATGTACTCCAGCCGGTCGCGCGGGTACTGCGGGTCCAGTGGGACGTACGCCGCTCCCGCCCGGAGCACGCCCAGCAGCGCCACCAGCAGCTCCGGCGTGCGGTCCAGGTACACGCCCACCCGCGTCTCCGGGCCCACCCCGCGCCCGCGCAGCCAGCCCGCCAGGGCGCCGCTCCGCCGCCGCAGCTCGCCGTAGGTGAGCGCCTCGTCCCCCAGCGCCACGGCCACGGCGTCCGGCGTCCGCTCCGCCCGCTCCTCGAACAGCAGGTGGACGGGGCGCGCGTCGGTGCCCGAGCCGACGCCGATGCTCCAGGTGCGGAGCAGGCGCGTGCGCTCCTCCGGCCGCACCAGCGGCAGCTCGGAGAGGCGCCGGTCCGGGTCCGCGACGGCGGCGGCGAGCAGGACCAGGAAGTGGTCGGTGAGGCGGACCACCGTCTCCCGGTCGAACAGCTCGGTGCTGAACTCCCAGCCGCCGCGCACGCCGCGCTCGTCGTCCACCAGCGACAGCGCCAGGTCCAGCTTGGACTTGCGGTGCGCCGTGTCCAGCGGGTGGATCTCCAGCCCGGCGAGCGCGCCCTGCGGGCGCGGCACGTTCTGGAGGACGAACAGCACCTGGTAGATCGGGTTGTAGGCGAGGCTGCGCTCCACCCGCAGCTCCTCCACGATCTTCTCGAAGGGGAGGTCCTGGTTGGCGAAGTCCTCGAACGTCGCGTCGCGCACCCGGCCCAGCAGCTCGCGGAAGCTGGGGTCGCCCGACAGGTCGGTGCGGATGGCCAGCGTGTTCGCGAACAGGCCGACGATCCCCTCCAGCTCCGGCCGCGTCCGGCTGGCGATGGGGGAGCCCACCACCACGTCGTCCTCGCCCGCGTAGCGGCCCAGCAGCGCGGCGAGCACGGCCAGCAGCCCCATGAACAGCGTGGCGCCCTCCCGCTGCGCCAGCGCGGCCAGGCGGGCGGAGGACTCCTGCGGCACGGCGAAGTTGAAGCCGTCGCCGCGGTACGTCTGCTCCGGGGGGCGCGGCCGGTCGGTGGGGAGGCCGATCACCCCGGGCGCGCCGCGCAGCCGCTCCTTCCAGTAGGCGAGCTGCCGGTCCAGGGCGCCCCCGGCCAGGTGCTCCTGCTGCCACACCGCGTAGTCGCCGTACTGGAGCGGCACGGGCGGCAGGCCGGACGGCCGCCCCTCCCGCGCGGCGTTGTACAGCGCCAGCAGGTCGCGCCAGAAGACGCCGAACGACCAGCCGTCGAAGATGATGTGGTGAAGCGCCAGGAGGAGCGCGTGGTCGCGCTCGCCCAGGCGGAGCAGCACGGGGCGCAGCAGCGGGCCGCGCGCCAGGTCGAACGGAACGTAGGTGACCTCGTCCGCGATGCGGCGCACCTCCACCAGCCGCGCCTCCTCCGGCAGGTGCGTCAGGTCGTGGTATTCCAGCCGCACCGGGCCCCGCTCCAGCACCACCTGCACGGGCTCGCCCGCCTCCTCCACGAACACGGTGCGCAGAGCCTCGTGCCGCTCCACCACGCCGCGCACGGCGGCCTCCATCGCGGCGCGGTCCAGCTCCCCCACCAGCCGCAGCCCGGAGGCGTCGTTGTAGATACACGTCTCCGGCTCCAGCTGCTCCAGGAACCAGATGCGCTTCTGCGAAAAGGTGAGCGGGACGCGCGCGCCCGGGTCGCGGGGGCGCAGCACCTCCGGCGCAGCCGACTCGATCCCCGCCTCCTCCAGCAGCAGGGCCATCAGCTCCAGGTCCTCCGCGGAAAGGCCCGCGGGCGCTCCCCCGCTCATGCGCCCACCGGCGCCTGCTTGGCCCGGAGCGCCGCGGCGCGCTCCTCGGGCGACATGGTCTTCAGCCGCAGCATCACTCTGGCGATCATCTCGGTCGCTCCCGGCGTGGGTTCGGTGCGGGTGACGAACTCGGCGAGCCCGGCCACCGTGGGCGTCTGGAACAGCTGGCGCACCGGCACCTCCACCCGGAGCACCCGGACCCGCGCCACCAGCTGGGTGGCGAGCAGCGAGTGCCCGCCCAGGTCGAAGAAGCTGTCGTGGACGCCGACCGTCTCCACCCCCAGCACCTCCTGCCAGATCCCCACCAGCGCCTCCTCCAGCGAGCTCCGCGGCGCCACGTGCTCCCGGTCGCGCGCACCGGCCGCGTCGGGGGCGGGCAGCGCCTGCCGGTCGGTCTTGCCGTTGGGGGTGACGGGGAGGGCGTCCAGCACCACGAAGGCGGCCGGGACCATGTACTCCGGCAGGATCGCGCGGAGCCCGGCGCGCAGCGCCGCCACCAGCCCGGCGGCGGCCTCCTCCCCGGCGGATCCCCCGGCGGCCTCCGGGACGACGTAGCCCGCCAGGCGCCGGTCGCCCGGCCGGTCCTCGCGCACCAGCACCACGGCCTCGCGCACCCCGGGCTGCGCGCGCAGCGCAGCCTCCACCTCGCCGGGCTCGATGCGGAAGCCGCGGATCTTGACCTGCTCATCCGTGCGCCCCAGGAACTCCAGCACGCCGTCCGTCCGCCAGCGCGCCCGGTCGCCGGTGCGGTAGGCGCGCTCCCCGCCGTCTGCCGTGACGAACTTCTCCGCCGTCAGCTCCGGCCGCCCCAGGTAGCCGCGCGCCACGCCGCCCCCGGAGATCCACAGCTCCCCCGGCACTCCCACGGGGAGCAGCTCCCCGCGCGGCCCGCGCACCTGGAGCCGCACCCCCGGAAGGGGCCGCCCCAGCGGGTGCCCCGCGACGGCGCCCTCGGCGGGCACCTCGTACGCCGCGCAGATGACGGCGGCCTCGGTGGGACCGTACAGCACCCGCGCCGCCGCCCGCGGGAAGACCTCGCGCATCTCCTCCAGCAGGTCGGGCGGCACGGCGTCGCCGCCCACCAGCAGGAGCCTCAGCGCGGGGAGGACCCCGCCGCCGCGCCCCGCCTCCACCACCTGCCGCATCAGCGCCGGCACCGCGTGCAGCACCGTGGCGTCGGCGCAGGCCCGCGCCAGCTCCGCCGGGTCGCGGACTGCGTCGCCCGGGACGACGCGCACCGCGCCGCCCGCCAGCAGCGGCGCCACCAGCTCCAGCAGCGAGATGTCGAAGGCCACCGAGGCCAGTGCCGCCACCACGTCCCCCTCGCCCAAGCCCAGCACGGGGAGCGCGCCCAGCAGGGTGTGCGCGAGCTGCCCGTGCTCCACCACCACCGCCTTGGGCGTGCCGGTGGAGCCCGAGGTGTAGATCAGGTAGGCGGGCTCCTCCGGGGACGGCAGGGAACAGGGAACAGGGAACAGGGAACAGCCTGCTTCATCCGGTGCACGCGCAGCGTGCAGCGTCACGGCACCCTTCCCCTCGGGTGCCGACGTGTCGTTCTCCCCCTCCCCCCTTGCGGGGGAGGGGGTCGGGGGGAGGGGGGTCCCGTCGAGCGCGACGACCTCGCCGTCGAACTCCCGCAGCGCCGCCGCCAGGCCGGGCTCCGTCACCGCCAGCCGCGCGCCGGAGTCGCCCAGGAGCAGGGCGAGGCGCTCGGCGGGGTGGCCGGGGTCCAGCGGGAGGTAGACGCCGCCGGCCTTCCACACCGCCAGTAGCGCGACCAGGAGGCCGGGGCCGCGCTCCAGGAGCACGGCCACCGGGGCGCCCGGTCCCGCGCCGCGCTCCGCCAGGCGGGCGGCGAGGGCGGCCGCGCTCCGCTCCAGCTGCGCGTAGGTGAGCGCCTCGTCCCCGGAGCGCACTGCGACGGCGTCCGGGGAGCGGGCCGCCTGCGCGGCCAGAAGGCGCGGCACGACCCCGCCGGCGGGCGCCGGGTGCGCGGGGCCGGCGCCGTACGCGCGGAGGAGCTCCGCTTCCTCCGCGGGGAGGATGCGCAGCCGCGAGCAGCGCTCCGCGGGGGCGGCGCCGGCCGCGGCGAGCAGGGCGCGGAAGTGCTCCGCGAAGCGCTCCACGGTGGAGCGGTCGAACAGGTCCGTGCGGAAGCGCACTCCGCCCGCCAGCTCCTCGCCCTCCTCGAACAGGTCGACCTCCAGGTCGAAGCGCGCCGTGCGGGTGGCGGCGCGGAAGCGCTCCACGCGCAGCCCGGGCGGGGCCGGGGCCGCGTCGTCCCGCAAGTTCTGCAGGGCGAACATCACCTGGAAGAGCGGCGTGTGCGACAGGCTGCGCGCCGGCGCCACCTCCTCCACCAGCCGCTCGAAGGGGACGTCCTGGTGGGCGTAGGCCCCCAGCGCCGCCTCCCGCACCCGCGCCACCAGCTCGCGGAACGCGGGATCGCCGGACAGCTCCGTCCGCAGGGCGAGCGTGTTGACGAAGAAGCCGATCAGCCCCTCCAGCTCCACCCGCGTGCGCCCGGCGATGGGCGAGCCCACCACCAGGTCCTCCTGCCCCGACCACCGGGCCAGCAGCACGTCCAGCGCCGCGCGCACCACCATGTAGAGCGTGGCCCCCTCCCGCCGCGCGACCGCACGCAGGGCGCGCACGTCGGCGGCGGGGACGCGGAACAGGTGCGCCGCGCCCCGGCCGCCGGAGACCGCGGGGCGGGGCCGGTCCGTGGGGAGCTCCAGCGCCGGGGGCGCGCCCGCCAGCCGCTCGCGCCACCAGTCCAGCTGGCGGCGGAGCACGTCGCCGGCCAGCCAGGAGCGCTGCCACACCGCGAAGTCCCCGTACTGCACGGCCGGCGCGGGGAGCCTGAGACGCTCGCCGCGGGCCTCCGCGGCGTACAGGGCGTACAGCTCGCGGAAGAACACCCCCATGCTCCACCCGTCGCCCACCACGTGGTGCATGCCGACGAGCAGCACGTGCTCGTCGGCGCGGAGCCGGAGCAGCGCGACGCGGAGCAGCGGCCCGCGCCGCAGGTCGAAGGGGCGCTCCGCGTCCTCCTCCGCCAGCCGGCGCGCCGCGCGCTCCCCCGCCTCCGGGGCGAGCCCCGACAGGTCCACCAGGGGGACGCGGACCGGGGCGGCGGGGTGCACCACCTGCACCGCGCCGCCGTCCACCGGGCGGAACGTCGTGCGCAGCGACTCGTGCCGGCCCGCCAGCGCGCCGAGCGCCCGCTCCAGCGCGCGGACGTCCAGCGCGCCCGACATCCGGCTGGGGAAGGGCATGTTGTAGCCGGCGCCCTCCGGGTCCAGCTGGTGCAGGAACCAGAGCCGCTCCTGCGCGAAGGAGAGCGGCAGCGGCCCGCTCCGGTCCACGGCCACCAGCGGCGGCGCGCCGCCCTCCCCGCCGCGCCCGGCCGCGTCGATGCGCGCCGCCAGCTGCTCCACGGTCTGCGCCTCGAAGAGCGCGCGCAGCGGCAGCTCCACCCCCAGCGACGCGGCCACGCGCGAGACCACCCGCGTGGCGAGCAGCGAGTGCCCGCCGCGCTCGAAGAAGTTGTCGCGCGCGCCCACCCGCTGCAGCTCCAGCACGTCGGCCCAGATCCCCGCCAGCACCTCCTCGGTGGCCGTGCGCGGCGCCACGTGCCCGCCTTCCGCGCCCCGTTCCGGGGCGGGGAGCGCCCTCCGGTCGGTCTTGCCGCTCGGCGTCTTCGGCAGCCCCTGCAGCCGCACGAACGCCGCGGGCACCATGTGGTCCGGCAGCTCCGCCTGCAGGTGCGCCCGCAGCTCCGCCGCCGTCGGCTCCTCCCCCTCGGCCACCACGTAGCCCACCAGGCTCGCCCGTCCCGGCTCGTCCTCCCGCGCCGCCACGGCCGCCTCGCGCACGCCCGGGTGCCGCAGCAGCAGGCTCTCGATCTCGCCCGGCTCGATGCGGAAGCCGCGCACCTTGACCTGCTCGTCCGCGCGCCCCAGGTACTCCAGCGCGCCCTCCGGCCGCCAGCGCGCCACGTCGCCGCTGCGGTACAGCCGCGCCCCCGGCTCGGCGCCGAAGGGGTCCGGCACGAAGCGCTCGGCCGTCGGCCCGGGGCGTCCCAGGTAGCCGCGCGCCACCCCCGCGCCGCCGATGTACAGCTCACCCCGCGCTCCAAGGGGCACCGGCTGCATGTGCGCGTCCAGCACGTACAGGCGCACGTTGGGCACCGGCGCCCCGATGGGCACCGGGGGGAGCGGCGCTCCCGCGGCGTCCGGCTCGCCGGCGCCGGTCAGGTCGGCCAGCGAGGCCGCCACGGTGGTCTCCGTGGGGCCGTAGGTGTTGACCAGGCGCACGGAGCCGCCCACGCAGCGCCGCCAGGCGCGCACGCGCTCCGGGAGCGCGCTCTCGCCGCCGATGATCACCAGGCGCACGCAGCCCGGCAGCCGCGCGGCGCCGCGCTCCATCTCGGCCACCAGCTCGTGCCAGTACGCCGTCGGCAGGTCCAGCACCGTGACCCCCCACCGGCCGCAGCGCTCCAGGAAGGTGCCGGCGTCGGCGAGCATCTCGTCGGTGCGCAGCACCAGGGCGGCGCCGGCGAGCAGGGCCGGGTAGATCTCCTCGGCGCTGGCGTCGAAGCTCAGGCTGGCGAACTGCAGCACGCGGTCTCCGGGCACGATGCCGTAGAGCTCCACGGCGGCCGAGGCGTAGGAGGCCAGCGCGCCGTGGGAGACGAGCACGCCCTTGGGCCGGCCGGTGGAGCCGGAGGTGTAGATCACGTAGGCGCCGTTCCCGGCGTCGAGCGGCACCTCCGGGGCGCCCTCCGAAGCCGGCGCGTCGGCGTCGTCGTCGTCGATGCAGACGACGCGGGCGTCGGCGGCGGGGAGCCGGTCGCGGAGCGCGGAGTGGGTGAGGACGACGCGCGCGCCGCTGTCCGCCAGCATGAAGGCCAGGCGCTCGGCCGGGTAGGCGGGGTCCAGCGGGACGTAGACGCCGCCGGCCTTGAGGACGGCGAGCAGGGCGACGAGCATCTCCGGGGAGCGCTCCAGGCACAGCGCCACGCGCGTCTCGGGGCCGACGCCGAGGCGGCGCAGCCGGTGGGCCAGGCGGTCGGCCTCCGCGTCCAGCGCGGCGTGGCTGAGCGCCCGGCCGCCGGCGAGCACGGCGGGCGCGTCCGGCGTGCGCCGGGCCTGCGCCGCGATCCGCTCGTGCACGCGATCCCCGCGGAGGTGCTCCCGGGTGGTGGCGTTCCACGCTTCCAGCACCTGCGCGCGCTCCGCGGAGCCCGGCAGGGGCACCGAGTCGGCGCGCAGCTCAGGGTCGGACGCCAGGGCCGCCAGCAGCGTCTCCAGGTACCCGGCCGCCCGCGCGACGGTGGCCGCCTCGAAGAGCGCGGTGCGGTAGCCGATCACGGCGCGGAGCGAGTCGCCCTCGTCCACCACGGTTAGGTCCAGGTCGAACTGCGCCTCGGCGGCGGCGATCCCCAGCGGCTCCAGCGCCACGCCGTCCAGGGCGAGGCCGCCGCGGGCGGCGATCCCCTCCTGCAGGGCGAAGGTGGACTGGAAGACCGGCGCGTGGGCGAGGCTGCGCTCCGCCGCCAGCTCGTCCACCAGCCGCTCGAAGGGGAGGTCCTGGTGCGCGTACGCGCCCAGCGCCCCCTCGCGGACGCGCGCCAGCAGCTCGCGCCAGGTGGCCCCGCCGCCCAGGTCGGCGCGCAGGGGGAGCATGTTGACGAAGAAGCCGATCAGCCCCTCCAGCTCGGAGCGGGTGCGCCCGGCGATGGGGGTGCCCACCACCACGTCGTCCTGCCCGGACCAGCGCCCCAGCAGCGCCTGCCACCCCGCGAGGACGGTCATGAACAGCGTCGCGCCCTCGCGGCGGGCCAGCGCCCGCAGCCCGGCGGAGGTGGCCGCCGGCAGGGTGAAGGCGTGGCTCGCGGCCGCGTCGGACCGGCCGGCCGCGCGCGGCCGGTCGGTGGGGAGCTCCAGCAGGGGCGGGGCCCCGGCCAGGCGCGCCTTCCACCACCGGAGCTGCGCGTCCAGCGCCTCGCCCGCCAGCCAGCTCCGCTGCCAGGCGGCGAAGTCGGCGTACTGCACCGGAAGCTCGGGGAGCGGCGAGGACGCGCCGCGCGCGAAGGCCGCGTACAGCGCGGCGGCCTCGCGCAGGAGCACGCCCGTGCTCCACTCGTCGCTGGCCACGTGGTGCATCGCCAGCACCAGCACGTGCTCCCCCGGGGCGAGCCGCAGCAGCCGGGCGCGCAGCAGCGGCCCGCGCTCCAGGTCGAACGGCCGCCGCGCCTCCTCCAGCACCAGCCGGCGCGCGCGCGCCTCGCGCTCCCGCTCCGGGAGGCCGGACAGGTCCACGGCGGGGAGCGGCACCGCGGCGGGCGGCCGCACGGTCTGCACGGGCTCGCCGCCGCGCTCCTCGAACACGGTGCGCAGCGTCTCGTGCCGGCGCACGATCTCGGCGAGCGTCCGCCGCAGCACGCGGGGGTCCAGCGCGCCGCGCAGCCGCAGGGCCAGCGGCACGTTGTAGGCGCCGCTCTCCGGGTCCATGCGGTGGATGAACCAGAGCCGCTGCTGGGCGAAGGAGAGCGGCAGCGCGCGCAGCGGATCGCGGGGGACGGGGAGCAGCGGCGGGAGGGGGGCCTCCGCCCCCTCGCCGCGCTCCGCGGCGACCCGCGCCGCCAGCCCGGCCACGGTGGGCGCCTCGAAGATCGCCCGCAGCGGGACCTCCACCCCGAAGGCGGGCCGCACCCGGGAGACCACGCGGGTGGCCAGCAGGGAGTGCCCGCCCAGCTCGAAGAAGTCGTCGTGGATGCCGACGCGGTCGCGCCCCAGCACCTCCGCCCAGATCCCCGCCAGCAGCTGCTCCGTCGGCGTGCGCGGCGCCGCGTACCCCTCCGCCTCCACCTCCGGCGCGGGGAGCGCGCGGCGGTCCAGCTTGCCCGTGGCGGTGAGCGGGAGCGCGTCCAGCTGCACCACGGCCGCGGGGACCATGTGCTCCGGCAGCCGCTCCCGCAGGTGCTCGCGGAGCGCCGCGGGGGAGGCCGGCTCCTCCTCCGCCGGGACCACGTACGCCACCAGGCGGCGCTCGCCCGGCGCGTCCTCGCGCACCGTCACGGCCGCCCCGGCGACCCCCGGGTGGGCGGCCAGCACGGCCTCCACCTCGCCCGGCTCCACCCGGAAGCCGCGGATCTTGGCCTGGAAGTCGGTGCGGCCCATGAACTCGAGGGTCCCGTCCGCCCGCCAGCGCGCCCGGTCGCCGGTGCGGTACAGCCGCGCTCCGGGCTCGCCGGAGAACGGGTCCGGGACGAAGCTCGCGGCCGTCGGCTCCGGCCGTCCCAGGTAGCCGAGCGCCACCCCCGGCCCGCCCACGCACAGCTCGCCGGGAACGCCCGCGGGGACCGGCTCCATCCCCCGCTCCAGCAGGTAGACGCGGCGGTCGCCGACGGGCCTGCCGATGGGGACCACGTCCCCGTCGAAGTCCGCCGGCACGGTCCAGCACGCCGCGAACACGTTGGTCTCGCTGGGGCCGTAGCCGTTCGCCAGCCGCAGCCCCGGACGCAGCTCCAGCGCCCGGCGGACGTGCGGGGCGCTCAACGCCTCGCCTCCGGTGATCACCTGCTCCACCGCTTCCAGGACTTCGGGGCAGCTGTCCACGACCAGGTTGAAGTACGCCGCGGTGAGCCACAGCGTGTTCACCCCGTGCTCGCGCAGCTGCTTCCCGAGCAGGGCGGGGTCGCCAGCCTCCCCCTGGAGGAGGACGCAGCGCCCGCCGGAAAGCAGCGGGGCCCACAGCTCCAGCGCCGGTATGTCCCAGGACAGCGAGGTGTGCTGGAGCGTCACCGTGCTCCGGTCGAAGCGCGCATAGTCCACCCCGCTGAAGAAGCCGGGGACGGCGCGGTGCGGCACCACGGATCCCTTGGGGGTGCCGGTGGAGCCGGAGGTGTAGATGACGTACGCGGGATCGTCGGGGGACGGCGGGTGCGGGAGTGCGAGAGTGCGAGAGTGCGGGAGTGCGCTCCCGTCGTCGGGATCCGCGTCGTCGCCGACCAGGACCACGGCGCCCGCGAACTCCGGGAAGCGGCCGCGCAGCCCGTCCTGCGTGAGCAGCACGCGCACGCCGGCGTCGGCGAGCATCCAGGCCAGGCGCCCGGCGGGGTACCGCGGGTCCAGGGGGACGTAGGCGCCGCCGGCCTTGAGGATGCCGAGCATGCCCACCACCATCTCCGGCGAGCGCTCCACGCACAGCCCCACCCGCGCCCCCGGGTGGACCCCGAGCGGGGCCAGGCGGCGCGCCAGCGCGTCCGAGCGGCGGTCCAGCTCGGCGTAGGTCAGCGACCGCGGGCCCCAGGTCAGCGCCACGGCGTCCGGCGCGCGGGCCGCCTGCTCCGCGAACAGCTCGGGGACGGTGGCGGCGCGGGGGAGGTCGCCGCGCCCGCCGCTCCACTCCGCCACGATCCGCTCCCGCTCGGCGGGGGCGAGCATCGGCAGCTCGCCCACGCGGCGGCCCGGGTCGGCGGCGGCGGCCTCCAGCAGCCGCGCCAGCGACCCGAGCGCCCGCTCCACGGTGGCCGCGTCCCACAGCTCCGCGCGGAAGGCGGCGTGCAGGTCGAGCCCCTCGTCCCGCGCCGCCACGGAGAACGTCAGGTCGAACTTGACCGTCTCCCCCGCGGTCCTGAAGAGGGCGGCCTCCATCCCCCCGAACGGGCGGGGCGCGGCGGCGCCGTCGTCCAGCGTGAACATCACCTGGAAGAGCGGGGTGTGGCTCAGGCTCCGCTCCACGCCCAGCTCCTCCACCAGCCTCTCGAACGGCACGTCCTGGTGCTGGTACGCGCCCAGCGTGGCCGCCCGCACCCGCGCCAGCAGCTCGCGGAAGGTGGGCTCGCCCGAGAGGTCCGTGCGCAGCGCCAGCGTGTTGACGAAGAAGCCGATCAGCCCCTCCGTCTCCACCCGGTTGCGGCCGGCGATGGGGGTGCCGACCACCACGTCGTCCTGCCCGGACCAGCGCGCCAGCAGCACGTCCAGCGCGGCGAGCAGCGTCATGTACAGCGTCGCCCCCTCGGCGCGGGCGAGCGCCCGCAGCCCCTCCGCCGCCTCGCGCGGCAGCGTCCGCGCGACGACGGCCCCGCGCTCCCCCGGCAGGGGAGCGCGCGGGCGGTCCGTGGGGATCTCCAGCACGGCGGGCGCGTCCGCCAGCCGCTCGCGCCACCAGGCAAGCTGCCGCTCCAGCGCGTCGCCCGTGAGCCACGCCCGCTGCCACACCGCGAAGTCCGCGTACTGCACCGGCAGCTCCGGGAGCGGCGACGGCTCGCCCCGCGAGAGCGCCTCGTACAGCGCCGCGGTCTCCCGCAGCAGCACGCCCATGCTCCACCCGTCGCTCACCACGTGGTGCATCGACAGCACCAGGACGTGCTCCTCCGCCGCGAGCCGGAGCATCCGGGTGCGGAGCAGCGGGCCGCGCTCCAGGTCGAAGGGGCGGCGCGCCTCGTCCGCCACCACGCGCCGCGCACGGGCCTCGCGCGCCTCCGGGGGGAGGGCGGACAGGTCCACCAGGGGGAGCGGCCGGGGGGCCGCGGGGTGCACGGTCTGCACCGGCTCGCCGCCGGCCTCCGCGAACGTGGTGCGCAGCGCCTCGTGCCGGCGCACCACCTCGCCCAGGGTCCGCTCCAGCGTCCGGGGGGCGAGGGCACCGCGGAGCCGCAGCGCCATGGGCATGTTGTAGGCGCCGCTCGCCGGGTCCAGCCGGTGGATGAACCAGAGCCGCTGCTGCGCGAACGACAGCGGCAGCGGCGACCCGTCGCGGACCGCCGGCACCAGCGGGGGGAGGGCGGGGCCCGGCTCCGCGCCGCCGAGGAGCCCGTCCACGCGGCGGGACAGCCCGGCGACGGTGGGCGCCTCGAAGAGCGCCCGCAGCGGCAGCTCCACGCCGAACGCCTCCCTCACCCGCGACGCCACCTGCGTGGCAAGCAGCGAGTGCCCGCCCAGGTCGAAGAAGCCGTCCTCCACGCCCACCCGCTCCAGCCCGAGCACCTCCGCCCAGATTCGCGCCATGCGCTCCTCGACGGCGGTGCGCGGCGCCACGTACGCCCCCTCGCCGGCGCCGGCGGTGTCCGGCGCGGGGAGCGCGGCGCGGTCCACCTTGCCGTTGGGGGTGAGGGGGAGCCGCTCCAGCACCACGAACGCCGCGGGCACCATGTGCTCCGGGAGCCGCGCGCGCGCCGCGGCGCGCAGCGCCGGCACCAGCGCGCGCATGCGCCGGCCCCACTGCGGGTCGTTGGCGTACGCCTCCCACGGCCGCTCCCCGTCCGCCTCCGCGGGGAAGGCGCAGGCGCCGCCGCGCGGGTGGAACAGCACGTCCAGCGTCCCCGGCGCGCCCGGCCGCACCTCCACCTCCCGCCCCGTCTCCGCGGCCAGCGCGAACAGCGCTCCCGGGGCGAGCCCCGCGTCCCCGCCCGCGGCCGCCAGCGCGCTCACGCGGCCCGCGGTGTCCGCGTCGTCCGCGGCGGCGACCGCCTCCAGCGCGCGCACGTGCGGGGCGGTCCGCGCGTCCGGGACGCCGCGCACCAGCAGCCCGTCCGCCTCGCCGTCGGCCAGCGCGCGCAGCGCCGCGGCGTCCTCGCCGCTCCAGGCGCGGACCACGGGGACCGCGGCGGCGGGCTCCGCGTCCAGGTGGAGGACGACGTCGCAGCGGAAGCGCGACACCTCGTTGTCGTACGCGCCCGCCTTCGCCTGCACCTCCACCCGCCCGACGCGGGGAAGGCGCGCGCGGAGCGCCTCGAAGAGCGCCGGGTCCAGCACCAGCTCCTGCTCCTCCGCCACGCCGCGGCGCACCCGGTCGCGCAGCCGCTCCGCGGGGAGCTGCTCCGGGGCGCGCGCCAGCTCCACCGAGGCGTGGAACGCCCCCAGCAGCGGAAGGCTGCGCACGTCGCCCAGAAAGATCCGCCCGCCGGGGCGCAGCGCCGCGGCGGCGCCCTCCAGCACGCGCAGCAGGTAGTCCACCCCGGGGAAGTACTGCGCCACCGAGTTGATCACCACCACGTCCCACCCCGCGCCCGCGTGCTCCGCCAGCTGGTCCGCCTCGCGCCGGGACAGCGTCACCTGCGGCAGCCCGGCCAGGTGCCGGCGCACGTGCTCCAGCGCCACGGCGGAGAAGTCGGTGCCGTGGTAGGCCCGCACGCGCGGCGCCACGCGGAACAGGAGCAGCCCCGTCCCGCAGCCGATCTCCAGCACCCGCTCCGGCCGCAGCGCGAGGACGCGCTCCACGGTGGTCTCCACCCACTCGCGCATCTCCCCGCGCGGAAGGGGCTCGCCGGTGTAGCTGCTGTTCCACCCCGTCAGGTCGAGCGCCGGGTCCGCGTCCGCCCCGGACTCGCCGTACGTCTCCTCGAACACCGCCTCCCACCCGGCCACCTGCTCCGCGGCGGCCGGGGCCTCGACGGCGCCCTCCGGGACCACGTAGGCCACCAGGCGCCGCTCGCCCGGGCGGTCCTCGCGCGCCAGGACCACCGCCTCGCGCACGCCCGGCTCCCCGCGCAGCACCGCCTCCACCTCCGCCGGCTCGATGCGGAAGCCCCTCACCTTGACCTGCTCGTCGGTGCGCCCCAGGAACTCCAGCACGCCGTCCGTCCGCCAGCGGGCGCGGTCGCCGGTGCGGTAGGCGCGCTCCCCGTCCACGACGGTGAACTTTTCGGCCGTCAATTCCGGGCGCCCCAGGTAGCCCCGGGCGACCCCCCCGCCGGAGATCCACACCTCGCCCGGGACGCCCAGCGGGAGGAGCTCCCCCCGCGGCCCGCGGACGTGCAGCCGCACCCCCGGGAGCGGGCGCCCCAGCGGGTGCCCCGCGACCTCGCCGCGCGCGGGGACGGCGTACGCGGCGCAGATGATCGCCGCCTCGGTGGGACCGTAGAGGACGCGGGCGGCCGCCCCCGGGAAGGCGTCGCGGAGGTCCTCCAGCAGGTCGGGCGCGACGGTGTCGCCGCCCACCAGCAGGAGCCGCAGCGCCTGGAGGGCCGCCGGCGCGCCGCGCGCGGTCTCCACCAGCTGCCGCATCAGCGCGGGCACCGCGTGCAGCACCGTCACGTCCGCGCACGCCTCCGCCAGCTCCGCGGGGTCGCGCGCCACCTCGCGCGGGACGACGCGCACCGCCGCGCCCGCGAGCAGCGGCGCCACCAGCTCCAGCAGCGAGATGTCGAAGGCAACCGGGGCCAGCGCCGCCACCACGTCCCCCTCGCCCAGGCCCAGCACCGGGAGGGCGCCCAGCAGGGTGTGCGCGAGCTGCGCGTGCTCCACCATCACCGCCTTTGGGGTGCCGGTGGAGCCCGATGTGTAGATCAGGTAGGCGAGGTCGGACGGCGAGTGCGAAGGTGCGAAAGTGCGGGAGTGCGGGAGTGCGTCCGCGTCCTCCACGTCGTCGGGCCGAGCGGCGTCGACCAGGACGACCCCGGCCCCGTGCTCCGGGAGCGAGGCGGCCAGGTGCGATTCCGTCAGCACCAGCTCCGCCCCGGAGTCGCCCAGCAGCAGGGCGAGGCGCTCCGCCGGGTAGGACGGGTCCAGCGGGAGGTAGACGCCCCCGGCCTTCCACACCGCAAGCGGCGCGGCGAGGGTCCAGGGGCCCCGCTCCAGGCACACCGCCACCGTGGTCCCCACGCCGACGCCCCGCGCGCGCAGCACGCGGGCCAGCTCCGCCGCGCGCCGGTCGAGCTGCGCGTGGGTGAGCGTCTCGCCGCCCGCGAGCACGGCCGGGGCGTCCGGCGTCCGGGCCGCCCGCTCGGCCAGGAGGCGCGGGACGGACGCGTCCGGGGCGGCCACGGGGGCGGGGCCGGCGCCGTGGGCCAGCAGCAGGCGGACCTCGTCGTCCGGGAGCACGCGCAGCCGCGAGCAGCGCTCCCCCGGCGAGGCGCCGACGGAGGCGAGCAGGTTGCGATACTGCTCAGCGAAGCGCTCCACGGTGGCTGCGTCGAACAGGTCGGTGCGGAAGCGCAGGCTCCCGGCCAGCGCCTCGCCCTCCTCGAACAGGTCGATCTCCAGGTCGAAGCGGGCCGTCCTCACCGGCTTGGGGAACGGCTCCACGCGCAGCCCGGGCGGGCCCTGCACCGCGTCGCCGTGCACGGTCTGCAGGGCGAACATCACCTGGAAGAGCGGCGTGTGGCTCAGGCTCCGCTCCGGGGCGATCTCCTCCACCAGCCGCTCGAAGGGGAGGTCCTGGTGGGCGTAGGCGCCCAGCGCCGTTTCCCGCACCCGGCCCAGCAGCTCCGCGAAGGTGGGGTCGCCCGACAGGTCGACCCGCAGCGCCAGCGTGTTCACGAAGAAGCCCACCAGGCCGTCCAGCTCCACGCGCGTGCGGTTCGCGATGGGCGAGCCCACCACCAGGTCCTCCTGCCCCGACCACCGCGAGAGCAGCAGGTCGGCGGCGGCACGCAGCGCCATGTACAGCGTCGCCCCCTCGCGCCGGGCGAGCGCGCGCAGCCCGCGCGTGGCCTCCGCGGCCAGCCCGAAGCGGACCGTGGCCCCGTGCCCGCTCACCACCGGCGGGCGCGGCCGGTCCGTGGGAAGCTCCAGCAGCGGGGGCGAGCCGGCCAGCCGCACGCGCCACCAGTCCAGCTGCCGCTTCAGCGCCTCGCCCGCCAGCCAGCCGCGCTGCCACACCGCGTAGTCCGGGTACTGCACGGGGAGAGGCGCCAGCGGCGAGGCCTCCCCGCGCGCGAACGCCCCGTACAGCGCGAACAGGTCGCGGAACAGCACCCCCATGCTCCAGCCGTCGCCGACCACGTGGTGCATGCAGTGCAGGAGCACGTGCTCCTCCGCGCCGAGCCGCGCCAGCGCCAGCCGCAGCAGGGGGCCGCGCTCCAGGTCGAAGGGGCGCCTGGCCTCCTCCACCACCAGCCGCCGGGCCTCGGGCTCGCGGGCCTCCCGCGGCAGGCCGCCCAGGTCGACCACGGGGAGGCGGACGCCCCCCGGCGCGTGGACGACCTGCACCGCGCCCCCCGCGGCGGGGCGGAAGGTGGTGCGCAGCGACTCGTGCCGCTCCACCAGCGCGCCCGCCGCGCGCCGCAGGGCGGCGGGGTCCAGCGGGCCCGCGAGCCGCCGGGGGAACGCCATGTTGTAGCCGACGTCGCCCGGGTCCATGCGGTGCAGGAACCAGAGCCGCTGCTGGGCGAAGGAGAGCGGGAGCGGCGCCCCGCGCCCGACCGGGACCAGGGGAGGGAAGGGGATCGCCCCGTCCCCGCTCTCCGCCGCGATGCGCGCCGCCAGCCGGGCGGCGGTGGGCGCCTCGAAGAGCGCGCGCAGCGGCACCTCCACCCCGAAGACGGGGCGCAGCCGGGCCGCCACGCGGGTGGCCAGCAGGGAGTGCCCGCCCAGCTCGAAGAAGTCGTCGTGCACCCCCACCCGCTCCACGCCCAGCACCTCCGCCCAGACCCCCACCACCACCTCCTCCACCGGCGTGCGCGGCGCGACGTGCCCGGCGTCGGCCGCGGCGGCGGGCGCGGGGAGCGCCCGGCGGTCCAGCTTGCCCGACGGCGTGAGCGGCAGCGTGTCCAGCAGCACCACCGCCGCGGGGACCATGTACTCCGGCACCCGCCGCCGCGCCGCCTCGCGCAGCTCCGCCCCCGTGACGCCCGGCTCCGCGACGGCGTAGGCCGCCAGCACCCGCCGCCCCGGCGCGTCCTCGCGCACCACGACGGCGGCGGAGCGAACCCCCGGGTGCGCCAGGAGCGCGGCCTCGACCTCCCCCGGCTCGATGCGCAGCCCGCGGATCTTGACCTGCTCGTCGGTCCGCCCCAGGAACTCCAGCTCGCCGTCGGCGCGCCACCTCACCCGGTCCCCGGTGCGGTACATCCGCGCCCCGGCCCCGCCGCCGAACGGGTCGGGGACGAACCGCTCCGCCGTCAGCCCGGGGCGCCCCAGGTAGCCGCGCGCCACCCCCGCGCCGCCCACGTACAGCTCCCCCGGCACCCCCACCGGGGCCGGCTGGAGCGCCGCGTCCAGCACGTACGCCCGCGCCCCGGCCTCCGGCCGCCCGATCGGCGGCGCCTCCGCGGCGCCGGGCCGGCACAGGTGCCAGGTGGCGTAGACGGTGATCTCCGTGGGCCCGTAGAAGTTCATCAGCCGCCGCCCGCGCGTCCACCGCGCCGCCAGCTCGCCGGGGCAGCGGTCACCCCCCGTGCCCACGGAGCGCAGCGCCGGGAATTCGGCGTCGCCCAGCAGCTCCAGCAGCGGTGGCGAGGTCATCCACAGCTGCACCTCCCCCTCGCGGAGCAGCGCGCCCAGCGCCTCCCCGGAGAGCACCGTGTCGCGGTCGGCCACGTGCAGGGCGGAGCCGGACAGGAGCGCCAGAAAGATCTCCAGGACGGAGGCGTCGAAGCTGAGCGACGAGGTGTGCGCCACCCGGTCCCCCGCCCGCGCCCCGAAGGTCGCCACCGCGGCGCGGAGCACGCGGACGGCGGAGCCGTGCGTGATCATCACCCCCTTCGGCTGCCCGGTGGAGCCGGAGGTGTAGATGACGTACGCCAGGGAACAGGGTTCAACCGGTGCACGCGCAGCGTGCAGCGCCACAGGGAACAGGGAACAGCCTGCGACGGCACCGTCCGCCGGCTCCGCGGTGTGCGGCGTGCTCCGCGCTTCGTACTCCGTGCTGTCGTCCAGCCGCAGCACTTCGCCATTGAAGTCCGGCAGGCGTCCCGCGAAGGCCGGGGCGGTGAGGACCAGGCGCGCGCCGGAGTCGGCCAGCATGAAGGCCAGGCGCTCGGCGGGGTAGGCGGGGTCCAGGGGGACGTAGACGCCGCCGGCGCGGAGCACGGCGAGCAGCGCGACGACGGCGTCCGCGCCGCGCTCCAGGCACACGCCCACCGGCGACTCCGGGCCCACGCCGCGCGCGCGCAGCTCCGCGGCGAGCGCAGCGGAGCGCGCGTCCAGCGCGGCGTAGGTGAGGACGGCGCCGCCGTGCACCACGGCGGGCGCGTCCGGGGTGCGCCGCGCCCAGGCCAGCACCAGCTCGTGCAGGCAGGCCTCCGCCGCCTCCCCGGCCTCGCCCGTCCCCCACTGCAGCACCCGGCGCCGCTCCGCCTCCTCCAGCAGGGGCACCTCGCGGAAGCCGGCCTCCGGGTCCGCCAGGGCCGCCGCCAGGAGCGCGTGGTAGTGGCGCATCATCCGCTCGACGGTCGCCGCCTCGAACAGGTCGGTGGCGAACTCCCACACCGCCTCGATCTCGTCGTCCGGGGCGCCGGGGCGCATCTCCGCGCGCGGCATCACCACCACCGACAGCTCGAACTTGGCCGACCCGTTGTTGAGCGCCTCCTCCACCTCCAGCTCCAGCCCCGGCAGGCGGAAGTCCGGGTACGGCGAGTCGTGCGAGCCGAACGCCACCTGGTAGACGGGGAGCCGGCTCAGCGTGCGCTCCGGCTGGAGCGCTTCCACCACCTGCCCGAAGTGCACGTCCTTGTGGGCGTACCCCTCCCGCGTGGTGTCGCGGACCCGCTCCACCAGCTCGCGGAAGCTGCGCACCCCGGCGAGCCGCGCCCGGAACGCAACCGTGTTGACGATCATCCCGATCAGCGGCTCCGTCTCACGCCAGCTGCGGTTCGCCACCGCGCCGCCCACGCAGAAGTCCTCCTGCCCCGAGTAGCGCTGCAGCAGCGCCTCGAAGCCCGCCAGCAGCGTCATGTACAGCGTCGCCCCGCTGCGGCGGGCGTGCGCCCGCGCGGCCAGCGCCACCGCGGGCGGCACGCGGACGCGCAGCGCGCTCCCGCGGAAGCTCATCGCCGGCGGGGGGGGGCGGTCGGTGGGGAGGTCGAGCGTGGGGTCCGCCCCGGCCAGCGTCCGCTTCCAGTACTCCAGGTCCGCGCGCGCCCGCTCGCCCCGCATCACCTCGCGGTGCCACGCCGCGAAGTCGGCGAACTGGATGGGAAGCTCCGGCAGGGGCGAGGGCTCCCCCCGGGCGAACGCCGGGTAGATCGCCGCCAGCTCCCGCAGGAACACGCCGAACGACCAGCCGTCGTGGACGAAGTGGTGCTCCACCTGCAGGAGCAGGTGCTCGTCCTCGGCCAGGCGCAGCAGGCGCCAGCGGACCAGCGGGAGCAGCGACAGGTCGAAGGGCTCGCCGAACTCCTCGCGCATCTGCCGCGCGACCGCCGCGCCGCGCTCCCCCGGCGGGACCCGGCGCAGGTCCACGCGCGGGAGCGGCACCGGCGCGGCGGGATGCACCACCTGCGCGGGGCGGCCGTCCAGCTCCGGGAACGTGGTGCGGAAGATCTCGTGGCGGCGCACGATCTCGGTGAGGGTGCGCTCCAGCGCCTCCGCGTCCAGGGCGCCGCGCAGCCGGATCGCCGCCTGGAAGTTGTACGACTGCATCCCCGGGGCGAGCTTCTGGAAGAACCAGATCGCCTCCTGGGAGAGCGACAGCGGCAGGTGGCGGTCGCGCGGCACCGGCACCAGCGGCGGCAGCCCCGGCGACTCCGCCCCGGCGTCCACCCGCTCCGCCAGCTCGGCGATGGTGGGCGCGTCGAACAGGGCCGTCATCGGCAATTCCACGCCGAAGGCGGCCCGCACCCGCGTGATCACCTGCGCCGCCCGCAGCGAGTGCCCGCCCAGGTCGAAAAAGCTGTCGTGCACCCCGGCGCGCCCGGCGCCGAGCACCTCCGCCCAGATCTCCGCCAGCCGCTCCTCCGTGGCCGTGCGCGGCGCCACGCGGCCCTCGCCGGCGCCCGCGGCCACGGCGGGCTCCGGGAGCGCGCCCCGGTCCAGCTTGCCGTTGGGGAGGAGCGGGAGCCTTTCGAGCGCCACCCACGCCGCCGGCACCATGTAGCCGGGGAGCCGCTCCGCCAGCCGGTCGCGCAGCGCCGCGGCGGCGGGGGCCGGCGCCCCCTCCCGGCCGGTCACGTACGCCACCAGCCGCCGGTCGCCGCCGGCGTCCTCGCGCGCCGCCACCACGGCCTCGCCCACCCCCGGGCAGCCCCGCAGAACGCTCTCGATCTCCCCCAGCTCCACCCGGAAGCCGCGGATCTTGACCTGGTGGTCCAGGCGGCCCAGGTACTCCAGCTCGCCGCCCGGGAGCATGCGCCCCCGGTCGCCCACCCGGTACATGCGCGCGCCCGGGGCGGCGCCCAGCGCGTCGGGGAGGAAGCGCTCGGCCGTCAGCCCGGGGCGGTCCAGGTAGCCGCGAGTGAGGCCGTCGCCAGCCAGGTACACCTCGCCCACGTCGCCCTCCGCCACCGGGTCCAGCCCCGCGTCCAGCAGGTGGATGCGGGTGCCCGGCACGGCGCGCCCCACCGGCGGTTCCGTCGCCGCCCCGCGGACCACCCGGTGGGCGGTGGAGTAGGTGGTGTCCTCGGTGGGGCCGTACAGGTTCCAGACCGCGTCCACGTGGCCCAGCGCGTACAATCCCTGGGCGAGCGCGTTCGGGAGCGGCTCGCCGCCCAGGTTGACCACGCGCACGGAGGCGGGGATCCCCCCGCTCCGCAGCAATTCCGCGGCGGCCGAGGGAACGGTGTTGACCAGGGTCACGCGCTCCCGCGCGGGGAGGCGGGGGAGCGCGAGGGCGTTCTCGGCCATGACCAGCGTCCCGCCCACGCCCAGCGTGTGGAACACCTCGAACACCGACATGTCGAAGCTCACCGAGGTGGAGCCCAACACCCCGGCGCACGCCTCCGCCGGCCACGCCCGGCGGCACCACTCCAGCAGGGCCACGGCGCTGCGGTGCTCGATCACCACCCCCTGGGGGCGCCCCGTGGAGCCGGAGGTGTAGATCAGGTACGCCACGTTGCCGGCCCCGGCGCGGCAGGGGGGGCGCGACGCGTCCTCGCGCGCGATCTCCTCCCGGTCCGCGTCCAGCCACACCGCCTCGCCCGCGTGCCCGTGCAGCAGCGGGCGGAAGCGCTCCTGCGCCACCACCAGCGGCGCGCGGGCGTCCGCCAGGGTGGCGGCGACCCGCTCCCGCGGGTAGGCCGGGTCCAGGGGGACGTAGGCGGCGCCGGCCTTGAGGATCCCCAGCAGCCCCACCACCAGCTCCGCCGAGCGCTCCACGCAGATCCCCACCCGCACCTCGGGGCCCGCCCCCCGCAGCAGCAGGGCGCGGGCGAGCCGGTTGGCGCGCTCCTCCAGCTCCCGGTAGGTGAGCTCCACGGTCCCGGCGACCACCGCGACGGCGTCCGGGGTGAGCTCCGCCTGCCGCTCGAACGGGTGGTGCACGCACCCGGCGGGGGCGGTGCGCGCTTCGGTCGCCGGCTCGCTGCGATGGTTCATGGAGAACGTGCCTCCTGATGCGTGGAGTGCGCACGGCGGCAGCGGGAGACACCCGTCCGGCCATGGGGACCGGTACCCGGGCTCCGCGCTTCGCCGCCGTAGCCGCAGTCGTCATTTATGCGGGGCACGAACGGTACAGGGGCGCGGATAACGTGTCAAGAAAGGACGGAAAGGGCCCCGGGGCCTGTTGCATGGGGCCGCTCCGGCGGGGCGGGGGAGGGCACCTCGACCCGCGAAGGCCCCGCCCCGCGACCCCCTGCGGACCCCGTCGCGGCCCGCGGGGAGGCGATGCGCCCGGCCGGGCCCGCGGACGCGCCCAGCCGACGACCGGGGCTCGAATCCCGGGAGCGGGGCGGCGGTTCCGAGCCGGCGGGCCGGGCATGTCCAAACCTTTACACGGCCGTGCCGCGCCGCTTATTTGGTCCGGTCCCCCCGCGTCCCGCCGATCCGAGCGACAGCACCCCATGAGCACCGTGACAGCCGGATTCCTCGTCCAGGACAGCGACACCGGCTTCGGTGCGGGCCAGCGCCGGGTGCTGGAGCTGATCGCCACCGGCGCCCCCCTGGAGGCCTGCCTCCGGGCGCTGGTGCATGTCGCCGAGGCGGAGAGCCCGGGGCTTCGCGGCAGCCTGCTGCGGCGGGACCCGGCCTGCGAGCGCCTCTTCCCGCTCGCCGCGCCGCGGATCCCGGCCACCTACATGGACGCGATCCGCGAGGGCCTGCCCGTCGGCGAGGGCGTCGGCTCCTGCGGGACGGCGGCGGCGCGGCGCGTGCCGTTCGCGGTGGCCGACATCGCCACGCACCCCTACTGGGTGGACGCACGCGCGGTCGCGCTCGCGCACGGTCTCCGTGCCTGCTGGTCGACGCCGGTCCTCGGCTCCGACGGGAGCGTGCTGGGGACCTTCGGCATGTACTACGACGAGCCCCGCGAGCCGGGGCCGGAGATGGAGCGGATCGCCGGCGCGACCACCCACCTGGCCGCCATCGCAATCGAGCGGGACCGCATGGCGCGGGCGGAGCGGACGGCGCGCGAAGCCGCGGAGCAGGCGAGCGAGGCACGGGGCCGCTTCATCACCATGATGAGCCACGAGCTCCGCACCCCGCTCAACGCCATCCTGGGCTACAGCTCGCTGCTCCTGGAGGAGGACGTCGCGGGGCCGCTGGGCGAGGCGCAGCGCCGGTTCCTGGAGCGGATCCGCCGGAGCAGCACGTTCCTGAACTCGCTGATCTGCGACGTGCTCACCCTTTCCCGCGTGGAGCAGGGACGGGACGATCTCACGCTGGAGGAGACCGACCTGGTGGAGCTGGCCTGCGAGGGGCTTGCCGTCGTCCTGCCCGCCGCGCAGGCAAAGGGGCTCGACGTGCGCCTTGAGGCTCCCGCGGAGCCGCTGCCGTGCCGCACGGACGCGGCGAAGGTGCGTCAGATCCTGCTGAACCTGCTCGGCAACGCGGTGAAGTTCTCCGACACCGGCTGCATCGTGGTGCGTGTGCTCCGCGCCGGGGAGGACGCCCGGCTGGAGGTCGAGGACGGCGGCATCGGGATCGCGGCCGCCGACCTGGCAAGGATCTGGGAGCCGTTCACCCAGGTGGACTCGGGACACACGCGCAGGTACGACGGCGCGGGGCTGGGGCTCGCCGTCACCCGGCAGCTGGCGGAGCTTCTCGGCGGCTCCGTCGGCGTGGTCAGCGCACCCGGAACCGGGAGCACCTTCACCTTCACGGTGCCGCTCGTATCCAGCCGCTGACGCCGACGCCACCCGTCCGTGTCGACCGCCGGGCGAGAACACGGATCCGCGGAAGGGCCCCCGCGGGTCCACATGCACAAAGGCCCTGCATCGCGGATCGATGCAGGGCCTGCTGTCGTGATCGTCGGGACGGCGGGATCCGAACCCGCTTCCGCCCGAACTCCGTTCGGGCAGCGCAGGTTCCGGGGTACAACCGGACGTCGCAGCCACGCGGGGCTCAGGACACGTCCCCGGCCGGTGCAGCCCCGGCCGGGGACCTTCGCGTCAGGGGCTTTCCGGAGAAGCCTCCTCCTGGCCGGGCAGGATGAAGGAGGCGAGATCGATCTTCGAGAAGCCCCCGTTGCCGCTGAGCTTCGCCTGGCCGAACCCGTTGACGGCCAGGGTCACCTGCCCTCCGCCTTCGTAGCGGAAGACCACCTCCTCGCCCTGGTAGCTGATGAGGACGCCCCAGGTGGCCTTGCTGAACCCGCCGATCTGCTGGTCGCCGATGTCGAGGAAGTTGATCTCACCGAGCCCCGGAACGGTGACGACGACGTTCCCCAGCGGCTTCGGGACGGTGTACGGGGGATCGCGGGGGGCTACCTGGTGCTGGCCGACCGCGACGTCGTAGACGGTGATGGCGTACGCGTACGAGGTGCTGACGGTGAGGTTCCACATGGGCGCGCTCCCGGGTCGGGATGGGGCTGCAAGGCGGGAGCGCAGAAGGTGGACCCGCGCCCGTCCCGGCGCAAGCCGGCCGTTCCGGCCTTTCTGCGCGGAGAACGAGAAAAGGCCCCGCAGCGGAAACCGTTGCAGGGCATTTTCTTGCGACAGGCGGGCAGCGCGGCTCAAACCCGCGATCCCCTGAACCCTCCCCGGCGACTCAGCACCGTGGCAGCAATACCAGCGCCCGGGTCGTAGCGGCACTGGCCAGGAGAATCATTGGATACAGTAGCACGTATGGCCGGAACTGCAGGTTCCTGGTGTTCCGGGACCGTAGATAAGCTCACAGGTCTGCTCGCAGTCGAACTGGTCCTCGCAGTACGGCCGCCGCGCCTCGGCCGGCGGCGATGCCACTGCCTCCTGCAATCCAAAGCCGAGCGCCAGTGCCACCGCCACCGAGAAGGCAGTTCTGCCGAGAATGGAACGGTTCATCTTCAGTCTCCTGTAAAGGTCTTGCGAGGTGCCATCCTCCCCCGCGGGGTTCGTGGCGCACGTTAAGTGCCGTTATCTGTCATGAAGGGGGGTCGTGGCGGGCGCGTTGGGGCTCCTGCTGGCAGCACCGTACGTCGGGCACTCTCGCTCCTGTCGATGCTGTCAACCCCGCGTGTACCACACTCCGCCGCCCGCGATCACCTGCGGAAGGAGCGCCAGAGCGCGCGTGGTGGGAGTGCCGGATGGTGAGGAGCGCCTTGATGTCAAAGGTGTCCAGGAACAGGCGAGCACCAGCCCCGAACGCAGAGAAGCCCTGCATCGCAACCCGATGCAGGGCTTCTCTTAAGCAAGTCGGGACGGCGGGATTTGAACCCGCGACCCCCTGAACCCCATTCCGGGGCGAGGGGCGCGGGGATGCGACAACGCGTGGTGCTACACTGGTGGGTCGCCCCCTAATGTAGCACGGGACCACTCGAAAATCCACAGTGTGTCGTACCGAACTCACCAAAAAACTCACCAACCATTCTTCGCATCTCGTCAACCCCGTCGAACGTCGCGGCAAGGCCGATCTGGGCGGAGTTCCTGGGACAGGAGAGACATGCTAGACCGGTCGGATTTTACCGGCCGCTCACTCTCGCGTTGGAGCCCGAGACCAATCGCGTCAGCATTGACCTCGTGGAACGTCAGCAGGCGGTTGCATCCCCGTCCGTTCCCTACGCCAACAGGCTCCGGACGCGCTCCCTTCCCGAGGGGGAGTTCACGTGGACTGGAAGAACCGGGCGGGCCGGAGTTTACGCCTGTCTGTGACCCTGTAGGGTGAGGCTTTTTTTTGAAGATTGCCGGCGGAAACAGTTGGCTATTGACAATCGACACTGAAAGATCAATTATTGATAAGGCGAGAGTGGGAAGCGGTGTAGCCCAGTGTTGGTCCTTTTTTGAACCCTTGAGTAAAGCGAGGCTTTATGTCCAACAGCGTGCTTGATCTTCAGCGCCTGCCGGAAGCAGAGATGTTCGGTGGGAGTGATTTCTGGGCTACGATTACTGGGGACGAGGGCTCGTGCTCGCTGTGCACCCATACCTGCGCGAACACGAGCGACTGATACCGGACGTAGAACCGACGGAGCAGGTCGGGGAGTAGAGTCACAGCCGGAAACAGGATGGATACTGCGCCGCCCCCACTCTCTCGACGCGCGCCGCACTATCCTGCAAGTCCCGCCGGAGCTCCGCTACCCCGGCGGACGTGAGGACCAGGTGAAGCGGAAGTCGCGCAGTGCCGTCCGGTCCCCTTCGAACTCATGCGGAGGAGAGGTCTCATGCTCAACGACGTGCTCGATCTTCAGCGTCTGCCCGAACTGGAGTCTATCGGCTTAACTGAGTTCTGGGCCACGCTGACCACGGACGACCAGGGGTGCATGCTGTGCACCAATAGCTGTTGCATAGATAGCTGCGGTGAAAGATAAGCGGGAGCCGCGCAGTGCCGTCCCATCCCTTTCGAACTCATGCGGAAGAGAGGTCTCATGGTCGACGACGTGCTGGATCTTCAGCGGCTCCCTCAGATGGAGTCCATCGGCTTAACTGAGTTCTGGGCTACGCTGACCCCAGACGACGGGTGCTCGGTATCCACCCGTGGCTGTACCGTAACGGTGAACTGATGTTTAGGTCCACGGCGTGAGCAACTGGGTAATCCGCTCCCGGATCCGGGACTGGTCCTGCGGTCGCTCCAACTGCCGGTACCGCCCGGCCACGCCCGATAACACCTGCGCCTCGCACTCGCCTCATGAGGCGAGTAGCGGGGCGCAGGTGTTGTCAGATCACCCCGGCTCTCGCCGTTAAGAGCGTCCGCCGCCTGCGCATTCGAGGTCAGGGGTAAACCAATGTACCGGGTTGAACTGATCGGTCCCCCTCGGTCCGCGAGAACGTTCTCGTCGTTGCCCCGTGAGCCGGAATGTTCGGAGCCAATCGTCAAGCCTGAGACCTTCCAGCCGATATCCTCTCGCTGTGTAGCAGACGTCAAAATTTTTTTGGTACTTGACATACGGTACCAAACAGCCGATTCTCAATACGGATTAGAGTGGGAGCGTGCCGTGCCAGCCCGGCCCCTTTTTGAACTCATGCGTAAAGAGAGGTCGTATGTCCAACAACGTGCTTGATCTTCAGCGCCTGCCGGAGCTCGACGTCTTCGGTACCCTGACCGACGCGGATCTGGTGGTGGACGGATGCTCGCTGTGCACCCATACCTGCAAAGTCACGTCGGACTGATCGGCGTGGAGCGGATGGAGTAGGTAGGAGAAGTAGCTACACAACCAGATGCCGGCGATGGATTTTGCGGCCCGCTCCCACTCTCAGCGCCCGCTGTCCTATCCCGGAAACCCAGCAGGGCCTCTCCCGAGGTGCACGTCGGCGGGCGAGGTTCAGGCACGAACCTGATCACACCTGGTGCCGCCGTGAAGAGCGTTACCTATGCCTCTGAGGACAACGAAGAGCTGCTGGAAAGGGACGAGCTGCTCGACCTTGCAGAGCGGCTGATCGCGGATCACGCCAATGGCGCTGAGTGGGAGCAGAAATCAGCCGAAGGCTGGGCCTACTTTCTGAACCGCGCACAGCACCGCCCTTCTCAGGGCTGGAAACTTCACGTCTCCGCCACTGTCAGGTCGGCGGGAAGTGTCCTTGCCGCGGCAATGCCGGTCCTGCTCCGGAACGCCTGCTCGTTCAAGATGCTCCGCTCGAAGAAGGTCCTCGGCCTCCTCAACGAAGCACATTCCCCCCGGTCGGCTGCCGGCAAGTTCATCACGGTTTATCCGTCCAGCGCCGAGGAAGCCGTCCGCATAGCCGAGGAATGCCACCAGGCGACTGAGGGACTGAACGGCCCCGTCATCCTGTCCGACCGCCCCTACCGGCCGGGCAGCCTCGTGCATTACCGCTACGGAAGCTTCATCCACCAGACTGTCTACGACGCCCAGGGAAAGATCGTCCACGTCATCCACGACCCGCAGGGCCGACCAATTCGCGACGCTCGGGACGCTTGGTTCTCGCCTCCGAGCTGGGTCGAGGACCCTTTCAGGCAGAACGCCGAAAACCGGGAGGAGCCAGCGCCGGCGACCATCCTGCTGGATCGTCGCTACGCGGTATCTCAGGCGCTGCGGCACGCGAACAAGGGGGGCGTCTACCTGGCAACGGATCAGGAGACCGGGGAGGTGGTCGTCATCAAGGAAGCGCGTCCACACGTCGGTGAAGATCGGTTTGGACGGGACGTCACCGACCAGCTCCGGGTAGAGGCCGCGAACCTGGAAAGGCTGGACGGTCTGGGTGTCGCGCCGAAGCCGCTCAGGCTTTTTTCGGCAGGAGGACATCTCTTCCTCGTCCTGGAGAAGCTGCCCGGAATGAACCTGCGCAGGTTCCGCCGACAGAGGGAGAAGGAGGGTCCGCTCCCCGAGGGAGAACTGCTGGACCTCGCCCGCTCGATCACGGCCCTCTTGCAGACCTGCCACGATGCCGGCGTCCTCATCCGCGACTTCACTCCCAACAATCTGTTCATCCTGCCGGATGGGAGCCCCCGTACGATCGACCTGGAGTTTGCATGTCCCGAGGGTGAGATCCTCCCCACGGGAGTGGGCGCCTATACACCCGGCTATGCATCGCCGCAGCAGAAGGGGAGAGAGGTTCCGCAGCGTTCAGACGACTACTTCAGCCTGGCTGCGACCCTCTTCTTTCTGGCGACCTCGCGTGACCCCTATCTGCTGGAGGACCGCCCGCCCGCGCGCTCTCACCGGGAGCGCCTGTCGGAGCAGCTCAAGGACATGATCCGGAGCGGCCTGATTCCCCGTATCATGGAGGCGCCGATCCTCGGGGGGATGGCGGAGGACCCGGAGGAGCGCTGGAGTCCCGCCCGCGTACTCTCGCACCTCTCCGCGGCGGGCGAGTCCGCGCGACGCGAGCAGGAGCCGCCGGCAGGGTCTTCCCGCGCCTGGAGCCAGTCGGGGGGGGGCAAAAGAGATGAGCAGTGGGCCAAGGTCGCGAGAGACCTGGCCGCTCATGCCGTCGCCTCCATCGACACCGGCAACAAACAGCAACCCGTCGAATCCAGTTGCGCGGGTCAACTCCTCGACCCCTGCTGTGTTCAATATGGGGCTGCGGGAGTCGGCGTGTTTCTGCTGTCGGCGCTTCCACTGGAGGATGCAGGGAGGGGGACCGTCGCGCGGCTCGGTGCCTGGGTGGCCGACAGTCTTCGGTCTCCGCGAGGACGGCCGGCGGGCCTTTATTTCGGAGCGGCAGGTGCCGCCTGGTTCCTGCTCGATGCGTCCGAGGCGTCCGGCGACGCGGACCTCCGGGAACGGGCGTGTGAGCTGGTCCTGGCGCTTCGCCCCAATCCCAGGCAGGTCGACGTCACGCACGGTGCGAGCGGTATCGGCATGACTCTCCTGCGCTTCCACCACGTGACCGGGAGGGGGGAGTTTCTGGAAGCGGCGGCGCGACTCGCCGACCACGTGATCTCCGCGGCGGCGGACCACTCCGTCGGTACGGTGTGGCCACAGCCGGACGAGGCCGGCAAGGAAGCGATCTTCTACGGGTTCGCCCACGGCAACGCAGGCATCGCGTACTTCCTGCTCGCCATGTACGCCGCGACGGGGGAGGTGCGCTATCTCGCGGCAAGCGAGGCCGCGGCGGAAACGCTCATCCGGGTCGCGCAGGTAGAGGAGGGTCGCGCGTACTGGGATCACGGTCCCGAGCGCCCATCCAGATGGACTTACTGGTGCAACGGCTCGTCGGGCGTAGGCACGACCATGCTGAGACTGTACCAGGTGACCGGCAACGAGCAGTACCGCCGGCTGGCCGAGATGGCCGGGCACTCCGTCTACCATTCCCGCTGGTTCTCGGGCCTGGGACAGTGCCACGGGCTGGCCGGCAACGGAGAGTTCCTTCTCGACCTGCACCAGGTGCTTGGGGACAACCGGTATCTCGCGATGGCTGGGGAGCTTGCCGAGGTGCTGTTCTCCTACCGGGTTCTGCGGGACGGCAGAACTGTCTTTCCGGACGACAGCCTCTTGGGGGTGGCGCCTGATTTCGGCGTGGGCACCTCCGGCGTCGGGGCTTTCTTCAACCGCCTCGCCGGAGGAGGAGCAAGGCTGTTCATGGTCGACGAGCTTCTGGACGTACACCGTGAGCGGATGGAGCAGGCCGTTCTCGCAGATCCTGCGGGCGTGAGATGACCACGACACTCCTGGTCGACAACCTCGTTAAGACCTATCGCACCGGTGGTCGTACTATCGAGGCGGTCCAGGGGGTCTCGTTCGAGATCGCCGCAGGTGGCATCTTCGCCTTTCTGGGCCCCAACGGGGCCGGCAAGACCACGACGATCAAGATGATCGCCGGGCTCGTTGAGCCCACCCGCGGCAAGGTGCTGGTATCGGGGCGTGATCCGCACCGGGACAGGGAGGTGGGACGCCAGATCGGCGCCGTACTGGAAGGCAGCCGCAACATCTATTGGCGGCTCACGCCGGAAGAGAACCTCGAGTACTTCGGAGCCCTCAGGGGCCTTTCCTTCCGCGTTGCCCGGCAGCGCGGGCTGGAGTTGCTCGATCGCTTTGGCCTCGCCGACCGTCGGGGGATGCCGGTACGAGCCCTCTCGCGCGGGATGCAGCAGAAGGTGGCCATCGCGGTCGCCGTGCTCCACGAGCCCTCCCTGCTGCTGCTGGACGAGCCCACCCTGGGACTGGACGTCCGCGCCTCGGAAGAAGTCAAACGGCTGGTCCGTGAACTCGCCGGCGAGGGCCGGGCGATCCTGCTCACCACCCACCACCTGACGGTGGCCGAAGAGATCGCTGACGAGGTCGCGGTGATTCAGAACGGGAAGCTCATCGTGCAGGGCGGCATGCAGGACGTGCTGGCCAGCTTCTCCGACACGTCCTACCGGATCACCTACCAGGGCTCACTGCAGGCGGCTCAGGTCCGAGATCTGGCCAGGTTCCAGACGGAGGTGCGCGGCGATTCACTGATCTATTTGGGAAGCGCCAGCGGGCTGTACGAGGTTCTGCAGATTCTCTACCCCCTGGAGATCGACTCCGTGACGCGGGACCGGAAAAGCCTGACAGACGTCTTCCTCGAACTAACGCACGAGACGAGCGGTGCTTAACTTCTTTTTCGCGGAACTGAGGCGTAACTGGATCATGCTCCGGCGCTATCCGTTACAGGCGTTGAGCAGTACGGTGCTGATGTTAATCCTGTTCATGACCCTGCTGGGGGGAATCCGCTACGTCGCGGGGCCCGCCCAGCAGTTCGGCGATCGCTTGGACACCCTGATCGTGGGCTATGTGCTGTGGAACACCCTGATATTCGCGATGGGTGAAATCTCGGGCGGCCTACAGGGCGAGGCAAAGATCGGAACCCTGGAGCAGCTTTTCCTTTCGCCGCTCAGCGGCACCAGGGTCTTCCTGCTCCGGGCACTCGCCGCGCAGACCGTGACGATCGCCTTCAACGTCGTCACCCTGGGCTTCCTGCTCCTGATCACCCGCACGACCCTCCACTTCCCCCCGGGGCTGTTCATCCCCCTCGCCAGCGCTCTCGCGGCCTGCTATGGCCTGGGGCTGGTCCTGGGCTCGTTGGCCCTGGTCTTTAAGCGCGTCGAAGCGGTGATACAGATATCGCAGTTCGGCCTCATCACGCTCGTCATGGTGCCGTTCGAGACGTGGCAAGGGGGATCGGTAAATCCGTACTACCTGCTGCCTCTGGTTCCCAGCGCCGCCCTGCTCCGAGATCTCATGGTTCGGGGGCAGTCCCTCGACCCGGCCGTCCTCCTCGTCGCGCTGCTCAACGGCACTGTCTATCTTGTCCTCGGGTCCCTGGTATTCCGCTGGGCGGAGAGAACCACGAAGCAGCAGGGGCTGCTGGGCACCTACTGAGGTCCTGCCTGTCAACATGGGACGGAAGCACCGATGCGATCGACACTGCGCCTGAACGCCGTCCGTCTCCTGCGAACTCCACGGTGGACGCTCCCCATCCTGCTGACGCTCGTCGTGGCGATTGGCGCGACGGCGGCGATCTTCGCGGTCATGGACGCCGTCTTCCTGAAGTCGTACCCGTACCGTGAGCCGGAACGGCTGGTCGTCCTCCACGATCAGTACCGCGGGATGGACAAGGCTGATCTGGGCCTCGCGGAGCCGGAGTTCTTCGACTACGTCGAGGCCACGAGAGAGCTTTCGAGTCTGGGGGCGTTCATGACGGGCCGGGCGACCGTCTCCTTCGAGACGGCCGAGCGGTTCGATGCTGCCTGGGTGTCCTCCGACCTGCTCAGGACGCTGGGGGTACAGCCCCGGATCGGTCGCGGCTTCACGGCGGAGGAGGCGGGCCCCGGCGGTCCGCCGGTGGCACTGGTCAGCCACCGCTTGTGGCAGGAGCGGATGTCGTCCCGGGCGGACCTGCGCGAAGGGGCGGTGCTGCGGATCAACGAGGAGCTCGTGCAGGTCGTGGGTGTACTCCCCGAGGATTTCCGGCTTCCTTCGGACCTCACCCGCTCCACCCACACCGATCTCTTTTTCCCCCTCGCCCTGAACCCGGCGGACATGGGGAGCCGGGAAAACCCCGTGCTGAGCGTCGTCGGGAGGTTGGCGCCCCACTCCAGCATCTCACGGGCGAGGCGGGAGCAGGACCGGATCGTGAGCACGTTCAGGCAGGCTCACGCCAAGTTCTACCCCGAAGATCTCGGCTACGCCATGACGATGCGCCCGCTCCCCGAGGAGGTGGTGGGCGATGTCAGGCGGTCGCTCCTCGTCGTCGGCGGCGCCGTAGGCCTTCTCTTCCTCGTCGCGCTGGGAAATGCCAGTGGGCTGATCCTCGCGCGGGTCGACGACCGGCGGCAGGAGCTTGGGATCCGCGTCGCTCTCGGCGCCCGCTTCACGCAGCTCTTCCGTGCGTTCGTGAGCGAGAGCTTCGTGCTGGCGCTTGCTGCCAGCATACCCGGAATCATCCTGGCGTACCTGCTCTGCCACTTTCTGCTCTCGGCCCACCGAGAGGCCATCCCCCGCCTTGGGGATTTGGCAGTCGACCGCTGGGTGCTGCTGTTCGTCGCTGCAGCGGCTACGGTCATCGTGCTGGTGTTCGCAATCGCCTCGACGACCCGCATCGCCCGGTCCAGCTGGGCCCGCCGAACGCTCTCCCGCGATGCACCGGCGAGTGCGAGCGGCACCCGTCCCGGATCCGGGCGCCGATTCCTTGCCGGCGGTCAGATCGCCCTGACCGTGGCCCTGACCGTCGGTGCCGCATTTCTGGTCTCGAGCTATCGAAACCTCCTGGGAGTGGACCTCGGTTTCACTCCGGCCAATATCCTCGTGGTCGACCTTTCCCTGCCGTCCTCGAGATACGACACGCCTTCACGGGTGACTTCCTTCTTCGGCTCGCTCCGGCGGGAGATCGGTGCGCTTCCGGGCGTCGAGTCGGCGGCTCTGGTGACCTTCCTTCCCCTGGATAGCTCCAGCGAAGTGTGGCCGATCGAGCTGAAGGACAAGGTGGCCGGTCGCGACGCGGTCGACGGCGTAGATGCCCAGGTCGTGAGCGCAGACTACTTCCGGACGCTGCGGATCCCCGTTCGCTCCGGTCGGGACTTCCAGCCGTCCGATGACTCTGGGAGTCCTGTGGTCATCGTCGACGAAGCCTTCGCGCGACAGTTCTTCCCTTCGCAGAGTCCACTCGGACGTAGCCTCCGGGCCCGCCTCAGCCCCGACGCACCCTGGGCGACCATCGTGGCGGTGGTGGGGAGCACACGCCACGGCTCGGTCACCGAAGATCCCCGTCCTCACGTCTACTTTCTCGACAGCCAGGTCCCCCTCTTCGCGGGAGTGGCCGTGCGCTCGATGCAGGTGGTGGTGCGCACCCGGGCCGCCCCGGAGGGCTTGATCGGTCCGGTGCGCGCCGCCGTCTGGTCGCAGGACCGGGACCTGGCCCTCGGCTCGGTGCGTACGCTGGAGGATGTGGTTTCCCGGGCTACGTCCCGCTTCCGCTTTCCCATGCAGCTGATCGCGATCTTCGCGGTGATGGCGCTCGTGGTGAGTCTATCGGGAATCTACGGACTGATCTCGCAGCTGGTGACGGGCTCGATGCGCGACATCGGGATCCGCATCGCCCTCGGCGCGACGCCCGGCCGGATACTCGCCTTCGTGCTTCGCAGCGGAATGGTCCTGACGGGGATCGGTGTGCTGGTCGGCCTGGCCGTCGCGGTCGGCCTCATCCGGCTCGCGGCCCACCTCCTGTTCGGGATCAGCGCCGGCCAGGTTTCCATCTACCTGGCCGTCGGCATCGCCGTCACCGCTGCAGCTGCCGTCGCCTGTCTTCTTCCCGCGAGACGAGCGGCCGCTCTCGACCCCAACAGGGCAATTCGAGATGACCAGTGGTAGCGAGCCCCTCCGGGCCGCCGAGACGTCGCTGACCGTGGAGGTGCTCGGGGAAGGTCCTGGCGCCGAGACGATCCGCTCCTTCGTCGTTCCGTTCTGGAAAAGGCTGCGCCCCGCGCCACCGGAGCCGGGGCTTGCCGACATCCGGCTGGAGCAGCCGGCCAACAAGCAGGCGCCCCTCGTCCTGCACCTCCATGTGCCTTCGCACCGGCAGCAGCTCGTGGAAGCACTGCTGCGGGAGTCGTCCGAGGCCGCTGAGAACGTGATGCTGCGGCTCGTCCCGACCCCACCGGACGAGGCTATCCTGGGAGAGCCTCCGTTGAACTCGGACGGTGAGCTCGTGGCGCGTTTCCGTGCCTGTCTCGCGCAGTCGAGCGAGGTCTACCTTGCGGCCATGAGCACCCGTTGCGCCGACGAGTCGTCCTACTCCGACCGCCAGAGCGCGGTTCTCGAACTGATCCTCACAGCGCTTCCCGCGGCGCTTCCGGACACGGACGGGCAGCGGGGCTACCTGGCTTTCCACCGCGACTGGCTAATTCGCTATCCCGTGCTCCAGAGCGGCCATGGAAGGGCGAAGGTCGCCCAGGTCTTCGACCTGCTCCAGGCGCAGGTGGCAAGGATGGGAACCCCCGGTCATTGGGAACTCGCCGCGGCTTCGCGCTTCGTCGTTGATGGGGCGCGGGCCTCCTGGACCTCGTGCGTGCACTCCCTCGTCAAACACCTCTCGACGTGCGAGGGCGATCCCCGCTACCAGGCGGACCCGTTTGCCCACGGTCCGCTCTTCCCAGTCCTCTTCCGGCTACTTCACGCGGTGGCTCGCCAGTTCGGAGTCGCGCTTCTGGACGAGGCGTTCCTTCATCACCTCGTCCTGAGAGCCATGGACTCCGACGGTGCTGTGGATCGTTTCTGCCTGGCGCCTCCCCTGGACCGTATTCCGGACCTGGATTTCGGGCCGGGAAAGGAGTCGGGCCGCTCCGTCGAGGAGGGGTACGCCTGGCGCGAGCTGGTCGCCCTCAGTGGTGCGGAAGGCAGAGCGTGGTCCGCGAAGTACGAGGAGAGCGAACAGGCTGTCGGTGTGGTGCTGGAACGGGCACTCCGCCTCCTTCGCAAGGGCAATATCGAGGAAGGCCGCGCCCTGCTGCGGCAGGTCGACGAGCACCGGTGGCAGATCCGCCCGGAACTCCCCGGCATCTTCCATGTCCTTGGACGATTCTATCATGGCGAGATTGCGTATTACGAGTATCAGTTGGGGAACATGGCCGGTGCACACCGGGAGCTTGATGAAGCCGCCCTCTCGGTCCAGCGGGCGATCGAGACTCACGATTTTCTCTTTCCGATCGCGCCGCTGATGGTCGACATCCCCCTGCAGAAGGCACGGATTGCCCGCCGCGTTCGGGACTGGCCGGCCATGGAGCGGTACCTTCGGTCGGTGTACGAGATGCAAGTGGGCGACTCTCCACTCTGCATCCTCACTGACGGCACCGTCATAAGCTACCAGTTCCTGGAAGACCGTTTCAAATTGCTGGATCTCGAAGAGCGCCATCGGGTGGTCATAGAAGAAAAGTTGGGCCTGCGAGCCCGCCTCCGGGAGTTCAGACATCTGGGCGTCAAGCTGTACGCGCTCCCCAAGTTGGTGCACTTCACCCCGACTGCCGGTTCCTGAACGGTCAAATCCCTGAATCAGAGCATACCGGGAGCACTCGTGAACCCGGTAGGAATCGTGAGGACCCGAACGGCAGCGAGGAGGCTATCTCGAGTGAGAAAAGAACGAAGGCCCGGGAGGCGGCGATGCCTTCCGGGCCTTCGTTGTCGGACAGCCTTTTCGAAGAGGTCTGTTGGCTTCGAGTGGGTGGGGGAAGTGCCTTGGTCGCCACCACAACCTCTACTTGGGCCTTCCCGCGTCCCCTGATCCGGCAGGGAAACGGTATGTTGACGAAGGCGGGCCCGGCGTCACCTCACGATGTACCGGATCCTGATCTTCTCCCTGGAGTTGATGACCGTGTCCACGAGGCTCGGGAGCATGCGCTGCTGGAGCGGAGAGAGGATCGCCTTGATGGTGGCTCCCTCCTCCGGGAGGCCTCCCAAGGCACGGTCCGTCGCGTCCTCCTGCCGCTTCAGCGCCTCCACGGGGTCGTACCTGTCCGGCAGCGCGGCAAGATACCGGGCCAGCTCCGTCCAGATCGCATCGACATTTTTGCGGTACTACACCTGCGCGGCCTTGAGCGCTCCCGTCTGCTCCGGCGAGAGCATGAGTGAATCGCTCTCCTCGAGGATCATGGAGTAGACGTCAGGCGCGCTTTCGCTGTAGCTCTCCATGAGCGACTCCGCCGTGCGCCGCACCGCCCGGCTCCCGTCCCGGCCCAGACGGAGGGACCGGTTGAGCTGCTGCACGTCGATGGGGGTACCCCAGTCGACGCCTGACGTCGAGCGTGAGACGGAACGGCGCCCGCACCAGCGTACGCGCGGGCCGCGTATCCCCGAAGCGGGGGTTCCCATCGTAGCGGAACCGCTGCGCCGCCGCGTCGAAAGGACGGGGTCAGGCATCGCCGACGTGCCCCAGCCGCGGGGGTCCCGGCTTCCGTGCAGGAGCTGGTCGAGCCCGTCCAGCGGGTTGCTGAGCGTGACCGCCTGGTTGGCCTGCCTCGTCCGCAGGATGGAAGCTGAAGAGCGCGACGCGGGCGTTCAGCGACTGCGTCCAGGGCCCGCGGCAGTGGTTCCGGCCCGCAGGACGGCCGGCCTGGCTCTCGACGCACCTGCGGGCCCATGACGGCGCGGAGCCTGGGTGCGCCGAGATCGAGAGACTCACCGACCGACTCACCGAACCCACGGGAGGGAAGATCGAAGGCCCTGCATCGTAAGCCGATGCAGGGCCTTCGCTTTGGTGAGTCGGGACGGCGGGATTTGAACCCGCGACCCCCTGAACCCCATTCAGGTACGCTACCGGGCTGCGCCACGTCCCGAGCCGACTTTCCCGGCCCGCGCGCAGCGATCGTGCCGGCTGCGGCGGGGAGCGAATAAGGTAGCCCGGAACGCCCGTTCCGTCAACCCCCGGCCGGCCCCCCCGGAGCCGCCGCGCCCTCCCCCTCGCGGATCCCCAGCCAGCTGCGGAAGATCTCCGTCTGGAGCGCCGTGGGCTCCTGCACCCGCCGCAGCACCGGCCGGATCGCCGGGGCCCGCTCCAGCGTGAGCGGCAGCGTGAGCAGCTCGTCCCGCCGGAACACGGTGACCTGCACCACGTCGCCCGGCTCCCGCTCCATGATCCGGGCCTGGATGTCGCGCGCGTTCACGCGCAGCCCGTCCAGCGCCACCAGCTCGTCGCCGGCGTTGATCCCCGCCCGGTGCCCCGGGCCGCCCACCACCACCGTGCCCACCAGCGACTTCCCCGCCTCCTCCTTGGTGCGGATCCCCGTGGTCAGCGGCGGCAGCGGCGGGCCCCCGGGCCCGCCCGGCCCCGCCATCGGCCCGCCGGGCATCGGCATGGGGCCGGGGCCGCCGGGACCCGGCATGGCCGGCGGGGCGACCAGCTCCAGCCCGGCCGCCGCCAGCGGCCCGTCGAAGTCCAGCTCCTCGGTGCTGCGGAGCGCCAGGTCGAAGAAGTCGTCCATCCGGTCGCCACACACCTCCGCGACCACGTCCTGGACCCCGCCCTCCGGGAAGCCCACGTCGAGCAGCCCGTAGCGCTCCCACAGGATGCGCAGCACGTCGTCCAGCGAGCGCCGGTTGCGGGTGGTCTCCCGGATCTTGAGGTCCAGGAGCATCGACACCATCGCCCCCTTGTGGTAGTACGAGATGGTGGCGTTGGGGGTGTTCTCGTCCTGGCGGTAGTACTTGATCCAGGCGTCGAACGACGCGTCCTCCAGCGTCTGCTCCAGGCGGCCGGGGAGCGTCTGGAGGTGGGCGATGGCCCCGCCCGTCCGCTCCAGGAAGCGCTGCGGCGGCATCACCCCGGCGCGGCGGAGGAGGACGTCCGTGTAGTAGGTGGTGAACCCCTCCACCACCCACAGGCTGCGGGTGTAGTTCTCCCGCGTGTAGTCGAAGGGGCCCAGCTCCGCGGGGCGGATCCGCTTGCCGTTCCACACGTGGAAGAACTCGTGTGCCGCCAGCACGATGGCCCGCTCGTACTCCATCCCCCGGAAGCCCCAGCGGTCCAGCACGATGGAGGTGGAGTTCCTGTGCTCCAGCCCGCCGTACTCCCCCGGGACGATGTGCAGGAAGAAGGTGTACTCGTCGTACGGCAGCTCGCCCCCGAAGAGCTCGCGCGTGGCGTCCACCACCTTCCGGGTGTCCTCCACCAGCCGCCCCATCTGCTGGTTGCCGCGCCCCCACACGGCGTAGCGGTGGGTCTTCCCCCCCTGCTCCCACTCCACCAGCTCGTGCGTCCCCATCTCCAGGGGGCAGTCCACCAGCTCGTCGTAGTCCGCCGCGCGGAACACGCCCGCCGTCTCCGTCTTGGGGAGCCCGGTGGTGATCGTCCACCCCTCCGGCGCCTCCACCTCCAGCCGCACCGGGTCGCGCTCCCGCCCCGCCGCGTACAGGAAGGTGCTCGCGCCGTTGACGTAGCCGTGCGAGGCGTCCAGGTGGCTGCTCCGCACCGACAGCTCGTGCGCGTACACCCGGTAGCTCACCCGCAGCGCCCCGTCCGCGGGGGCCTCCACCCGCCAGGTCAGCTTGTCCGTCTTGGTCCAGCGCAGCGGCGTTCCCGCGCCGTCCTCCGCGCGCAGCGAGAGCACGTGCCGCGCGAACTCGCGCACCATGTACGAGCCCGGCGTCCAGGTGGGCATCACCAGGTCGACGGGCCCCGTCGCGCCGTCCAGCCGCATCTCCACCCCGAAGGTCTGGGTGTGCGGCTCCGGCATTGTCAGTCGGTAAATGATCTCCGGCATGGCGTCAGAGGTCCGGATGGGTGCGGTGGGTGGATCGCGAAAAGAAAAAAGGGGCGGGCCGGGAGCTCCGGCCCGCCCCCCGGCGGTCAGCGCGAGTTGCGGCGGCCCCGCAGGGCGAGCCCCACCAGCGCCCCCGCCACCACGCCGGCCCCGATGGCGCCCGGCTTCGCGAAGCGGCGCAGCGGCGACTCGCGCGCGATGCTCCCGGCGATGAAGAACACGTTGGCCGGGCGCTCCGCCAGGCGGCGCATCAGGTACGGGTACCACGAGTCGCCGAAGGGAACGTACACGCGCACGTTGTACCCCTCCTCGTGGAGGCGCGTCTGCAGGTCGCGGCGGATGCCGTAGAGCATCTGGAACTCGAAGGCGTCCTTGGCCACCCCGTGCTCCCAGGCGAAGCGCCGCGTCGCGTCGATGATGGCCTCGTCGTGCGTGGCGATGGCCGGGTACACGCCGCGCGCCAGCAGCGTCTTCATCTCCTCCACGAACATGCGGTCCACGTCCGCCTTGTCCTGGTAGGCCACCGCCTCCGGCTCCTTGTACGCCCCCTTCACCAGCCGCACCCGGGCTCCCAGCGCCAGCATCCGCTCCAGGTCCTCCGGGGTGCGGTACAGGTACGACTGGAGCACCGTGCCCACGTTCTTGAAGCCGTCCGCCCAGAGCTGCTCCACCAGCGCCACCGTGCGCTCGGTGTATTCCGACGACTCCATGTCCAGCCGGACGAAGATCTCCCCCTCGCCGTTCCCCACCTCGCGGCCGCGCTGCAGCACCCGCTCCACGTTGGCGCGGCAGAAGTCCTCGTCGATGTCCAGCCCCAGCTGCGTGGGCTTGATGGACAGGTTGGCGTCGATCCCCTCCGTGGCGATCCGCTCCAGGATGTGGACGGCCATGTCGGTGGCCGCCTCGGCCTCGTCGCGGCTGGCCACCGACTCGCCCAGGAAGTCCAGCGACACGCTGAGGTCGGCCCGGTTCAGCTCGCGCGCGGCGGCCACGGCCTCGTCCACGGTGTCGCCCGCGACGAAGCGCTCCGCCATGTGGCGGGCGATGGGCACGCCGGTCACGAGGCGCTGGGCAGCGCGGCTCCCGCTGAGGTAGAGAAGGCTCTGTCTGAGCATCCGGTGGTCTTCCGCCCGGGGCGGTGTGTAGCGGTGATGGGTGTGGGCGGCGGGGCGCCGCGGGCCGTCAGCCCTTCCCGGCCCGAGCGCGGATCGCCTCGTCCAGGACCTGCTTGACGCGCGCCAGCGGCCAGGCCTCCAGCGCCTCGTGCGCCGCCGCCTCCGTGGGGCCCGTTTCCAGGTCGCCGGTCTCCAGGTGGCCCATGACCGCCGTGCCGTTCCGCGACCAGCGCACGAACACCAGGTACGCGGCGAAGGGCTGCTCCGGGTCGTCCGTGGCGTCGGTCTCCACGGCCACGGTGTAGGGCTCGCCGTCCGCGCCCTCGAACGCGGGCGAGCGGCCGTGCACGGCGCGGTAGCCACCCAGCGTCGTGTCCTCCGTCCCCTCCGGGGCGACGGGGTTCAGCCGGTCCTCGGATCCCCTGAAGAACATGGCCGGCAAGGTACGTCCGGCCGTCTCTCGCCACAAGGCCGGACCGGGTGGTTTTCCGCCTCGCGATTTGCAGGCGTGCCGCGGGTTGTCTAGCTTCTCCGTCCGGTTCTTTTACGGCACTGCTCGACTGCGGGTTCGGGCGTGCCCCCGCTGACGCGGGGTCGGGCTTCGGCTCCGTAGAGCAGCAAACAACGCTGCTCAACGGAGTCGAGACCCGGCAAACTGCCGCCGGGTCTCGCCCCTTCGGGCCGAAATCCCTCACGCGGGGCTGGTGCTGGCGTCCTCCGGGGCCCCCACCCGGCTCGCTTGAGGCTCGCCACCCTCCCCGTGCCGGGGGAGGGCTGTCTGTGCCTGGGTTTTGTCGTGCTCCCCCTCTCCCCTTGTGGGAGAGGGGGCCGGGGGGTGAGGGGTAGCCCCCGTCCTGAACCCGCCTCCACGCGGTGTCGTTCTCCCCTCCCCCTTGCGGGGAGGGGCCGGGGGAGGGGGTCGCCGTTCGCAGGCTGTCCCCTGTCCCCTGTAACCTGTTCCCTAGCCGTTCCCCCGATGCGCGCAGCCATCTTCCACGAGAACGGCGGGCCCGAGGTGGTCCGCATCGAAGAGATCCCCCGGCCCACGCCCGGCCCCGGCGAGGTGCTGGTGCGGGTGCGGGCGGCGGCGCTGAACCACCTGGACCTGTGGGTGCGCCGCGGCATCCCCATCGAGACCACCATGCCGCACGTGGGCGGGTCGGACGTGGCGGGCACCGTGGAGGAGCTGGGCCAGGGGGTGAGCCGGGTCGCGACCGGGGAGCGGGTGGTGGTGGACCCGTCGCTCTCGTGCGGGCACTGCGAGTGGTGCGCCGCGGGCGAGGTGCCGCTCTGCCCGGAGTACCGCATCTTCGGCGAGCACACCGACGGCGGCTTCACGGAGTTCGTCGCCGTCCCCGCGGCCAACGTGTACCGCATCCCCGACTCGCTCTCGTTCGAGGCGGCCGCGGCGCTCCCGGTCTCGTACATGACCGCGTGGCGGGCCGTGGTGGGGCGGGGGAGGGTGCGCGCCGGCGAGGACGTGCTGGTGCTGGGCGCCTCGGGCGGCACCGCCTCCGCCGCCGTGCAGGTCGCCAAGCTGGCCGGCGCGCGGGTGTTCGCCGTCACCAGCGGCGCGGAGAACGTGGAGCGGGTGCGGGAGCTGGGGGCGGACGTGGTCTACGACCGCGACACCACGGACTTCAGCCGGCAGGTGTTCGCCGACACGGGGAAGCGCGGGGTGGACGTGGTGGTGGAGAACGTGGGCGAGGCCACCTGGAAGGGGAGCATCCGCGCGCTGGCCCGCGGCGGGCGCCTGGTCTGCTACGGCGCCACCACCGGCCCCCGCGGCGACGTCGACCTGCGGGTGCTCTTCTGGAAGCAGGTGGAGATCATCGGCACCACCATGGCCTCGCGCCCGGAGTTCGAGGCCATGCTGCGCGCCGCCTTCCGCGGAGACCTGGTGCCCGTCATCGACAGCGTCCTGCCGCTGGACCGCGCCCGCGAGGCCCACGAGCGCCTGGAGGCCGGCGGCCAGTTCGGCAAGATCGTCCTGGTACCCTGAACTGCGAGGGAACAGGGGACAGGTTACAGGGGACAGCCTGCAACTGCAGAGGCACCGTCCGTTCGCAGGCTGTAACCTGTTCCCTGTAACCTGTAACCTATCCCCCCAACGACAGCGGCGCCGCTCCCGTGGGGATCGGCGCCGCCGCTCGCTTTCGCCCGGTCCGGTTACTCGTCGACGCGCTTGACCGAAGCCGCCCGGGGGCCCTTCGGGTCGTCCACGATCTCGAACTCCACCCGGTCCCCGCGCTTCAACGACTTGAACCCCTCCATCTCGATCGAGGAGTGATGCACGAAGACATCCTTTCCCCCGTCGTCCGGACGAATGAAGCCGAAGCCCTTGTCGTCCTTGAAGAACTCCACGATGCCTGTCTGTCGAGCCATGGTGCCTCCGCTGTGACGGAACCGGACGGATGCCGCGGCGTCGCCCCGTCCAACGGCGCCCCGGTCTGCTTTCACAAGGCATGACCGCAAAGACCGTTCCGCACCTCTCGACCCCTCGCGTGGCCCCTCGAATTCAACTGTTTGCCGGCGGCCTCGGAGCGCCCGTCAGCTCCAGCACGGCCACCTCCGGGCGGCACAGGAACCGCACCGGGAGGTGCACCGTCCCCACCCCCCGCGAGGTGTACACCTGGGTCCAGGGGCGGCGCCGCAAACCCTCCTCGTACAGGTCGTCCCGCTCGGCGGGATTGCGGATCGCCCCCTTCCAGGGGAGCCGCACCTGGCCCCCGTGCGTGTGCCCGCTCACCACCAGGTCCACCCGGTCGCAGACGCGCCGCGCGCGCTCCGCCTGGTCCGGGTCGTGGGCGAGGAGAAGTGTGAAATCCCGTTCCTCCGGAGGAGGCAGGACGTCCATGCGCGGCACGCCCATGGAGTAGTCGTCCACCCCCGCCACGCACAGCCTCGCGCCCCCCACCTCGCGCACCGTCGCAGCGTTGGTCAGGTCCACGATCCGGGGGTGCTCCCGCACCTGCCGGTGCCAGGTGTCTATGCCCACGATGTAGTCGTGGTTGCCGGGCACCGCGTACACCCCCAGCGGCGCGTCCAGCCCCTCCATCGCCCCCAGCACCGCCCCGAAGTCCCCGGAGCGGTCCGCCGCGAAGTCCCCCGTGAGCGCCACCAGGTGCGGCCGCTCCGCCATGGCCGCCCGGCACGCCCGCCGGATCAGCGACAGCGGCGTCCCCTCGCCGGCGTGCATGTCGGTGAGCAGCGCGATGCGCAGCCCCTCCAGGTCGGGGTGCAGCCCCCGCGCGTGGATGCGGGTCCGCGTCACCTCCAGCCACCGCGGCTCCACCAGGAAGGCGTACGCGCCGAGGCCCGCCGCGCCCAGCGCGGCGGCGGAAAGGATCTTGCGGGCGGCGGATGTCTGCATGCGGCCCGCGCCGTGCAAGCGGCTTGCCAGCCCCCGCGCCGCCTTCCATCTTGACGCGCGGCAGGACCCGCGTGAGGGATTCCGGCCCGAAGGGGCGAGACCCGGCGGCACCTCAGTTCAAAGGTGCTGGCCGGGGCTCGACTCCGTTACGCAGCGTTGTTTGCTGCGTTACGGAGCCGAAGCCCGACCCCGGCGCAGCCGGGGGCACGCCCGACCCCGCAGTCGAAAAGCCGTTCCGACGACCACCAGACATAGAGGAAGAGAACCGATGGCCGAGACACTCACCGCGCAGGGCGACGACCGCGCCCTGCTGGAGCAGTCTTCCGTGCGGGCCCTGCTGGACCAGGTGCGCGACGCCGTCACCGTGCGGGACGGAACGGTGGAGGTGGCGAGCGAAGAGGCGCTGCGCGGCGCCGGGATCGAGGCGCTGGCGCGCGCCGCCGTGTTCGGCGAGGACGCCGACGTGCGCGACACCGCCCGCTGGATCATCGGCGAGGCCGGCGAGCGGCTGGGGATCCGCCCCGCCTCCATCCACGAGCTGTACATGGCCCGCGGCCGCGGCGAGGTGTCCGGCTTCACGGTGCCGGCCATGAACATCCGCGCCGCCTCGTTCGACACGGGCCGCGCCATGTTCGCCGCCGCGCGGGAGCTCCGGGTGGGCGCGCTGATCTGCGAGATCGCCCGCTCCGAGATCGGCTACACCGACCAGCGCCCGGTGGAGTACGTGGCCGTGCTCACCGCCGCGGCGATCCGCGAGGGGTGGAGCGGCCCGCTGTTCGTGCAGGGCGACCACTTCCAGCTCAACGCCAAGAAGTTCCGCGCCGACGCCCAGGCCGAGACCCGCGCGGTCAAGGACCTGATCAAGGAGGCGATCCACGCCGGCTTCTACAACATCGACATCGACACCTCCACCCTGGTGGAGCTGGAAAAGGGGACGCTGGACGAGCAGCAGGCGCTCAACTCCCGCCTGTCGGCCGAGCTGACCGCCTACGTGCGGCACTACGAGCCGGAGGGGGTCACCATCTCCATCGGGGGCGAGATCGGCGAGGTGGGCACCGAGAACTCCACCCCCGAGGAGCTGCGGGCGTACATGGACGGCTACCGCCGCGAGCTGGCGCGCCTGGCCGAGAAGGAGGGGACGCAGCTGGCCGGCCTTTCCAAGATCTCGGTTCAGTCGGGCACCTCGCACGGCGGCACGGTGCTCCCCGACGGCTCCATCGCCGACGTGGCCATCGACTTCGAGACGCTGCGGGTGCTGTCGCAGATCTCGCGCGACGAGTACGGGCTGTCCGGCGCGGTGCAGCACGGCGCCTCCACGCTGCCCGCGGGCGCCTTCGGCAAGTTCCCGGAGGTGGAGACGGCGGAGATCCACCTGGCCACCGGCTTCCAGAACATGCTGTACGACCACCCGTCGCTCCCCGCCGAGCTGCGCGAGCGGATGTACGAGCACTGCCGCCAGAACTTCCCGGACGAGCGCAAGCCCTCGGACACCGAGGAGCAGTTCATCTACAAGGCCCGCAAGAAGGCGCTGGGCGCCTTCAAGCGCGAGCTGTGGGAGCTGCCCGCCGAGAACCGCGAGCGGATCCGCGCGACGCTCCAGGAGCAGTTCGCCTTCCTGTTCCGGCAGCTGCGGGTGGACGGCACCATGGACGTGGTCCGCGAGCACGTCACGGCCCCGGCCCACCGGAGGAGCGGCCCGGCGGCGCTGCGCATGAAGGCCGCCGCGGACGACTGGGACCTGTCCGACTGACCCCGGCGGGGGCCCGGCCCCCGCCCGCGCAGCGCGTTGCGATCGGAGCGCCGCCCCCCCGGGGCGGCGCTCCGATCGTTTCCGGTCCCCGGCGGGAACGAAACCTGCCTCTCCCCCGGCGTGAACCGCTCCCGCGGCAGGGCCCGCCCCTGGCGCCGCCGGGCCAGGGCCCGTGCGCGAGCGTCCCGACGACCAGACCGAGACCGAGCCGGGAGCCACCTACCGATGCTCCGGGAAGCCGAACACGTGGGCAGCGACACCGAGAACCCGGACGTGCTTGCCGTGCGCGCCAACAAGCTCGACATCCTCGAGCGGCTGGCCGACGACCTTGCGCACGAGATCAAGAACCCGCTGCACTCCATGGTGATCAACCTGGAGGTGCTGAAGCGGCGCGTGGCCCGCTGGGCCCCCGAGCAGCAGGGCGAGGCCGAGCGCTACATCGGCGTGCTGGGGGCCGAGCTGGACCGGGTCACCCGGCGCATCGAGCTGCTGCTGCGCCTGTCCCGCCCGGCCCGCAAGGCCGAGCCGGTGACGCTGGACGAGCTGATCCACGAGCTGATGGAGCTGATCCAGCTGGAGGCGCGCCGGCAGGAGGTGGAGGTCCGCTTCGAGCCGGCCTTCATCCCCGCGCCGGTCAACGTCCCCCGCGAGCCGGTGCGCCAGGTGATCCTGGACCTGGTGCTGGAGGCGCTGGACGGGGCGGCGCAGGGCGGGGCCCTGGTGATCCGCACCGCCCGCGACGGCGAGCACGCCGCGGTCTCGGTGTCGGTGCTGGACGCCGCCGGGGCGCCGCTCCCCATCGGCGACGGCGACGAGGCCCCGGGCGGCGGGGGCGTGGCGCGGCTCCCGGCCGCGCGCTCCATCGCCGACGCGGTGGGGGGGCGGCTGGAGTTCGGGGCGGGGCTCCCCGCGCCCTCCGGCGAGGGAGCCGACGCCCCGGGGGTGGTGTTCTCCATCCCGGTGGCGGGGGGCGGAGCGGCGTAAGCCGTTGGATTCCATGCGCCCCCGCGGGTTGACCCCGCGCGCGGCGTTCCGCTATCTTCCCCTGTTCGGCAAACGCTGCTCAGCAACAACGAAAGACCCTCCATCGACGCGGGTATGCAAGCGAAGATTCTGGTCGCGGACGACGAGCGCCACATCGCCGAGGGGCTGCAGATGCTCCTGGGCGAGGAGGGCTACGAGGTCGAAACCGCCACCGACGGTCGGACGGCGTGGGAGATGATCCAGGAGGGCGGGTACGGCCTGATCCTGGCCGACCTCCGCATGCCCGAGGTGGACGGTCTGGAGCTGTTCGCGCGCATGCGCAAGGGCGGGATCGCCAGCGAGGTCATCATCATCACCGGCGCCGCCTCGGTGGACTCGGCGGTGGCGGCCATGCGCGAGGGCGCGTACGACTACCTGGAGAAGCCGCTCAACCTGGAGCGCCTCAAGGCGCTGATCCCCAAGGCGCTGGAGGCGTACCAGGTCAAGCAGGCCAACCGGCTGCTGGAGGAGCGCCTCGCCAACCTGACCCGCTTCGGCGACCTGATCGGCCAGTCGGAGGAGATGAAGGGGATCTACGGCACCATCGAGGCCGTGGCCCCCGCCAGCGCCAGCGTGCTGATCGTGGGCGAGAGCGGCACCGGCAAGGAGCTGGTGGCCCGCGCCATCCACGACAAGTCCAATCGGGCCAAGGGGCCGTTCATCGCCATCAACTGCGGCGCCTTCCCCCGCGAGATCCTGGAGAACGAGCTCTTCGGCCACGAGAAGGGCGCCTTCACCGGCGCCATCAACGAAAAGGCCGGGTGCTTCGAGCTGGCCGACGGCGGCACGCTCTTCCTGGACGAGGTCGCCGAGATGGAACCCGACATCCAGGTCAAGTTCCTGCGGGCCCTGGAGCAGCGCTCCTTCCGCCGCCTGGGCGGCAAGAAGGAGATCCACGTGGACATCCGCGTGGTGGCGGCCACCAACAAGAACATCGGCCGGGCCGTGGACGAGGGGAAGCTGCGCGAGGACCTGTACCACCGCCTCGCGGTCATCCCGCTGAACCTGCCGCCGCTGCGCGAGCGGCGCGGCGACGTCCGCCTGCTTGCCGAGGCGTTCCTGCGCCGCTTCTCCGAGGAGAACGGCAAGAACATCAAGACCTTCTCCCCGCAGGCGCTGGAGTTCATCAACGCCTACCGCTGGCCCGGCAACGTCCGCGAGCTCAAGAACGCGGTGGAGCGGGCGGTGATCTTCGCGCAGGGGTCGGAGGTGAGCCTGCAGGACCTGCGGGCGCACGAGCTGATCGCCTCCGAGGACCGCGAGGTCCGCATCCCGGTGGGGACCTCCGTGGAGCAGGCCGAGCGCACCCTGGTGCTCAAGACCTTCTCGTTCGTGGAGGGCGACTACGGCCGCGCCGCCTCCATGCTGGGGCTGGAGGAGGACGAGCTCCGGTCGCGGCTCTCCAACCTGATGGGGTTGCAGATCGCCCAGGTCTGACCCGCCGCCCCCTCCCCCGGGGAGCACAGGAGCCGCGTCCCGCCGGGGCGCGGCTCCGGGTGTTTCCGGGCCCCGCGGGGGCCCCAGGTGGCATGCCGCTTGCTCCTCTTCCCGGTCCGATCCGGGCTCTCCACCCCGGGCGCCGCCTCACGGAGGGACAAGGGGTACGCTGCATGGCGGCTCGTAGAATTCTGGTTGTCGAGGACGAGGCGGGCGCCAGGGACGCACTGGAGAGCCTGCTTGCCGAGGACGGCTACACGGTGTGCACGGCGGACACGGGGAAGAGCGCCCTGGAGCGCGTCCGCGACTTCCGGCCCGACACGGTGGTGTGCGACTTCTACCTCCCGGACATCGACGGTCTCCAGGTGATCCGGGAGATCCGCTCCGGCCTTCCCGACGACGTGACCATCATCGTGATCACCGCGGGCGGGGCGGGGGAGGAGACGGAGTGCGCGCTCCGCGAGGAGGCCGACGTGTTCCTCCAGAAGCCCGTGGACCTTTCCAACTTCCGCCGGGCGCTCCAGTATTCCGCACCGGCCCCGGGCCGGGAGCTGGAATCTCGTCTCTGAACGCGGTCTCATCACCCAAAGGGAGCCTCTGATGAGGGATTACGACGATTACCCCCACATCGTCATCGAGCGGGAGCGTGGCGGTTTCGGTCCGTTCGTGTGGGGCGCGCTGCTGGGCGCGGGCGCGGCGCTCCTCCTGGCGCCGCGCACCGGCGCCGACACCCAGCGCGAATTGCGCGAGCGGGCGCGGGCGCTCCGCGAGGCCGCCGAGGGACGCGTCAACGAGGCGCGCGACACCGTCACCGGGGCGGTGGACCGCGCCCGCGGCGAGGTCACGGGCCGCATCTCCACGGTGCGCGACGTGATCGAGACCCGCGCCGACCAGGCCCGCAGCGCCGTGGAGGCCGGCCGCCGCGCCGCCCGCGACGCCCGGGTGGACCTGGAGCGCCGCGTGGCCGAGGCCAAGTCGGCGTACCGCGGCGGCGTGGACGCCTTCCGCGACCCCGGCGCGCCTGTGCTCGAGGCCGAGGTGATCGTCACCGAGGTGATCGTGGAGGACGCGGGGGACGACGGGCTGCTGCGCTGAGCGCGCCGCGCGGGATCGTTGACGGGACCCCCGCGGCGGTCTAGGTTTTCGGGATGGGAGCGCGGATCAGGTCTGCAAGGGCGGTGAGCGTCGCGGGCGCCGCCCGCGCGGCCCTGGTCCGCACGCTTCGTGGGGCGTGGGACTTCACCGGGCGCGTCTGGAACAGCGCCGCCGAAGACGACGTTTTCTTCCTCGCCGGGGCCATCGCCTTCAACATCCTGGTCGCGGCGATCCCCTTCCTCCTGCTCATCGTCGCCATCTTCGGGTTCGTCCTCCCCCGCTTCGTGGAGGACCCCGAGCGCGCGGCGGTGGACTACGTGCTCTCCATCCTCCCCCCCTCCCAGGACGTGGTGAACTTCACCCGCAACCTGGTCGGCGGCATCATCGGGGGGCGCACCCGCTTCGGGATCGTGGGCGTGGTCCTGTTCGTGTGGACCGCCACCCGACTGTTCGGCACGCTGCGCGCGGTGCTGCGCCACGTGTTCGACCTGGAGGACGACCGCGGCATCATCGGCGGCAAGATCTTCGACGCGCAGATGGTGATCGTGGCCGGGACGCTGTTCCTGGCGAACACCGGGATCACGCTGGCGCTGGAGGGGGTGAGGAACTTCGGGCAGGAGTGGCTGGGCCGGCGCGGCTACCGCGAGCTCCCCATCGTGGAGACGCTGTACGCGCAGCTGCTCGCCTTCGGGTTCATCTTCGCGATGTTCGTGCTGATGTACCGCTTCCTCCCGGCGCGGCGCATCCCGTGGCGGATCTCGCTGGTGGCGGCCACCTTCACCTCGGTGGCGTGGGAGCTGCTCAAGGGGATCTTCACCTGGTACGTGACGTACGTCGCCAACTACGGCACCATGTACGGGCGCCTCGGCGTCGCGGTGGTGCTGGTGTTCTGGATCTACTATTCGGCCGTGGTGTTCATCGTGGGCGGCGAGGTCGGGCAGGTGTACGACCTGGGGCGCACGCGGCGCAGACAAAGGGAGCTGCTGGAATGAGTGCGGAAGTGCGAAAGTGCGGGAGTGCGAAAGTGCGGGGACTGCACGTGGTGCTCGGGGCGCTGCTGGCGCTCGCGTTCGGCGCGGGGGAGGCGGCGGCGCAGGGGCTGCCGCTGTCGCCGCTGGCGATCGCCCACGGGGTGGAGCGCGAGGGGACGGCGCGGTACCGCGACCCGCCGGTGAACGTGGAGGGGCGCTACGTGGTGATCTCGCTGGCGGAGCACCGGCTCTACCTCATGGAGGACGAGCGGGTGATCTGGTCGGCCGTGGTCGGAACGGGCACCGGCACGCGCCTGGAGGGTGCCGGGCAGAAGTGGGACTTCTCCACCCCGCGCGGGATGTTCCGGGTGCAGCTCAAGGAAAAGGACCCGGTCTGGGTGGTGCCCGACTGGGCCTTCATCGAGCGCGGCGAGCCGATCCCGCCCCCCGACTCGCCCAAGCGGCGCGAGCCCGGGATGCTGGGAACCACCGCCATGTACCTGGAGGAGGAGATCGCCATCCACGGGACCAACAAGCCCGAGCTGCTGGGCCAGGCGGTCTCGCACGGCTGCATCCGCATGACCAACGAGGACGCCCGCCGGCTGTACTACGAGGTGGAAGTCGGCACTCCGGTCATCATCTACTGAATAGGGAACAGGTTACAGGGGACAGGGGACAGCCTGCAAACACCCGGGCAAAGGCCCCGGTGCGACGTGCAGTTGCCGGCTGTAACCTGTAACCTGTCCCCTGTAACCTTTCAGTTCGCATTCGTCCGATGAACAAGCCCGCCGGGGACAGGACCGACGCCCCGAGAAAGATCGTGGTGCAGAACCGCAAGGCGCGCCACGAATACCACGTGCTGGAGACCTGGGAGGCCGGCCTGGTCCTGCAGGGGACCGAGGTCAAGTCGCTCCGGGAGGGAAAGGGCAACCTCCAGGACGCCTACGCCCGCATCGACCGGGGCGAGGTGTGGCTGCTGGGGATGCACATCTCCCCGTACGAGCAGGGGAACCGCTTCAACCACGACCCGCTCCGCCCCCGCAAGCTCCTCCTGCACTCCCGGCAGATCCGCAAGATGATCGGCCAGGTGGAGAAGTCCGGGCTCACCCTCGTCCCCCTCGACGTCCACTTCACCCGCGGCATCGCCAAGGTCAACCTGGCCCTGGTGCGCGGCAAGCAACTCCATGACAAGCGTGAGGACCTCAAGAAGCGCGACGCCGAGCGCGAGATGCAGCGCGGGTTCAAGGAGTAGCCGCCTCCGGCGGCTCCTGTCCGCGCTCGCCCTCGCCGCAGCTCCTCTCCTCCCCCATCGCAGCGCAGCCCAGCAGCCCTCCGCCTGGCAGGTGGAGAGCGGCTCGCGCGCCATCGTCGTGGCCGCGGCCACCGGTCGGGGGTACGCGGCGCTCCCGCTCTCCAGCCTGGTGTCCGTGGGTGCCGAGGTGGCGCCCCGCGGCGACGAGGTGGACGTGCGGCTGGGCGGCCACGAGCTGCGCTTCCGCGTGGGCTCGCCGACCTTTTCGGACGGCGGCGAGGCGCGGCGGCTGGCGGACCCCGTGTACGCCGAGGACGGCGTCACCTTCCTCCCCACCCAGTTCTTTTTGGAGTACCTCCCGCGGCTGGGCGTGGAGGTGGACGCCGCGGCGCGCACCATCCGCCGCGCCCGCACGGCCGCGAGCCCTGCGGCCGAGTCCGCGAGCCCGGCGGCGCCGGCGCGCGAGGAGGCCGCGCCCGAGCCGGCGCCCCGCCGCGCCCGGACGGCCGCGCGCGACGCGGGGCCGGTGAGGCGGCTGGTGGTGGTGGACGCGGGGCACGGCGGGGTGGACCCCGGCGCCCGCGGCCCCGGGGGGACGCGGGAAAAGGCGGTCACGCTGGCGGTGGCGCGGCGGGTGGCGGAGATCCTGCGCGCCAACCCGGAGTACGAAGTGAGGATGACCCGCGACCGCGACACCCTGATCGCCCTGCGCGACCGGGCGCGCTTCGCGAACGGCTGGAAGAGGGAGGGCCAGCCGGCACTGTTCCTCTCTATCCACTGCAACGCAAATCCCAGCCGCGCGGCCAAGGGCTTCGAGACGTACTTCCTGTCGGAGGCGAAGACGGAGGACGCGCGGCGGGTGGAGCAGATGGAGAACGCCGCCGAGGAGTACGAGGAGGACCGCGGCGGCGCCGACCCGCTCGCCTTCATCCTCCAGGACCTGCGCCAGAACGAGCACCTGCGCGCCTCCAACGACTGGGCGGCCATCATCCAGGACCAGCTGGGCGCGGTGCACCCCGGCCCGGACCGCGGCGTCAAGCAGGCCGGCTTCTACGTCCTCAACGGCGCCTTCATGCCCGCGGTGCTGGTGGAGATCGGCTTCATCAGCAACGCGCAGGAGGAGGAGGTGCTGGGCTCGCCCCGCTACCAGCAGCTGATCGCGGAGCGGCTGGCCCGCTCGGTGGACGCCTTCTTCGACCGCGACACCCGCCGCGTGGCCGCCGGCGGGCGGTAGCGCGCCGCCCCCGCGCGAGCCGCGGCGACGGGCCGCCGGGGACCCCCCGGCGGCCCGTCGGGTAATCACCCCCAGCCGGTTCCCCCCGCACCGGAGCCGACCCGCATGACCCGACCTCCCGTTCCCATCGTCGCGCTGGACGTGCCCACGGCCGCCGCCGCCCACGCCCTGGTGGAGCGGATCGGGCCCGCCGCGGAGTGGGTCAAGGTGGGGCTCCAGCTCTTCGTGGCGGAGGGGCCGGCCGTGGTGGCGGGGCTGCGCGAGCGGGGGCTGCGGGTCTTCCTGGACCTCAAGCTGCACGACATCCCCAACACGGTGGCGCACGCCGTGGAGTCGGCGGCGCGGCTGGGCGCCGACCTGCTCACCGTGCACGCCGCGGGTGGGAGCGCCATGCTGCGGGCCGCGCGCCGCGCCGCGGGCGAGCCCGGCGGCGGTGGGCCGCGCCTGTTCGCGGTGACGGTGCTCACCTCGCTCTCCTCGGCGGAGCTGGGGGAGGCGTGGGGGCGGCCGGACGCGGCCGCGGAGGAGGAGGCGGGCCGACTGGCGCGCCTCGCGGCGGACGCGGGGATGGACGGGGTGGTGTCGTCGGTGCACGAGGCGGCGCGCATCCGCTCCGTGGCGGGGACGGGGCTGGGGATCCTCACCCCGGGGATCCGCCTGGCGGGCGACGCCGCGGGCGACCAGTCGCGCGTGGCCACGCCGGCGCAGGCCGCGGCGGCCGGGGTGGAGTTCGTGGTGGTGGGGCGCACGGTGACCGCCGCCGCCGACCCCGCGGCCGCCTTCCTGGCGGTGCAGGGCGAGCTGGCCGGCGGCGTCGCGGCGGGAGCGGCGTCGTGACCGTGCGCATCCTCCGGGTCCTTGCGCTGCTGGCGCTGCTCGCGGCGCCGGGCACCGCGCTGCGGGCGCAGCACGGCGCGGATCCCCGCCTGGAGGGCTTCGTGGCGCGCGTGGCCCGTCTGTGGGAGGCGGAGGACGCCGACGGGCTGGCGCGCCTGGCCCCGGCCGGCGGGCGGATGGTGCTGGAGGTGGGCGGCGAGGGCGCCGGGCCGGTGCCGGAGCGGCACGCCGCCGCCGCGCTGCGCTCCCTGTTCGCGGACCGCGAGACGGTGTCCATCCGCCCGGCGCGCGCCACCGTGGCCGGGGGGCAGCCGCTGCAGGGGTTCGGCGAGCTGGCCTGGCTGTCGCGCTCCCGCGGGGTGAGCGCCGCCCGCGGCTCCACGGTGTACGTGGGCGTGGTGTGGGAGTCCGGCCAGTGGCGCGTCCGCGAGCTGCGCGTGCTCCCCTGACGCCGCCGCCGGTTGACGGGGGCGGGGGCGCGGCCTAGGATAGCCCTTCGCCGGCGGGGCTCCCGCCGTCCGCGCAGACCGGCTCCGCCCCGATGATCCAGGCCGACTCCATCGTAGCAGTGCTCAAGGAGCGCGTCCGGACCGAGTGGTCCGACGTGTTCAACTGGCCCGAGCTCACCGCCACCGGGCTGCGCATCGTCGCGGCCCTGCTGGTGGGGTGGCTGGCCTTCTGGGCGCTCAAGCTCCTGTTGCGGCGCATCGAGCGCTCCATCGAGCCGGCCGAGGGCGGGCTCCTGTCGGTGCAGGAGCAGCGCACCAAGACGCTGCTCAGCCTGGTGCGGAGCATCGGCATCGTGGTGATCCTGGTGCTGATGGTCTTCATGGTGCTGGGCGCGCTGGGGATCAACCTGGGCCCGCTGCTGGCCGGCGCCGGGGTGATCGGCCTGGCGGTATCGTTCGGCGCGCAGTCGCTGGTCAAGGACGTCATCAGCGGCCTGTTCATCCTGTTCGAGAACCAGTACGGCGTGGGCGACGTGATCCGCCTGGACCCGCAGGTGTCCGGGACGGTGGAGCGGATGACGCTGCGGGTGGTGGTGCTCCGCGACGTGCACGGGGTGGTCCACATCGTGCCCAACGGCGAGATCAAGCGGGTGAGCAACCTCACCCGCACCTGGGCGCGCGCCGTGCTGGACGTGGGCGTCGCCTACAAGGAGGACGCGGACCGGGTCATGGCGGTGCTGCGCGAGGTGGGCCGCGAGCTGGGCGAGGACCCGGAGTGGAAGCACTTCCTGGTGGAGGAGGTGGCGGTCCCCGGGATCGAGTCGTTCGGCGAGTCGTCGGTCAACATCCGCGTCATGGCCAAGACCGTCCCGCTCAAGCAGTGGGACGTGGCCCGGGAGCTGCGCCGCCGCATCAAGCGCCGCTTCGAAGAGGAGGGGATCGAGATCCCCTTCCCCCAGCGCACGTACCACCTCCAGGACGACGCGCCGGCCCGCCACCCGCTGGCGGCGAGCCGGGCCACGGACGGCTCGCAACGGGACGGAACCCCATGAGCATGGCACCCACGCGGCGATGTAGGTGAGCTCGCCCGCCGAAGGGCGGAGCGGAGAGCCCCCGGCCGGCGCACCCCGCGCCCGGCCGTCGCCATCGTGACCCCCGTGGAGCAGCCATGCCCCTTCAGTTCTACAACACGCTGACCCGCCGCCTGGAGGAGTTCGTCCCCCTGGTGGAGGGCAAGGTGGGGATGTACACCTGCGGCCCCACCATCTACGCGCCGCCGCACATCGGCAACCTGCGCACCTTTTTTTTCGCGGACGTCCTGCACCGGTACCTGGAGTACCGGGGGTACCAGGTCCGGTTCGTCATGAACCTGACGGACGTGGACGACAAGACCATCCGCGGCGCCAACCGCGAGGGGGTGCCGCTGGGCGAGTACACGGAGCCGTTCGCCGAAATCCTCTTCGACAACTTCCGCACGCTGGGGATCGCCCCCGCGGACGTGTACCCGCGCGCCACGCACTACGTGGACGGGATGATCGACCTGATCCGCCGGCTGGAGGAGCGGGGGATCGCCTACGCCGTGGAGGGCTCGGTCTACTTCGACATCTCCAAGTTCCCGGAGTACGGCAAGCTGTCCAAGGTGGACCTGGGCGCGGGCCGGGTGGGCGAGCGGGTGGCCGCGGACGAGTACGAGAAGGGCGACGTGCGCGACTTCGCCCTGTGGAAGGCGGCGAAGCCGGAGGACGAGGCGGTGGGCGCGGTGTGGGACACGCCCTGGGGCCGCGGGCGCCCGGGGTGGCACATCGAGTGCTCGGTGATGAGCATGCAGGAGCTGGGGGAGACGTTCGACATCCACTGCGGCGGGGTGGACCTGACCTTCCCGCACCACGAGGACGAGATCGCGCAGTCGGAGGGCGCCACGGGCAGGGAGTTCGTGCGCTACTGGCTGCACGGCGAGTTCCTGCAGATGGACGGCGAGAAGATGGCCAAGTCGGTCGGCAACGTGGCCAACCTCCAGGACCTGGTGGGGCAGGGGGTGCGGCCGTCGTCCATCCGCTACCTGTTCCTGACGGCGCACTACCGCAGCAAGCTCAACTTCAGCATGGAGGGGCTGGCCGCCGCCGCCGAGGCGGTGCGCCGCGTGCGCGACACGCGCAACCGCCTGCGCGACCACCCGGCTGTGGTCCACCCCGGCGCGGACGACGTGCCCGTGCTGCACCGCTCGGCGGACGCGGCGCTGGCGAAGTTCGCGGAGGCGATGGACGACGACCTGAACACCAGCGTGGCGCTTGCGGCGCTGCACACCTTCGTGCCGGAGGTGAACGCGCGGCTGGACGCGCTGGGGGCGCGGCCCATCAGCGAGGCGGAGCGGGACGCGGCGCTCGCGGTGTTCGAGCGCATCGACAGCGTGTTCGCGTTCGTGGAACTGGCCGACCGGGAGGACGTGGTGGACCCGGAGCTGGCGGCCTGGGTGGAGGAGCGGATCGAGGCGCGGCAGGCGGCGCGCAAGGCTCGCGACTTCGCGCAGTCGGACGCGATCCGGGAGGAGCTGGCGGCGCGGGGGATCGTGGTGGAGGACACGCCACAGGGGCCGCGCTGGAAGAAGTCGGCTTGACCCAAACGGGGCTGCGGCTTAGCTTTGCTCGCCTGTCCGGGGAGGCTGCGGACGGGCGGGCGACCGCCACCTTAGCTCAGTCGGTAGAGCAACGCACTTGTAATGCGTAGGTCGTCGGTTCGATTCCGACAGGTGGCTCTGTGGGGTCTCGCGGGTTGACTGCGATCCCGCTGTTTCCTAGGTTTGTCGCCGTGCGGGAGTAGCTCAGTTGGTAGAGCATTAGCCTTCCAAGCTAAGGGTCGCGGGTTCGAGTCCCGTCTCCCGCTTCGCTGCAAGCAAGAGAGCCCCGGCATCGCGTGAGCGATGCCGGGGCTTTGCTCTGCCAGCATTTAAGCGGACAAGGCATTATCCTACTTTGTGTGTCAGACTATTCGATCTGGCTACCAAAGGACTTGACCGCATCCCATTGTAGCTTGCTATCATCCGTTTTTCGGAAGTTCCCTTCAATTGCGATTGCGCGCTCCGCTAATGATGGGCGGATGTTAACTCGTGCAATTATCTCCAGGATCTTCTCAAAGTCGATTGATTCAGCGCGCTGATGTGCCTTCAAATGCAGAACTCCGGGTCCATCAATTAACACTTCTGAAGATGTAGCACCAATTGTTAGTGATAGGGGCTCGCCTTCAGAAAAAAGCCCAGGCCCCCTCCGATACCGCATCGGAGGCTCAAGCTTTAAGTGGTAAAATGTAGTTTGCAAATCAGAAGCTTCTAAAAGAAATTCAACGTTATGCTTCGGAATGAACACACGGTCTTGGGTGCGGGGCGTTATATACAGACGAACATCACAATCCCAAACTGGAATTTTCTGGTTCCCCTGCCCAGAGCTAGAGATTCGTACATAGCCATCGAGCAATTCAACGATTGGTAATGCTTGGAGAGGAACTAACAACCGGATCAGGTCTTCTCGGCGAGCAGATCGGACCCGAGTTCCCTCCCGCCACGGAACTTCAAGTTCAACGGGACCTGCTCCAGCTTGATTGCGAACTGGATTATAGACTACGAATGGAGCGCGTGCAGTATCGAAATACAAAGCGACCACGGTTGTGCTTCCTACCGGGATGATAAGGTCGAGCATGTCAGGAGGTAGCCCGTCAAAATGAGATCGTACCTGCTGAAACCACTGGGCCAAGTCGTTAGCAGTCGCACCTACGATCCCTCTTATTTCATCGACACCAATGATCCAGAGAATATTTTCACCTCGCGCTGAGTTCGCATGCCCTGCGATCCTCCTAGCTGCTTTAATGGTATCTGGCCACTCGGCCTTTAGTTCAATCCGTGCATCTTCAAGTGGTTCACTTCTCGCAATTCGATCGATAATCGAGAGTACCCATGCTTCAATCTGAGCAGGTCTCATGTGCAGCTAACCCTTTTGGCAGCAGTCGTGGTGAGCCCGCAAACACCATTGCGTTCGCAGATAGGCTAGTGCCCAAGCGCCAGAACAGGCAAGGTTTCTGACTCGGGTCTGACACAAACGAATTCTCCGCTCCTTCTATACTTCTCACCGGAGCCGGAGAACGACTTGTGAGCAGCGATTGTGGGCACATGTTTTGCGCCTACTGGTGCGCGGCGCGCCAGCTATCGGTAGGCCGGGCAGACACATCGCCCGGCCCGGAGGCACCTGCATACCTGCGAGGGACCCATGCTCCAACTCCGCCTGGGGCGCGCCGCACTGGCCGGCGTGCTCGCGCTGTTCGCCGCGTGCTCGGACGACGAATCGCCGGTCCTCCCGGACCCGGGCGACCCGCCCGACCTCCGGGCCAGCGGGGGCCCGCCCAGCACCATCGCCAGCCGTCCCCGCTTCCAGCTCGAGCTGCAGGCAAACGGCGTGCTGCGCCCCGGCGTCCCCGTGCAGCTGACGGCGACCGCCACCGGCCTGGTGAACACGCCCGCCGCCGACATCGAGATCGTGCTCCCCGAGGTGGCGAGCGCCGAAGCGAGCAGCTGGACCGACTACCAGCCCATCGAAGGGCGCCGCATCCCCGCCGCGGCCTCCCGGCGGGTGTCGCTGGGCGCCGGCGGGAGCACCGTGGTGCAGCAGACCGTGACCTTCCCCGTGCCCGGCTACTACACGGTGGTGGCGAGCGCGCGGGCTCGGGACAACGACTCCATTCCCGACATCGTGGACGGCGAGCTGCTCCAGGACGAGACCCACCGCGTGCTCTACCTGCTGGTGGACGAGCAGGGCGGCCGCCCCATGACGTCCATGGACCCGCGGGCGCTCCCGGCCACCTCGGCGACCCGGATGGGGCCGCGCATCGATCGCCCCGGCGTGGCGGCGCCCCCGGCCAGCCTGGCGCGTCCGCCGCGGCCGAGGGGCGGGGAGAGTCCCTCCGCGAACATGGTGCCCATGCGCCGCGCCAGCCTGGCGGCGAGCAGCGCCGCCACGCTGCGGCTGGCGGTGCGCTACCAGGAGCCTTCCACCAGCACCTACCGCCCCGTCGGCGGCGCGGAGTACTACCTGAACCTGTACAACTCCGCGTTCTCGTACATCGGCTCGCGCAGCGGGTACCTGGCCGCCGACGGCTCCACGACGGTGACGTGCGAGGAAGCGTACTACGCCGAGCTGTACACGTACGCCTACAACGACAACGCCTCCGTGGGCGATGCCAGCAACTACCGCTCCGGGCAGGAGATCGCCTACGCCACCGTGTACCCGGGGAGCGACTGCGCAAAGGGGACGGTGTACGTGGCCGCGCAGGCCGTCCCGGCGCACATCTTCGCGGGCGTGAACCTCACGGCGCAGGGGGCGGTGAGGCACTTCGGCAGGACGCGCGGGCGGATGCCGGCCGTGCTCACCACGGACGCGACCGTCACCTACAGCACCTACTGCGTGGACACCAGCTTCCTGGGGTGCAACAACTTCGGGTCGGAGGGCGACTTCCTCCGCATCCAGACCGACCCGGCCCGCAACCAGGTGTGGGGCCAGTACGGGCTGTTCGTCACCGCGCACGAGTACGGGCACGCCTACCACGAGAAGGCGCTGGGCGGCTTCATCCGCTACTACCGCGGCTGCGGAGCCCACTCGCTCACCACGCTGAACGCCGGGGGGATGCGGTGCTCCCTCCCGGAGGGCTTCGCCAACTACCTGGCGGTGGTCGCGCGGCCGGACGAGACCGGGTACGACTACTCGTGGGAGACCAACTACTACCACAACACCTACCTGTCCGGGCAGGACGGGTCGCGCTCCGAGGGCGCCATCGCCGCCTTCTTCTACGACCTGACCGACAGCAACCGCTGGGGAGCCGAGACGTTCGACGTGGTGCAGTACGCCGGCTCGGTGGTGGGCGACGTGATCACCAACTGCCAGGTGTACCAGAGCGGCACGTGGATCTACAACAACGGCATCGACCACCTGGTCTACTGCTTCGAGCGCCAGGTGGACCCCGTGGTGACGGGGAACGCCAAGTACTTCCCCACGCGCAGCCCCGACCCCACCTCGCAGTACGGCGGGTCCACGGCGACCAGCCCGACCGAGGTGCGGAAGCTGTGGAGGCGCAACCTGTACAACGAGTGATCGGCTGACGATGTTCGGGGCGGCGGCGGGCATCCTCCCGCCGCCGCCCGCGTCTTCCTCCCGAGCCCGAGCCACCGCCCGTGCGCCGACGCAGCCCTGTCCCGACCCTCGCAGCCGTCCTCCTCGCCATCGTGACGATCGGGGGATGTGCGTCCGCGACCCGAACCCATGCGGACCGGGGCGCCGTGCGGATCGTGCTCAGCGCCCCCGCCGGGGTGACGCCCGCCGTGGAGACGACGCTGGTGGATGCGCTGGGCGAGCGGAGGATCGGGGCGGGGGAGCTGCGGGCGAGCGGCGGCCTGCCGTCGCCGCACTCCGGCTGGCGGCCCGTCGCGGACCGTGGCGGGCTCGTCGTGCGGGTGGCGCTCTCCGGCGGGGCGGGGGAGATGCTGGGCGCCGGCTCCCTGTCGCTCCCGCTGGATGCCGGATCGCGGTGGAGCGTGGAGGCCGTGGTGTTCCGTCCCGCGGCCGGCATCCCCGCGCCGCCCTGCCTCGGCTGCGAGGCGGAGACGCGGGTGCCGCTGCGTCCGTCCGCCGCGGCGGGGACGATGGCGGGCGACTCGCTCTTCCTGCGGGCGACGCGGACGCCCGCCGTGGGCGGGGCGCCGCCGCCGCCGAGCTGAGCGCCGCGCCTCCCGGATTCGAGCGCAGCATTCCGGAAGCGCTCCCGCCGCGCGGCCGCTATACTGGCGGCATGAACGCAGCCGCCCCCGCCGCCCCGCTCTCGCGCGAAGACATGCTGGCGCGCATGTACGCCAGCGACCCGGCCGCCGACGGCCGCTTCCTCACCGGCGTCCTGACGACGGGCATCTACTGCCTGCCGTCGTGCCGGGCGCGCAAGCCGAACGCGGAGAACGTGCGCTTCTTCGAGTCGGAGGACGATGCGCGCGCCGCCGGGCTGCGGCCGTGCCGCCGCTGCCGCCCGCACCACTTCTACGAGCGGTACGACCCCGACCTCCACCTCGCCGCCGGGATCGCCGCGCGGGTCCGCCGCGACCCCGGCTCGCTCCGCGCGCTGGACGACGTGGTCCGCGCCTCGGGGGTGGGCGCCACCCGGCTGCACGCCCTCTTCCGCCGGCACTTCCACACGACACCGGCCGCCTTCCTGGCTTGCGCCCGGGTGTCCGCCGCCCGCGAGCTGCTCGCCGCGGGTCCCGCCGGCACCGGCACGGGCGAGGTCGCGTTCGCCGTCGGGTTCGAATCCGTCTCCGCCTTCTACGACCGCTTCCGCCGCGCGACCGGCCTCACCCCCGGCGAGTACCGCCGCCTGGGCGAGCAGCCCCGCTTCCGCCTGCGCCTTCCGGCGGATTATCGGCCCGCGTATGCGCTCCGCATGCTCGCCCGCGACCCGGAGAGCCGGACCGAGGGGGCGCGGGGAAGCGCCGCGTTCAAGGTTCTGCGCCTCCCTTCAGGGCCGGCCGTGCTGCGGATGGATCTCGCGGGCGGCGCCGCGGACTGCTCGGTCGATGCGGAGCGCTCGCCCGGGCCCGACGACGTCCGCGCCGCGCACGCGGCCGCGGTCCGGCTGCTCGGGCTGGCGGAGGACCCGGCGCCGTTCGAGCGGCGCGCCACGGAGCGCGGGGACGGGCGGCTGGTGGAGGGACGGCGCGGGCTGCGCGTGCCGCTGACCGCGGACCCGTGGGAGGCGCTCGTCTGGGCCGTCGTCGGCCAGCAGGTGAACCTGCCGTTCGCCTGCGCGCTCCGCCGCGAGCTGGCCGACCTCTGCGGCGAGCCGGCCGGCGGCGGCCTCCTGGCGCACCCGGGTCCGGACGCGCTCGCCGGCCTGGACGCCGCCGACCTGCGGCGCCGCCGCTTCTCCGGCCGCAAGGCCGAGTACCTGCTGGAGGCCGCGCGCCAGGTCGCCTCCGGCGAGCTCCCGCTCGCCGAGCTGGCGGAGTCGCCCGCGACCGTGGCCGAGCAGCGTCTCCAGGCCATACGCGGGATCGGCCCCTGGTCCGCCCGGTACGTCCTGATGCGCGGCTTCGGCCTGGGCGACTGCGTGCCGGTCGGGGACTCCGCGCTCGCGACGGCGCTCCAGCGCTGGCTCGACCTCGACGGGCGCCCCGGGCCCGCGGAGACGGCCGCGCTGATGGAGCGCTTCGCCCCGTTCCGCAGCCTCGCGACCTTCCACCTCTGGCAGACCCTCGGCGCCCCGGTGTCCCCGTGATCTACACGCACGAGTTTCCCACGCCCCTGGGACCGATGCTCGCCGCCGCGGACGCGGGCGGCGCCCTGGTCCGCCTGTCGTTCCGCGACGGCGTGTACGCCCGGGATCCGCTGGCCGGCCTCGGCGCGACGACGCCGGCCCCGGAGCGGCTCGCCCGGGTCGTGGAGCAGCTGGACGCGTACTTCCGCGGCGAGCTGCGGGAGTTCGACCTGGCCCTCGCGCCGCGCGGCACCCCGTTCCAGCAGCGCGTCTGGGACGAGCTGCGCCGCGTGCCGTACGGCGGGACGACCACCTACCGCGAGCTGGCGGCGCGGGTGGGCAGGCCGGCCGCCGCGCGGGCGGCGGGGCGGGCCAACGCCACCAACCCGCTCCCCGTCGTCATCCCCTGCCACCGGGTGGTCGGCGCCGACGGCTCGCTCACCGGCTATGCCAGCGGCATCCACTTCAAGCGGTCTCTGCTCATCCTGGAAGGCGCGACGATCTAGGGAATCGGGAGAGGCCGTCCCACGCCGGAACGATCTTCTTGACTTCTACTTAATTGGTCGATTAATTAGAAGCCATGAGCGATCAAGACACCTCCGACGCCATCCTCGACGCAGCCGAGGAGCTGTTCGCGAAGCAGGGCTTCGCGGCCACCACCACCAAGCAGATCGGCTCGGCGGCGGGGGTGAACCCGGCGCTGATCCACTACTACTTCGGCAACAAGGAAGGACTGTACCGGGCCCTGCTGCGGCGGCTGTTCGAGAGCATCATGTCGCGGGGCGCGGAGCAGCTGGCGACCTCGCCGCCGCCGGACGTGGCGGTGCGCGCCCTCGTCGGCGTCCAGTCGGACACCATGGTGGCGCACCCCAGCTTCCCGCGCCTGCTGGCCCGCGAGCTGGTGGACCACGGGATGACCCACGCCGGCGACTCGCTGAGCCGCCTTTCCGAGACCCTGTTCCGCCGGTTGTGCGAGCTGATCCGCGGCGGGCAGGAGGCGGGCCTCTTCCGGCGGGACATGGACCCGCGCTTCGCCGCGCTCTCCACCATCTCGCTCGTCCCCTACTTCCACATCGCGCGGCCCGCCGTCGGCATCCTCCTGGAGAGCGGTCCGGAGGGGCCCGACGAGGCGGCCATGCGCGCCTACGGCCGCCACGCCGCGGACTTCGCGCTGGCGGCGCTCGCCGCCCGGCCCGACCCGCCGGCGGCGCAAGCTCCCGGGAGCCAGCCATGAAACGTGCAGCGCTCGCCCTCGCCCTGCTCCTCGCCGCCTGCCGCGGCGGCGGGGGCGACACCGCGATGGGCACCATCGAGCTGACGGAGTACGACGTCGCCCCCACCCAGCCGGCCCGCGTGGTCGCCGTCCGCGTGGACGAGGGCGACACCGTGCGCGCCGGCGACACCCTGGCCGTGCTGACCCAGCCCGCCCTCCCCGGCGACGTGGCCGGCCGCGCCGCCACGGTGCAGGTGGCCGAGGCGAACCTGCGCGACCTGGAGGCCGGCGCCCGCCCCGCCGAGCGCGAGCAGGCCGAGGCCGCCCTGCGCTCCGCCGCCGCCGGGGCCGAGCGCGCCCGCCGCGACCTGGCCCGCATGCAGACCCTGGCCGAGGCCGGCGCCGTGCCCCGCATGCAGCTGGACGCCGCCCGCGCCGCCGCCGTGGAGGCCGACGCCCGCCGCGACTCCGCCCGCGAGGCGCTGCGCCTGGTGGACGAGGGCGCGCGCCGGGAGCGCGTGGAGGCCGCGCGCGGACAGGTGGCCGCCGCGCGCGCCGCGCTCCGCTCCGCCGCCGCCACCTCCGGCGACCTGACGCTGGTCGCCCCCGAGGACGGCGTGGTGCTGGGGCGCTGGACCCAGCCGGGCGAGGTGGTCGCCGCGGGGACCCCGGTGGTGACGCTGGGGCAGCCGCGGCGCCCCTGGGTGCGCGTGTACGTGGCCGAGCGGGCGCTGCCGCGGCTGCGCGTGGGGCAGATGGTGACGGCGCGGCTGGACGGCGTGGAGGAGCGCAGCTTCCCCGGGCGCATCGTCGCCATCGCCGACCGCGCCGAGTTCACCCCGCGGGTCGCGCTCACCGAGGACGAGCGCGCCGACCTGGTGTTCGGCGTCAAGGTGGAGTTCAGCGACGACACGGGGATGCTCAAGGCCGGGCTCCCCGCCACGGTGGTCCTGCCGGAGGCCCGGTGAGCGCCGCGGCCGCCCCCGCGCGCGAGCCCACCGTCCGCGCCGCGAAGCTGCGCAAGACCTTCGGGCGGTTCGTGGCCGTGGACGGGCTGGACCTGGAGATCGGGGCGGGGGAGGTGTTCGGGCTGCTGGGGCCCAACGGCTCCGGCAAGACCACCACCATCCGCATGCTCTGCGGGCTGGTGTCGCCCACCTCCGGCGAGGCCCGCGTGGTGGGGCACGACGTGGCGCGCGAGCCCGAGGCGGTGCGGCGCGGCATCGGCTACATGTCGCAGAAGTTCGGGCTGTACGAGGACCTCACCGTCAAGGAGAACATCCGCTTCTACGCCGGCATCTACGGGCTGGTGGGCCGCCGGCGCGACGAGCGCGTGGCCGAGCTGCTCGGGCAGCTGGACCTGGAGGAGCGGGCGGGGCAGCTCACCGGCACGCTGAGCGGCGGGTGGAAGCAGCGCGTGGCGCTGGCCTGCGCCACCTCCCACCACCCGCGCATGCTCTTCCTGGACGAGCCCACCGCGGGGGTGGACCCGGCCGCGCGGCGCCGCTTCTGGGAGATCATCCACGAGCTGGCCCGCGGCGGCACCACCATCCTGGTGACCACGCACTACATGGACGAGGCCGAGCGCTGCGAGCGCATCGCCTTCCTGTCCCGCGGGCACCTGATCGCGCTGGGCACCGTGGCGGAGATCGCCGGGCAGTTCGGGCTGGCAAGCATCGAGGACGTGTTCATCGAGCTGCAGCGGCGCGACGAGGGGGCCCGCGTATGAGCCTGGCGCACCGGGTCCGGCACTCCCTCCTCTGGCCCATGCTGTGGAAGGAGTTCGTGCAGATGCGGCGCGACCGCATGACGCTGGCGCTGATGCTGGCGATCCCGGCGATGCAGCTGGTGCTCTTCGGCTTCGCCATCCGCACCGAGGTCCGCGACGTCCCCACCGTGGTGCTGGACGAGGCCCGCTCCTCCGAGAGCCGCGCGCTGGCCGCCGTGCTGGAGAACACCGGCAACTTCCGGCTGGTGGGGCGGGTGGAGGGGAGGGAAGCGCTCCGCGCCGAGATCGAGAGCGGCCGGGCCCGGGCCGCCCTGGTGATCCCGCCCGGCTACACCGCTGACGTCAAGCGCGGCCGCACCGCCTCCGCGCAGGTGATCGTGGACGCCGCCGATCCCATGTCCTCGTCCGCGGCGATCTCGGGGGCCGCCCTGGCGGCGCAGGCCCGCTCGCAGGCGCTCCTGGGGAATCGCCCGGCGCCGCGCGCCCCGCTGGAGGTGCGCGTCAGGCCCTGGTACAACCCGGCGCTGCGCAGCGAGGTGTACATCGTCCCCGGGCTCGTGGGGGTGCTGCTGTCGCTCACCCTGATCCTGATCACCAGCCTGTCCATCACCCGCGAGCGCGAGCGGGGGACGCTGGAGCAGCTGGTGGTCACGCCCATCGACAAGACCAGCATGATGCTGGGGAAGATCGTCCCCTTCGTGCTCGTGGGCTACGTGCAGATGACGGTGGTCCTCCTGCTGGGCCGCTTCCTGTTCGGGGTGCCGGTGCGGGGGAGCATCCCCGCGCTCTACGCCATCACCTTCGCCTTCATGATGGCCAGCCTGGGGCTGGGGCTCCTGGTGTCCACGGTGGCGCGCACCCAGGCCCAGGCCATGCAGCTGTCCTTCATGCTCCTCCTCCCCAACATCCTGCTTTCCGGCTTCATGTTCCCGCGCGAGGCCATGCCGGATCCGATCCGCTGGGCGAGCAACCTGCTCCCGCTCACCCACTACCTCCAGGTGCTGCGCGGCGTGCTCCTGCGGGACGCGGCGCTGCCCAGCCTCCTCCCCGACGCGGGCGTCCTGCTGCTCATGGCGGCGGTCATCGTGGGGCTCAGCGTGCGGCGCTTTTCCAAGACCATGGACTAGCTCGTGGACGACGATGGGGAGTTGACACAAATCTGAGTCGCCGGTATCTTACCTTTCTTGTCCGCCTGCGCCCGGGAGATCGTGCAGTGTCATTCCTGCAGGGTCGTTCCTGCGGGCGCCGGACGTGGGGTGGGGTGGAAGTGCTCCGGACCCACGCGCCGCGGCGGCGCGAGGCCGGGAGCCTTCCCGTTTGTCGTTCGGGTCCGGGTGGGCCCGACTCGGGGGTATCGGGCTCACGTAGCTCAGTCGGCAGAGCACTTCCTTGGTAAGGAAGAGGTCATGGGTTCGAATCCCATCGTGAGCTCTTACGAGCCTCCCTTCGTTTAATTTCCCTAACCGGGACCAGATCGGAACATGGCCAAGGCTAAGTTTGAGCGGACCAAGCCGCACGTGAACGTGGGCACGATCGGACACGTGGACCACGGCAAGACGACGCTGACGGCGGCGATCACGCGCATCCAGGCGGCGAAGGGTCTGGCGGACTTCATCTCGTTCGACAACATCGACAAGGCTCCCGAGGAGCGGGCCCGCGGCATCACGATCGCGACCGCGCACGTGGAGTACCAGACGGAGAAGCGCCACTACGCGCACGTGGACTGCCC